>NZ_LMRY01000056.1:0-481793 GCF_001427935.1 Paenibacillus sp. Soil724D2
TACGGACTCTTATTACGGACTCTTATTTTTACAAAATACGCTGGAAATGAAGAAATAGCAGTCTCTAAAGGCTCTTATTCAACTGCATTTCTCCCGAATCCATACTTGGAAAAATCGGACTTTATTATGAAATTGACTCTTTTAAACAACACCATTCAACCGCGTGTTTGAATTCATTCATCCAACAACCTCAACCCAGCATAATTGACGATTGATCCCGGTTTAAGACCTCAATATTGAGCATGATTAGACGAATGAATCGAATGTCTTCTCCTACAAATTAGAAAACAAAACATCAGGATGGATTTAACTTTACCTCCCCCTAACCCAAAAACATTTAATTCCATATAGATAGAAAAAAAAGGATCTGAGTCGACGACTCAGATCCTTTTTTGAAAGAGATAAATATACTTTGAGGAACAACGCTCCGCGATTTCAATTTCTAACGTCTTTTTCCAAAAATTACGAATCGTAGTTCCGTTTCTTTAACAGTCTCTGCGATCTCTTAATCCTCTTCCGCTTCTTCTACCTCATATGTACATAGAAAACGCTCTACACCCGGATATTTCTCTCCGAGGCTGCGAATGACAAACCCAATATTCCGATAAAATTGGACTGACTCTTCATCCGTTTCTGCCACGATTCGAACGGGGTGCATATCTTCAATAATTTCTAGGATAATCCCTCGTCCAAAGCCTACCCCTCTGCTCTCCGGTTCAACGGCAAGATGAGTGATCGTCATCTCCTGATTATCACTGAGTTCAAAGCCGATAATGCCCACCATGATACCTTCGGATTCATATCCAAACAACCATAGATTAGCATCATTTTCATAACGATCAATGACAGGTTGCAACGCCTCAGGATCGGGGAAAACGCTGTAACTCAGCAGTTCTTGTATATCATTTTCATTTAGTCGGGATTTCACATTTACTAACATCTTTATTCACTACTTTCGTATTGTTATCTACACATAATCTAACAACTTAAGCAAGCTGTCAATATGAGCTACAGGGGAGATTCCCTTCTCCTTCATCAGATGTCCGCTCAGCCCGTAGCTGATAAAGGGAACTCCTGCATCTACGGACGCTCTGCCATCTATCCACGAATCTCCGATTGATATCCATTCGCTCTCAAGAATGTGTGGAAAATGCTGCTTAGCGGCTAAGTATCCAGATGGAGATGGTTTCATCGCTTCCATTTGTTCTCTTCCGATGATCAAATCAAAGTATGGATGAATTCCCGTTGTTTCCAGCGCTTGTACCGCTGCCTTGTATGAATTATTTGTCACAATAACCAGGACATATCCCGTCATTAAAGCTTTCAGGAGCTCGGAAACATGGGATTCCAGTCCTGCGCCTTCCATGCCGATTAGTTCATGTTGAACGACCATATGCATCACTTCTGTATAGGACTCTTCAGACATCCCGTTCGCTTTCACATACTCAATCATGGTTGAAGTGGTATGCTCTTGAATCGGAAAACCAACTGGCAATAAATCATGATCAATAAGGTAGTCCGCCACTTGCTTTTTCATCATTTGGAAATTAATCTTAGACCTCAGCAGTGTATTATCCATATCAAAAATAATGCCTCGAACATGGCTTGATTTATACATTGAACCTCACCTATCCATCTTTAGAACTATAAAAAATCAAGAAATTAGCATTATAAATTATTCTTAGTTGAATTCGACATCGTTCGCTAATTATATGCAAATACCGCTATAGACACGTCATTTTTAACTAATTATAATAGGGCGTATTAACTGGTATTTAAGCTTTACACATCACTGACTAGTGCCTTATGAACTACATAAATAGAATCGTAAAAAGCAAACCATTGGAAACAATGCGACGCAAAGCCATGACCTAAGGCATCCCTAATTGGGATTGCTATGGACGACAGGTTACCGAGTCAAGGAGTTCATCCTTTCATTCGGGATGGGCTTTTTTATTTATACGAAATGAGGTTGATTCATGCACCATACGCTAACAGATAATTATCCAATTTACCTCATGCTGCTAACGTTCATTATTTCAATAACTGCTCTTTACTTATCCTTTAATAACAAAAAAGCACTCCAAGCTTCGCTATTAGAGTCTGCTATCGATTGTATCATGATGTTTAATTCAAGTGGGAGGATCATTGCGTTTAATCCTGCAGCAGAAGCCATTTTGGGTTACGAACGCAAAGAAGCTCTAGGGCTAACGTTAATCGATTTTCTTTTTGAAAAAGATGGCCAGGAGACAACCTTCTTAAATCTGCTATTCACAGCCAAAGATGAATCGATTATCGGTAAGCGAACCGAATTGAAAGCATTTCGATCGGATGGCAGCGTGTTTCCAGCGGAAATAACGATTACGAGCACTCCGTATAAAGGAAGGCATGTTTATACAGCTTATCTCCGTGATCTGACTGAAAAAAAGAAGTCCGAGGAAATGATACAACAGCTAGCCTATTTTGATCTTCTGACAGGCTTGCCGAATCGCAACCAGTTCAATCAGCTTTTCCATGATGTGTTAAACAAAGCCAAACAACATAATCAAAGCTTAGCTCTACTTTTCCTTGATGTAAATCGGTTTAAACTCATTAACGATACCTTAGGCCACCACTTGGGAGATCTGGTGCTGCAAAAGTTCTCCGCACTGCTCTCGGAAAGCTTGTTTGCACAAAGCATTGTTTCCAGGCTAAGTGGCGATGAATTTGTGATTTTGTACCCATTCGGGAATCGGGAGTCAGCAGCTGTGCAAGCGGAGAAAATCATTCGACAACTGGAAGCTCCTTTCCAAATTGATGGTCGAAATGTTTTTGTTTCCACTAGTATCGGTATCTCTTTGTATCCAATCGATGGAGAAGATCCGGAGGTTCTACTGAAAAATGCTGATCAAGCGATGTATTTGGCCAAAGACCTCGGTGGAAACCATTATCATTTTTATGAACAGGAAATGAGTGTCATTTATTCGAGGAGAAGTGCATGTGAGCAATCCCTCCGGTCAGCTATAGAACATAATGAGCTCTACCTCATGTACCAACCCAAATTCCATATTCCTACTGGCAAAATAATCGGGGTAGAAGCTTTACTACGGTGGGATAGCCATGCGTTAGGAAGCGTCTCTCCGAAGGAATTTATTCCTATTGCTGAAGAGTCCGGACAAATTATTGCAATCGGAAAATGGGTTTTACAAACTGCCTGCTTACAAATGAATAAATGGCAAGCTGCGGGCATGGAGCCTGTTCCTATTGCAGTGAATATATCCTCTGTCCAGTTTCATCAAGAAGATTTGGTGACAATGATTCTCGAGATTCTGCATCAAAATAAGCTGGAAGCACAGTATTTAGAACTTGAAATGACCGAAAGCATTTCGATGAATTACGACCTTAGCTGCATGGAAAAGCTTTATGCTTTAAAGCGTGAGGGAGTTAAAATCTCTATCGATCATTTCGGAACTGGTTATTCTTCTTTAAGTTATTTACATAACTCTCCAGTGGATACGTTGAAAATTGATAAATCGATCGTTCATGAGATCTCTACCTATAATTCGGAATCTTCAATCATTGAAGCTATTATGGCTATGTCACATAGTTTAAAAATGAGTGTCATTGCCGTAGGTGTAGAAACTCATGAACAGCTCAATCTTCTAGAAAGATTTGGTTGTGAAAATATACAAGGATACTTATTCTCAGTTCCACTTACAGCTGAGCTATTTGAAAAGAGTTATGTTTTCCATGATACAAATGCTAGTCCAAATGCTTTATGAAAAAAAGCCAGAATGCGGAGGTTACTCCGTCTTCTGGCTTTTCAGATCGGACGCCGAACGAATAGCAAACGGCATGGCCAATGAAAGTAAGCTTGCCAAAAGTCCAAACACGAACATACCGTGAATACCTGTATAAAAGACGCTGGATTTCGTAAGGATTGCACCCATAATGGTTACGCTGACCGCTGTTCCAATATTCCGTGCAAAGAGCTGCAACGAGGTAGAAATCCCCTTCTGGTGCGCTGCTACAAGCTGCTGTGAACCGATTGTAGTAATAGTGAAGATTATCCCATAAGCAAGACCAAGCGTCGTTAGTGCGGTAAACGTGTACCAGAATGGAGTACCCTCATGTATGAAATAAAATAAGGCAGCTGTAATGACGAGTATTATATTACCTATGACTAGAAGCCGTTTATATCCATAGCGAATTACCCATTTCCCACCAGGAACAGCAACAGCCATCCACCCAATGGATGTGCTCAGAAGTGCAATACCGCTAACAAACAACGAGTAGCCTTGATTTTGCAGGAAGAGAGGTATGAAGCTGGAAGTCCCAAAGAGAGCCGCGCAGCTTAGAAAAGAGCTTGCAATCATAATGGCCACTGGACGATTGCGCAGCAGATTTAACGGAACGATTGGCGCAGGATGTTTTCTCTCATATAAAAAGAAAGCAATCATAAATATGCCTCCTAGCGCGCCATACATATAGCTATAACGCTCAACTGCTGTAGTAAGCAGCAATAAGGAAATGCCACAGGCAAACAAAATAGCTCCGCCATAATCGACTACGGCTTTCTTCGGTTGATACACTTCCTTATATGGCTGCAAGGCAAGAAGCGCAACGATACATACCGGTATATTAACGAAAAAAATCCACCGCCAACTCAGGTAGGTCACGAAAAACGTACCCAGTAGAGGTGCTAATATGGCAGATAACCCCCACATCCCTGTGAAATACGCTTGTACTTTACCTCGCTGCTCCACCGGATAAATATCTCCCGCAATAATGGCAGGAAAGGGCATCATCACCCCTGCACCAATTCCTTGAATCGCTCTGAACAAAATCAGCTGCAGCATACTCTGGGATAAACCGCAAAGCACAGATCCGAAAAGAAACAGAAGTATGCCTGCTGCATAGATCCGCTTCCGCCCAAATAGGTCAGATAATCTGCCAGCTAATGGAGCTAATACAGTAGACAGGACCATATAGGAGGTAAATGCCCATGCGTACAGGTCATTGCCACCAATTTCTTTCACAATAATCGGCATTGTGGTATTCGCAATCGTGGTATCGATAGACGACACTAATACCGCCAAAACGATACTCACCATAACCGTAGTTCGATTTCTAATGGATGTCACCTCCTAAATACTACTTTTTTTCACATCCACATATTGTAACTGATTCCAGAATGAATGAATAGCATGTTCAGAGCATTATGAAGTCAAATCAAAAAGAGTTAAAAGTTTTCCTTTACATAATGCTTTTCTATATAATAAAATTAATCCAATATGGTTAGTGGGTAATTGGATTGGGGACATGACAACATGACTTTAACAGTTTTATTTATGGGCGTATTTGTTGGTTTTATGGTCGGATTGACTGGTGTAGGCGGAGCTTCGCTGCTCACCCCCATTTTGATCCTGATTGGAATAAATCCTTCAATTGCCGTGGGAACAGACCTTCTTTATAATTCGATTACAAAGCTTTTTGGCACGATTCAGCATTGGCGGCAGAAAACGATTGATTTCAAGCTGGTTAAAATGTTGGCCATGGGTAGTATTCCAGGTGTAATTGCAGCTATTATTTTTTTAAAATTATTCAATTCGTTCTTTCATAATCAGGAGATCATTATTAAGCATGCTCTTGGTTATGTCTTGATTCTGGTGGCGTTTGCTACTTTGTTTAAAGTTTTCTTCGGCCACAAAATCAAAGAAAATCGCTGGCAGCTCCAATCTTTGGAGGAGAAACGAGGACTAACCATTACAATTGGGGCTGTACTGGGTTTTGTTGTCGGGCTTACGTCCATTGGATCCGGCTCCTTGTACGCTATTGCAATGCTTTACTTTTTCCGTATGAACCCGGCTCAGCTCGTCGGAACTGACATTGCTCACGCTTTCTTCCTTGCAACGGCAGCAGGCATTCTGCATGCCAGTATGGGGAATGTGAATTATACGCTCGTCCTCAACCTACTCATCGGTTCCGTTCCCGGCGTCGTTATCGGCAGCATGCTCTCTGCTAAGGCACCGACCAATGTTTTGCGCATGATTATTGCAAGTCTGGTATTGATTAGCGGCATTAAATTAATTGGCTGAATCAGAGCTGAGACTCCGTTTTTATTTCCATTGAACCGATCATTCATACGAAGAAGCGTCCGAGTAAACTTAATCGGACGCTTCTTGCTATGCTCTTAACTTGTCGTTTTGTGCGGTTCCCCGGGAAATACCTGCCTTTTATTTCAACGTCATTGCCGCTCTTATCGGGATAATGAATTGGCTCGTTGGCTTGATAATATGTAAACCCAGCATGAGTGACATTGCCAACATTTCCGTTACAGCAATTGCAGCAGCTATTCTCCAATATATCCCCTTTAACCCTTCTCCGCGTTTGCCCGATCAATAACCAGAATAGGCTGCAGAACTTTTCACTCCCATCTACCCAAGTTTTACATATATCCGTTTAATTAGTATATCATAGCCCTAATTCAGCGTGGCATTTACCCATTTTTCTTTGGAAATAGGCTATAGCCTACACCAGGAGATCGACCTTAGTCATACTTTGTGATGAATACCCAATGTGATGTTAAAGGAGCTACTGCATATGCTGCGACTAATGTGTAAAGGGAAGATCCATCGTGCGACGGTAACGGAAGCCGATTTGGATTACGTGGGAAGCATTACCATAGACAGTTTATTAATGCGTAAAGCGAATATTTTACCCTATGAACTGGTTCAAGTCACAAGTCTGCGAAACGCCACCCGGTGGAAAACTTACGCGATACCTGCGCCGGAAGGCTGCGGCAAGATCGGTTTGAATGGTCCCCCTGCCCACCTTTTTGCTCCTGGCGACCTCGTTATTATTCTAAGTATGGGACTCATGAATGAAGCCGAAATTAACAACCTCAAACCTCAAGTGGTCTTCGTTGATGAACGCAATCAACTGCTCAGGGTTGAAGAACATGATCTTGTTATTCTCAAGCAAGAAGCGAAATCTAATGACTAAACTAAACACAAGTAAATGGACCAAATATAAGCTGCTGCAGAAATCGTCTGAACTTCGTGTGAATCTTCCAGAAACAGCATGGCTGCGAAAAAGCTCTTTCTGGCGCATGATAAAAAAATACAGTCAGGTCATCATTAAACCAACTGGGAGCTATGGGGGCAATGGTGTCATTCGGATCAAAAAGATGGATTCTTCCACATATGAGGTACAGGATGGCGCTACGAAGAAAAATTTTACAAACCATACCCAATTAAACGCTTATATCAAAAAGAAAGCGAGCAAAAACAACATTATTCAGCAGCGAATTCCGCTTGCTACGGTGAATGACCGGCCCTTTGATCTCAGAGTGATGGTACAGCGACGCCTAAACTCACCTTGGGAAGTGACCGGTAAACTGGCCAAAGTGGCCGGAAAGGGCTTTATCGTAACGAATATTCGCATGAGCAGCGGCAAGGTCGTATCGGTGGAACATGCTCTCAAAAACTCGGCGCTCAAAAAGATGCGGGCTTCTGATCTCCTCTCACAGCTCGATAAAGTTGCCTTGCAAGCCGCTAAGAAATTGGGTCCTTATTATCCTTGGGTGCGGACGATGGGGATTGATATGGCATTCGATAAAGAAGGGAATGTTTGGATAATTGAGGTTAATTTCGCTCCAATGCTTGAGCTATTTTTGAAATTGAAGGATAAGTCGATGTTCTACAAGATAAAGTCATTTCACAAAAAGAAAAACAAAAACAAACCAAATATTTGAATCGCTAAAATAAGTTGGAAAAATAAAAATAAATCAAAAGACACAAGCCGTTTCCATCTTCTCCTCTTGGTAATAGTCTAAATAAGAGTTTGCAATAACAAAACTCTTATTAAAACTATAATAGTTTTCTATTGAAAACTTTGAGGAGGCCCGGAGATGAAGCGATTGGGGCTTTATTGCTCACGATGTTCTGCAAGGCTCCCTTTCCGTTATCAAGAAATGAAATGCGACTGCGGTGGCACTTTATTGGTCGATTACGACTTGGAACACTTAGCTAGAACGTTAACGAAGGAAGCTTTACAAACACGCTACCCATCGATGTGGAGATATAAAGAATTGCTTCCAGTGAGTAACCCTGATTGTATCATCACCTTAGGCGAAGGCTGGACGCCACTTCTGCGTATGCAGGAATGGGAGCAGAGACTGCCTATTAAACGGCTATGGATCAAGAGAGAAGAGCAGAACCCTACGGGGAGTTTTAAGTCGAGGGGCTTCTCCGTCGCTGTTTCCTTGCTCAAAGAAGCGGGAGCGACGAAAGCGGCCGTTCCATCCAATGGAAATGCCGCAGGGGCATTAGCCGCTTATGCAGGACGTGCCGGGATCGAGGCATCCGTCTTTATCCCCATGGATTGCCCGCCATTAATCGTGGACGAATGTCCGTTATATGGAGCAGCCACCTACCTCGTAGATGGCTTCATTCATGATGCAGCAGCAATCATTGAAGCGGGTAAACAAGATCAGGGTTGGGTAAATGTTGGCACATTGAAGGAGCCCGGACGTGTAGAAGGCAAGAAAACAATGGGACTTGAGCTAGCCGAACAGCTTGGCTGGACGTTCCCCGACGTCATCATCTATCCAACCGGCGGCGGCTCCGGTATTATTGGCATGTGGAAAGCTTACCAGGAGCTCAAAGCACTTCGCTGGATTGACGGCCCCATGCCAAGATTCGTCTGCGTGCAGGAAGAAGGATGCCAGCCAATTGTCGATGGCATCGCATGCAGACAAGCTGGAAGTGCCCAAGCTGCCGGAGTAGAAGCTAGTCCGACAGGTATGCGCGTACCGAATCCGCCAGACTTGGCACTCATCCTGTCGATTGTGAAACAAAGCGGCGGCACAGCCATCGCCCTCTCCAAGAGCCAAATTGCCGAGGCTACTCGCGCTTTGGGCTCGCAGGGCATCTCCGCGTCCCCCGAAGGCTCGGCAACTTGGGCAGGTCTGCTCGCACTCTGCGACAGCGGATGGCTGCGTCCGAGCGATACCGTTGTGCTCTTTAATACGTCGCATGCGATGAAATATGTGAAGTTTGGTTCCATCTCTCCACTTCCGATTATTAAAAGCTATGAGGAGTATCTCCGTTTGTAGGAAGTAAATCGAGAGGATGGATTAAATTAGCCATTCTCTACTCCTACCTTCACATTTCTCTCTGACACGCTGCATGACTTCCAAACTATAAAGGAAGCAATGTTGTACGTTGTATAACAAAAATCAAACAAATTAGCATACCTCTTGGAAATTGTTGCAAAAATTGCAACAATTTCTACTTTAAGTAGCCCTTTTGAGCAAAAATCGAGCAAATTGTTGTACGAATTACAACAATTCCTGCTCAGAGAGAAGAAACTAAGAAAATTGTTGTACGTAGTACAACTTCTCATGTAGCAAAACAATGAAAAGGGAAACTACTCCACTTTAAGCTCCCTCAAATCAAATCACATCAAACAAAAATCAAATTAAATCAATCAAAATATAACCAAACCTCAACCAAACCGAACAGCCAGGAGGAAACCCTCCTGGCTGTTCACTTCTCATCCTTATTGGCCTAAATTATTTTCTTCATACAACCGATACATCGCTTGAATTAAAGGCTCTGCCGGGTCACGATTCAATAAATATAACGTCATTAAATATTGCAGCGGAAGTGCACATG
Source organism: Paenibacillus sp. Soil724D2 (assembly GCF_001427935.1). Taxonomy (NCBI): domain Bacteria; kingdom Bacillati; phylum Bacillota; class Bacilli; order Caryophanales; family Paenibacillaceae; genus Paenibacillus; species Paenibacillus sp. Soil724D2. The sequence goes on from NZ_LMRY01000056.1 coordinate 9,660, forward strand.
TATTATTGCCATCTTCAACAGCTACGAAGCCAGCCTCGAGGACTGGACCATGCTCCTCATGAAGCTCCAAGTCAACATAGATCTTTTGATCAGGGAATTCTTCACGAACTGTAGCCGCGCAATAAGGAACAATATGTTTATCCAGCAGCTCTTTGGCTTCATCTTCCGATTGTGGAGGATTCGGCAGCGGATGATTTTCTGGGCTTCTCAACAAATCTACGAAAAAGGACGATAACCACAGCCCCGCATTCGGATTTGTTTGGAAGTTTCTCATAATTTCATTCAAGAAAAATCCGCATGATGTGGACTTTTCATCATTTTTAAGTGTGAAGGCAAACATTGGACCATAAGTCGGATTATTGCCAATCTGGCCATCTACTTCATATTCGGGAAATTGTTCTTTCATTACTTCTTGAATGTGCTGAAACCAAGTCATAATGATTTGGGCCTGTTCGCGTTCTTGATCTTGTTCGTTATCTACTGGAGCTTGTGTGTCGATATCTTTTTCTGTCATTGTGGTTAAAGCCTCCTGAATCATTCAAATTGGCACGAATATCCCTATTGTACCGCATTTGATCAAGATCAGAAAGCTTATGTTGCATTTTTAAGGACGAATGCGGACAACCCCGACTTCCGAAGCGTTAATCGAAATGGCATTGCCTAATAGAATACATGCAATCGTTTTTTCGGTTACAATCGTTTTGGCGTCGGCATACCCAGCACTTCCAGTACCTGATGCAGCGTCTGTTTATACGTTTGCGTGATCCAAAGGCGATGGGCTATGCTTTCTTCACTGCCTTTTAAAACCGGACAAACACTGTAGAAATGGTTAAAAAGCGAAGCTAGCTCGAAAGCGTAATGGCAGAGTATGCTAGGCGCCAATTGTTTAGTGGCAGCTTCCAGTGTTTCGGGCCAATAGGCGACGTGCCTCAAAAGCTGATATTCCTGTTCTTCCAGAAGAGTCCCATCGAACTTTGCTTCCATCTTATGAAGTCGAGTATCTTTCTTTGCTTTGTCCAAAATACTGTTAGCTCTTGAGTATGCATAAAGCAGGTAGACGCCCGTGTTCCCGGTTATTTCCGTCGCTTGCTCCAAGTCAAAAATAACTTCTGTTTGCAGCTGATATTTCAGCAAATAATAACGAATCGCAGCCGCAGCAATCGATCTGCTGGAAATACCCGCTTTTCTTGAGCGTTTAGCGTCAATGACTCTCTCCATGTGATCGAGTAGGTCCGCGACTTTAATTCCAATCCCTTGGCGCCCAGACATCGCATAGGAGCTTTTGCCAGCCGAAATATCAATACCCAGTCCTGCTGCAGTTTCCGGGCTTAAGGAAACGACCCCATAGCTCACGTGTTTAAGCTGACTCGCCTGCTGCTCATAGCCCAATACTTCTAGAGCTAGCTTAACCATCTCCTGCGGGTATTGCTGACGATAATCAATAACATTAATGACGACATCCGCTTGCCCTATCGATTTCTTTCTGCCCTGGAAAGCTGTGGACCATAGTCCATCCTCCCATTTTTTATATACAAAATCATTCGGCAGCACACCGAATTTCCATAGATGATAGGCTATATCCTTCGCTGTATACGTTAAAATACCATTGGAACGAACAAGCACTTTATCCCCTTGATAATTTGTGCTTTCCCCAGCTGTAACGGCCCCTTCTTCTAGATTCTTCAATACCCAGCAGCCTGCTAATTTCCCATCCGTCACCTTATGAAACATATCAGTTTGGCTCAGCAGCTCAAAGGTTGTGTCCCAGAATCCCGCTCTCACAATGCTGCTTTCCCAAACCAGCACATCGTAATGTATGCCGAACTGCTTCATTTCTTCCAACTGCTCGCGAACGATCCTTTCCGCCACCAAAGCACCCATCCACGCAAGATTGGAATGCCCACTCTCTAGCGCATGAAGAACTGTAGAACGCTGCTCTACAAGCTCTGGCTGCACTTTGTAAGCCTGATTCACCTTAGCGTAGGTTTCCCAACAAAAGTCGCCAAATCGATTAAAAGACTCTTCTGTCTTTGTATGAAGAATGCCCACCACGGTATCCGCTAATTGATTCCCCAGATCATCAATATAGTTATGCACCTCCACCTGATACCCTGCTTGCGAGAGCATGCGAGACAACGAATCACCGATACAAGAATTTCTCAAATGGCCAATATGAGCAGCTTTATTCGGATTGATTGATGTATGTTCGATCAAAATTCTTGTTTTGTTTCTTTGATCAACAAGCTCTTTTGCAGCTCCATATTGACCAGAAGACCACGTGTCCCAACTTATATAAAAGTTCAGAAACCCCGGAGGCACTGCAGCCACTTTGGCAAATAAGCCTTGTACGGAACCGCTCTTTTCTATACGCTGTTGAAGCTCTTGTGCGATTTGCAAAGGAGCTTTACGTACTATTTTTGCTAAAAGCATAGCAACATTCGTGCTGTAATCCCCGTGCTCTGCGTGTGCTGGGTGTTCCGTCAAGATTTTCAGCGTCACAGGTTGTTCTATTCCGTACTCTTGAAATAAAACACCTACATGATACTCGATTTCATTCGTTAAAAGCTGTTGAATCATGGCATATTCCTCCTAATAGGATTGATGCGAAGCCTATAATCTTTTTTCAGAAAAACGCAAAAAAGCCCCCGTCTCTATAATAAGAGACGAGAGCTGTTCATTCCCGCGGTACCACTCTAAGTGTTAAACCACTGGTTTAACCACTCCAACGATAACGGCTTATGCCGGATCTCCCTACACCGTACTTTCAGAAGACCATTTCCCAGACCCGCTTCACTCTTGACATTCGTACCGGTTCCCACCTGCTCCGGCTCGCTGCGACTGTCCGACAAGAATTACTGTCCTGTTCATCAATGTTGATTATGAAATTAAGAATTTACTGAATATTACAGCAATAATAATGTGTTGTCAAGATCCAACTAATTTCATCATCATAATGCCTATGAATGCTAAAGCTAAGCCGGATTGCTCCATTTTTGAGAATTTGTCCTTCAAAACAAACCGTGTATACAATAAGACTATCAATACATTAAGTGCAACGACGGCGGAAACTAATCCCGTTTTCCCCTGATCGAATGCATGGATAATGAAGATCATGCCTATGACATTTGTAATCCCGACGACCATTCCAATCAGGAAGGTTCTACGTTCTGTCCAACTGGCTGGCGCGACTTCTTTTCCTTTATCCTTTGCCCTGTCCTTCAACCACCATAATCCGAAACAGCATGTCCCTGTTGCAAACATAAAAAATAGCGTTGGAAACAATGGCGCAGAAACGATGGTTGTCCATTTGCTAGACAAATCATTTCCGGCAAAAAGAAACAAAGCAAGCACTCCCCATCCGGCTCCTTGCAGGTTCTTAAGGGTGATATCATTCGAGTAACGAACGAATAAAATACCTACTACGATCACAAGGAAGGCAAAGAATTGCCATAAATTAAGTCGCTCATCCCAAAGTAGAAATGCGACGAAAACCACAACGACCGATGGTAAACCGGTGAGGATGGCAACTAAAGAGGCTTTGCCTACCGCAAAGCCTTTGAACATACTGGCATTGGCTCCAAAAGAGAACAATCCCATTTGAACACCAATCAGAGCTGATACCGTCCACTCTTGCTGTGAAATAAGGGCGCAGCCAATACTGACGAGCGCCCCCATAAAAAATGTGCCGCAGAGCAGCACATTCCGATTCAGCGATTGCTGGCTGGTCCAATGATATAGAATGCCTCGCAGCCCGAAACTGGCAGCCGCAAGCACTGAAAATATAAGCCACATGAGAAGAGTTACCCCTTTCTTTTAAGCAAAGATCGGGTAATTTTACCACATTAATCTTTATTGGACAACACTTGGTTGTAACAATAAACGCACAAGGATCGCATCGCCGCCAGCAGAAACTTTCACTTCAGCAAACTTGGCATCCCGTTCAAATACACGGCCTGTTCCTTCCGGAATGAAATAAGTCTCGATCCCATATTCAATACCCTCATAACCGACCTTGTTTCCATTCATGCGAACCTCTCCCGGAGCTAATGCTTCCCCTTTGGTATATAAGCGGCGATATTCATAAACACCTGTCGCCTGGTTCGGAGAGAGAACGATTGTAATTTTCCCCTTAGAACTTGCCTCATCATTTTTATCTGCAAATAGAGGCGGCTCAGATATAGTATAGCGCAAACGCACATAGTCACCTTGAATTAGTGAACGTGGATCAAGCGGTTTAAGCTCCAGCTTAATCAGCTGTCCGTGAGCGAGCAGCCACTCACTTTTACCAATTTGTAAGGACATTGCCATGACTTGAAGCAGAACTAGCAGAGCAATAATCCAGCGGTTCATAGCATAATTAGAATTAGCCTCAACGGGTTCAATCGCTTCAGAACGATGTCTTTTTTCATACCAAACCGTAAAGGCAAGAACCAAAATCCCGATAGCCGCGAAGCTAATCGATTTGTGCAGAAGCTTCCAGGCCAGATCATAATATTTATATACCAGGAAAGCAATCCAGAAGCCCATTGACCAAGCATAAATCCATTTGATTTGCAGTTGTCTACTAATGACCAAAGCGAGAACAACGACGATAAAGAATAGCACATTGGCTATATAATACCAAGATGACTCCGCCATAAAAGTTAAGGCAAATAAAGTTATCAGAAATGAAGGAAAACTGCTGTAAAGTATGGGTTGTCTGACTCCCGTATTTGCAATGACCTGACCACTGGCAAACATAATGAATAATAAGCCGGTAAGTACGGTAAGAACAATAGTACCGCTATCAATCCAATTGAAAAGTACGAAAGAAGCAATAATGACAGCAGCCAGTAAGAAGAATATACGATGTACCAACCCACCAATGTAGATAAAAGCTGCAATCGTAAGCGCCAGGAAAACCAAGAGAATAGGAACATTCTCCGTAAATACAGCCGCTCCTGCTCCAAGCAGCAATCCACTAATGAGTATCGTGTATCGCACTAATGAATTTAGTTTTTTTGCTATGATCATCGCAATGACAGTGACACACCCAAAGCCTATTAGTATATTCTCCGGTTCATTAAATCCTAGTACAACAGTGATAATCCCAATGATCGTCAAGCTTCCCAGAAGCGAGCCAATAATGATGACCGAAACGGTGAGGACACGGACGACCCATTTGGTAAAATCTCCTTCCGGCTTTGCTTGATCCGTAGCTTCTTGATCCGAGCGATTTTCCGGTTGCAACTGCTTGGAAGAGGGATTCCAAGAACGAATAAAGTTCATGAACTTCACATTCGCAAAGATGAACAAGATAATAAACAACAAGCTGGCTATGAAAAAAAACTCGTTATAATACTGGATGATAAGCTCGATATATTTGACTGTCACCGTGATCGATACCCACAGACCGGCAAACAATAGATAAGCTTTGTTCCTCGTCTTGTGTGTATAGTACACGGCTGCCGCAAGTACTAGGATGAGTGGCAAGTTCATAAAGATACCGTACTTTTCGTACGCATGTGAATTTGAAGCCACGACTAAAACCGCCATCCCAATTTGAAAAGAGATCCATTTCAGAAATGGCGAGTACAAACGCTCCTTCTCGCTCAGAACATACAAGATGCCATTTGCAATGGCGATTCCGAGCCAGATGGTGATTTGAATGATTTCCGCATCTGAATTTACTCCCCAACGCCCAAAGAAATATATTCCGTAAGCGAGATGGCCTAAAATATAGGCCAGTACATAGTAGGGCTGCCATCTGGTTAATAAGGCAAGCAAAAATGCCGGAATGAACCATACGGCGAACAAGCTGTAACTGTCCGCATGAGAATTGTAGGTTTGCCCAATGAGTCCAACACCTACACCGAAGGATATACAGCTTGCGAACAAGCTAAGTTTACTTAGAAACTGCCTGCCATTTTGGCGCGAAAGCCATACAGATAAGCCGTAAAAGCCCAATATGAGCACAAAGACAGGAATGAATTTCTCCCAGCGGTTCAATTTCTCCCAATTCGTAGCAAAAAAATATACAATGGCGGTTAGTAGAGCACTTGCTCCCAATACATAGCCTAGCCCAATCATAACAAATTTGGATTTCATGATGAATATTCCTCCTCTCGCTTACTTCTAATTGTACTAGAGATATGCAGTTTGAGAAGTACTATCTATTCCTAGTACCAGATCATTAGCCTATGGATGATTAATGGCTTTCAAATAAAAAAGCCAGCACTGGGCTGGCAAGTAATCAAATGAAGGAAGTCATTGCATTCAATCTGTGATCTTAAAATTTTGAACAGAACTTTGCAGGACAACAGCCATATCAGATAGTTGGCGAATGGCTGAAGTAATTTCCTGAATGGAAGCACTTTGCTCTTGAGCTGCCGCCGCCACTTCCTCATAGCCTGCGGATTGTTCCTCTGTAATCCCTGAGATTTTCTGCATGGCATTCGAAATGATCTCAAAGGATCTTTCTGCTCGCTCCAAAGTATGGATCAAATGGTCTGTCCGATTGGAGAAAACAGAAATACCGTTAAAAATAACTTTAAAATTTTCATACGTATCATTAATCCAGCTTTGACCTTGTTCAACGGCTTGATTTCCCTGGACAATGCTCTCCATGACAAGAAGGCTGTCATTTTGGGTACTGGAAACGAGCTCTGTGATTGAGCTTGCGGCTTTCGTGGATTGCTCCGCCAACTTCTTCACTTCACCAGCTACAACGGCAAAGCCTTTCCCCTGTTCTCCAACACGTGCCGCTTCAATGGACGCATTCAGTGCCAGTAGGTTCGTCTGCTGTGCAATTTCGGTGATAATATGGATAATTTCCCCAATTTCCTTCGAGCGGTTTCCCAACTGCTGCGCGGCTTCTTGTGAATGCTTCATCTCTTTTTGAATCACATTCATCTGATGTAATGTCTTCTCAACAAGCTGCTGACCGTCTGCAGATTGTGCACCTACCTTGTGGGCCATTTCCTGCATCTCTTTGACTTCAGATGTTACTTCTGATAATTCCGTATTGATCTCAACGATGGATGAAGTACTCTCTGTAATGGAAGAAACAACTTCAGCAACCCCTTCGTTCATGCTGTTCATGGAAACGGCAACCTGCGCGCTGCTAGAGCTGGATTCGTCCGCAGACTGATACAATTGCGCGCTGGTATTGGTAATAAGGTTGGATGAAGAAAATATTTGGCGGATCAGGGAATCTAAATTCTGACGCATCTCGTTAAAAGCATTTGCCAATTTACCGATCTCATCTACTCGCTGGATTGCGACTTGTGCAGATAAATCTCCGGCAGCAACCTTTTCTGTTACACGCATCAGCTGAATGACCGGTCTCGTCACACTTCGACTTATGAAGAAGGCTATCAGACCGCCTACGACTATAACGATTAAGGTAATCGTAAAGGTTGTCCATAACAATTCTTGCTTCGTTTTGGGAACGACTGAGGCATCTAAATCAATCCCGAGAATTCCGACGTTTTCGCCTTTAACATTTTTGAGGGGAACAAAGACAGATTTATGTATACCAAATTCGTCCTTGTAAATCTCACTGATCGTTAATTTATTTTCTTTGATCGCGCTGTTCATTTCAGGCGTAAAGGGATACTCGGTGCCGAAATCTTCATCAACTCCGGTTAAAATGACGATTTGATCTTTATTCTGAACTTTCTGCAAGACATAAACATTCTCAAGAGAGTCTTGCTTTTTAAATTGTTCAAATTGCTGTTTTATTTTGGTATAAGCCGGTTGATCTTTGCCTGTAATTTCATCTGCATGTTCGGGAATAGAAGTCATATATTTTGAAACATTTTCAATGTTTGTCGTTAATCTTAGAACAAATTGATCCTCAAGCTTCGTTGTTAAACTTTTGCTGGCCAAATAGGAAGAGACGGAGAAGGCTGCGCATACGAATAACAGCAGCAGTAAGATACTGCTCGTCATCTTCACCGCGATTTGTCCTCTGAACCAGTTTATTATTTTATTTGGAGCATGCTTTGCCACTTCAATTACCTCCTGCTTAATAGCGATGTTTCGGAATATTTCTCGTAGACTTGCGCTACAGTTTCCTTCAAATATTGAATAATTTCATGTACATGTTTGGTCTCCGTATAAGGGGAGATGACAAAAATCTTTGTCGCGTAAAGAGCAACAGAACAATCATCCTTCGTTTGAACAAGCAGATGCTTTTTGGTATCGCCAAAAAATATACGATCGCGATGATTCCCAAGCATTTCGAATAAACGCTCGTTAAATTTATTATTCCGTTCAATTTCCTTAAGCGTGCACTTGCCTGAAACTTCTTCTTGAAAATGCGGACTGCCTTCCGGATATATACGAAATAGTGTAATGATGCCAGGGTTGTCGTTATTAACGATTTCAGCATGAGGGATTTCTTGGCGAAGCGCTTCCCGGAAAGCAAGATTAACCTCAACGAACTGAGCCAGCAATTGCTGATACCCTTGAACGCCGAATGCAAGCAGAGCACTGTAAATGCTGATGGAGCTAGCCATGCGCGAGCACTCCAACGTATAACCGGTGTGATACTGTCCGTATCCCCGATGTCCGACATAGGGCGTTTCATCCGGATGCAGATCCATGAGCCTTAAATCGGCGGCATCCTTGACCAGAAATAAGCTTGTCAGGTAAGGGGTTTGCCCCAGCTTTTGAAAATCGAAGCAAAGCGAGTCGGCCAAATGCAAATGCCTCATCTTGCTTTGGATAGAAATTAAAGCCTGAGCGACATCTTTCTTTAATTCGAGTGGATTGGAGATGAAATCATAGTCATTAAAGAAAGCAAAGAACGCACCTAAAGCAGAGTCTGCATGAATATGAGGTCTAAGCAACCCATGATGAACGGCTGCCTTGTCAGACACAGCATAAATTTGCTCCAAATCGTCAATCCCCATGGCATCCGTCGTTCCTGTCGTAGCTACAATGTAAATCGGAATTCCGCCTCGTGCGATCACTTCTTCCATTTTAACTCTCAGATCATTCACATCCATGGAGCTGTCAGCATTCGTGCGAACTCTAATCAATCTATCGCTCCCTATGCCTGATGCCTCCATAGATTTAAACAAGCTGTAGTGAGCGGCTTCGGAACAAAAAGCATACAAGTTGTCGGGAACACCTTTTTGCAATGCGTCCGGAACGAATTTAGCGATCGCTATCCGGAGACCTGAGAATACAGCTCCTTGTCCGCCCCATGTCGTATACCCGCCGCTTTTCAGCGCATCATAGCCTATTAATTTGGACATCATGCTGATGACTCTTACTTCAGCTTCAGCTCCGGCTGGGCCGTATACATCCCATAAATTGTTGCCATTAACCAAAAATGCCGCGATCATGCCCATAATCCCCGGGATGCTTGCCATCGGTAAAATATTCGTTAAAAAATATTTCGTATGATAAGGATGATCATGCAGCAATTTCAATAGCTCTGTATTAACTTCCTCTAGGGGGACGCTGCCATTAGGAATGGAGCTTTCTCGAATTAGATTGTTATAGAAAGTCCCTGTTCGGTTTTTCTCGCCCTTGAGATTGACGCCATCCGGGTTTTTGAGACCATCCACTCCTGTTACTAGTTGTTCAATGAGCCGCAAAACCATTTGTCGCGTTTGTCGGTTTCCATCCTCACTGGGGAATAATTGCTGTACATTTGTTAATCTTTTCTCTCTCATTCATTTCTCTCCTATCGATAGAATTGCTTGACGAAAATGTTCACAAAAAAAAGGAGAAACATAGGCATAAATGCCCTATTCCACCAATTGCTACAATGCAACTGGCTGACATATCCTTGTCGGATGTAGTCCCTCTAGCTTTGCGTCCCTATTTTTCAATAGGTTTGCCGTTATAAAGTTGTAGGTGAAAATTCCCATCTTCGACAATAATCGACAACAAAACTTTACAATTTTATACATTAGTATAGTATAGTAATATAAATAAAACAACACAATTTTCCAGTATTGTTTGTAAAGATATTATATTGTAACTATATTGCTTTTTTAACATTTTCCCTTGGATCGTGGTAAAATAGGTTCGATTGTCTCTTTTCGAGACAGTTATTCCAGTAATAAAAGAAATCTTGTCATGACACGCAAATACGAGGATACAGGGCTTATTTATATCGATAAAGCTAATCCAACTTATGGACGGTGATAACACCGTTCTGGTTAAATGAAGTGGAGAATCTAGGAATCTAGATAAAAAAAAGGGCCTAATGGTTGACGCGCAACATATGATTGCGCCCAAGGCATATGTGTAACCATGCACACTTACTCAATCGTGAATTGTTGTAGATTATACAACAATTTGCAAGCAAATCCACGTTTTCCTCACGAATGTTGCAGAAAATACAACAATTCCTGCCAAAGCAGCCCAAATGCCTATAAATAGGCTGAATTGTTGTACAACATACAACATCTTCAGCCTTCACAGAACAAATCAAGGATAAATGTTGTACGTTATGCAACTTACCCTCCTATTTCCCCGGTTCTCCCATATATCAGCACACAAAACACCCCTTCTTATTACTGGGGTAATCAGGGCGGAAGCTTCACTTACTCCAAAACAAAACAATAATAAAAAAGGGGTAAGCTTCGCTCACCCCAAACCCAAAACATATAAAATCTTATCAGTTGAGAAAACCACTATTGAGACCATTCAAAGGTGAGCGAGTGCGTATAGATGTAGCTTTTATCGCCGATAAGAAAGGGGCCATCGTTACCCTATAACTTATTCTTACTTATGCGGTAAAATGAGCTTCGTCACGACTTCCTAACAAGGAGTCCGACAAAGCTTATTTTCACAACCTCAGTTGCGGCGCATTCATGTTATGAAATAGTTTGTGCAGCATCCATATTCCCCTGTGAATGGAGATATAATTGCTCGTAATAGCCACGAAGCGCAAGTAATTGTGCATGGTTCCCTTCTTCAACAATTTTCCCCTGACTCATCACAATGATGCGGTTAGCATGCATAATGGTCGAGATGCGATGTGCGATAACAAGTGTCGTTCTTCCCTCGGCTACGACCTGCAGCGCGGATTGAATCAACTGCTCCGTTTGGGAGTCCAAATTCGCTGTAGCTTCGTCAAGAATCAGTACTTTCGGCTTGAATACGATAATTCGCGCGAATGAGATCAGTTGTCTCTCTCCTGCGGAAAGCCCGCTTCCTCTCTCTGATATGCGTGTCTCATAACCATCTTTCATTCGTGAAATGAGATTGTCTGCCCCAACCATTCGGCATGCCTCAATAACTTCCTCACGCGTTATAGTTTCATCAAACATCCGAACATTGTCCAAAATACTGCCTGCGTATAAGTACGGTTCCTGCTGTACAAGTCCAACCATTCGGTGTAAATCAGCCTGCGGGATATCCCGCAGATCCGTGCCGTCAATGCGGATACTCCCTTCCTGCACATCATAAAAGCGGCAAAGCAAACTAATCAACGAGCTTTTCCCAGCGCCCGTCGTCCCCACAATACCGATCATTTCACCGGGCTCAATATGAAGCTCTAAATCCTCAATGACAGCTGTATCCTTCAAATAACCAAAATGCACATGGTTGAAATGAATGTCCCCCTTCACGTCGGACAACGAGGGTGACAACATGCCTTCCTTATCCTTTACTTCCGGTTGAATGGCGAATATATTCCAAATTCGATTGACAGACACCGTTGTAGATTGAAGGGTATTCCATTGCTGTGTAATGTTATTAATCGGTTGAAAAAACTGCCGTATATACGTAATGAAAGCATACAAAACTCCGAATTCAATCGTTTTATCGAACACAGCAATACCGCCAATCCAGGTGATAAAAGCTACCGATAAATTCCCTAAAATATCAAAGGAACGATTGAACAAAACATTGGTACGAATTTCTCTCAAATTTGCACGGAAATATCCTAGATTCCGATCAGTGAAGCGATTCATCTGTTCCTTTTCTTGATGAAAAGCTTGAATGAGATGCATCCCGGATAAATTCTCAGCGGCAAAAGCAACCATTTGAGACAGCTGCGTCCTGGAAAGCTGATAGGTTTTGCGCATATATCTGCGAAAGCTTATAGCTATGAGCACAATGATGGGAATCACTATCATGCTGTAAAGCGTTAGCTGCGGGTCCAGATGATACATCAGGACGATGATGAATACGAGTGTCATGCCATCGCGAACCAGACTAAGAAGAACCTGCGTAAAAAACTGATTCAACGTTTCCGTATCACTGGAAACATGCGTAATTAGGCTGCCGCTTGGCGTACGGTCATAGTAAGACATCGACTGCTTAAAGATGTGCTCGAACAAATCCTTGCGTATTTTGGCAACAATGCTTTGGCCGGCAAACTGCAATAAATTATTCTGCAGATAACTGAAGAATAAACTGCTGATCGATAGACCTGCATAAAACAAACAGATGAGCAGCAGTGAGCGATAGTCACTTTTCCCAATCATCAAATTATCATCAATCGCGATCTTAACTAGATACGGCTGAAACAAATCTGCAGCTATCCCTAGTAACGCGCAAAATAAAACAGCTGCAAAGGTGAACCTATGCGGTTTGGCATAAGCGGATAAAGAACGAAAGGAAGATCGCGTCTTCTGCCGCTCCTCATTGCTTTTGTTATTCCGTTTGGGCATCGTCGCTACCTCCCTCTTGTATCGCATGAAGCTCGGCATACAAGCCTTCCTGCGCAATTAGCTCTTCGTGCGTGCCGCGCTGCACAATCCTGCCTTCATGAAGAACGATAATTTCATCCGTATGCTTCAACGCGGAGATTCGATGAGCGATCCAAATGGTCGTTTTGTTCAATCGCTCCTTGCGGATCGTATCGATGATGTGCTTCTCCGTCACCGAGTCAACAGCGCTTACACTATCATCTAGAATCATCAAAGGAGAATCCTTAATGATCCCTCTGGCTAAGCTTGTTCGTTGACGCTGCCCACCCGATAAGGTGACACCGCGCTCGCCTAGCTTCGTCTCAAACTTTTCAGGAAATGACGTAATACTTGAGAGGATTTGTGCTTTCTTGGCAGCACGCTCAACCTGTTCTAAGGGTGATTCTCTTTTATAAAAGGCGATGTTATCCCGGATGGTCGTGCTAAACAAGAATCCCTCTTGTGGAACGTAAGCGATTTGATTTCGCAGGCTTTCTAATGTCACATCGCGAATATCCGTATCCCCGATCCATACCGTCCCCTCCGGCGGGTCGTATATCCTAAGCATTAGCTTCACCAAGGTCGATTTGCCGCTGCCTGTTTTCCCGATAATGCCAATGGATTTGCCAGGTTCAATCGTCAGTGTTATGTCATGAAGCACCTCGTCCTCATCATCAGGATAAGCGAAAGACAAATGTTCAATCCGAATCCCCTCGTGATCGAGGTCGGATATTTGCGCAAGCTCGTTTTGCACAATTTCCGATTTCAAATCGAGCAGCTCATTCATTCGTTCAAGCGAAGCTCGAGAGCGCTGCATGGCATTAATGACGCGGCCAATTTGCTGTAAAGGGTTTACCATCATCCGTATGTATAGCGTTAATTCAACAAAATTGCCAATCGTAATCCGCTGTTGAATGGTCAAATAGCCCCCAAAAGCAATCGCGATGATCAGCGATATTGCGCCCAGAAACGGAATAAGTGCTTCAAATAAGGAAGATAGCCGAACCAATCTCAATTGGTTGTCGCGAATCCGATCTACCGTTTCGCTGAACCTACGAACCATAATCGGTTCCACCGCGAATTTCTTGGCTACCCGTATGCCTCCGAATTGCTCCTCGGCCGACTCCGTCATTTTGCCTAATGCTTCTTGTACCTGTAAGGAATGCTTTTTAATAATTGGCTGAAATCGAACGGTCAGAACAGGAATAAGCAACAAGGGCAATATACAGACGAGAATTAAATAGAGAGGGATCGAACTGAATATCATCATGAGAATGGCAGCTGTGATCAAAATCGCCGAGTTTACAATGTGGTTAATCCCCATGGATATCGATTCCCGAATGACAGTTACGTCATTCATCACATAGCTTAGCAGCTTACCAACGCCGTTCTTTGAGTAAAATGTTGCGCCTAGCTGTGTGAAATGGTTAAACAAGCGGTTTCTTGAAACAAACTCGAAGCGTCTTCCGTTTCGCATGATCATATACTGACCAATGGCTGTTAAAACACCGAATGTGACGCCGATCATCAGCAGCTTTAGACTGTAATCAATTATAAGAGTTTTACTCAAAAGTCCTTGCTGCAGCTGATCAGTAAAAATGCCTAGCAGTTTGGGGTAATACGAATGAACAATGTTGCCTAAAGAAATGGACAATGCGGCTACAACATACAACGGCCATTTCTCTTTGAAGAAATCAACCAATAATCGTGTAGACTTCAAAACGACATCACTTCCTACTACAAGTTTGTCTAGCAAATGAGGTATTCCCGATCCATCAGAACATGCGATCATGTATCCCCTTACAGTATACGCCTATTCATATGTACTTCCTATATCAGATATTGACGTTATAATAAGAGAAGTTGTCTAAACTTTACAACTTAGCTTAGGGAGGAGTAAGATCATGGACTTTCTTTTGGACCGCATAGATAATAAAATCGAGTTTTTTCAAGCTTATGATATGAAGACGTTGGAACGTCAAATCAACGAGCAAATCGATAACAACAAAGCTTTATTGCTCGACGTGTTCGCAATTCAGCATCACATCGTGTTCGACCCGAATGCGGGTAAAATGCTGTACAGCGCGGTTGTGCATTTTAAGGTGAAATAAATTAGATAACCGAAGCAACGGCCTCAGGTCCATCGTGTTGAATATACTTCATGCGCAGGGCCGAATTTGATTATATTTCCTTTTCAACCAATCAGAAGCTTCATGAAAGGGAACGTCGATGCGTTATTGCGAGAGAAAGCCGCTATTAGGCTATCGAAACGGAACGTCAATCACTTATTTCCGCTTTGAATGCCGTATTTCAGTCCTAAATGGCAAAATAACGCATCCATATTCCCTTTACGCTCAAAAAGGTGGTTTTTTCGATAAATAACGCATCGTAGTTCCTTTTGAAACTTGTGAAGTTGTATTTCTTACAACATTAGGTAAGTGAATCCACTATATTCCTAGCGATTGTTGCAAAAAATACACCAATTTCTGCCCAAACTAGCTCAATAGCAGGAATGAAGGCTAAATTGTTGCACAACATACAACATCATCCGTATTTCAAGAAGAAATCAAGGAAATTGTTGTACGTTGTACAACTAGTGACCCTCTCCCCCTACTGTGTACAGTAATATTGAGATAAAAAAACCTTCAACACCACTTTAAAAGTGGTGCTGAAGGCTTTTTGGTTCAACGTTTGGGATTGCACGTTTGGGTTGCTTTTGGTGTTGCTCTTGGCGTTGTCTCTTCGCGTTGCTCTTGGCGTTGCTCTTGGTGTTGCTTCTGGTGTTGCTCTTGTTGTTGCTCCTAGTGTTGCTCCTTGTGTTATTACTTGGTGTCGTCTATTGGTATAGCAATCGGTGTTGCCCTTGGTGTTGCCTCTTCGTGTTTCACTTGGTGTTACCCTTTCGTAACAACCCTTCATTCACGATCAAACTCCGCTTAGCGGAAGTCCATGTTTGATAAATAGCTCCTCCATGGCATGCTTAGCCTCAACTTCGTCGGGACCATGAATTTCTAAGTGATACACCTCGTTGCTGAAAAGCGTAATGCTTAGACCGAGAATGCTTTTGACATCGATGAAACGTTTGCCCACTTTGATAACAATGCTCGATTTAAATTGATTAGCTACTTGGTTAATTTCTACAATCGCTCTTGTTCCCAAACCACTCATATGGATCCCCCCGACCTGAATTCGCGCGGCATTCTCCGAGCCACTCCGGTTCTTATTGCTGCTTCAATGACCCCTGTCCGAATGCGTCTAACGACCTCTTGATTGAAAACACTCGGAATAATGTACAGTTTATTCAATTCTTCCGGGGCTACGACAGAGGCGATAGCCGCGGAAGCAGTTAGCTTCATTTCCTCATTAATTGTAGTAGCCTGGCAATCTAAAGCGGCTCGAAATATCCCTGGAAAGCATAAGACATTATTAATCTGATTCGGGAAATCAGACCTTCCAGTCGCTATTACGGCTGCAATGTCTTCAATTTCGTCTGGATGAATCTCCGGTGTAGGATTCGCCATCACGAATACAATGGGATGCGGCGCCATCCGTTCAACATCGCCCCGCTTCAGTACACCACCGGAGGATAATCCGATAAATACATCCGCCCCTTCGATAACTTCGTGCAAGGAGCCTGTTAATTGATTCGGGTTGGTTCGCTCTGCATACCCGTTCCACATGGGATTACTATACGAAGTACTGCTCACCAAAGCCCCTTCTCGATCAACTCCGATCAATTCCTTAACACCTGCTGCAAGTAGTATGTTTGAGCAAGCTATGCCAGCCGCCCCAATGCCACAGATGACAACCTTTGCTTCGTTAATCGATTTCCCAACGACTTTCAGTGCATTGATAAGCCCCGCATACAGAACAACGGCCGTCCCGTGCTGATCGTCATGGAATACAGGAATATCAAGCTCCTCACGCAGCCTTTCCTCAATTTCAAAACAACGCGGCGAAGAGATATCCTCTAAATTGATCCCGCCAAAAGCAGGCGCTAGATTCTTAATCGTAGTGATGATTTCTTCCGTGTTTTGCGTGTCTAAGCAGATTGGAAAGGCATCGACATCTGCGAGCTGCTTGAACAGCATCGCCTTACCTTCCATGACCGGCATAGCCGCGTAGGGTCCGATATTACCCAAACCAAGCACCGCACTGCCATCCGAAACTACAGCAACTGTATTTCGCTTAATCGTAAGCTTGTACGCATTCTCCTGCTTCTCATGAATCGCCATACAAACGCGCGCAACATCGGGTGTATACACGCGAGACAGATCGTCCCGATTCTGAATCGGCACCTTAGGCTTCATCTCGATCTTGCCGCCTAGGTGAAGCAGGAAGGTGCGATCTGATACATGAACAAGCTTTACACCTTGAAGCAACTTGATTGCGCTGGTGACAGCTTCCAGTTGAATCTGTTCTGATGCTGTTACAGTAATATCACGAACCGTCCAATTTGGACCTGTTTGGATAACGTCGATGGCAATAACATCCCCGCCATTTTCCGTAATGACGGTAATTAATTGTCCAAAATGAACGGCTTCCGTTTGCAGCTCCACACGCAGAATAATGCTTTTGCCACCAATCGTGTCTTTCAAAATGAACTCCTCGTTTTTAGGGCATCATGCCTAAAATAATAGTTTCGATACATACACGACTACGGTAACAGTCAAGCTGCTGAATAAAGTAGAGAGCAGAACCACTTGGGCAGCGTATTCCGGGTGATTCCCGTATTCTAATGCAAATACCGCGCTGTTCCTTGACGTGGGAAACGAGCTTGCGATAAACAATGCTTGTGCGGTTGTACCTTCCAAATGGAGCAGTAAAATCAAGATTAGTGCGAGAATCGGTGAGACAACAAGTCTTCCGAAAAGGCTGAAAATAAGTACGCTGCTAATATGCTTAAACTGCAAGTAAGCACTCTGTGCACCTAGCGTAACTAGTGCAATCGCAAGGAAGGCGTTTGATACATTCTGGATCGGATGCCATATGAAAGCCGGAATTGGAATCGCCAGAATATGCATCAGCAACCCCAGTACAAATGCATGGATCATGGGATTTTTCAAAAGCTTCCGCAGCATCTTTTGCCCTTGGTTTTGTGCAGAAACCGCATTAACCAAGCCAAAGGTATTCGTTAGAAGGTTTTGATAAATGGTGACAATAACTTGAACAGCTAAACCAACCGGGTTCCCCTGAAACACAAGCTGTGACACCGGCAAACCGAAATTACCCGAATTGCTAAGTACCACACTATTTGAGAAGCTGGAAGACAAGCCTTTATCAAATTTAGCCAGCTTTGCTGTTCCTTTGCTCACCGCGATAAGAGCGATACTTTGCAGAAGCAAAAAACTAATGATTTGCAGCAGCGTACTCCATTCCAGCTTACTTTGATAAATATTCGTAAAAGAAACCGCTGGAAGTAAGAAATACGCATTGAGCTTAGACAGTGTATGCATATCGAAATGAAATACACGATGCATAAAAGCGCCTGCTCCAATTAATAAAAATACAGGTACAATAACATTGAGCACGATAAGAAAAAGTACGTCCATTTGAATTTCACTCCATGAATTGAAACCCCTATTCTACCGATAGAGGCTGATTGGTATCAGAGCTCCACACAGCTTCATAGGGGTTTTCGTCCAGCTTATGCCTCTTCGTTTACGAGAACATTTTTGCCTCTCATCTTCAGGATTAAAGGGATCGTCAACCATAAGAAGCCAATGATCAAGAAAGCGAGGGAAACAGGTTTTTGAAGGAAAATCATGAAATCTCCATTCGAAATGGTCAACGCTCTGCGCATGTTATTTTCCAGCATCGGTCCAAGAATAAGACCAAGTACCAGCGGCGCTAACGGGTAATCGTTTTTCGATAAGAAGTACCCGACAAGACCACAGCCCATAATCAAGAGCAAATCAAACGTTGAATATTGAACCGCGTAGACACCGAAAACGGAAAACACGATAATTAATGGAATCAAATATTTCGTTGGTGTTTCAATGACTTTGGCAAACACTTTAACGAGCGGCATATTCAGAATAAGCAGCATCAGATTGCCCACGAACATACTGGCAATAACGCCCCATGCGAGCTGCGGGTGATCTTGGAATAACAAAGGACCCGGCTGAACATTGTACATAATGAAAGCGCCCATCAGAATAGCGGTTGTACCGGATGAAGGAATGCCTAGTGTCAAAAGTGGAATCATGGCGCCGCCTGACGCCGCATTATTCGCAGCTTCCGGAGAAGCTACACCCTCAATGGCACCCTTCCCGAATTTCTCGGGATGTTTACTGATTTTCTTTTCTACAATGTAAGCGAAAAAGGAAGCAAGAATGGCACCGGCACCAGGCAGAAGCCCGATGAAAAATCCAAGCACTGAGCCTCGAGCGATAGGCGCCGCGCTATCTTTCAAATCCTGCTTAGTCGGTAGGATTCGATTGATTTTAGCCAATTCGCCATCGTTTCCTTCTCGCTGCAGAATGGTCTTGAACACTTCGCCGACAGCGAAAGTACCAACAGCCACGGTAAGGAATTCCAGACCCTGATAAAGCTCCGGAATATTAAATGTAAATCGTTCAACACCGGATACATTATCAATTCCAATCGTTGCGAGCAGAAGTCCGAAAGCTGTCATCATTAAAGCTTTGACCATGGATTTGCCTGCTAAACCGCTGATTGCAAGTAAGCCGAGAACCATGAGAGAGAAATATTCAGCAGGACCAAACTTGATGGCAACTGCCGACAAGGGCCTAGCAAGGAAAATAAGTCCTATTAAGGAAATAATGCCGGCCGCAAAGGAACCGATCGCCGAAATCGCAAGCGCTGCCCCGGCTCTACCTTGTTTAGCCATTTGATAACCATCTAGGGTCGTTACTACGGAAGAAGATTCTCCCGGTGTATTCAGCAGGATGGAAGTCGTCGATCCTCCGTACATCGCTCCATAATAGACGCCAGCGAGCAGAATAATGGAGCTCGTCGCGGCTTCCTCAGGACCTAATCCTGCGGTCATTGTCGCTGTTATCGGGATTAACAGAGCTACACCGCTCATGGGTCCAATCCCGGGTAGGACACCTACCACTGTACCAATTAATACGCCTAGAAAAACAAACACGACATTGTGCCACTGCATTGCAGTACCCAAGCCATGAAGCACATAATCAATCGTGCCCATTTCAATAACCTCCTTAGAGCTTGCTTTTTAGCAAACCCACTGCGTAAGCGATATCTTAGAAGCCTAACCAAGTTGGAAATCCAGGAAGTGAACCATCCAAACCATTCACATACAGCGTATACACCCCAAAGGAGAATGCAGCTGAGATCAAAAGCGAAACCCAAATTCTACCTCTTTGCATCGTTTGGAACCCAATCATTAAAAAGAGAAACGTGGAGATGACGAATCCGACATCTTCGAGAAATAACGCATATAGGACTGCTGAAACGAAAATGATACCAAATCTTTTGTAATCCAAATTTTCTTTATGTTTTTTCGTTTGCTGCTTGCGGAACGTATCATAGATGAGACGAAGGCTCATTAGTGCTAAGAAAGCCCCCAGCATCATTGGGAATATATTCGCGCCTACATTACTACCGTAAGCACTTGTTGAAATGCTTCTGCTGCCGATTACAAATGTGGTGCCAATAGCGAAAAAAACGATACCTGCATAACGGTCAAACATGGTATTCATCTGCCTACTCAACCTCCTGCCCTTCGTGCATGGGAAGAAGTCAAACTCGCTTCTCCCCAGCATCCCAAGGCTCTCTTATTTCTGCATACCCAAAGCTGTCAACATATCTTTCAATTGTGTTTCTTGCTGAGCTAAGAAAGTTTTGAAATCATCCGCTTTTTTATAGTCTGTTTCCCAATTGTTCGCAGTCATTTCTTTTTTCCATGTATCGGATTCAACCATTTTCTTGATCGTATCTTCCCAGAACTTTTTCGCACCAGCATCCATATTCTTAGGTCCGAAGAAGCCGCGCCAGATTAAGAATTCAGCGTCAACACCTTGTTCTTTCATCGTTGGAACATCTTTCATGCTGCCACCGAGTCGCCCTGGTGATGCCACCGCCAGTATTCTGATCTTGCCAGCTTTCACATACTGATCCAAGGAGGATGCATCAGTTCCGAGCACATCCGCATTACCGCCGAGCAAAGCTGTTACGGCTTCCCCGCCGCCATCATAGGATACGTACTTCACCTTTTTCGGGTCGATACCGTATTTAAAGGCAGGAAGAATGGAAACCAGATGATCCATGGAGCCAGGTGCAGAACCGCCTGCGACCGTCAGTTTCGTAGGATCCGCTTTCATATCATCCAATAGTGATTTCAAATCTTTATATTTCGAGTTTGCCGCGACCGCAACCGCGCCATAATCCTTCGTCAATTGAGCAAGCGGTGTTGTATCGGCATAACCGTAAGGCGTGTTACCTTCTTTTTTCAGATGGTTAATGAGAATCGGCGGTGAGCTAACGAACAATTTGTAGTTGTCCTTCACATCTTTCGTCGCATATTCCGCCATGAAGACAGCGCCGCCTCCACCCGGTTTATTTTCAACCGAAATCGGCTTATCCATCGCTTTCGTTTCCGTCAATACTTTGGCAATTGTACGAGCCGTCATATCCCAACCGCCGCCTGCACCGGATGGAGCGATGATGCTAAGCGCTTTTTCTGGATATTTGGATGCCGCTTGTGCTGGTGCTGTCGTTTCTTTGGCCTTGTCACCTGTTGCGTCTGTTGGTTTAGCTGCCCCATTACCGCATGCTGCCAAGGAGATTGCTAATAAACTGATCGATGTTACTTTCCAAGATGCTGCCAATACATTTTTTATCAAATGAAACCCCTCCAACTTTTTGGTTTTATACGTGTATCCGCTTTCTTTGAAGCGCTTTCAGAATATCACCTGAATAGAAAATTGAGAAGTTTAACAAGATTAATTATAATAACGTCGTTTTGGGCATTTTGTTCATATTGTTCACGACGGCACCAACGCGTTTTCCCTCATAATGAGAGCGCTTTATGATACAATACTAGCAAAAACGGGGGGCTTTAACTCGGAATGAGGCTGCAAACCAAGCTAATCTTGATTATTTGTTCACTGCTTGTCTTCATCATCCTAAGTCTAGGCGGCATTTTCTATTATCTGATGACTTCCGCTCTTGAGGATCAGATTGGTACACGCGCCTTGAAGGTAGCTGAAACAGTGGCTAGTATGCCTGAAATAAGGCACGCCTTTCAATTAAATGACCCCTCAGCTGTCATTCAACCCATTGCGGAGACGGTACGCGAGAAAATAGATGCGGAATACATCGTTGTTGGGAACCGCGAAGGTATCCGTTATTCGCATCCCCTGCCTGAGCGAATAGGCAAAGAAATGGTTGGGGGAGATAATGGCCCTGTACTTGATGGAAAATCCATTATTTCTAAGGCTATTGGGTCTCTGGGCCCCTCGCTCCGTGGCAAAGCTCCAGTATTTAGCGACAATGGTCAAGTAATTGGTATCGTATCTGTTGGGTTCTTGACAGAGGACATTGCACTAATTACCACTGTGTATCAAACACGAATCGAAATGATCTCTTTGATCGTTCTCGTCATCGGACTTGTCGGCTCTGTCCTCATCGCCCATAACGTCCGGCGTTCCATTCATGGCTTGGAGCCAAAGGAAATCGGCGCATTATATACCGAAAAAAAGGCGATTCTAGAATCCATACGAGAAGGTATTATCGCGGTTAATCGTGAGGGAGTTATTACGATGGCGAACCGCTATGCGCTTCAGCTGCTGCAGCTGCCTGTCACGGCAAAAATTACTGGAAGACAAATTGAAGACGTTATACCGAATACGAGATTGTATGAAGTCGTTCGTTCGGGGAAAGCCGAATTTGACCATGAAATGCTCATCGGCGACCATGAAGTGATAGTGAATCGGGTCCCGATTATTGAGCGGAAATTAGGCGTAACCGGTGCAGTTTCGAGCTTTCGCAGTAAATCCGAGCTGTATCGGTTGGCTGAAGAACTGTCTCAGGTCAAACGCTTTGCAGAAGCGCTACGCGCACAAACGCATGAATTTTCGAACAAGCTGTACGTCATCTCGGGGCTAATCCAACTCGAATCGTATCAAGAAGCTGTTGAACTTATCTCCCGGGAGGCCGATGTACATCAGAATTGGGTACAGTTCATTATGCGAGAAATCCCAGATCCTATGATTGGCGGACTGCTCATTGGCAAATTTAATCATGCGCAGGAACTAAAGATAACGTTCGAAATTGATCACGAAAGCACATTCAGCGACATCCCTGCTCAGATTGATCGAAATATGCTTGTCACCATCATTGGTAACCTCGTTGACAATGCCATGGAAGCAGTACTTGCTGGTGGCGATCAGACGGAGCCGTATGTGAAATTATTTCTAACCGACCTTGGTGAGGATCTTATTATCGAATGTGAGGATCGAGGCGTAGGAATTCCTGAGGAGACGAGTATGGCTGTATTTGAAAAAGGCTTTTCGACCAAAGAGGGGGAACACCGCGGCATTGGACTTGCTCTGGTCCAACATGCTGTCGGCAAGTTGAGTGGGTACATTACCTTTCATAAAAACCCCGCAGGCGGCACAATTTTCACCGTAGCGATTCCCAAGATCCCTGATCTCAAAGAAAGGAGTCTGCCCCATGGAACACCAGAATCAATCCGTTGAAGTATTAATCGTAGAAGATGATGTGAAAATTGCTGAGATTAACAGACGATTCATAGAAAAAGTAGAAGGATTCCACGTCGTCGGTATAGCCACAGATGTGGGTCAAGCCAAGGAACAGTTGGAAATTCTGACTCCGCATCTCGTCCTACTCGATGTCTACTTACCGGGCGCCAGCGGCTTAGAGATGCTTTCCTTTATTCGGCAGCATTACCGGGAAACAGACGTCATTATGATTACCGCTGCCAAAGAAATTGACGCCATTCGTGATGCTATACGCAGCGGTGCGTTTGATTATATCATTAAACCGCTCGTCTTTAATCGGCTTCAAGAAACGCTAGTGCGCTATCTGAATTTCCATCGTGAATTGAGTCGCATGAACGAAAGCGGCATGATCAATCAGAGCGATGTGGATCGCCTTATGTCTGGAACTTCCAAGAAGGAAACCAACTTAGACACCTCTTTCCTGCCCAAAGGAATTGATAAGCTCACGTTGGTAAAAATCGTGCAAGCGATTTCGAACGCATCCGGCGGCTTGACCGCTGATCAAATCGCCAAAGAAATTGGTGTCAGCCGCTCCACCGGCCGCCGCTACCTCGAGCACTTAGTCAGCTCAGGCGATTTATACGCCGACCTGTCTTACGGTGTGGTCGGCCGACCTGAGCGGGTTTACCGGCGGAAAAAGGATTGATGGCAGGTTGGCTGTAACGACGCAAAACAGCGTTAGCAACAAATTGCTGGCTATAGAAACAACTCGTATCGGAACGATCAAAGTCGTTTTTGGTCTTCTCAGCTGGAACTGACTTCTTCTTCACTTATGAGAGGACTTTTTTAGTCCTTTCAGCTCAATTTCCAGTCCAATACACTTCTCACTTTATCTGAAAAGTCCTTTTCGGACTTCGCCCCTGCCGTATGCTACTAGTCATTCGCTTACTTATCCGGAATTGTTGTACGTTGTACAACAATACGCAAGTTAATCAACGATATCCTCTCAAATGTTGTAAAAAATGCAACAATTCCAGTCTAAAATAGCTCTATTGCAGGAAAGAAGGCTAAATTGTTGCACAGCATACAACATCTTCAGCTTTTCCTGAAGAAATGAAAGAAATTGTTGTACGTAGTGCAACTTACCTTCTTAAAGGAACTACTTTTCCATACTCCAGAAGACAAAAACCTGGAAAACTTAATAACATACAACTTCCTACTTCACTATTTCTCCAACGAACTAGAAGTCATAACCTAGACAACATCCAACTTCCTACTCGGGCAGAGTCTGTTACTATCTACGCTAAATAGCTGGTTAACTTCTTTTTCTCATACCAAAACCCAAAGCATCTAAGAAAGCCTAATAGTCTTGGAAAGCAAATGAGTGCCCTAAGTTGCTATGGATATCAGAATGCAAAACAAAGACGCCGGCCACACCAGCCGGCGCCTCTAGCGTCACACCTCGTGACGCTCCACAATCCCGTCCATGCCGTCCGGGATGCGGATCTCCACATCCACGCTGCGCGGCGCCCAAACCTGCAGCCGCATCACGCGTCCGTCCTCCTCGAGTCGCCACGCGACATCGATTCGTCCCTCCTGCGGCAGCGGAACAGTGCCCCTCGCCCACTGCAAATCTGCAGGCTGCGGGGCGACAACGACCTTCCGCCAGCCTTTGTCGGCGAGAGTGACACCAAGCACATGCGCACCTAAGAAATAGCCCGGCGCTGCCGACCACGCATGACAGTGACTGCGTGTAAGCATGTCAGGGTTCGCTCTATTTTCCGCGAAATTCGGGTACATTTCCCAGCAGGTCGTGGCGTCATATTCAATCATTTGCCCAAAATGCTGACGCATATCTGTGATCATACGATCAATACCGATGCGGCCCATTTTCGCGAGAGCCTCATAATAAAAGAAGGACATAAAAGGACTGCCGATTTGAACAAAATCTGTCGGCGGAGCAAACAAATATGTCTTCATCTGCTCTGCGCGCTCACCCTCAGCGACACCACACAAGTACGCAATAACCTGCGTCTGCATACTAAAAACAGTCGAGGCCTGGCCATTCGCATGGATACAATCTAAGTATGCTCTGCGATCCTCACTCCATAAATGTTTATTAATTGTTTGACTCAGACGAAGCGCTTTCCCCTCATATTCATCTGCTTCTCCCACATCTCCAACGGCTTTCGCCAACTCTGCCGCGCTTCGCAGCGTTTTGACCAGAATCATATTCTGGTGGGTGACTACCCCATTATTCGGCTGATCAATTGGTGCCCAATCCAGCAAGTTCCAGCCTTTTATGAACAACAATCCACGCTCATCAAGCTTTTGTTCATAATGCTCAAGGGTATAACGAATATGCGGCCATAAGTCTCTCGCAAAAACCTCATCGCCAGTATGCTCATAATATTCACAGCTGGCCAGCGCCCAAAAAAACGTCCAGTTCGGAATAACGCTGCTCCAAGCACTAGGAACCTGATCCACATATAACGGTGTTTGGGTTCTGGAACCAGGTACTAACCGCAAACAACGCTCGACAATCTCCGTAGCTCCGAATACGTAATAATTGACTAAAGCCTCGTTACGGCTGTCCCCGACCCAGAAAACCTGCTCATACGCCGGACAATCAACGAACGTATCTTCCATACAAAGTCGGGTTGTGTGCTTACTAATTTGCCATATATCGTTCAAAAGCGCATCAGAGCTTTGGAACTTGCCTATCTCTGCTATTGGATAATTACTTTGCTGTACCTGTACACCGTAGATTTTAACTGCTCTTGCCGCATTCCTTGCCGTAACCATTAAATAGCGAAATCCTCTCCGCACATAAGAGGTATACGATTGACGCCCTTCCGAACACGTATAACGCAGCGTATTATCTAAATCGAACGTGTCTTGACGCCACCCATCGCGCATGTATTCATAGCCATAGAAATCAAGTATGGTTCCTTCAGCAGCATCTACTTCAAATTGTATAAAGCCAGAAAACTCACGGCCAAAATCAAGAATGATTTCCGTATCCGCACCTTCATATCTCGGCAATACGGCAGGATTCACACTTGGGATAACTGCCTGCTGCAAAGGGTAAGGCACAACTTGCGCCAGCGCTTCTTTTTTCCAGACACTGAGTGCAAAGATAGAGTCCCTGCTGACCAATTCCAGTGGGAAAGGGTGAATCCAATCCGTATAACGACTCAGGTCCAAAGCAGAAGATATACTGCGAATCTCTACATACGTTTTAAAAGCGGAAAACGCACCCGCATCTAAATCATCTTTCCGTTCATCGCACGCTGAAGAAGACCCATAGCCTTCATATGGGTGCAAAGAATCACTGCTTTCCTGGTGATCAATGTATTCAAAAGATGCAAAAGGACCAATTGAAATAAATGGTGACGTAACGTTGCCTGCTTCCGCTAAAGGAGATACGACCTCAAAATAAGCATCGCAATCAATGCCCAACTGCAGCGTTCGGCCATGATCAACGCCAGTAGTTTCCAACAAGATGAGATTGTCTCCTGCCTTCAGATCTATCTCAGCATACCTTTCTGGTAATACACCCGTATAACGCTCCGCATCCAGCCACTCTCCATTCACACTGCAGCCTTTCACAGTGCTCGGCTGTACGAGTCCTAACACAGCTTTTACGGCCTTCTCGGTTCTTACTACCGTTGCCATATACCCAGCAAATCCCACTGGATTCGCATGATTCACACTCTCTGGCACCATTTGATTGCGGACATCAATCGAGGCAGTCCATGCAACGGGTTTTACCTGGTGGAGGGATTCGATACGGACCGGCCACACGAGTTCCTCGGTAAGGAATGGAATATCTCTAGGCACAAGACTGCTCCAAGGCTCTACACCAACAGCGCCAACGATAGAAGCTTGACCCCATGCAGAATCATCGTAATCTGGCAAATACCAATCCGCGCTCCAAGCGCTCGCATCCATCCGTTCAGCAAAGCCTTGCTGACACGACATCCGCCCAGAGCGGCTATCATATCCAAGATGCAGCGAGGTTTTCCAGCTTTCATCCGTCACTAACTCTACGAGAGAATGACCTTCATGCTCACTCTCCACTTGCACTAACAAACCGCCGCGTCCGCGCAAATAGTAGAAATTGGACACACCGAAATGGAGCACCATGACCCCAATCACATTAGGTCGTCCCTTGTGCAGCAAGTGTCCAATTTCGTATGTATCATAAGACTGCTCGAATGGCCATGAGCGAACAGGACCTCGTCCCACTTTCGTTCCATTCACATATAAAGCGTATCGCGAATCAGCAGTTATGGATATTGTTGCTGCTCCCCAGCCTTCAGAGCCCACATCGAATGTCTTTCTGAAACACCGCCACTCATTTCGTGGACTTGCTTCACCAATACCCCAAACCCATTGTG
Organism: Paenibacillus sp. Soil724D2; assembly: GCF_001427935.1. NCBI lineage: Bacteria > Bacillati > Bacillota > Bacilli > Caryophanales > Paenibacillaceae > Paenibacillus > Paenibacillus sp. Soil724D2. The sequence goes on from NZ_LMRY01000056.1 coordinate 37,374, forward strand.
CTTGCCAATCGATTTCTAATTGTCTCATTTCAGCTGCCTCCACGAAAAATAATGATTGTTACTTCGATAGCTTTATTTTATGATGAGAGCGTACTCATTTTTAGGGTTAATTCCGACATTCATTAGGGTCTTAATTGACATAAGAGGAGTAAAACGAAGTGACCATTAAACGAAGCATTATCGAAACACCCGGCGATCAATTTTTCCTTCCGGAACTTCCGCTTTACGTCAACCGCGTTCACGAATCATTTGAAATGCTGCAGCATACGCACGATTTTATTGAAATTAGCTATGTTGCTGAGGGCAGCGGTGCACATTACATTGACAATACCTCATTACCCGTTTCCAAAGGAGATCTCTTCTTCATTCCGGTTGGCGTCTCCCATGTGTTCCGCCCATCATCTATGGCACAGAAAAAAAACCTTGTAGTTTACAATTGCATTTTCACTCAGGAATGGTTGAACCTATTATTTCACTCGCAATTGAATGGAAGTAAAGATGAATTCAATGTCCTATTCTCGCAGGCAACTGAACAATCTACTTGGCTTTCTTTTAAAGAACGCAATGGGGAATTCGAGCCTCTTTTTGAACGTTTGCACTTCGAATACAACGCCCATCGAAGCGGTTTTATGACGATTTTACAAACTTGTGTGGCACAGCTTCTTGTTTACATGCATCGCTCCAAAATGGATTTCACACCGGAAGTGTCCAAAGCGAGCCTTCAGGACTTAGATAGTCTACTCGCCCATATTCGCGGGAATTGCAGCAGCCCAATCTCGCTCACAGAAGCTGCCGCCAGATTGTCCATCAGCGAGCGTCAGCTGCATCGCCAGCTTAAAAAGCATACGGGAATGTCCTTCATGGAGTACGTGCAGCACGCACGAATTGAAGCCTGTTGTCAGCAATTACGAGCGAACGATCACAAGATCAGCGATGTCGCTGCAAGTATCGGCTATCAGGATATGAAATTTTTTAACCAGCTTTTTAAAAAGATAACCGGTGTCACTCCCAGCCAGTACCGGCAGCTGCATAGATAAACAAAAATGCCCCTCCATCACGAAGATGTGAGAGGCATTTCATTTTAAAGGCCCAACATAAATTGCAAGGTTTTATCACTGAAGCCAGGTAAACCTTCATGACCATAATCCGGGTACAACTCAAACTGCTTTTTCGACTTGATTTTGTTATAAGCAGCGAACTGCGTAGAAGGCGGGCATACGGTGTCGCTAAGACCAACGGCCATAAGAACTTCACCTTGGATGCGATTTGCCAGATTCTGAATGTCAATATAGCCCAGCTTCGTGAATATTTCATCTTCGCGTTTGTGCTGTGGATCGTGACGGCGGAAGAAGTCCTTCAGTTCCTGATAAGCATCCTTCGCCAAATCCATTTCCCAAACGCGCTTATAATCGCTAAGGAATGGATAAACTGGCGCTAACCGCTTAATGCGAGGCTCCAGTGCAGCACAAGCTATCGTCAAGGCGCCTCCTTGAGAGCCACCCAACGCGCCTACACGCTCGGGATCAACCTCTGGCATATTCATCGCAATGCCGGCGAGCTGAGCCGTATCTAAGAAAATATCCCGATACAACAATTGATCCGGGTGATCATCTAAGCCGCGAACGATATGCCCGCGAAGTGTCGTCCCCTTTACACCACCTGCATCTTCCGATAAACCGCCTTGACCACGGCAATCCATGGAAAAGAACGAGTAGCCTAGAGCGGCATACGCTAATTTACCTGACCAATCGCCGGAGCTTCCAGAGTAACCATGGAATTCAACGATAGCTGGATGCGGCTTATCTGCGTGTTTAGGACGAACATATTTGGCATAAATACGAGCCCCTTTGACACCTGTAAAATAGAGATCAAAACATTCAGCGTAAGGCACTTGAAATTCACTCGGGCGAAGTTCGATTTGAGGATCGACTGCCTTCATTTCAGCAATGGCCCGCTCCCAATAAGAATCGAAATCTTCAGGCCGGGGATTACGTCCTTCATAAGTAACTAGCTTGTCTAATGGAAAATCAAATAATGGCATGTCATATCCTCTTTTCTATAATTTTCAAGCGACCGTATAGCTAGAGAAATCAACAGCTTCGCCATTCACAAGTCTGATAATCTTCCCTTCACTATGTAAGCCACTGCTTAAAACCATCATTTCATCCTTCAGAGTCGTATAGGTGATTTTCAAATCGTCTTCGCCAGACAGGGTATAAACGGGTTGCTTCTGCTTCATCACTTTTGCAAATTGCTGTATATCCCTTATCTGAAGGGATTCTGCTGTTTGCTGGTCGATACACTCGACAACTACGGAATTCGTTCTCCCTTTGCTTGTGACAACGGATCGATCTTCGCGTACTTCCCTTTCAAATGACTGCTGCACATAAACAGCTATGTAAACATGACCACATAATCCAAACAATCCAATCGGTTCCTCTATCCATTCTCCTACAGGCAGACATCCCTTAATGAATTCAGGCTGATCATCTGGAATTTGATAGGAAACGATCAATGCATTTTGATGAAAAAGCACTTCTGAAAATTCACTTTGATGACGTAAATCTCCTTCTGTATAGCCTTGGCCTGGGTGAAAAAAATACAAATGATTTACACCTTGGACCGCATCTAGCGGAAGAGCTACATCCCAGCGATGTTGTTCATTATCAAACTCTTGTACGCGTTCCCACAAACCGCCTAACGCAAAGCTTTCTGTGATATATACATAACTATGCAGCACATCGTTCTTGCCAACAGCTAGAGCTGCTTGTTTGGGAACTCTGCGAGTAATTTCTACCGGATCCGCTCGATGTAAGGCTGTACGCTGAACTTCTGATGAAGCTTCATAGGCAATAAAACCTGCATATTCAGTTCGAGGCATGTGATCCGGTAATGTGAAATCACCAAACTGAACATAATCGTGCAGCACGTTGGTGTCCTTAGGCATATCATGCGGCCATATCCGCGAATGCGGGCCCACCCATGCCCCTCCCAGATAATACGCCGAGCGAACCTCCCAGAGGTAGTCCAATAAACGAGCTAATTCAGCTTTGATCTCCGTATCCGTCATAAGCTCCCAAGCGCACGTAAAAGCCTGCATCCAGTGCCAGAACCAAGGTAACCCTCCATACTCCGACATGCCTAACGAAGTGACCCGATTCAGTGTACTGCGCAAGCTTTGGCAGCCATCGTCCAGCAAAGCCGTATCCTCATAAAGCTGTCCGAAAATAAGCTTAGCTGCTGTGTATTTTGCTTCATGATGGTTATAATGCTCAGATGGTTTACGATAGAAGTTACTTCTATAAATATGAAGCAGTGCTAGAGCAAATAAGTTACGCAAGGATTCACTCAAATTATCTGAATAGCGTTGGTAGAAAAAAACCATTAGACTCCCCATCAGTTCAACAGGAAGTGCATTTTTTGGTGCTTCTTGAGGAGTAGGTCTCAAATGTAAGGGCCAATGACCATAGGTTCCACTTTCTTCGTTCTTATCCTGAAGCTCCAAAACTTGAACCAGGATGCCCTCGGCCTTGATCTTAGCCTGTAGGCGATCTCCGTCGAATGGGATAGCTTCCTCCTGCGAAGCTGCAAATAAATAAGAAGCGTAGTAGAAATTATCTCGGATATCATGATGAAATAATAAACCGCTGTTTAAAATAGGTTGCTTGAACGCCGCTTCAGCAATTCTGGACTTGATCTCATTTTGGCGTTGTTGCAAATTTGTCAATTTTGTCACCTCCTTAGCAAAAACTTAAAAATTACCGATTTTCGCGTAATTTAAGCGCTATCCTTCATAATTGAAACGGTTAACCTCAGTTTACTTGCAAATAAATGGAGCGTCAATGCAAAGTGGCCCTTCATTTTCCATATTTTAGACGTTGCATCCTCTTGCAATTTCTTATAAAATGATCTACCGTTGGTCAAAATATATCATCACCAATATTTGCATGGAATAGGAGGTATTCATCCTGATTCATATCGAAAATTTACAAAAAGTATATGAGGATATTCCGGGACGTGTACCGGCCATCCAGCAGATCCATTTACATATCGATCGCGGAGAAATATTCGGCATCATCGGACACTCCGGTGCAGGAAAGAGTACTTTACTGCGTTGTGTAAATCTACTGGAGCGACCATCCTCTGGCAGCATTCACATTGATGGTGAAGAAATGACAAAGTTGGATTCTCGCCAGTTGCAAACAAAACGCCGCAAAATCGGGATGATTTTCCAACATTTCAATCTCCTCTCTTCATCGACCGTTGCCGAAAACATTGCCTTTCCTCTGAAATTGGCTGGGATGGGGCAAGTGGCGATTCAGTCCCGAATTAAGGAGCTGCTTGATTTAGTCGGTTTGCAGGAACACGCGCATAAGTATCCAAGCCAGCTCTCAGGCGGACAGAAGCAGCGCGTCGGTATTGCAAGAGCTTTGGCCAATCATCCGGATATCCTACTCTGCGACGAAGCGACTTCAGCACTCGATCCTCAGACAACGAATGCCATTCTTGCACTGCTGCTCGATATTAATCGAAAGCTTGGTATTACGATCCTGCTCATCACACATGAGATGCAGGTCATTCGTGCGATCTGCGACCGTGTTGCTGTCATGGAGAAAGGCTTGATCGTTGAAACTGGCAAAGTGCTTGATGTATTCCTGAAGCCCCAGCATGCGGTTACGAAGGAGTTCGTTGGACAAGTCTCTGATTTCGCACAAAGTTCAGCTCAGGATCCGATGGTGAAACAGGGAGAAAAGCACGGAACGGTGATCCGAATTACCTATATCGGTGCCAAAACATATGAACCGATCTTGTTCGAAACCGTCAAGTCGACGAATGTGTCCTTTGCCATCCTTCAGGGTACAATTTCTTCCATGAAAAGTGTTCCTTACGGTCAATTGGTTGTGGAATTAACAGGCGGACACCAAGAAGAAATCGATTCTGTGATTGCCAAGCTTGAGCAAGAAGGAATCGACGTGGAGGTGCTCAACCAATGAATATGACCTGGGACATTAACTGGTCCGAAATTACGAAAGCAACTGGCGATACACTCGTCATGTTGGGCTGGTCGCTATTATTCACTGTCATCATCGGCATGGCACTGGGCATCATTTTATTTCTTACTTCCAAAGGGCAGCTGCTGCAAAATCTGCCGCTTTACGGAGTGCTGTCGCTGATCGTGAACATCCTGCGCTCTGTGCCTTTCGTGATTCTAATGATCTCGGTTTTTCCGATCACGAAAGCAATCGTGCATACAACCATCGGCGTCCAGGGCGCGATCCCGCCTCTCGTTATCGCAGCCGCGCCGTTTCTCGCGCGGCTTGTTGAAACCGCGCTACGCGAGATCGATGGCGGCGTCATTGAAGCCGCGCAATCAATGGGCGCTACGCCGTGGCAAATCGTCTGGCGCGTCCTGATGCCGGAAGCGCGCCCGGGTCTGATTTCAGCCGTTACCGTGACGGCTGTTGCCCTGCTCTCCTACTCCGCCATGTCAGGTGTAGTTGGCGGCGGCGGGCTTGGTGATCTATCGCTTCGCTACGGCTACATGCGATTCCGTACCGATATCATGATCGTGACCGTCGTCATTCTCGTTCTATTCGTTCAGCTCTTACAAATGCTAGGAGACCGTTTGGTCGCCAAATTTAACCGCAAATAAAACACATATATTGGAGGAAATCTCATCATGAAGAAACTTACTCTATCTTTAATGACTATTTTCGTTGTGCTTGCTCTTGCAGCATGCGGACAGAAAGCCGCTGAAACACCTGCAAGCTCGGCACCTGCTGCTTCTGCTACTCCAGCTGCCGCAAAAGAAGTTACGCTTAAAGTCGGTGCATCTTCAGTCCCTCATGCTGAAATTTTGAATAGCCTTAAAGACAAAATGAAAGCACAAGGCGTGAAACTTGAAGTTATTGAATTCAACGATTATGTTCAACCGAACGTGCAGGTATTTGAAAAACAATTGGACGCTAACTTTTTCCAACATCAGCCTTACCTGGATCAATATAACTTAGATAAAAAGCAAAACCTCGTAAAAGTAGTTGGTGTGCACATTGAACCATTCGGCGCTTATTCCCAAAAGGTGAAAGCCGCTGCAGAATTGAAAGATGGCGCTTCCGTCGCTATTCCTAACGATCCTTCAAATGCCGGCCGTGCGCTTGCGCTGATGGAGAAAAACGGTTTGATTAAATTGAAAGACGGCGTTGGCATCAAAGGTACAGTTCAAGATATCATCGAAAACAAAAAGAAACTTCAAATCAAAGAATTAGACCCTGCTATGCTGCCACGTACGATCGGTGAGTTTGATTTGGCTCTGATCAATACGAACTACGCACTTCAAGCGAATCTAAATCCTACGAAAGACGCTTTGTTCATCGAGGACAAAAATTCACCTTACGTGAACATCGTCGTTTCCCGTCCGGACAACAAGGATTCCGAAGCGATGCAAAAGCTTGCTAAGGAACTGAACTCCGCTGACACGAAAAAGTTCATTGAAGATAAATATAAAGGTGCAATCGTGCCTGCGTTCTAAGCAACCTTTCGATCCAAACAAAAAGCTGTTCCTTTAGGTCTTAACTGACCTAAGGAACAGCTTTTTTATTTGGCTATGCTTAGATTATCCTTTAATGCCTGTTGTTGCTATTCCCTCAATGAAATACCGCTGTCCAAACAAGAAGACAATTACGGCTGGTATGACCATGATCGCTGTTCCCGCCATAAGCAGATTCATCGGTGTATTATTGGCTCCGCGAAGTGTAGATAATCCCAGTGACACCGTATATTTATTGGCATCATTCAGATATACAAGCTGACCCAGAAAATCATTCCATACGCCAACGAATGTGAATAAGAGAACTACGACAATCGCAGGCTTAATGAGAGGAAGAATAATTTTACGGTAAATGGTAAAGTATCCGGCACCATCGATAACGGCTGATTCATCAAGCTCTTTGGGAATCGTCATTAGAAATTGTCGCAGTAAGAAGATATTAAAAGCGCCGCCGCCGAAAAAAGCAGGAATGATTAACGGCCAATAGGTATTCGTTAATTGCAATTTGGACCAACCAATGTAGGTGGGGACTAAAGTGACAATGCTAGGAAGTAAAATCGTCATGATGATGAGAGAGAACCAGAGGTTTTTGAGCGGAAATTCAAGTCGTGCAAATCCAAAAGCCGTTAAGCTTGCTGTCAGACCCACACCAACTAACACCGGTATGATGACTATGAACGTATTTACAAAATACTTGCCGAAATCAACACGTTCCATGACCTCGGTGTAATTATCAATGCGGAACGCATTTGGAAACCAGATCGGCGGAAACTCCAAAATTTCTTGCAGGTTGAGTAACGACGAACGAACAATCCAATACATGGGGAAAAACACGATGAGAGAAAGCAGGAAAAGTACAGTATACGTAACGATTTTCCCTCTGAAACGATAGGTCATTATTTATTTCCTCCTTCATAATGTACCCACCCAGCTGAAGAACGGAATAACAAGTACGTGAAGAATGCAACAATGATGAATAGTACCCAAGCGAGTGCACAGGCGTAGCCCATATTTTGACGTTGGAATGCTTCTCGATAAATGTAAAAGGCGTAAAATAAAGTGGAGTTACCCGGACCACCTTGCGTCATGGCATAAGCTTGTGTAAAAGCCGTAATCGAATTCACAAATCCGAGAATGACGTTATAGAAAATGATGGGCGACATGAGTGGAATGGTTACGGAACGTAATTTATGCCACCAGCCTCCACCATCGATTTCCACAGCTTCGAGTAAATGCGCAGGCACATCTTGCAGGCCTGCAAGAAAGATCACAATAACGTTGCCGGATCCCCATACCGCAATGATAATCATCGAAAGTACAGACGTGTCCGGACTGTTCACCCACATAAGCTTATCAATACCAATAAAGCTTAAGAGATGATTAATGATGCCGAAATCGGGATTATAGAGCCATAACCAAATGATACTGCTCGCTAGTACCGGAATAATCGATGGTAAGTAGAATATCGCACGAAAAGCGGCTCGGCCTCTTATCTTCTGATTAAGAAATAAAGCAACGATAAAGCAAAACAGGATCGAGGCTGCAACGGATCCAACGGAATAGTAGGCTGTAGCTTTGAGAGAGTCGAAGAAAAAGAGGTCCTGTGTGAAAATTTGGCGGTAGTTATCGAACCCAACCCATTGTTTCGGTTTCAGAATGGTCCAATCCGTAAAGCTTAAATATAAGCTATAGAGCAAAGGACCGAGCGTAAAGATGAATAATCCCAGAATAGCTGGCAGTATGCACAAGTATCCGACAATCACCTGCTGCCGTTTGAGGCTTCTGTAACTGGACTGCTGACCTGTGGACATGAACCTGTACCTCCTATGTGTTGCAAACTTACATCGTAGCACGTCAGGAACAAGTACTTTGAATTCACCTTATTCCTGCGTGCTGTTTACCTATCTGTTAACTCCTATGCGGGTGATCTTTAATTGGCCTTACCACTTTCAAAGATTGGCTTAATTTTCGGCATCATTTCTGTGATGGCGTCCTTAGCTGATTTCGTTCCTAACCAAACCTGATCCAATCCTGGATTTAATACATCGCCAATCCGGCTGTAAGTAGGGAGGAAAAACCAAGGTGTAGGATAGGTTGCTTTTAAAGCGTAATCAATAACAGCCGTTTTATACTCTGGCGGGTGAACGGGAGATTGCGTCCATCTTTTGATTTTCTCAGGATCTGTGTACCAGCTCATCTCCGTCGGCATCCAAACCCCACTGTCAATGTTAGCTATGTTTTTCTCTGTATCCATGAGCCATTTATACAGCTCAATCGTTTCATTTGGATGTTTCGTGCTCTTATATACGACCATTGGCGTTCCTGTATTGGTTGTTGCAGGCTTTTTGAAGATGGGGAGCACGCCAATTCCGTTTTTCAACCCATTTTTTAGCTGCGGATTAATATTGACTAATTCCCATTGTCCGGAAGTAACCATCGCCACTTTTTTGGAAAGAAGCAATTGACCAACATCGCCTGGCAGGCCGGAAGATTGGGCAGCCGTCGGTGACACGTGCTCAACATTAGAGAGATCCGCAATTTTCTGAATCGCTTCTATTGTTTCTGGTTTATCGAGCAAAAGCTGCTTACCATCCTGGCTCACTTCCCCACCGCCATTGGAAATCGCAAAAGGTGTCCAGAAGAAGTCTTGACCATGCGACACGTTGATTCCGTATTGCACAATGTTTTTGGCATCAAATCCTGCTTCACCAGGATGTTTACCGCCCTTATCTTTCGTTAGTTTTTTTGCGACGTCCAGCATTTGATCCCAAGTCCAAGCTTTTTCCGTTTCGGCCGGCGGATAAGGAAGCTTCGCCTCGTCGAACATAGCTTTGTTATAATGAAGAAGGATAATTTCGTTAGCAACACTGTATCCTAGCAATTTACCGTCAGGGGTGACGAACTTGTTGCTTTCTAGCTTCGGTGTGACCGAGCCATCTTTGTAGTACGAAGATAAATCCATCAGGATGTCTGATTCAGCATATTTGAGCGCTTGTGCTTCCAGCATCGTACTGATATCCGGAAGTGTTTTGGAGGCGGCCATGGCGCTAAGCTTTGCACCGAATTCTGCGAGTGCTACGTTCTGATAATCCACTTTAATGTTAGGATGTGCTTTCTCGAAGGCGTCCAAGCTAACTCGTGTAGACTTCGCTTCTTCATTGTTCGCCCAATCCGTGAATCGAATGGTCACTTTCTCCCCACCGTCCGGCGCTTTCGTTGCTGCCGCAGCTGTCGAACTAGCCGGAGTGTTTGCTGCCTGTGAATTGGTACTGGTGGAAGTTGGGGTACTCGTTGAACTACAGCCGACCATTACACTTAACGCTAACGTTGTAACCGTGCTCACTTTTAATCCTTTTCTCAAAGACTTCATATTAACCCCTCCAAATGATCATTTATCATTTTCGCTTTTACCTATATATACCATAAACCTTTGCAGGTTAAAGCCATTTTTACTTTTCTTTGACCCAAACCGACATTTCACCCTGCCCGCGATTCGCCCATGCATAATAGGGAATGAAGGTTGCGTTTATCGTCTCCCATTCATGAGAAGCGTTGGCGATATACAAATGTTCACCCCACTTTTGTTCCCAATCTTCGGACCTTAGCCGTTTTGCCGGAACCGAGATCGTCTGTATCCCGCCCAACAACTCATGGTCGAAATCCTTCCGATGCTCATCTTGGGGTTCCAGCACAATCTGGTGCAAGCCTGCTCCATTATCTATTTCCTCTAAACAATAAACCAGCGGACCACATTGTATGGCGACCTTACCTATCGTTTCACGAACATGTGGATGGCCTTTCATTCGGCTAACTTGCATGGGTAAGATCAACTCCACGCTATCATTGGATTGCCATTCTCTGGTGATATAGACATATCCATCTCGGACCTGTTCATCAAGTTGGACAGGGATTCCTTGTACAGTTAGCTTAGGCTCTGTGCACCATTTTGGAATTCGCAGAGCTAACGTGAACGTTGTTTTTTCAGTCACTTGGATAATGAATCGCACATTCCCGTCCCATGGGAACTCGGAATGTTGATCAATGCTTACTTGTTTTCCCTCGATATCCAGCGTAATCTGACTGCCAATGTATAAGTTGGTGTAAACAGTGTTCCCTTGCGATGTATAAATATATTGTCCTAAAGAAGCAAGCAGGCGAGCGATGTTAGGAGGACAGCAAGCACACCCGAACCATCCTTGTCTAACAGGCTTTACATGGCTCATATGATGGTTTTTGAGTATCGCATCCGGCCATACTTCAAGTGGATTCACATAAAAGAAGCGTTTACCATCCTGAGACATTCCACTGATGACGGTATTATAAAGCGCCTGCTCCATGATATCTGCATACTCACTTTTGGCGTCCATTTGCAGCATTCGCTGTGCGAAAAAGATTAATCCAATGGACGCGCAGGTTTCGGCATAGGCTGTATCATTAGGTAAATCGTAGTCCAGCGTGAAGGATTCCCCATGTGCCATGGAACCAATGGCTCCTGTGATGTACATCCTTTTGCTTACAATATTCGTCCACAGCCTTCGACACGCTTCAAGCAGCTCCTGATCTCCGGTCTCTGCGGCGACATCCGCCATTCCGGAACACATGTACACGACGCGAACGGCGTGCCCTTCAGCTGTTTGCTGCTGCCTTACTGGTAAATGGGCTTGATTATAGGTTCGGTCATGGACCATATCCAAATTGGGAAAATGAACCTGACCATTCCGGCGATGAAGCTCCTGTTCAAAGAAGCTGGGTTCCTTCCCTCGCTCATCCAGAAAATACAGACTTAATTGAAGATAGCTGTCATTGTTCGTGGTTTGATATAGTTTTACAAGCGCTAGCTCGATTTCTTGATGACCATCATAACCATGAATTTGTCCCTCACCGGGTCCGAACACTTCATTAATGCAATCCGCCAATCGACAAGCTACATCCAGGATTACCCTCTTGCCTGTCGCCTTATAATAAGCAACGGCAGCTTCAATCAAATGACCCGCGCAATATAATTCATGACATTCGGCCAAATTCGTCCATCTGCCATTCGGTTCCTTCAGAGTAAAATAAGTATTCAGATACCCATCCTTATGCTGTGCTTTTGCTATAATCGTGATAACCTCGTCAGCCAATTTCTCCAATTCCGGATCGTGACCAGTTTCCAGCAAATAACTTACTGCTTCTAACCATTTCGCTACATCACTGTCTTGAAATACCATTCCGTAAAACTCACCTTGCTCCAATCCAGCGGAAATTTTAAAATTTTTCATCGCATGGCTGGGTTCTGCTCCTTCAATTCGATCGTTTAACGCTTCCCACTGATAAGGAACGACAACATTCCGAACCAATCGAATATAAGCAGACCAAAAATCATCCGTGATGCGTACATTCTTCAATGGGAATGGTCTGGAGATTGATAAATTCGCCATGTAGGGGTCCCCTTTATTTTATAAATATGATCTTTTTCGTAAGCGCTTTAATAAATATACTACATGGTGTACCATGGTATTTATATAGCATTTTCCAACCACATTTTTAAAAATATCAACCTTTTGATTGGAGTAAAAAACGATGATGAACTCACCGATTTTACACTTTATCTCCCCTCCCATCCCTTATTTTATTGATTGTGGGCGTTTTCAATATCGGGAAGGAGAACAGCATGTTAGCAGAAGTCAGATCGGTGCATTTGACCTGATGGTCGTGACAAAAGGAACCTTGCACGTAGGTGAAGGAACATCGGAGTGGGCGATTCAGAAAGGCGAAGCCCTCATATTAAGACCGGATGCGAGTCATTATGGGACCATTCCATGTGCGAGTGAGACGGAGATTATTTGGATTCATTTTCAAACATTTGGCGCGTGGGATGAGTGCAGCAGTATGAGCGATTGCTTGGATAACCAAGCCTCGCTAATTGCTAATCATAAGCAAATGGCCTACTTGAATCACAGTGAAGTGTGTTCTGTATTTATCCCTAAGTTTATGAAGTTGTCCCAAAAGGCACTAGATATTTTGGAGCAATTTTTCCAATTGGATGAGGAGCCGAGGTCGCTGCGCAATTGGAAACGGCAAAGCGTGTTCCAACAATTCATGCAATTAGTCGATCGCGACCTCGCGGCAACCTCCGATGTGACGGCATTCCATCTCGCGGAAAAAGTGGAGCTATTCATCCGGCAAAACTATACGCAAAGAGTGACGAATTCACTACTACAACAGGAACTTAATTACCACCCTAACTATTTGGCCAAATGTATGCTTAAAGTGTATGGGGTTACGCCGATGGATTACTTGTTTCAATACCGAATTGAACAAGCAAAAAAGCTTCTCATCCAAACCAGATGGTCGATGACCCGAATCGCTGAAGAGGTTGGCTTTCAGCATGGCTCGTACTTCTCATTCTGTTTCTCCAACAAGGAAGGCATTTCTCCCATGAACTTCCGTCGAAAGTTTATTGGTCATGCGTAGCGAATCCATTCCCGACCACTTCCCTCACATCACTGAAAGTAACAAAAGCGGAAGGATCCACGCGATGTACCAGTGTTTTCAGCTTGATGACTTCTTTGCGGCTTACGATACAATAAATCACTTCTCTGTGTTTACCTGTATAGCCGCCTCTTCCTTCAAGAAAAGTAATCCCTCTATTTAATTCCGTCATAATCATATTGGCTATCTGATCCGGTTTGAGCGTTATAATAAAAGCCGCGCGCGCGCCGGAGGCACCCTCTAGCACAAAATCAATAACTCTAGCACCAACGATAATCGCAACTAGCGTATACATCGCACGCGTGAGATCCAAATAAATCAAAGATAACAGCAGGATGACGAAATCTATTGCTAGTATAGTCTTCGCGATCCCTATCCCATAATGCTTCTGCATCAGACGTGCAATGATATCTGTCCCCTCTGTCATCCCTTCGAAACGGAACACAATGCCAAAACCTAGTCCAACAACCCCTCCCGCGTATAACGATGCTAACAGAGGGTCAGGCATTGGCAACGAAAAGCTCTCGAACAACCACAAAAACAGCGAAACCGATAACATTCCTACAACTGTGTAAATGAAACTAATGCGTCCGAGCATCTTCCAGCCAAAAAGAATAAGCGGAATATTAATGAGCAGATTCGTCCATGCCGGATTCCAACCGAGCACGTATTTGAGCAAAAGAGCAAGGCCGGTTATTCCCCCTTCTGCCAGCCCATTGGCAAGATTGAAATAATTGATACCAAAAGCAATAATGGCAGAACCTACAATTATGGCAGCTATATTGATCCATTTGATTCTATTAAACATGAACCTTCCCCAGCGACATTTTGGCCGGTCCTTCGATCACTTCACCCTCATAAGAATACCGGGACCCGTGGCAAGGGCAGTCCCACGTTCTTTCGGCTTCGTTCCAGTCTACTTCACAGCCCATATGGGTGCAGGTTGTATCCACCAAGTGCAGGGCTCCCTCAGGATCTCGGTAAGCACCTGCTCTTTTTCCGTTAACCTTGACAACTGCCCCTTCATCTTTTTGTAAATCATCCACTTCTTTATGTACCATTTCAAATTTACCGGCGATTAGATGTTTAGCCACATTGGCATTTTGCATGATAAATGTCTTTAAGCTCGGATCTGCTTTGAATCTTGATGGGGAGAAAAGCTCCTGATAGGGACTTGGTTCTCCCAAAATCAGCTTCGAATTTAACATAGCTGCCACAACACTCGAAGTCATTCCCCATTTGCGAAAACCAGTTGCAACAAAAATATTAGGTTCATCCTTAAGCTCCTGACCAATATAGGGCATATTATCGAGCGTGTACAAATCCTGCGCAGACCATCGATAGGCAATTTCCTTCAATCCGAAAGTCTCTTCACCAAACGATTTCAACGCATCATAATATTGGAATGTACAAAGGGCTTGTCCCGTTTTATGGCCTTCTCCGCCGACAAGAAGCATCGACTCTCCGTTGATTTGAACGGACCGAAGGGAACGTTTTGGGCTTTCAGCACTTATAAACATCCCATTTGGGATGTCTTTGCTTATTTTTCCTACTATTGCATAGGAACGTTCTGCATGCAGCTTGCTAAAATAGAAACCATTTCGATCATTAAATGGAAAATGGGAGGAGGATACGACGTAATCTGTTGTAATTCGATGACCATCATTCGTTGTTACAACCGCAGGCTTTCCCTTTTCAACCCCATTGACCGTAGTGTGCTCATAAATTTGACCGCCCTTACGAATGAATTGCTCCACTAAATAGGTTAAAAAAGGGATTGGATTAAACTGAGCTTGATTCTCCATAATAATAGCCGCTTTAGTCGCAAACGGAAGCGGAGCTTGGTCCACATATCTGCTAGTAATCCCCAATTCCTGGTAAACCTTATATTCGGAAGCTATTTTCTCTACATAATCGTCTGAAGTGGTATAGATGTAGGCATCTTCGTCTGATAATTGGCATTGAATTTGATTGGTCTTAACCGTCTGTTTAATAAATTGAAGGGCCTCTAGATTAGCATCATAGTAAAGCTTCGTCTTCTCTCGACCAAAATGCGCGAGATATTCTTGATAAATAAGATCATGCTGCGCAGTTATTTTCGCTGTCGTGTGCCCTGTCGTTCCGTTCATGATTTGTCCAGTATTTACAAGGACGACTTTAAGTCCTTGATTGACAAGCAGATAGGCCGTTGTAATTCCTGTAATTCCGGCCCCAACGACGGTCACATCGACCTTCAAATCTGAGTGAAGTTTAGAAAATGAAGGAAGTTCAGACGAGGCTAACCAGTAGGATTCCGGAAATTGTGGAAATGTTTCAAAAGATGATTCAATTGTCATTTATGTCCCTCCTGAATGTACCTTTTAAAGATAAAATATCCAACTCCCTCCAAAATTACACCTATTTCAAACGGCAAGTAATCATACGTCTTCCATTCTCCATTTACTTCATTCCGCCCATCGTCACCAGCATATGATTTGATGAATCTCTCTGCCTCGTCCATAAATTCTTTCAGCATTTTTCGATGCAACAAAAAGACAATCCACTGTCCTTCATCACTGGTAAACACAACAATATTGGGGATCCCCACAGCAAACTGCAACTTCAAGTTGCGAAATAGCCTTTGGGCGTGTGAATTGTTGTAGGAAATACAACATTCGTAACCACTTAGCCACTTTGCCCTAACGAAAGCTGAATGACTCTATAATCGAACTTTGGAGTTTTGAATACCAGTTGTGAGGAGGGATAATGAATCAATCGTAAGTCTCCAGGTCATCCCAAAACTTGTATAAAATAAGACTTCCGCCAAAGTTGCGGAAGCCTCATCCCTAAATATCGTTTATTGCAAAAGTGAATAAATATCGGTATACGTGTAGCCATGTGCCTCGGCAACAGCTTGGTAAGTAACATGACCTGCAACCACGTTGATGCCCTTTGCAATTGCTTTGTTATCCAAAGCTGCACGCGCATAGCCCTTGCTTGCTATTTGCACGCCGTACGGTGTTGTCACATTCGTCAACGCCAGCGTGGACGTACGAGCGACAGCTCCAGGCATGTTAGCCACCGCGTAATGAATGACCCCATGCTTCACATAAGTTGGTTGATCATGCGTGGTAATGCGGTCGATCGTCTCGATGGACCCGCCTTGGTCAATCGCTACGTCAACGATAACGCTGCCAGGGCTCATCATTTTGACCATGTCTTCAGTCACGAGACGCGGTGCTCGAGCTCCTGGAATAAGGACAGCCCCAATGACCAAATCAGCGCGACGAACAACCTCGGCGATATTGTAGGGATTGGACATAATTGTCTTCACGCGACCTTGGAACTGGTCGTCCAATTGACGGAGGCGATCCGGGTTCAAATCAACGATGCTGACATCGGCACCAAGCCCGATGGCCATTTTCGCCGCATTCGCACCAACAATCCCCCCGCCGATGACAGCTACCTTACCCGGCTCAACTCCCGGTACACCGCCTAGCAGAATCCCTTTGCCGCCATGCGCTTTCTCTAGAAAGTGAGCGCCGATCTGAACGGACATGCGTCCAGCCACTTCACTCATTGGCGTCAGCAGCGGAAGGCTGCCATTGTCCAATTGAATGGTCTCATAGGCGATTGCTGTCACTTTATTGTGAGCTAAGGCATGCGTCAATTCAGCCTCAGGTGCAAGATGTAAATACGTGTATAAAATCAAGCCCTCGTGAAAATAAATGTACTCTTCAGGAAGTGGTTCTTTCACTTTAACGACCATATCTGCCGACCATACTTCTGCTGCTGTGGCAACGATTGTTGCGCCTGCCTCTGTGTAATCTTCATCCGAGAATCCAATGCTTTGACCTGCTAAGGTTTCGACGATAATGTCATGCCCTGCTTTTTTGTAAGATAGCACAGAGCTAGGCGTCATGCCAACACGAAACTCATTATTTTTTATTTCCTTAGGAACCCCAATCATCATTTTGCATCAGCCTCTCTTGACGATCCCATAAAAAATGGATCAATCTCTACTCGTCTCCAAGTATAAGACCGATCCATGGACGTTCCATTAGACAAATTGTAAAAAAAGTTAACAAATTCTTTTCACATTTTTATTTCGGGATTCAACAGCTGGTAAGCTCGTATCCCCACCTGCAGCGCCAAACGTTTTTCCGGCAGCATGTAGTCGGCTCCAAGGAGCTCCTCTATTTTTTCCAAGCGGTAATAGAGCGATTGTCGGACAATAAAAAGCTGCTGAGCAGCGATTTGCTTAGAACCATCCGTGTCGAGGTACACCTTGAGTGTTCGCAGCAGCTCGCTGCTTTTCAATTGATCATGATCGATGATCGGTCCCAGATACGTACGTACGAAGGATTGTAAAATATGTTTATCTGGGATATGAAATAACAATTGAAATACACCAAGCTCATCATAAAACTGTACCTTCCCTTGCAGTGTTGGAGAGAGCGAAATCGCTTGAAGCGCCTCCTGGTAGCTTAGGTGAGCTTGCATAAAGCTTCGATAACTTTGTCCAACGCCAATGGTTAACCTGATCTCATCCTCGGCCTTCAGGTATTGAATAGATTGGAAAACCTGCTGAAGACGATCTTTAGACGATCGTTTTTTCGTTGCTTTATCGAAGGCTACAACGACGAGTCTATTATTTTTCAACGTAATCAATGGATGAAAGGAATGCTGCTCAAAAACAGATCTTACGGCAAGTGAAAGATGAATACCCGAAGACTCCACACCCTCCTCTCCCGTGTTATCCCCCTCCGCTTGTTCATAGTCAAATTCGATCAAGATGACATGATAAGGAAGCTCGTTAAGCCGCTTAAATTCAGATCCAATCAATACTTTTATTTGCTCTTCGTCACGTATTCGCAGATGCAGCAGATCATCTACCCAAAGTGTCTGTGAATACAATTTACGCTCCTCGATATAGCGTTTGCGAAGCAAATCCTGTGCGATAGACAATGAAGCGGAGTCCAGAATTAAATACTCATATTCCTGCGGCTTTCGACTAAACACCAGGATGATATGCGCCCATGTTTTACCCATAGCCCCAACGGGTTGTACGATAACGGTTTGACCCTCATCTTCCATCACGGAAGGAGCCGCTATATTTCCGTTGTTCGGACTTTCGACGAGTCGACTTTCCAGAAAATCTAGCCACTGTCCAGACTCCCGGCTTCCTAAATGCGGGATAAACTTCGGCTGTCCATTCAGTGGTACATAAATAACTTGGGCTTTGGTACTGCTTTGCAGCAGCCCCAGTACATGGGAGACGCCTTGTGAAGATAGGGTCATTCGATGGAATTCACGCGATATTTTCTCCAAATCCTGAAGTGCTTTATGGTGTTGATTGATAATATGCGCATGAATATCCTGCGTAATGTCAATGAACCGCACAGCTTGCGGAAAAATAATAAGCGGGAACTGATAGGATTCCGCCGCATGTATCCATTCTTGTGGAACTGAACTCAAGTAGTGTCCCATTTCAATGCAGAGGCATGACACGTTTTTATTGATCAACTGCTCCAGATATGTCATGAACAATTCCGTATCGCTCTTGAAGGCAGCCCCTGTCGTTAGGATCATTTCACCACCCTGCAGCAATTGTTCAAACTGTATCACTTCAATGATATGAACCCAGCGGACTAGACGCTGTAATCCTTGTTTACCTGCCGCAATATAAGCTTTCTCGAAAGTGGGTCGTCCCAGCACTTCCTGTAACGTTAATTGATAATCTTGATTCAAAGGAGTCACTCCACTTTCTTTCCACTCATATCTGAAAGTTATCCACAACTGTCTTATTAGGCTGCTTGTGGATAATTATAAACCAACTGCTGCATGTCATCCGATCAAGCTAGTTTCCCTTCTAAGTTTACACGAAAAAAGCGCCTGTTTCATTAAGAAACAGTACGCTTTTTATTAAGCAATTTATTATAACGCTTTATCAATGGCAACGGTTTGCCCTGACCATACCTTTTGAGACGTCCAAGGGGTTTCTGCCCCCTGCCAAAATTCGTCATCTGCTGGCAATCCTAGCGGGAGGAAAACAGCATTACATAAGTATAGACTGCCCGTAGAGATATATGTTTCGCCAAGCTCAGGCTGATGTCCGCAAAGTCCAATCTTCAGCCAGCCAGCCTCATCGAAAGTGCCTGGGGCTTCAATCAGCCTGCGGATGACCGCGCTTAGCGCGGATCTTACTTGAGCTGGCGCAACACCTTCCGGCAATTCACGCCGTAGTGCAATGTGCGCTAGCGATTGAAATGCGCCAAAACGGTAGGCAAGCGACCGACCCGTGACAGGAAACGTTCCCTCCGGTGAAATCGATCGTTCTTGCAAGGCAGCATAGCGCTGTGCTCTAATCAAAATATTCTCGCGCATACCCGCCCAATCAACATCATGCCCATGTACATGCTCAATGATATCAACTAACATGGGTTGAATCACGAAGCTGTTGTAATAATCGGCATGATAGTGGACCCCATCACCGTACATCCCATCACCAAGGTACCACTGCTCATGCTGTTTGAGGGCAAAGTCAACGCGCATTTTATCCCAATCTTCGCCCATTACACCTAAAGCCGTTTCGGTCATAGCTGCAAATAAGAGCCAGTTGTTGAAAGCCGGTTTGCGCGTTCTTGTTGCCTTCATAGCTTTCACCAGATTGCCCTTAACGCGGCTGTCCAAACGATGCCACAGTGTGTTAGGGGCTCTTAGAATCGCATTAGCCAGAAATGCCGTATCTACAATCGGCTGTTGGCCATGGGAAAAGTTCAAAAAATCAGGAGACTCCGGATCTGTCGCCGCGTCAAGACCTGCTCGGACCAGCTCGCCATAGTGAACGCGAAGCTTCTCTTCCTCAGCGTCCTGAGCTGGATTTTCTAACCACGGTGCCATGCCTACCAGTGTCCGCGCTAATGCTTCTAGATGCGAGTACTGGAGCTGCTCTTCTTTCTTATTCTCTACTGGCATTGTTGCGCACAGCTTTCTGGATGCCAATGCTTTAATCATAGGGTCAGCTATACGAAGCATCGTAGCCAACCAATATGCACGGTCATTGCCGGCTGCAGCGCGATTATTCATACCAGTAGCCTCTGATTCCTTTTTCCAATCTAACCAAGGCCTCTAAATAGTAGTAATCGCCCCAAATCACGAAATCATCAGGTGCTGCTCCGCCGCGAACGCTATAAGAACCGCGCTCGATGAAGCCTTGTGCATCCGGCTTGCTTGCGTAAGTTTTCACTAAGCCAGCCATGGAGCGCTGTATCGCATTTTCCAAATAACCGCGATCTGCATCATCTGCCGGTAAATGCTCTAATATTTCCAAAGCTCCTGCAGAAGCAATGGCTGAAGCTGAGCTGTCCCGCTTCGTTTCTACGTTCACAGGCGCATTGAAATCCCAGTAAACAACATCATCCTGAGGCAAGCGGTCAAAGAAATAACGTGCCAAGCGTTTGGCTGTTTCTAGATAAAGCGGGTTCTTGGTGTAGTGGT
The DNA here is from genome assembly GCF_001427935.1 of Paenibacillus sp. Soil724D2. Taxonomy (NCBI): domain Bacteria; kingdom Bacillati; phylum Bacillota; class Bacilli; order Caryophanales; family Paenibacillaceae; genus Paenibacillus; species Paenibacillus sp. Soil724D2. The sequence continues at coordinate 57,874 of NZ_LMRY01000056.1, forward strand.
AAGAAAGTGCGAATCCATAAATCCCCCAGGCTTGGCCTCGTGTCCACGTAGAACCATCGCTATAACCCTGCGCAGTCCCGCCATGAAGAGGTTCACCATTCTCTTGATCAAAGTAGAACGTATGATAGGAAGAATCATCGCCACGAACCAAATAGCGGCGGCTCAAATCCGCATGAATCATGGCAACATCCTTGTATTTGGCATCGCCTGTTTGCTCGTAAGCCCAGTACAGCAAGGGTAAATTCATCAAACAATCAATGATGATACGGCCCCCATTTTCTTTATCACCTTCAGGACCCCAAGCTTGAATGTATTGACCCTTCGGTCTCCAGCGCTTCATCAGCACATCAGCAGCTTGCAGCGTAAGTTGTTTCGCAGCTTCATCTTTCTCAATGATCCATTGCGCTTTAGAAGATAAAGAATATAAGAACCCAATATCGTGATGGTCTAGTGCTACATTGTTTTCAAGTCTTTGCTTAAAGTTTGCAACTGTCTTCTGAGCGGCTTGCTGGAACGCTTTGTCACCGCTATATTCGTAGCCTAACCACAAAATACCCGACCAAAAGCCGTCTGTCCAATCTGTATTCGGATTCAAATGATACACATCATTCTCGCTTACGTGAGGAAATAAGTCCCCAAAACGTTCAATATTCAATCTCGTTTTTTGCAAAGCATCTTCAATGGCTTGTTTCCACATGATCGATTCACTCCGTTTTCAATAATTTGGTTGATTCTCGTTCTATGAATGTAAGCGGGACCTCAATCTCTCGTTCCTCACCAGACTCAGCCTTATTTCCAAATTTATGTAGCAGCTTGTTAATGGCCGTTTGAGCTTGATAGCTATAAGGAATGTCCCAGCTAGATATACCCGGATAACTGTTTTTAGCTATATAATCGTTATTAATTCCAATAATCTGTAGCTGGTTTGGAATCTCAATTCGCAGCTTATTGGCTGCCGATAAGATTCGTAAGGCTACATGGTCATCAAAAGCAACGATGCCTACGGGTGCCACATGGCGCTGCAGCAAGCTTGTAAGAAAAGCTTCAATATCCAAATCCTTGGTAGTGTCAACGATCTCATGAATGACATCGCTTGCATATTGCTGGATCCCGGCATTGAAACCCATGCGGCGCTGTTCGTCGATGACTTTTGAACCTTTACTGCCTACGTAGCAAAGCGCTCTACAGTCACGTTCCACCAACAATTTAGTGGATTGTTTGCAAGCCTCAGCAAAGCCTAAATTCACTGCACCTAACGCAATATCCTCCGGCCAGTTCCAACCATTGATAAGAACTAACGGCGTACCGCTGTTTACGATTGACCTTGTAGATTCGAAGCCCATTGCTAAACCATGACATATCAATCCGTCTACCCTACGCTGCAGCAAAACTTCCAGATTTCTCCGCTCAATATCCGGATCGAATCCCCCTGATGAAAATACAGATAAATGATACCCCGCATTATGTGCCTCAATCTGCAAATGTTCGGCGAGCTGTCCATAGTAATTCGTTAACCCTGGTAAGATGAGACCGATCTCATACGTTTTACTGCGACTTAACCCCGCTGCCATCGTATTCCGCCGATAACCTAATTGCTCAGCTGCCAATTCGACCTTGCGAATCGTCTCTTTGGACGAACGAATACCACCTCGATTCAGCACATTGGAGACTGTGGCAATGGATACTCCTGCTGCTGCTGCCACTTCTACAATTGTGACTTGTTTGGGCTTGTTCATACTTGTTTCAACTCCGTTTTATGTTAAACGTTTAACATCCTCTATTAGCTTAAATTGAAACGTTTAACATGTCAAGAGAAAATGCAGCGCTTTTTCCAAAAAAAAAGACCGAACACCCTCCTTCGAAGGTAGTTCGATCTTTCAGTTATCGCCTTATTTTTTGTTTTTCTCCAAAATGGCATTCGCATCCTTGCGGAATTTGGCTGCCGCTTCTTCAACCGTTGTTTTCTTATACAGGATCTGCTCGCTCGTCGCTTTTAACAGCTTCTCAATTTCGATAGATCCTACTGGATTTGGTGGATCCATTTGACTGCTGTTTTGTTCAGCCCACGCCACATAGTCAAAGATTTTGACTTCATTCGGTGATAAGAGCGGCTTCAGCGCATCCTTCACTTTGGAGGATACTGGAACACCGCGGTCACCTTTAATCAATTTGTTCGCTTCGATATCATTCACGAAAAAGCTGATAAACTTCGCTGCTTCTTCTTTTTGCTTGGAGTTATTTGTAACTGAGAAATACATGCTAGGCTTCAAAAACAAACCTTTATTACCGTTACGGCCAGGAAGCGGGAATAATTCAAGCGGACGATCTTTGATCAAATTGGCTACTGCCAAAAATTGGTTAGACCAGCCATTACCGGTAATTGCATTACCTAGTAAGATTTCATCTTCTTCCGCTACGCCTTTCTTCTGTGACTCTTTGTCGAGTGAAAGGATATAGCCGGCATCGTACCATTTTTGATAACGCTTGAAGTAGTCAATTAGTGGCTTGTCATCAGAAAAACCAAGTGCCGTTCCATCTGCATTGTACATTTTTTGATCGATCGTTCTGAGATAATACGGGAAAAACACTTCATGACGGACACCGAAACCACCTATTTGTTTGCCGGCTGCTTTGGCTTTGGCTGCAATTGCGTCGTAATCTTCCCAAGTCCAATCTTTTCCTGGGATAGTGATTCCTAGGCTTTTGAACGTATTCACATCTAATGTCGTATTTAACGCATTAACCCCCAAGTTCATAGCCACAAGTTTCCCTCCGACTTCACCGCCGGATAACGCATTAGGGCTGATTGAAGAGACATCGAGAAGGCCATTTTTCGTATAAGGTGTAAGATCAGCTAACTGATTTTTCCCACCATACTGTGAAAGGTAAGAGATATCCATCTGGATAACATCAGGCAATTGGTTTGCTGAAGCCTGAGGAGCAAGCTTTTTCCAATAGTCGTCAAATGGTGCGTATTCCGCTTCAATTTTTACATTTGGGTGCTGTTTCTCATAAAGCTCGATAACTTTCAATGTGTAATCATGACGCGCTTGCCCTCCCCACCAAGCAACACGAAGCTTAACAGGATCTTTACTTGGTGCGGTGCTCGGTGCTGTCGTCGCTGTTTTGGACGGTTCGCTGCTAGCTGCTGGTGTTAACGTTTTAGTGCCTGTGGAGCAAGCTACTGCCGTGAACATCATAGAAAGCGACAGAGCTAAGGTGAAAACTTTTTTCATCTCTATTCCTCCCCTACATGAGTCGATCGAATTTGGGTAACGCTTACATGTTTATTATCCAACTTTCGGAAGGAAAGATTAATGCAGAAAATAGTGGTGTTTGTTCAAAAAACAGTGATCATTTATTCCAATCTAAAAAAAGACTTCTATACCTGACATTCGTCCATACATTTCAAATGCCATTGTAATACAATAGTCTATTAATGCAGAAGGGAACGAAGGAGCCTTCAATTACGATGAAAGGGGTGACTGAATATGGGATATCCAGCAGAAGTAGCAACAGCGGGCTACGGCGGGTCTAGTGCAGCAGCAATATTGGTTCTATTTGTTCTATTGGTTATTATTACAATGACTTTTGTATGGTAATAGGGCGTATTCTGTAACAATAAAATTCAGATCCACAGCACTCGCTGTGGATCTTTTTTCAGTGATCATTTACATAAAAAAAAAAATAAAACCTATTGCACTTTTCTTACGTAATACTGTTTATGCATGACATTCTTTCAGGGTTAGGGAGGTTTCTTGCCTATGACAACGACACTCTATTTTCACCAAACCGCTTCGATCCGGGACGCTATCTCCATGTTGGTCTGGTATCTGCGAAAGAAGCGAAGAGCGTAACATGACTCGTATCCCTACGAAAAAAATACATCCGGATGAACACCTATGACGTCCAGCAGGACGCTAACGTTTATCTGGGTTGAGTGGAAAAAGGCTGCTCCTCTGAAGAATTTCTTCTAGAGATGCAGCCTTTTTACTGTTTGTAAGGAATTAGTAGCTCTAACCTGAAAAAAGCAAACAAAAAACCGCCCATGCTTGGACGGTCTACCTTCGTATAGCTTTTCAACTTAAAGCGCTGCACTCTTACCGCCATCAATATTGACGGATGTGCCCGTAACATAGGACGCTGCATCCGAGGATAAGAAGGTGATTACATTAGCCGCTTCTTCCGCATTCCCAATCCGGCCGAGCGGAATGTCATGCTTTGGATCCGATGCATACTCCTCCCAAGTCTGTTCTGGCGCCTCCCGCTTCCAGCCTCTCTCAATCTGACTGCTGCGAATTTTCCCAATACAGACAGTGTTCACACGAATCTGGGCGGATGCCAGGTCTTTGCTCATCGCATTCGTTAATGCAAGACCTGCGGCACGGCTGACTGAAGTAGGCAGCGAAGAAGCAGGCGGTGTTTTGGCTGCTGAAGTCGTTATATTGACGATAGAGCCCCCTCCTGCTTGACGCATGTAAGGGATTGCATAACGAGAGCAATGAATGGCTCCAAATAATTTCAACTCAAGATCTTGCCGCCATAACTCCGTGCCTACCTGTTCAAATGGCTGGGCTGCAGATGTACCTGCATTGTTCACTAGAATATGTAAACTTCCAAATCGCTGAACGGTTTGTTCCACGGCGCGTTGACAGTCGGCCTCCGAGGTCACATCCGCTTGAATTGCAAGCACCTCACCCTCTGTCAAATTGGCTATTTGGACAGCAGCTTCTTGAAGCTGCTCCTCATTCCGCGCGAGTATCGCTACTTTGGCTCCCTCTCGCGATAAGGAAATCGCTGTAGCCAATCCAATTCCTTTACTTCCCCCAGTAATTAAGGCTACCTTACCCTGTAATCCCAAATGCATCGCTTCACTCTTCCTTTCCTTCAATCCTTAGTTGGTATTTCAATAATTCTAGCATACTCCTATTCCACTTCTTTTTTCAAATTTCAATGAATTAAAAAAAAGAGGAGCCTTGGCTCCTCCAGATAAATCTTGACGTATTATTGATTCAAATAAACAGCTTTCCCTGTGCGTGCAGACTCATAAATCGCTTCTAGAATTTGTGAAACGACATAAGCTTGCTCAGGTGTCACTACTGGATCAACATCATTTTCAATAGCTTTAATCCATGTACGCATTTCCAGATCCGCATCGCTTTCCTTAGCGCCGTCATAGAAAGCTACACCGCCTGCTTTCAGATCCACCTCTGTTGTAAATAAGCGGCTATGTTTCTCACCGTTGATGCGAAGCCCGCCTTTCATGTCAGCTCCGCCTTCAGTACCGCTTAATGAGCATTTGGCTTCATCGACCTCAAGCGTATTCAGTGCCCAGCTGGATTCCAGCATAATCGTAGCTCCGTTTTCCATGACGATCATACCGAAAGCAGAATCCTCTACCGTGAATTTACTCGGATCCCAAGGCCCCCAAGCATTGGCGGCATTTTCTTTCTGGGATAATTCGTGGTAAGACGTTCCCAGCACAACTTTCGGCTTGTAGTTATTCATCATCCAAAGCGTTAGATCCAAAGCATGTGTACCGATATCAATAAGCGGTCCTCCGCCTTGCTTCTCTTCATCCAGGAATACGCCCCATGTTGGAACTGCGCGACGACGAATGGCGTGCGCTTTCGCGAAATAAATCTCGCCAAGCTCCCCTTCCTCACAAACGCGTTTCAAATGCTGACTATCAGGTCGGAAACGGTTGTTGTATCCGATCGTTAGCTTCTTGCCTGTACGCTTCGCTGTTTCAACCATGCGCTTAGCATCTGCTGCTGTCTTCGCCATTGGCTTCTCACACATCACATGCTTGCCAGCTTCTAGCGCAGCAATGGCAATTTCAGCATGTGAATCATTCGGTGTTAACACATGAACGATATCAATAGTAGCATCCTGCAAAAGCTCTTTGTAATCCTCATATACTTTAGCGGTTTTGGAGCCATATTTCTCAGCGGCAGTTTCAGCCTTCTCTTGCACGATGTCACAGAATGCGACCAATTCAACATTCGAAAGCTTTTTCAAACTTGGCAAATGCTTGCCGTTTGCAATGCCTCCACAACCAATAATACCAATACGGAAAATACGTGACATGTGAATACCTCCAGAGTAATATTTAGTTTGAGTTAATTAGAAAGTTCGATTGCGACTTCGCGTTTAATGAGCGATGACCGAATGATGCCATCAATGATTGCTTGATTGCGAACGATCTGTTCGCCAGGTATCGGGGCTGGTTTGCCATCCCGGACAGCCTCTACGAAATCGCGGACTTTCTCGTTAAACAAATTTAGCTTATGATCAATCAGCGGAATTTGGCTTTCTGTGTGATGACCACGAACGTCATGGAAATAGGCAATGGAACCCACATTTCCATCGAACACTCCGCTCCATGGGCCTTTTCCAGCTGGCGTTACTTTGAGTCCACCATCGGTGCCAAGGAATAAGGTTGGTCCTAATGTATCCATATGCATCGCCCATGAAATTTTGAAATTCAACACGAGATCGTCTTCAAAACGGATCATCGCAATACCGAAATCTTCCACATCGAATCGACTAGCTTCGTTATGATATAACGGATTTGTTCCAAAATAGTTACTGCTGTAAGCGGATACGGTAAGCGGTTTCGGATAACCCATCGCATTCAGAGCCATATCAAGTGAGTAACAACCGATATCTGCCATTGCTCCGGCTCCGGCGATTTCCTTACTAATAAATGTACCGCCAGGCATACCTCTGCGGCGTCCTCCGCCTGTTTCTACATAATAAACCTTACCAAGTTGACCGGACTGTACCACGTCTTGAATAATCTTCATATTAGGATCATATCTCGGCTGGAAACCAACATTGAGCATGAAGCCCGTTTTCTTAGCCGTTTGCGCCATCTCGACGGCTTCTTCTAGTGTGACGGACATCGGCTTTTCCAGCATAACGTTTTTCCCTGCCAGTAAAGAATCTACTGTTGTCCGATGGTGAGCCACATTGGGTGTGCAAATGCTTACCCCATCAAGGTCTAATTCCAGCAGCTGCCGATAATCATCAAAGGCTTGTGCCGAAGGAATTTGCCAAAAATCAATGAATTGTGCCGCTTTGCCTGGTACCGCATCAGCTACCGCTACAATCTCTACGTCAGCTAGCTCACGATATGCTTTTACATGAGCGCCAGCAATACCGCCGCCTCCAATAATGCCGATCTTCAATGTTTTGTTCATTGAGATTACCTCATCGCTATATGATATTAAGACATCTGACATAAATGTAGCATAGGAATAACGATATTTTTAGTCTAACTTTAGGACAATCAGGTTAAGAAATTACGACACAAAATAACCAGGCGGGTGTTAACCACCTGGTTTATCATGTTTCTACGATGAAATGCTTCCTCCTGCTTTCCTTTGTGCTTCCTCCAGATAACTTCTGTAGACTTGCTCACCCGGATGATCACGTGCTAAATCCTCATAGTAGCGAGTGACCTTCTGAAAATAATACGAATACACATCTTGTATGGGGACAAGTCTGTAAGGATCCCATCGATAGGTTTCCACATTGTAAGCCTGATCCTGCTCATGCACCCATAGCGCTATTTCGCAAAGGCCGTCTCTTCCGTCGCGGCCAGGCATATCTTCAATTTCCAGATGGTTGTAGAAAGTTCCCGGAGGAATCAAACGCTGGAAACCAGTTGTTGTCCACTGCACGATATCGAGCTCGGAGGAGGATTCGCGCTCATTTTGCCAGCCAATAACCAGGTCCCAGCCTTCTCTTCGTGACACTGGGGCAGCTGCGAAATCCGTGAGTTCTTGCATTCTCCCCGTTGCAGCAGAGGCGATTGGAAACCAATTACCGGAATAGTTTTTCAACGAAAACAGGTACTGATTGTCTAAATATCTATACAAGGCTGTGATTTCAGGGTGACCATCGCCATCTACATCCGCATAAATAATAGCCGCAGGGCTCCCCTCCCTCTTCAATACGACAACCTCGGCTTCCTGAGGTATACAGCTTCGGACGACAGAATGGAAATCAATTGGGGTCAAACTCATCGTTATCCCTCTTTTCGCATCATTCTCAACTAAAGTATATGCGATAAAGAACTTGGCCCATGTGTGACAGTCAACATCCTATCGAATCTCTTCCCAACTAATCACTCCCCATTAAAATCGTATGCATGCTCTCTCCCATATGGGCCAGTATCATTCCCGGCATGATTTCATCACCTGGTTGTACATGAAGTCCTGTTACAACTCCGTTGTATTCCGCTGAAATATGAACTAACCTCTCCGCTGTTCTTATTACAAATAAGGACTCCCCCTCATACACATAGGAGGATTCTTGGCTAAGCACACTCTCAACCATTCCACGGAAAGGGCTGATCACTTCATACTTGATAAACATACAATCTCAACCCCTTTTTTTCTTATTGATTTATTCTGAAAATAATCTAGCAATAAACATTCCAACTTCTAGATTAATAATTCTCACCAGCAGGGAAACACTTGAAATCATTCGTTTACTCACTGATTTTCATTTTTCGGATTCGATCTTGTTGAGGTGTTTCCTCCGTATGATTCAACCCAACACCACTTATGCATATTTGGGTTAGTTATGAAGAAATGCATACTCCTATTCACCTTAATTCCATTGCGAACCCATTTTTTATACAGACTTTCCCAGTATAGATATAGATAATGTTTTGATAGGATAATTAAATAGAAGAAAAAAGCTGCTAGTCTGAATGAAAAGACAAGATAACAACGAAATTGCCATTTAAATAAAAAATTGGGCACCATTATTGCTTATACTAATGCGAAAGCGGTTTCAAGATAGAACAACCTTCAATTCATGAGGAGGAATGGTTAATGGAAAAAACGGTAACATTAAAACGTTCACTTGGACTTTGGCCGATTGTGATGCTCGGTATTGGGTACATGACGCCTATGTCTGTATTTGATACGTTCGGAATTACAGCTGAGGCGACAAATGGACATGTTCCGACTGCTTATGTCATAGCTCTAATTGCCTTGTTATTTACAGCTTTCAGTTATGGTAAAATGGTCCGTGCTTTTCCAAGTGCGGGATCAGCGTATACGTAGGGGACCCGTTTTAACACGGATCGATACGGAAAATAGGGCAACTGATGTTTCTTATTTGTTCAAATAGCTCCTGTTATGGATGCTTAAGCAAGCTTCGTTTGCTTATTGTTCCCTATTGCTCCCAGAATGTAGCGTTATGTAGAACATTAGCACGATCTGTTGTCTTATCTCACAAGATACCTCCTTAGTTAGAAGGAATTAGCACACCTAGCTTGCTTATTCATTCCATAGCTCAAAGTAGATATTTTAAATGACCTAGCCAAAAGCTAGGTTTGTACGCAAAATAGAAATGGATATGTATGACATGTCAAATCAGCAATAAAGAGCCTCCATTTCCCACTGTGTTAGTGGAATTGGACATATAAATTACATGTTAAACAAAGGATCTGAGGCTCGCCTCAGGTCCTTGTTTAATGTATACATTTGGTGGATAAAGAGAATACGGAACGCTATCGCTTTCCCTCCCATTCCCATCCCAGTCATCCTCGCGAGCAGCAGTAGCGCTAGCTGTGGCCTCTCACGTCCGTAACTCGCGTCAGTTTCTATATGATTACAACTTCAGACTGATTAGCTTCAGCTCAGTCATTTCCTCCACCGCATATTTCACACCCTCACGGCCAACTCCACTATCTTTGAGCCCTCCATAGGGCATGTTGTCGACGCGGAAGGTAGGAATGTCGTTGATCATCACGCCGCCTACCTCTAAATCTTCAGCAGCTCTTAACGCTGCGTTGATATCGTTCGTGTAGATTCCTGCTTGCAGGCCAAACCGGGAGTTATTGACGGCTAAGACCGCATCATCCAGCGTGGTAAAGGGAGTCAGTGTCACAACGGGTCCGAAGACCTCTTGGCACGAGACCTTTGCTGTTTCAGCAACATTTGTCAGTATCGTTGGCGGAAATAGGCTCGATGACAGCGCTTTGCCTCCGGACAGAGCAATCGCTCCACCTGCTATTGCAGCGGATACCCAGCTCGCGATGCGGTCAACCTCTTTCGTGGAGATTAATGCCGACATATCAGTAGCTTCCTCAAGCGGATCACCAATGACCAATCTCTCTACCGCGGTTTTGAACATAGCTGCAAACACTTCGTATTGGCGTTCATGAACATAAATACGTTGAATGGAGATGCACACTTGACCGCTGAACGAGAATGCTCCCAGCACACAACGATCCACTAGCTGTTGCGTTATTTCCACATTGCTGTCTATGATTACGGCTGAATTGGATCCTAACTCAAGGGTGACTCGTTTAAGACCTGCTTTATTCCTCATCGCAATGCCCACTTCAGGACTGCCTGTAAACGTAATAGCCGCAATTCTTCGATCACGTACCAGCATCTCACCAATGACTGATCCTTTGCCCGGAATGACGTTAAGTGCCCCTGCAGGTAAACCAGCTTCAAGCATGATCTCAGCTAGCGCAAGTGAGCTTAACGGTGTTTGACCTGCTGGTTTCAATACAACCGTATTGCCGGCAGCAATCGCTGGCCCCACTTTATGGGCAACAAGGTTGAATGGGAAATTAAATGGTGTTATGGCTCCCACAATGCCAAGCGGTTTACGAACGGTGAACGCTAGACGCCCCTCGCCACCCGGTGCTGCATCTAGCGGTACAGTCTCACCGTGAATGCGTTTAGCTTCTTCTGCGGCAAATTTATAAGTATGAATCGTTCGAGAAATTTCTGTTCTGCCTGTTCTTATCGGTTTGGCCGCTTCCATCGCCAGCAGACGGGCTAATTCCTCTTTGCGCTCTTCCATCAGAAGCGCAGTTTTCTCCAAAATTGCTGCGCGTTCGTGTGCAGGCATTTTCTTCATAATCGTACTTGCAGCCTCGGCTGCCTGGATCGCGTCTTCTGCATCCTCATCATCTGCTTGAGCTACCTGAGCTATAAGTTCCCCCGAATAAGGTGAAAATAAATCGGTATAAACGGCTGCTTCTTTCCATTTTCCATTAATAAATAAATGTTTTTTCATACGAACATCATACCCCCATCGTTAATTTGGCCAGAACTAACTTCCTCAGAACATCGCCGATAATATCCAGTCCTTCTTGAAGCTGCTCACCTGTAATGACCAGCGGCGTGAGGAATCGCAGAACGTTACCTTGAACTCCTGCGCTTAGAACGATTACGCCCGCTTCATAGCAGGCTTTTACGCAGCTAGCTACCAGTTCTTTGGAGGGTTTACCCGTCACGGGATCCACAAACTCAATACCGCACATCGCTCCAAGTCCTCTTACATCAGCAATATGTGGAACATCTTCTTGCAATGCTATAAAGAAACTGCGAATTTTATCGCCAATGATTTTGGATTTCCCTGGAAGGTCGTCTCGTTCCATCATTTCAATAACAGCCAAAGCAGCAACGCAGCCTAACGGGCTCCCACCGTAGGTGCCCCCGATTTCACCAGGTCCAGGTGCATCCATAATTCCCGCTCTGCCTACCACTGCGCTAATGGGAAGTCCCGCCGCAATTGATTTAGATAACGTCATTAAATCCGGCTCAATACCGAATTGACTGGAGGCAAAAATCGTACCTGTCCGTCCAAAACCCGTCTGAATCTCATCCGCGATAAAAAGAATGTCATTCTGCTTACAGATTTTATACACACCTTGCACAAAAGATTTAGGAGGCACTATAAAGCCGCCCTCTCCCTGTACAGGCTCCATAATAACTGCGGCAATCTCTTCTGGGGCACTTCCGTAAATAGGAAGTCTTCAAACTGCTTCAGGCAAAAGTCGGCATATTCTTCCTCCGTCATCGATGCAGGACGGTTGAAGGGATACGGGAACGGAGCTTTATAGGTCGCAGGGGCAAAGGGTCCCATATTAAATTTATATGGCTTTACTTTACTAGTCAGTGACATACCAAGTAATGTACGTCCATGAAACCCGCGAGTAAACGAGACGATACCTGTTTTCCCTGTGTATTTCCGAGCGATCTTCACCGCATTTTCTACTGCTTCCGCGCCACTGTTAAGAAAAATCGTCTTTTTCTCGAAGTTACCTGGCGTAATTTCATCTAATTTCTTGGCAAGCTGCACGTAAGGTTCGTACATCGCAATATGGAAGCAAGTATGCAGATATAATTCTGCTTGTTTTTGAATGGCCTGTACTACTTCCGGCGGGCAGTGCCCTGCATTTAATGAACCAATCGCACCAACAAAATCTAAAAATACATTGCCATCTACGTCGTGCAATAAAGCCCCTTCTGCTTTTTCAACAAAAATAGGCGAATTATTGCTAACCCCTTTAGGTACATATCTTTTTCTCGGCGGTCCATCAAATAGGGAATGTCCAGCCCATTTTCGTCGTAAATTGCACCCAAGGCATAAGAAAAACCCGCCGAGAGGAATTGCCTCTGGCGGGTTTATGCTTACAAAATATTCTTTCGCAGTGCAGAAGATAAAATATGCAGCTCTTCACGATATTTGGTCACCGTTCTGCGTGAAATGCGAATGCCCTCTTCCGATAAAATTTCTACAACTTTTTGATCAGAATAAGGCTGTTTCTTATGTTCCTGTGAAATGAGTTCTTTGATTCTTATCTTGATTGTTTTGATAGACGTTAGTTCACCTACATCTGATTGCAGCCCCGAAGAAAAGAAATATTTAAGCTCAAGCACGCCATAGGGTGTACGAATGTACTTGTTTTGTACCGTCCTACTAATCGTAGATTCATGGAGGTCAAGTTTCTCGGAAATCATTTTTAAAGTTAAGGGCTTCATGCCACGTTCGCCGATCTCTAAAAACGTCAGCTGTTCTTCAAAAATAGCCCGAATGACCCGGTACAGGGTCATCTTCCGCTGCTCCAGGCTGCGCACAATCCAATCGGCTGTTTTCCATTTTTCTTTCAGAAAGGACACCGATTCTTTACAACCTGCATGCTGGATATGATTATAATAGTTCGTATTAACTGAGGTCTTTGGGACTGCGCCCGCATTCATTTGGATCACGATGTTCCCATGTTCTTTATAAATAGTAGCATCGGGAATGATATAAGATTCTTCGATCCAGCTGAAGGCCATACCAGGTCGTGGATTCAAACTACGAATATAGGTGACGATCTCCTTCACTTGCATGAGTGTTACACCTAATTGCACCGCAATCTTATCCAGCTTCATTTGAGCAAGCTGCTGCATACATTGGCTGACCACTTCAAAAGTGCCATGCGGTGCGGCATGATCCTTAGAAATCTGCAGCAATAAGCATTCCTGCAAGTCTCTTGCTCCTACGCCCGGCGGATCCAGGGACTGTATGCAAGCTAGTGCTTCTTCGACAACTTCTTTAGGCTTATTCAAAAACGAGCTTACTTCCGTAATAGAAAGGGGTAAATAACCTCTATCATCTAAATTTCCTGCCAGATAGGCTGCCGTCTGATATAAGGTTTCGGAAACCCCTGCTATCCGCAGTTGGCTAAGAAGCCACTGCTCCAATGTTTCCTCCCTCGCCTTCGCCTTCCATAGCGGATCTGTGATTGACCCCGCCATTTGTGAAGATTTACCCGATTTCAAATGAGAACTTGTGAATGATTCGATGTCCAGTATGGGATTTTCCAAGGCTTGCTCTTGGAGGTACTGCGATAACTCATAGCTTGATAATTGCAATATATGAATGGACTGTTGCAGTTCAGGAGTCATCGTTAGCTTTTGGTTCTGCACTTGTGTTAGACTATAGCCTGTTCTCATACCTGGTTCCTCCTTGAGTTTTGCCATGGCAATACTTTTCGTGTTGAGCATAAGTCCCTTTTATTGAAAACGCTTACGATTATTATAAATCAATTATAGCTCTATTTAAACCCATTTTGCTTATGGTAACATCCTACAGCTCGCCTGCTTATCATCTCCAGACGTATGATGACGCTTCCCCTTCTTTTTATCAAGCAATAATCGTGCCAAGGGATTACAATATCACATAAAGTTGTTCTATTTTTAAACACAAAGAAATCTCTCCTTATACCAAAGAGAGATTTCTTTGCATGCGTTTATGTAGTCCCTTAATGTCTGCTCAGGCGCTCCCGAGGTGGTACTCATGCATCTGATGCACGCATTGGATGAAACGGACCGTCTGTGTTTGCGCCCTCATAACGACAGAATGTGTTTCTGCGCGACCGCCAAATAGAAATTTAACTCCGCTCAGGAAGTCGCCCGAGGTCACACCGGTTGCAGCGAAATAAATGTCAGATTCGCCTACTAACTCGCGCATTCCAAGCACTTTGGATGGATCAGCAATCCCCATTTTCTTGCATCGTTGTATTTCTTCTTCGTTATCAGGAAGAAGCCGTCCTTGAAATTCGCCTCCCATACAACGTAGTGCAGCCGCGGCGAGTACCCCTTCCGGTGCGCCTCCGGATCCCACGTGCAGATCAATGCCCGTTTCAGGGAAAGCCGCAGCCATAGCACCCGCCACATCGCCATCATTCAGTAAATGAATTTTTACACCTAACGTCCGTAAAACAAGGATTTTTTCAGCATGTCTTTTGCGATCCAAGATGGAGACAGTCAGCTCTGTTATCTCTTTTTGTAACTCAAGAGCGGCCTTTCTAATCGTTAGTTCTAAGGGGTCATCCAAATTCAATTTGCCAACCAACCGCGGTCCTACTGCCAGCTTCTCCATATACATATCCGGTGCATGCAGCAGGTTCCCTTTCTCAGCTATGGCTACCACGGAAAGGGCATTACTCCTGCCGCTAGCTACAATATCGGTACCTTCGAGCGGATCAACAGCCACATCATATTCGGGACCCAACCCATTTCCTAAAGACTCACCGATGAACAGCATCGGGGCTTCATCCATCTCACCTTCACCAATGACAACCGTTCCTCGAAAAGGAATGGAGCTAAAAATAGAACGCATAGCAGAAGTTGCTGCCTCGTCAGCGCTGTGTTTATTCCCTTTTCCCGTCCAACGTGCGGACGCCAAAGCTGCAGATTCTGTTACTCGCACAATTTCCAGAGACAAATCTCTTTGCATACATCATTCACCCTTTCTATTAGGAAATGTTGGCTTCCTGGCTATCTGTCTGCTAGAATCAGGCCAGCCGTTTCTTCAATGGCCTTCTCACTTACATCGATAATCTTACAACCAAGCTCACGATATAATTTCATTGCGAATGCCAACTCTTCTTCGACTCGCTCCCCTGTCGCATATTTAGCGCCAAAAGGAAGTCCGACCGCTTTCAGACGTTCCGTACGAATACGTACCAGATGCTCGGGACTCATCGTCAAACCAATCAATTTACTCGGGTCTAGCTCATATATAATTGCAGGCGGCTTTACCTCAGGAACAAGCGGGTAATTCGCCACCTTATAGCCTTTGTGCGCCAAATAAATGCTCAGTGGCGTTTTAGAAGTTCGGGAAGGTCCAATTAAAATAATCTGTGCTTGTTTCATAGCGCTTGGGTCCTTGCCATCGTCACTGTTTACCGTGAACTCGACCGCTTCTACCCGTTGGTAATATTGTTCATCCAGCTGATAAAGCAGACCGACTTTCCGCTTCGGAGAACCCTTAAAGGTATCTATGAAAGCCTGCATCATGGGTCCCATGATATCAATGGCATTTACACTTAAACGTATGGCTTCCTGCCGCATCATCTCTCTAAGCTCAGGTAGTACTAGCGTATAAGCAATGAACCCATCCACTTTCGCTGCCTCTTCTACTAAAGCGCGTACTTCATCTTCCGTTCGGATCGATCCGAAACGTCTGACTTGCACTTGGCTTGCATTAAATTGGCGGATCGTTGCTTGTACGACAGTATTCGCCGTTTCCCCCACTGAATCCGAACAAACGAAAATCGTATGGATCTTCTCTCCCACTTACACTCCCCCTGATTAAGTCCCCAGCGCCACATCAAGCAGCAATTTGGTCATTGTTGTTTTCGTAATTCGGCCAACCACTTCACCTGGCTCTTGATCAGCCTCACTCTTAACCACAGGCAGCCCATCCACTTGATGATGAATCATTTTCCGCGCTGCTTCTAATACACTGTCTTCCGGGTTTACCGTCACAACATTCGGATGCCTAGTCATGACTAGTGAAACGGGCATCGTATTTGCTGTCGCCTGCCCAAGCGTAACCTTTAGCAAGTCCTTCCGTGTAACAATACCAGCTAAAGTCCCTTGCATATTCACGATAATCAAGCTTCCTACATTTTCGAGAAAAAGAGTGACTACAGCATCGCTTACGGTGACAGTTTCCCTTAGAACAATAGGGATTCCCATTACATCCTTTACTCTTACTGCTTCTATATGTTTGAATGGTGAATCTACTTCCAGAGCAGCCGTTCCTAGGAAATATCCAACTTTTGGTTTGGCGTCAATATAGCGAAGCATAACCAAAACAGCAAGGTCGGAACGAATGGTTGGACGGCTAATTCCAAGCAATTCAGCTATTCGTTCCCCTGTAATAGGTGCATGCTTTTTGACGAGATCGATCATTTCCATCTGTCGGGATGTAAGCTCTATGATATTTCCCTCCCTTCATCATTCATGTCTTACCTATTCTAACCCATCTAAACTTCGTTTGAAATCTTAGGTCCAGCTGCGATGATACGTTCATCGACACCCGCGAATTTTTGGAAGTTATGGATAAAACGCTGCGCTAATTCCTTCGCCTTGACGTCATATTGACTTTGATCTTGCCAAGTGTTCCTTGGCAGCAAGAGCTCGCTTGGAACCCCTGGAACAGCATCAGGACATAACAGACCGAAGAAGGGAGCTTCCGTGAACGTCGTCTGCTCCAAGCTGCCGTTTAGAGCAGCTGTAACCATTGCTCTTGTATAACCTAAATTCATACGTTTGCCTTCGCCATAGGAACCGCCGACCCAACCTGTGTTAATGAGGTACACGTTGGCCTTATGTTCTTCGATCTTACGCCCCAGCATCTGTGCATAAACGTTAGGACGAAGCGGCAGGAAAGGCGCCCCAAAACATGTAGAGAAGGTGGCTTCCGGTTCCGTAACTCCACGTTCCGTACCAGCAAGCTTTGACGTGTAGCCAGACAAGAAGTGGTACATCGCTTGTTCTTTTGTCAGCTTGGATATAGGAGGCAGAACTCCGGAAGCATCTGCCGTCAGGAACATGATGACATCAGGGTGACCGCCGGTTCCCGGAATCTTCACTCCAGGGATATATTCCAAAGGATAGGCTGCACGTGTATTCTCCGTAATCTGCGTATTGCCGTATTCGGCAATGCCGCTGGAAGGATCAAGCACCACATTCTCCAAAACAGTGCCGAATCGGATCGCCTGCCAAATCTGCGGCTCCTTCTCTTCGGTAAGGCCAGCGCATTTTGCGTAGCAGCCTCCCTCGAAATTAAACACACCCGTCTCCGACCAGCCGTGCTCATCATCGCCAATGAGACGACGATTCGGATCTGCGGAAAGAGTCGTTTTCCCCGTGCCAGATAACCCGAAGAACAAAGCTACATTTCCTTCTTCACTGACATTGGCCGAGCAATGCATAGGTAGAACTTCTTGCCCAGGCAAGATATAATTCAAAACGCTAAAAATGGATTTCTTCATTTCACCAGCGTACTCCGTACCCCCAATCAGTACGATCTTTTTCTCAAAGGAGAGGCAGATGAACGTTTCTGATCTGGTACCGTCGGTGAGAGGATCGGCTTTTAAGCCGGGCAGAGCAATGACTGTGAACTCCGGTTTATGTGCCATCAGTTCAATCTTAGTAGGACGGATAAACAGTTGCTTTGCGAACAAATTGTGCCAAGCATACTCATTGACAACTCGAATCGGCAGCCTGTACGCCAAATCTGCTCCTGCGAACCCATCAAAGATGAACAATTCTTTCTTTGCCATGTAGTCTTGCGCTTTTTGATACAGCCGCTCGAACTGCTGCTCCGACATCGGCTGATTCACAGCTCCCCAATCGATATGATCAGTTACAGAAGCTTCATTTACAATGTATTTGTCCTTGGGAGAACGCCCTGTATACTTACCAGTGTTCACTTGAAGCGCTCCAGAGGACGCGAAAGTTCCTTCTTTACGCTCGATGCTCATTCTCATTAGCTCTGACACTGACAAATTGTAGTGGGTGGCACCTGCTCTTAGCTGTTCAACCTTTAGTTCTATGCTCATTCTCCCATTCCTCTCATCAATAAAGCATTTTTTATATAGTGTGTTCTATTTGTTATATAGTGTACATTATATAACGAAATAAGTGAATATAATATTGTTTATAGCACATAAAATATTTTTTATCACTATTCGACACAAATAATACACAATAATACGAAAAACTCTCCTTTCACCCCATCTGAAGGAATGAAAAGAGAGCCCTGTTAGAAGACGCTTTATAATTCACTGAAAAAAAACAATGCCCAAAATACCAGCAAATACGATGACCATAAAAGGATGAAGCTTATATTTAATAATTGCCAAGAAGGCACCTACCGCGATAAGCACCGTCGCAATTTGGTCCCAAGTTATTTGGTACTTCACTGGACCTAACCCTGACCACCCGAAGTGTATCGCTGCAAAGATGATAAAGCCCGTTACTACCGGTTTCAAACCGTAGAAAGAAGATTTAAACCATTTATTCGCGTGCCATTTATATAAGAAAGCAGCTAATACAATGATAAGTATAAGTGATGGCAAAACCATCCCTAGCGTAGCTGCAATAGCGCCGGGCACACCGGCTGTATGGAAACCGATTAATGTGGCACTATTCGTTGCAATCGGTCCAGGTCCTGTACCTGCTAAGGATATGACGTTATTAAAATCATCTGAATTGAGCCATTGATGCCTCTCTACCTCACGTTGGATAACAGGCATCATGGCGTAACCGCCACCGAATGAGATCATGCCAATTTTAAAGAAAGTAATAAACAAACTTAAAAGCATAGTTCACCTCATTCCTCAAATCCCGTCTGCGATGAAATAGTCGGCAGCACGATTGCTTTTGTTCCCTGACATTGTGTCCTCTTGCCTCTTGATCGGATTCTTCATTCCCCAGCGTTGTTTCAAGAAAACAACGGCAATCCCGACCAGTACGCCGAATATAATCATTAAAATGGGGGATATCGGTATGAAGATCAGCAGAAGAACGGTACTAACTGCAGCTATTAGCGTCATTTTATCTATAATAGATGATTTCGCCATTTTGTAAGCAGCGGCAGCAATCAATCCTACGATAGCGGCATGGATTCCTTCCATAATGGCTTGCATCTTGGGATAACTTTGAAGGAAAGTGTAAATGATACTAAGCAGTATCACGATAAAAAAAGTAGGAAGCGTAATGCCGATGACGGCTGCTACAGCTCCTCTTATTCCTGCTAAATGATACCCTACTAAAGCTGATACATTAACACCTACACCACCCGGAGCGGCACCTGAAATAGCAAGCAGTTCCGACATCTCATCGTCGGTCATCCACTTGTTCGTAACGACCACTTCTCTATGGATGGCTGGCAGCATGGCATAACCACCACCGAATGTGAGTGGACTTATACGAAGAAACGTCCAAAAAATACGTAATAAATGACGAAAGTTATTCATCGGCATGTTGGTTGACCTCCCCTGCACTTAATTCTATTTTGAACTAAAGACAATGAATTGTCCAATCAAAAGATTTAATCCCTTCTCTCAATATCGCTTATAATGCAGGATTAACGTCTAATTCAATCCCGATCATCCCGATTATTACACTAAGTTTAATTTATTTTGGTTGAAAGGTAGGCTTCTTCCACTCACAGGGTAAGTTTCAATAAGAACAACCTTACCATCACCTTTTATAAGGAGTGATTCTTCATGAGCCGAATGATTCAAGCCTATTTTCACACTGAAAATCAAGCTGAGCATGCGAGGATTCTACTGCTGAAGTACAGTCCGGACATGCTCGAAGTTGGCAGATTGCCAGACGGCTACAATGGCACCGGACGCGTACTGCTGCCTTTTGTAGACGGAGTTGGAACTGGCGGAGAAACGAATCTGAACAGTGGTGTCGGAATTGTAGGTGTTATGCCAACAGTCGAAACACATTCTTCGGATGCATATTGGGATAAGAATGAGGATGAAGATGCTCTTCATTATGTACTTTCAGCCAAAGTCAGCGATGTTGATTATCCGGCTGCTGTTGATCTTCTTCGCCGCAATCATGCACATATGGAGAAAATCGATTAAGACAAAAAACCGCGTTCTCTACGATTGTAGGGAACGCAGTTTTTTGCATATTCCACATAAATATTTCGTTGGTTATTTCATTGTACAAAGACTCGTCGCTATCCCGCCTGCGGTAATTGTAAGGATGGAAAGCAGGAATGTTTCAGCCGAAAGCAGTAGTCCGCCAAGGCAGATAATCATACCATCGATTATAAAAACAATTAATCCCACATTTATAGGAACCCATTTGGAAAAATATTGAGCCAGCAAGTCCGTCCCTCCGGTGCTCGTTTCATAACGCAGCATGATTCCAATTCCAGTACCTACAAAAAATCCGCCGATCAAGGAACTGCTAAATGGTGTTAAATCCACATAATATAAGAAAAGATCGCGGTATTGTCCAAAGAAATCGATAACGAATGAAGAAAAAAATAATCCATACATGCTATTGTAAAACATATCACTGAAATGGAACCACACCAAAATAAAAATAGGAATGCTGCACAAAAACATAACCAGTCCCACTTTGAGTCCAAATAAATAATTGATAATAAGAGCAATTCCAATGAGCCCGCCATCTAGTACCTTAAAAGGCATAAGAAAAAAATTGATACCCATTGAGATTAGTAAACTCCCCAAAATGATTGCTACATTTTTTTGTAACGAAAGCAAACAAACCAGCTCCTGTAAAAGGCTTGTCTGATTCATATGCTGTTACCTGAAATAAAAGAATCTAATCTTTTGAAAATGAAAGTTAAACGCAGCAGGCAGCCACTAAAAATGCCGGCTGCCTGCTCATTAATGATTTCCATCCCTCATAAGAAATTATTTGGCGGTCGGGAAAACTCTAGCTACGATCTCTTTAAACTGATCAACAAAACCGGCTACTGGTCTTCCCTGTTGAACATCAAGCACATAAGTATTGAATCGGTCCGCCATTTCCGGACTTGTTGAAACGTAAACATTCTGAATATTCGGATCCGTTGCTCTGACTTTATTGGCAATTTGGTCTTCTATTTCACGTGTTAATTGTTGGTCGTTTTTTAGTAAAGCTGCAACATAGGCTTTTCTTTTGGTAACAAGAACATTTGCTTGTTTTACGCTGTCTAGCTCTGTGATTTTAGCTGCCGCTTCCTTCGCTATTTGGATGCGATTATCCTCATTACCTGGTTGTTGAACTTGTTGCTGCTTAATTGATGTATTTTGCTGGCTTTGTTTATTTGGTTTAGCTGCACATCCCGAAAGTAGTATCGACATGGTCGCTGCGGTCAAAATCAAAACTTTATGAGAGCCTTTGGTTACAAACATCTTACACCCCTTATCTGTTTTATTCTTAATGTGTTTGTGTTTAGTATGCTTTACCAATCATTTTCATATTCATCTACATCATTCAAAGAAAATCGATTCAATGAAAAAAACCTAGCGAAGCCCCGCTAGGTTTTTGCTATCTCTATTCTTGCGCCCTTCATTTGCTGCTTCTTAATTTCATAATTCGTGATATACACCCCAACCACGATCCAAATAGCCCCTAAAAGATGATACATCCTTAACGATTCCCCCGTAAAAGCAGTTGCAAAAACGGCGCTGAACATCGGAATCAAATTCAGAAAACCCGCACAACGCTGAGGTCCAGCAAGCTCAATGGCACGATTCCAGCTCAAGAAAGCAACAATCGAAGCAAACAAACCAATATAAATAAGTCCTGTTACAAGAGGTGGACTCCAGTCAACATGCGGCGACTTCAGCGCCCATTCCACTGCCGAAAGCGGAAGCAGCAGCACTAAAGCCACAGTCATTTGAATCAGTAAAAAAGGACTGGATGGGAATCGTCCTGACATCTTTTTCATACCCACCGAATATAGAGCCCAACACAAAACGGCCACTAGCATGAACAGGTCGCCTTTGTTAAAGGAAAGACTCAACAGCGCCGACACACTCCCTCGACTAATAATCCAGCTCACACCAGCCATGGAGACCACAATTCCAGGTAAAGCCGACCAAGCGAAGCGCTCTTTCATAACTAGCCAGGTTAAAAGCACAACTATGATGGGTGTAGCCGAATTCATTAACGATGCATTAATCGAACCTGTATATTGGACAGCTACATAGGTTAACGTATTGAATCCGGCAACACCGGTTGCCGACAGAAAAAGAATCATTTTCCAGCTGCGGAGAAACTCAGATCTTAGCTGCCAAGCCTGCCTACCAAAGAAAGGAAGAAGACAAATAAAAGCAATACTCCAACGTAATGCAGCTAGCGTAATCGGCGGAATGTGAAGGACAAGCGCCTTGCCAGCAACAAAATTGCCTCCCCATATACATGTGGCGAGAACTAACAGAATGTAGGGAGAATGTTTGATCATATAGATTCGAGCTCCTTTTTTGTAAAACTGTTGGATCAATCACTTATTCATTCATCATGATACCATATGATTCAACCCACAAGGCGATGTATGGAAAATAAGACTCCTGATTGGGATCGTTTCCGTGAAGTCGAATAGCGAATTCGAAAAAGAAACATAATAAAGGATGGAAATATTGGGCAGTCCTGAATCACAGCGAGGAAGGAGATCGATAAGCATGAACGGAGACTTGAAGAGTGCTCCTAGTCTGTTAGAGCAAACGTTGCAATTGCTCAGCGATTGCTCGGATTTATCTCATTTGCACCTCCCGCTTCCGCAAATCGATATCATTTATTTTGGTCACCTTGTCAGCTCAGAGACTTTAAGAAAAGATGCCATAGAGCTTTTCAATAGGAAAGACGCTGATATGGTCGCTATTCTGAGCCAGTCTTCGTATATAACTAAGCTGCAAGCAAGCGAGTTAGTTACTGGCATTTTGGGTGGAAACATCGCTATTTTCTATAAAAATAGAGGGTACTTACACGAAGCTTACGCGCCTGAATCTCGATCCATTCAAAATTCAGAGACAGAAAGCGTCATTAATGGTCCCATGGACTCTTTCACTGAGTCGCTCAGTACGAATTTGTCTTTGATACGGAGGCGTATCAAGGACCCTGCTTTAAAAGCAATCACCTACACAATCGGTACAAGAACAGGAACGACGATGGTTCTCCTCTATATAGAGGAACTTGCAGAACCAGCGCATTTGCAGCAATTAAATGAAATGATTGAAAAGCTTGATATCCAAACCATCTATGATACGAATACACTTGTGCAACATTTAACACCCAGCAAACTAGCGATTTTCCCTCTATTCCTAACAAGCGTTCGACCTGATCATATGGCAGACAAGTTGACAAGCGGCAAAATAGTGGGGTTGCTTGACGGGAGTCCAGTCGCATTCAGCGCACCAACCTCGTTTATTGAATTTTTCTCATCACCTGACGATTATTATCAGCCATGGGCCGTTGCTTCTGCGGTTCGCATTTTACGGTTCATTGCCTTATTCATCACACTTTGCTTCACTGCATTTTATGTATCTATAGTCACTTATCATTATGAAATGATTCCATCGTCCCTGCTGTTAAACTTAATGGAATCCCGTAATAAAGTGCCGTTCTCCCCTCTTATAGAAGCCATCGTTATGGAAATGACGATTGAGCTGCTTCGCGAAGCAGGTGCGCGTTTACCTACCAAAATCGGTCAGACCATTGGTACCGTCGGCGGGATCGTCATCGGACAAGCGGCCGTTCAGGCTGGCATTACAAGCAATATCCTCATTATATCGATAGCTATTTCGGCTATCGCTTCCTTCGTCGTTCCAAGCTATATCATGAGTTCTTCAATTCGCTTGCTGCGATTTGCGATCATTATAATGGCCGGTCTCCTCGGAAATTTCGGCCTGGTGTTTGGACTCAGCTTTATTATGATTCAGCTTTCTGGGTTTAACATGTTCGGCATCTCTTATTTATACCCAATTGCACCTTCGAAACCAATTCGATGGTTAGAACTCATTATCCGAGCACCCATTCAGATTTTGACCAAACTCAAAAAGCCTACCACTAATAATCCGAACGAATGAAGGAGACACTCATGCGTGCTAAGCTTCCATTTTATCAGACCACCATTATGGCAAACTTCGCTCAAACCGGAGTCGTCATAATCAGCCTTCCTCGGCTAATTTCTGAGAATATCGGTACAAATGGGTGGGCAGCTTTACTTATCTGTTCGTCCGTTGCCGCTCTCAATCTTCTGCTCATTTCATTCGTTTATAAATTTGGTAGAGGGAGATCTATTTTCGAAATTTCACAATCTGCTTTACCGAAATTCATTTTAGTTCCTTTTTTCGGAGTTATAGCTGGATTATGGGCAATGCTAGGCAGCTTGGTTGGTAAAGAATATATATTAATTTTAAAATCGTTATCGTTCCCCTCACTCCATCCCGCGTATTTGTATATTTTGTTTGAGATTCTTGTTTTCTTGCTTTTAACTAAGGGCATTATGAGTATCTCCAGAACAGCAGTCCTTTCATTTTATATCATTATTTGGAATTTTTTGCTTATTTTTTATACCTTTGAAGATTTTGATCTATCACGTATGACTACCTTCTGGTTTAGAGATGCCACTCACTCCATCAAAGGGTGGATTGAGGTTTACATAGCCTTTCTGGGTTATGAACTTTGCCTTTTGCTTTTTCCATATTCCAATGAAAAAACGCATTTAATCCGTGCTTTTCAACTTGCAAATCTGATCACCACATTTTCTTATACGTTAACTGTGTTTGTTGCCTTTGGCTTTTTCAGCCTTCATCAACTTCAGCATTTGAAGTATCCTGTACTCAATTTGCTCTCGTATGTGGAACTCCCCTTTGTAAAACGAATCGATGATTTCGTGTTTAATATTACTTTGTTTCGAGTTCTCATGACGAGTGTCCTATACAGTTGGGCAGCACTTGAAACGATAAAATGGCTCCTGCCAACTTCAAACAAGCAATGGATGCCCTATGTTATTTTAGTGATTTTCCCATTAGCTGCCATGTTCGTCATACCCTCAGCGCTTGAAAAGACAGAACAGTGGTTAAGTCTGTTTGGAATTTCTGAAGCAGGGGTTGCTTTCTTGCTGCCGATCTTCCTATTGGTCATCCTTTTAATTAACAAATATCGAGGGCGGAATTATGCGTAATTGGGTATTGGTTGTCTTCCTATTGAGTCTCACCGGTTGTGTTGAACAAAATCGCATTGAGAAATTAGGCATGTCGGATACTGCTGCTGTGGACTCCGTGTTTGAAGAGAATGGAAAACCTTCTGAAACGGACATGTCTATAGCTATCGCCATCCCAAAAGCCGGAACTGTAGACAATCCTCAATCAGACATTTTGCAAACCATAGCTGAATCCCCTAAAGATGGGCGGACCAAATTGTCCCGCAAAATTAACAAAGTCCTTGTGTCAGGGCAATTGAGAAGTATTCTGTTCGGGAAAGACTTGGCTAAACAGGGGATTTGGAACGAACTTGACTCCTATCGCCGCGATTATACCGTTGGTGAAAAACTGAAAATTGTCATCGTTAACGGCAGTGCTGTAGACATGTTGACCCATAAATATGCACAAATACGATCCGTCGGGAATCATATTGATCAGTTATTAACCCAAGAGGCCAAAATCCATGAGGTTCCTGATGTATCTCTCTACAGTTTCGTACGCGACTATTATGACGATGGTAGGGATCCAATCGCTCCTATGCTAGTTGTAAAAGGTGATAATATTGAAATCGATGGGATTGCCCTTTTCAAAAATGATCGCTACATTGGCAAAATTAGTGCCGAACAAACCGTACTATTTGCTATTCTCAATAAAAGCTTCAAAATGGGTGAAATCGATATTACATTCATGAATCGTTCATCTGGGCGAAAAGAAAGTGCGATGATTAGTTCAATCGCCAGCAAAAGAGAAGTCATCGTTAACAAGCAGGGGAGTGAAAGCAAGATCCCTCAAGTCGTTATCCGTATTCGCTTAAGCGGAAATATATTGGAATATACAGGAAAATCGACATTCAAAAAACCGGAAGAACAAAAAAATTTAGATCAGGATTTGTCCGAAGCCATTCGCGAAAAATTACAAGCGATAGTTAGCCATGTGCAGCGCAGCGGCGGGGATAACTTGGGTATCGGAACTTACGTCCGCAATAGTATGAGCTATGAAAATTGGAACAATTTGAATTGGAAATCCATTTACCCCCGTGCCGATATCCGAGTAGAAGTTGATACCACAATTCGTGATTATGGTATGATTCGATAGCTTTTTAACTTGAAAGCTGCTTGAACTGTTTCTGGCTCTTTTAACGTTAATGTTCCTGTGCTAGAATCAGAGGAATGGCTTAACGAGACAAGGAGCACGGAGGTGAAAAGCCCAATGAACAAGACACTGTCAACGGATATGGAATTATTCGCGGCTGCGCTATCGCAAGTTACTGTAGTTGTCATTCAACATACAGCGGATGATATTCCAGTATTCATTGCTTCAGGCGTGGTAGAAAAGTATACGACTCATTCCGTAAAGATTGGCGCAACGAGTTATTTACGGGATGAAAGCGAGTTCCGCATTGATGAACGTTCAAGCCGTCAGCCTTAATAAAAGGTCACTTCACAATAGGAGCCTAAGGGAATCAATTCTTGCAAATAGTCATACATGGCCTTTTTTTCTTTATCATGGAGTAATCGAATTGCGTGGAAATCAAAATGAATGATACTATCCGCTGCTTGATATCTGTTAAACTTTAAACGACCAAAAGGAAATAACCGGTTTATCGCCTCTATGATGCCATATTGATTCAAATCTCTCCGCATCGCTGTTTGGATGATTGCTGTCGGTATTTCTTGCAGTTGTGGAACTCTATCGGGTTGAACCGCGCTGTATGCCTTGACTTGAAAGTTGACATAAGGATATAAGTAACCGCTTGCAAAATGCTGTAGGCTTTGAGCATCCTTCTCGGGTAAATACAAATCTCCAGTCCAAGCGTAGATCGTCGCTTTATGCTTTTCAGGTGTATGAATTCTAATATATCTTAGATGCGGAAAACGATTCCTTACAAGTTTCTCGGACAATAAACGAGTTCCCACCATGATCACCTCTTCGGATTATGCCTTGCTCCCTTTAGCATATGCCATAAAAAAAAGACAGCTATCCTTTTGTGGCGAAAAGGTAGCTGCCTCTCACTATTCACTTCATTCTGGTATGGATAACCCAAGACCCTCTGCCACGCGGATCCCATATTCGGGATCTGCCTTATAGAAATGACCAATCTGTCTGAGCTTAATTTCATCCGACTCCACAGGTTTCATTGCACCAACAATCGTTTGAACAAGACGAGTACGTTCCGCTTCACTTAACAAGCGGTATAAATCACCAGGTTGCGTGTAATGATCATGATGATCATAGGCAACACTGTCCGCCGACCCAGACACTTCGTAGGGTGCCGGTTTGTCCGCAGGCGTCTCCTTTGGTCCGCCAAGGCTGTTCGGCTCGTAGTATACGGAACCCCCACCATTGCTATCCGCACGCATTTGACCGTCACGCTGATAGTTATTCACTTCACTCCGCGGGCGATTTATTGGCAATGCCTGATGATTAGCCCCCACCCGGTACCGATGTGCATCTCCATAAGCAAACAATCGTCCTTGCAGCATTTTATCAGGTGATACATCGATTCCTGGTACGAGTGTCCCTGGCGAGAATGTAGCTTGCTCTACCTCAGCAAAATAATTTTCCGGGTTGCGATCCAGCACCATGCGCCCAACTTCAATTAAAGGATAGTCTTTCTGCGACCAAATTTTCGTGACATCAAAAGGATCAAAACGATACGTATTCGCATCCTCAAGAGGCATGATCTGTACACACAGCTTCCAGGCTGGGAAATCTCCTTTATCAATCGCATTAAACAAGTCCTCGGTATGATAATCCGGATTGTCGGCCGCGAGCTGTGCAGCTACATCTGGAGCTAAGTTCTGGACGCCTTGTTCGGTTTTAAAATGATATTTCACCCACACACCTTCACCCTCAGCATTGACCCATTTGAACGTATGACTGCCAAATCCATGCATATGCCTCAGCGTTGCGGGAATACCCCGATCCGACATTAGTATTGTCACTTGATGCAAAGATTCAGGAGATAATGACCAGAAATCCCAGACGGCATTTGGATTTTTCAAATGAGTTTGGGGGTGTCTTTTCTGTGTATGAATAAAGTCAGGGAATTTAATCGCGTCGCGAATAAAAAACACAGGCGTATTATTGCCGACCAAATCATAATTCCCTTCATCGGTATAAAATTTCACTGCGAATCCGCGCGGGTCCCGAACCGTGTCCGAAGAACCATTCTCACCAGCCACGGTCGAAAATCGAACGAACAGCGGTGTACGCTTGCCTACCTCTGAGAACAAGCTCGCTTTCGTATACTTCGTCAAATCTTGCGTGACTTCAAAATAACCGTGCGCTCCCGCACCTTTGGCATGAACCACTCGCTCAGGTACGCGTTCTCGGTTAAAGTGTGCCAGCTTTTCTAACAGGTGGACATCTTGTATCAACGTCGGCCCCCGTGCCCCCGCCGTTATCGAGTTTTGGTTGTCCCCAACCGGAGCTCCCCAGCTGGTCGTAAGCTTGTTTTTTTCTGTACTCATTTTCGAATCACCTCTTCAGTAAAATGTTGAAACTCAGCATTAAGCGCTCTCATCGCTTACAGGATTATGTATGTGACAACCTTCCATTTCCCTTATTCATATGTATTCGAGAACCTGTCATGATATGATGCTGCGTCCATGCAAGCTCGGTTTTCGTACTATTAGCTCTTGCAGCATTACGAAAGCGCGTTTTTCGCGTTTTCGGCTAAATTCCCCTCCGACCGCGTCTTCGTAAGTACCTTTTTCGCACTTTCAGCTCTTGCTGCTTCCCCGAAAGCGCGTATTCCGCACGACAGCCACGGCAGTGACATCTGTAACGATGTAAAACATCGTTACAAGCCACACGCAGCCCGATGTCAGCGCTGTTTTCATCTGCAACGATGAAAAYMATCGTTSCAGMGCGCGACAGCCACGRCTGAGACAWCTGTAACGATGTAAAACATCGTTACAAGCCACACGCAGCCCCGATGTCAGCGCTGTTTTCATCTGCAACGATGAAAACGACAGCCACGACTGAGACAACTGTAACGATGTAAAACATCGTTACAAGCCACACGCAGCGCCGATGTCAGTGCTGTTTTCATCTGCAACGATGAAAATCATCGTTGCAGTGCGCGATAGCCACGGCAGTGACATCTGTAACGATGTTAAACATCGTTACAAGCCATACACAGCGCCGATGTCAACACTGTTTTCATCTGCAACGATGAAAATCATCGTTCCAGCGCGCGACAGCAACGGCTGAGACATCTGTAACGATGTAAAACATCGTTACAAGCCACACGCAGCACGGATGTCAGCACTGTTTTCATCTGCAACGATGAAAATCATCGTTGCAGCGCACGACAGCCACGGCTGAGACATCTGTAACGATGTAAAACATCGTTACAAGCCACACGCAGCCCCGATGTCAGCGCTGTTTTCATCTGCAACGATGAAAAGTTCCAGCACAGATATCAGGCCTTTTACCACCTGTAATAAGTGAAACCTCTCGGTCACCCAAAAGATATAAATACAAAAAAAAGCATCCTTCACGGGATGCTTGCTCTCCTTCAATAGCTCACTATCTCGAGCTACTTATTTATAATCTTAAACAGCGCTTGAGTACCGCTGTCTTCTTCGCCGCTCGCAGCTAGCTGCTCATAAAGAGATTTCGCCAGTGTTAGTCCAGGCAGCTCCACTTTCATTTCCTCAGCAGATTGAAGCGCGATCTTCATATCTTTGATGAAGTGCTTCACATAAAAGCCTGGAGCAAAATTCCCAGCGATGATGCGTGGAGCCAGGTTGCTTAAGGACCAACTGCCCGCCGCACCCGATTCAATGCTTTTGAGCACAGTCGAAGGGTCGAGTCCTGATTTCTTCGCATATACGAGCGCTTCAACAACGCCCATCATATTACTTGCGATTGCGATTTGGTTGCACATTTTCGTATGCTGGCCTGCACCGGCTTCTCCTTGGTAGACGATATTGGTGCCAATCTTCTCAAAAAGCGGCAGCATGGTATCAAAAGCTTCACGCGAGCCCCCAACCATAATCGATAATCTCGCTTCCTTAGCTCCAATATCACCGCCCGAAACAGGAGCATCTAATGAAAACACTTGTCGCGTGAGTGCTTTTTCATAAATCTGTTTGGCCAGCATCGGACTAGATGTTGTCATATCAATTACATAGCTGCCCGGCTTAGTGTTAGAAAGAATGCCATTTTCGCCTAAATAAATCTCTTCTACGTCCTTAGGGAAACCTACCATTGTAATAATTACATCACATTGCTGCGCTAAAAGTCCAGGTGAATCCTGCCAGTGAGCCCCCTGATCCAACAGCTCCTGTGCCTTGGATTTCGTTCGATTATATATATGTACCTCGTAGCCTGCTTGAATAAAATGGCCTGCCATACTTTTGCCCATGACACCTGTTCCTACTAAGCCTACAATCGTTTGTGCCGGATTGATTACCACGATGAATGCCACCTTTCATTTTAACAGCAACTGATTTCGAATATGTTTCATTCTTAAGTTATCATCGTCTGTGCATCTGGTCAAACTGAGCTCATACCTAAATGTGTAACGAAAATAAAATTACTTTGACAGACATAGTATTCTCGTGTATATTTTAATCTAGGAGGTGAGGATTATCGTTGACTTGAAAATAACGTCCGATCTCATTCGAGGACACACCGACACTATTATTCTCAAGTTTTTAATTTCCGGAGATAAATATGGCTATGAAATTTCAAAGCTCGTGCAAGTTACTTCAGGCGGGGAATATGAACTGAAAGAAGCAACGATGTACTCCAGTCTCAAGCGACTAGAACAGGAAGAAAGCATAACCTCTTACTGGGGGGATGAAACGCAAGGCGGCCGTAGAAAGTACTATCGCATTACCGATAAGGGCAAAGAAGCTTTTAAGATCAACAAGTTAAATTGGGAACATGCGAAGACCATTCTCAATTTGCTCATTTAGAAAGGCGGTATGATGGATGAAACCAAACCCGAGGCTCATTGCTTATTTGAATGATGTTTTTTCACATTATGAAGATTTGAGACCCATCCAAGAATTAAAAGAAGAGCTTTTAACTGATTTGCAGGAAAGACTCCAAGATCTGCAAAAAGATGGCTTCGATGAAGAAGCTGCCTTTCAAAGGACGATCGCTTCCATCGGCGAAATATCTGAATTGATCGAAAGCATTCATGCAAACACCACGAAGCTCCAACAAATCATTGGCATTGATTTCTCTATGCAGAATTTGCAAAAATCCGACCTAAAGTCTATCCAAGTGCATGATGGCAAGTTCAATTACAGCAACCTGCAAGATTCCGATTTCAGCCATTCAGACTTAACCAATGCTTCCTTTAAGTGCAGCAATTTAGATCGGGTTAAGTTCGACGGTGCGAATTTGACGGGAACGAAGTTTTCTAAATCCAATCTTAGAGGTGTCAGCTTCAAGAATTGTATGTTAGACCTTATAGAGTTCCGTTCTTGCGATTTAACTGGAGTATGTATGGATAACCTACTCTTTACAGGAACTACTTTTCATCATTCCAATCTAAAAGGAACCACGTTCCGAAATGCCACACTTCAAAGCTGTTCCTTCAAATCTGACATTAAGAAAACAATCTTCGATGGTGCCAAGATGGATAAAGTAACCTATGCTTTGTTAAAAGGGTTTAAAGCCAACTTAAGTCATGTTACTATCATTTAGTAACCCACCCCATAGATAAAAATTAAATCGGATTCAGAGAAAGTGAGGACAACAATCATTATGGTAGCGCAAAACAAAAACAAAGGCTTAGGCATTGTCATCGCCGGGTTATTGCTGGGTATCCTAATGGCTGCCATGGATAATACCATTGTAGCTACAGCCATGGGCACCATCATCGGTGAATTAGGCGGATTGGATAAATTCGTTTGGGTCACTTCAGCTTATATGGTGGCGGAAATGGCCGGCATGCCAATTTTCGGCAAACTTTCCGATATGTATGGACGCAAAAAGTTTTTCATCTTTGGTGTTATCGTGTTCATGCTTGGATCTATTCTTTGCGGAACAGCAAGTTCGATCATAGAGCTCAGCATCTATCGCGCAATTCAAGGTATCGGCGGCGGCGCCATGTTACCGGTTGCTTTCACGATTATGTTCGATGCCGTACCCGCAGAAAGCCGCGGTAAACTAGGTGGACTGTTCGGCGCCGTGTTCGGCATGTCCAGCATTTTCGGGCCACTTCTTGGCGCTTATATCACAGATTATGTGAACTGGAAATGGGTATTTTACATTAATCTCCCTCTTGGTTTAATCTCACTTATTTTTGTAGCTTTCTTCTATCGTGAATCCGTTGAGCATTCTAAGCAAAGAATCGATTGGTGGGGCGCTTTGACACTCGTTGGCGCCATCGTCTCCCTCATGTTCGCTCTGGAATTGGGAGGCAAGGAATACGCATGGGATTCAGCATTTATCCTTGGTTTATTCGCCTTGTTTGCGGTATTGACAATCATCTTCGTCTTCGTAGAACGTCGAGCTGCCGAACCTATTATCTCTTTTGCGATGTTCAAAAATCGTTTGTATGCATCAAGCAATGCCGTTGCCATTTTTAGCGGCGCAGCTTTTATCACAGCATCTGTCTATATCCCAATTTTCATTCAAGGTGTATTAGGCGGGACCGCTACCAATTCGGGTTTAGTTCTTCTTCCTATGATGTTAGGCTCCGTTGTAACGGCAACAGGCGGCGGTTTCTTAATGAATAAAATGAGTTATCGAGCGATAATGATTCCAACGACCTTCCTCCTTATTGTCGGAACAGCTCTCTTGACTACGTTATCGCCAGAATCCCCTCGTTGGCTTGTCACGATCTACATGATCATTATCGGACTTGGCATTGGGGCTTCCTTCTCCGTATTAAGTAATGCTGCCATTCATCTATTCGAGCCACGGCAGCGTGGTTCAGCCTCATCAACACTGAACTTCCTACGCTCCTTGGGGATGACGCTGGGTATCACCGTATTCGGAATTGTTCAGAGTCATGCATTAACGCGAAAATTGACGGATGTATTTGCAGGTCAAGGTCAAACGGGAGCTGCCATACCAACCGGGGACTCGCATACACTGCTTGATCCCGCAAAACGAATGGAGATTCCTGCTCCTGTTCTTGAGAAAATCACAACCGCATTATCGTCTTCCATCGTTCTCACCTTTGCTTGGACTATACTTCCTGCTGTTCTTGCCTTCGTTTGTGCCATCGCAATGAGTAAAGAGAAGCTGGATCCAGCCCAAGAAACCGAAGCAGCGATGTCACATTAAGTTAAAAAAAGTGCCGCTCCAACTACAGCAATCTGTAGATGGAGCGGCACTTTTCATTTCCAATTCTTTAAATTCCTTTAAACGTGAATGAGTACGAATAAGTACGGTTAGCATACAGCGTGAACTCAGGGTGTGTTCTTGCTCCCCAGCTGTCGTCCCCGCCGACGCCCATTTGCTTATAGTTCACTCGCAGCACGACTTTGTCGCTAGCTGGCAGCTTATACGTATGGTCATGAGCTTCCAACTCGGAAGGTAAATATGGCAGTGCATTCAGTTCAACGGTAGGCAGTCCCGTAATGCGAAGACCACGACCGTTCGCATCTGTCAACGTTGCCCAGCGCACATCCGTTTTATTACCGCATTCCTGCGGGCGTAAATAGGGCACGAACTGTTCTTCAACGGTACCGCTATGTAAAGCTAGTTTGGCTCCGGCAGCTCGGTCCCAATAGTTCTCGTGTGGTCCGCGTCCGTACCAGCTCAATTGCTGAAAGGAGCGGTCTAATTGGAAGAGTACGCCAATCTCCGGAATTTCAGGTAAGTGAGTTCCAGGTACGAGCTCCATACGTACTTCTACTTCGCCGTTTGGCGATACTGTGTAAACCAATTGCACCTCGGAAGTTGGCTTCGTTGCTAATTCAAAGTGAATGTGCACCTCGGCACGGCCATCGCCAATCGATTTAGCTGTCAAAGATTGCAGCGTTCTTCCGCTGCCTGCCTCTTGCCATGGCGCACAGCGAATGTGATGCTGGTTGCCGCGATCATTATCGGTATAAGCACGCCAGAAATTAGGGATAGGACCTGTCAGGAACAGCTCTCTTCTCTCGTACATGTAGGAAGTGATATCACCGGTTGCAGCATTGAATTGAAGAGAGAAGTTGCCTCCCTTAAGGCTTATTGTTTCCTTTGTTGATGTAATTTGTACAGCTTCTAGAGTGGACAAGGTCGCCGCAGATTCTTGGACAGCCTTTTCAGAATAAGACCAAGCCGCTTTACGAACTGGAAGTAAGAACTGCTCCCAAGCGATTTCATGTCCTTTCTGCGCCCAATTCGTATCTGCTTTCAGCTGTAGACTGATCGTCAGTACGAACTCATCTTTCGGCAAAATGGTTTCCATTTGATCTAGAGCCAACTCAATAACAGCTGTTTCTCCTGGCTTTACAGTGAATTGTCCACGTTTGGCTTCACCAACAGGCTCACCATTACGTGCAATCGTCCATGTCCAATCAAACTCACTGAGATCCGTAAATAAATATTGATTCGTCACCTTCACTTGGCCACTAGCAAGATCGAGCGCTTCAAACTTCACATTCTGGTAGCATTTCTTCACTTCATAGATCTTCGGTGATGGTGTACGATCAGCGAAGATTAATCCGTTACCGCAGAAGTTGCCATCATTCGGTTTATCCCCGAAATCGCCGCCATAGGCTTGATAGGTAACACCCTCAGGTGTTGTTGTCCGGATCGATTGATCAATCCAATCCCAAATAAAGCCGCCTTGAAGCACCGGATATTTGTCAAACAACTCCCAGTACTTAAATAGATTGCCGCATGAATTCCCCATTGCATGGCTGTATTCACACAGAATAAACGGTTTCTTCGGGTTACTCATCGCGTATTCTTCGATTTTCTCAATTTTGCTGTACATCTGACTTTCAATGTCCGATGCCGCTTCTGATGCGCGGAAGTGGAAAACTCCTTCATAATGTACAACTCTTGATGGATCGGCTTCACGCAAGAAGTCATGCATTTTAATAAAGTTATCGCCACCGAATGCCTCATTGCCTAACGACCAAATGACAATCGATGGATGGTTCTTATCTCTTTGCATCATCGAATTCGCACGATCCAGCACAGCTCCTGTCCATTCCGGCTTACTTCCCGGAACGGCGTCTGCTTCAACGTCCGATCCATAACTCCATGAGCCATGTGTCTCGAGATTCGTTTCATCAATTACATACAGCCCATATTGGTCACATAGTTCATACCAGTGCGGGTTGTTTGGATAGTGTGATGTCCGTACTGCATTAATATTATGTTGTTTCATGAGCAAAATATCAGCAAGCATGCTTGCTTTATCCACAGAACGGCCGCGATCCGTATCGAATTCATGACGATTAACCCCTTTGAACACAATACGCTCACCATTGATCTTCATCAAACCGTCTTGGATTTCGAATTTACGGAATCCAACCTTGCAGCTTTCCGTTTCCAGAAGTGAGCCATCCTCATCTTTTAAGCTCAAAACAAGTGTATATAGAGTAGGCTTCTCCGTGCTCCATTTTGCAGGCGAATCCACCTGGATGGAGAGCTCTACTTCTTGTTTAGCTAGGCCACCTACATTTATTTCTACGGAAAGAGGCTCCTTCCACAGCGGCTTCAACTCACTATCATAAAGAGAAGCTTCCACACGGCGTGTACCGCTGCTAAGTCCATCGTAATTTGTGACTTTTGCTTGAATAGACAGCTCCGCATTTTCGAAGGAATCGTCCAGATTCGTTAGCACCTTGAAATCTGAAATATGCGTCGGTGGCGTGCTATACATATATACATCGCGGAAAATACCGCTTAACCGCCAGAAATCTTGATCCTCCAACCAGCTCGCATCACTCCAACGGTAAACCTCCACGGCAAGCTTATTCTCACCCTCCACCAAGTAGGGTGTAATATCAAAATCCGCAGGTGTAAACGAATCCTGACTAAAGCCCACCAAATCGCCGTTTACCCACACATAAAAAGCCGATTCAACACCCTGAAAGCTCAGATATACAGGTTGATCTGCCCATGCTGCCGGGACCGTAAAGCTGCGGGAATATGAACCCACAGGGTTATACTTTACAGGAGCAAATGGTGACTTCAAGTCTTCATGGCCAACCCAAGGATAGATGATATTCGTATACTGTGGGAAGTCGAAGCCTTGCAGCTGCCAATGGGAAGGTACGGCGATGTCCGCCCAACTGCTGCAATCATAGTCGATCTTGTGAAACTCTTGCGGACGGCCTTGCGCATTCTCAGCAAAATGAAACTTCCAAGTTCCATTCAAGGATTGGTAAGAATTGGACGCTTCACGAACCCCAGCAAGTGCCTCTTCTTCGGACTTGTAAGGCATTAAAGTGGCATGAGCTTCCATGCGGTTCAATTGAAAAATCTGAGGATTATTATTCCATTCCGGGTATCCGTTTGCAGGCGGTGTATATTCGAATTTTTTAGCCATCTCTTGAATTCCTCGCTTCTATAAGGTTGTATAAATTTCTTCAACTATCTTCTTATTGTACAAGACAATAATTTCTTTTAAAATATAAGATAATACGCATCACATATTAAAAAATGAAAGAGTTGACCCTCTAGCGATGGCTATCGATTACAGGAAATTTTTCGTCATTACAGAAACGGATCGGAAGCTTCCTCTCATCCTGGAAACAGTCGGTTACGAAAATGAACAGCAGTTCTACAAGCGAGAAGAAGGTTATCCCTGCTTCCATTGGCTCCAAACGATTGAAGGCAGCGGAGAGATT
This sequence comes from Paenibacillus sp. Soil724D2, assembly GCF_001427935.1. NCBI lineage: Bacteria > Bacillati > Bacillota > Bacilli > Caryophanales > Paenibacillaceae > Paenibacillus > Paenibacillus sp. Soil724D2. The sequence goes on from NZ_LMRY01000056.1 coordinate 94,945, forward strand.
ATCCTCGAAAGCGGATCCGTCAAGCTGAGTGAGAATCAAGGCATGCTCCTGCCTGCTGGCGTCCCGCATGAATATAACATCACAGCCGCCAAGTGGTCGACATGGTATTTAACCTTCGATGGCGCACTCGCTGCCTCCATTGTATATGCCTTAGAGATACCTTTATCCACATCAATTAGCTGGGGCATGGAAACTCCACTCGCTAGTATTCATGAATACTATTATGAAAAGTACCGCTACAGCCATGACTTCACAGGCATGAATGGTTCACTTGAAATCTATCAATTCCTGACACTGCTCAAAAAACACGGCAACGTAAATAAAAGCGCATCCTTTTCCCAAAGTCACGAGCGTTTACTGCCTCTTTTGTTGGAGCTTGAGATTAGCTACGCTGCTTCCGACGTAGGGCTCAGGTGGATGGCTCAGCTGCTTGGCATAAGCTCACAACACGTCAATACATTGTTCCGCAAAGCATTTGGACTCTCTCCTTACCAATACTTACTGCAGCTGCGCCTACAGAAATCCAAGGAAATGCTTATCGCTCAGCCTAATCAAACCGTGAAACAGATCGCTGACGCGACCGGCTTCCTCGACGCTTCGCATTTCATCTCGACATTTCGCAAATCCGTCGGTTTGACGCCCGAAGTTTTCAGAAATCAATACAACAAAAAGAACCAATCGGAAGAATTCCGTTAGTTCGACTGCTACTTGAATTCGTTTTCGTTTCAAAAAAAGCTTATGATGGTTATATATGGGTAAAATGATTGGGGGCTAATGATGAGCAGCTTACAACTTGATAAACATCGTTTCTTCGAGCAGATGGTTCAATTCTCTCCTCATGGGATCGCATGTTTATCCTTAGACGGGTCCCTACTGAGAGTGAATCCAGCATATTGCTCGATTCTGGGGTATTCGGAAGATGAGCTCGAGAAGCTTAACATTCGTGAACTCACCTTTCCTGATGATTGGCTCCATTACTCTGATCAAGTTCAAAGCTTAATAGCTCGTTTGACTTCTTCTTTTACCATGGATATACGATACATGCACAAGAATGGTGGCATCATCTGGACATCTGTCCAGCTCACATTCGTTTGCGATACTCAAACCGGGTCCCCTCTGTATGGAATCGTTCATATGACGGATATTTCACAGCTCAAGTTCATCGAACAAAAGCTGCAAGAGTCCATCGATCGATATACACCGCTGAAAATGCATACACATGATGCCGTCATTTCACTTGATTTGGACGGAATTATTATCAATGGTAATGCGCGGGCACAGGAACTATTAGGCCTCTACAACAATGATTTCGTAGGAATGCCTTTTTCCAGATTTGTAGGTAAAAATAATGTGAAACAAATCCTAACGGATTCCCTATTAGATGCTTCCATGGAGAAGAAGATTGACCATATTCGTCAAATCAATGGTCATATTGTTGAAGTACTGACAACGATTGCTCCCATCATCATGAACGAAATGAATGTTGGGTTCTATATCATTGCCAAGGACATGACAGAACAGAAGAAATTAATGATTGAGAAGGAAACAGCTGAGAATACGAATAAAGCGAAGAGTGAATTTCTGGCGATAATGAGCCATGAAATTCGGACGCCGATGAATGGTGTTATCGGAATGACAGACCTTTTGCTTCAAGCAACTACATTAGACGATGAACAGAAAGAGTACGTCGAGATTATTCATAAGAGCGGTGAAACGCTGCTTCGTATCATTAATGACATTTTAGACTTCTCCAAAATCGAATCCGGTAAAACGGAATTACTTGAAATCCCATTTAATATCCGAGATGCCATTTCAGAAACGTTTAACATATTATCGACCAAAGCGGATGAAAAACAGTTATCCACGACATTTACAGTAGATCCCATCGTCCCGCACTCTTTGGTGGGTGATTCAGAACGGTTGAAGCAGGTACTTATTAATCTGGTTGGCAATGCCATCAAGTTTACGCCATTCGGTGGAATCTCCGTACATGTCAATAAACGCATACAAGAAGATCACATCATACAACTGGAATTTATCGTAAAAGATAGCGGAATCGGCATTCCAGCGGATAAAAGAAGCTATATCTTCGAGCCTTTCAATCAAGTCGATCATGTGATGACACGCAAATATGAGGGTACAGGGCTTGGCTTAGCGATATCGAAAAAGCTGGTCCGACTCATGGGTGGCGATATTTGGGTAGAGCCTACTGACGATCCGGGCACTACGATTATGTTTACCATATGTCTCAAAGAAGATCATTATTCAGATGAATATCAGACATATTCGAATGAAGGTATAACGCAGGCTTCCCTACACATACTCATCGCCGAAGACAATGCCATTAACCAATTTGTTTTAATAAAAATGTTAGAGAAGCAGGGACATATCATTGCAGTTGCTGCTAATGGGGAAGAAGTTGTGAAGACCGCATTAAGGGACCGTTTTGATATAATATTTATGGATCTCCAAATGCCGATCATTAACGGATTAGATGCAACCGCAATGATTAAACAAACACTCCCGCCAGAACGATGTCCCATGATCGTCGCCGTAACTGCGAACGCCTTAAAAGAAGATCGCGATAAATGCCTCGCTGCGGGCATGGATGATTATTTGAGCAAACCGATCAAAAATAAATCTCTTCTGGCTATTATCGAGAGCTATATGGAGAACAAACGCTTTACGGGCTAGACCGAAATGGGCGAATCTAGAAATTTCTAGATGAGATAAACCTGGCCATTAGCTAGCTCCTTCGATTAACAGCCCCTGCCAGCTACTTGGACATCTGTAACGATGTAAAACATCGTTACAAGCCACACGCAGCGCGGATGTCAGTGCTTTTTTCATCTGCAACGATGAAAATCATCGTTCCAGCGCGCGACAGTCACGGCTGAGACATCTGTAACGATGTAAAACATCGTTACAAGTCGCACGCAGCGCGGATGTCTGCACTGTTTTCACTGCAACGATGAAAATCATCGTTCCAGCGCGCGACAGTCACGGCTGAGACATCTGTAACGATGTAAAACATCGTTACAAGTACCACGCAGCGCGGATGTCTGCACTGTTTTCATCTGCAACGATGAAAATCATCGTTCCAGCGCGCGACAGTCACGGCTGAGACATCTGTAACGATGTAAAATATCGTTACAAGTCGCACGCAGCGCGGATGTCAGGCCTTATACCACCTGTAATAAAGGGAAACTTCTCGGTCACCCAAAAGATATAAATTATCTTATAAGATAAACCTCTATCGAGGTCTTTCGAAGATGAGCGACCGCGCTTAGCGAGGAGAGACTTTGGTCTACGACCAAAGATCCCTATATTAGCTTTATTCGCCAAAAAGAATTTCGTCTCCGATTAAATCGGAAACTTATAAATTCTTATGTGGTGAAAAAAAGCCTTTCGCTCTCTTTGGAGGAGATTGTTTGTAAAGGTTGACGCGAAGCGTGTTACGCTGCCAACATACCTTACTACCCGCAGCATTGTTGTACGTTGTACAACATTTTGCAAGCAAATCCACGTTTTTCACGCGATTATTGCAGAAAATACAACAATTTCAGCCAAAAGCGGCCTAATTGCCTATAAAAGAGCTGAATTGTTGTACTGCATACAACATCTCTCAGCTTTGCTTGCTCAAAACAAGGAAATTGTTGTACGTTGTACAACTTCCTTTCCGAATTACCCACTTCTCCCACTAAATCAGGACAATAAATAACCATGCTAAATACGGAGGGAATCCGGGGGAATCTTCACTTACCCCAAACCCAAATAAAGACAAAAAAACCGCCGCGGCGGTTTGAAGTTTCCCCTCATAAAAATATTGGAAAAACTTATGTTAAACCAAATCTTTCACAGGGTTCGTAACATTTTTGTTTTGAAAACCTTGAGATATAGGCAGATGCACACGAAAAATGGATCCTCCACCGAGAACACTATCCACTTCCATGAGGCCGTCGTGTCTCTCAATGATTTTTTGCACCGTAGCAAGGCCTAAACCGGTACCCTCGTAGGCCTTGGCATTATCCAGCCGTTTGAAGGGAGTGAAAATAGACGGGATGTCCTCTTTTTTCATGCCAATGCCATTATCTTGGATTTGAATGACAAAGGTATCCGGTTCATTTCCTTCCAATAAGGAAATCTGAATAATCGGCGATTGTTCCTTCCTACGATACTTCAGCCCGTTTGCGATAATATTTTGAAACAGCTGATACAATTGCGTAGCATCCGCTTGAATAATTGGAAGCCTGTCTTGGATGAGGATTTGTCCTTCATTTTGTTCGATCGTGCTGCTTAGGTCCGAGATCACATTCATCACAACTTCATTCAAATCGACATTTCCAAAAGTAACCGATTTCGCGTTTAACTGGGCATACGAGAGCAAATCGGTGATCAAGTGGTTCATCCTCTCAGCGGTCGCTGAAATTTGGTTCATATATTCTTTACCTTTTGGCGTCATATCCGCACTATGTCTAGCTATAAGAAGCTCGCTCAACCCTGTAATCACATTCAGCGGATTCTTCAAATCATGCGAAACGACCTGTGCAAACTCCCTTAAGCTCTCGTTACTGCGCTCAAGCTCCGATTGAATCGCCTCAAGCTCTTTATTTCTGCGATTGAGTTCTAGAAATATTTTCACTTTGCTGAGCAGAATATCGGCATTGACAGGCTTGAACAAGTAGTCCACAGCACCGCTCTCATAGCCTTTAAATACGCTCTGATCTTCTTTATTACTGGCTGTTACAAAAATGAGCGGAATATGCTTCGTTTCCTCATTGCTTCGCAGCAGCTCCGCAAGCTCAAAGCCATCCATTTCCGGCATATTCACATCAAGTAAAATAAGCGCAAAGTCATGGCGCAAGGTATAAGATAAGGCTTCATTGCCTGATTGGACGACATACAGATCACAATGGAGCACTTGCAGAATTTTCTGCATAGCGAATAAGTTTTCTTTCCGATCATCAACGACTAAAATTTTTGGCGCCTGATGCCTATTTTTCTGAGTATCCATATAGGCCCTCCTAATTCTTAGAATGATGGATTCGTTCGAGATTATGTAATTGTCTCAGAAACTTTCCGATGTCATCTAAGGACAAAATATAATCAACCTTTACAGTGTCTATAGCTGCTTGTGGCATTATAGGGAACTCCGCCGTTTCAGGGTCCTGCACAATCGTTATGCCGCCACTCTCCTTGATCGTCCGGAGTCCAGAGCTTCCATCTCGGTTTGCCCCTGTTAAGACAACGCCTACACACCCATCTTGGAAGGCAAACGCTGCACTATCAAACAAAACGTCAATCGAAGGCCGAGAATAATTGACTTTAGGATCAATGGATAGGCTGAACGAACGATCATCTTCAATGAGCAAATGATAACCAGGTGGAGCGAGATAAACGTGATGAGGTTGAATGGCCTCTTTATCTATCGCTTCTTTGACGTGTATAGCAACTTGCGTATTTAAATATTCAGCTAAATAGCTGTCGCTGCTCTCCAAAATATGCTGTACGATGATAATCGGTAAGCTGTAGTCAGACGGGAGATAGGATAACAGACGCGAGAGTGCCTTAAGCCCGCCTGCCGATACCCCCACAACAACGGCTTCCAATGGGCGCATGGGCTCACTCCCTCTCTATAACCTTGCTTACACTGGCAGCTGCTTCCTAAAAATTCTCCACTTAGAAGAGAGTGCTTCATACTGAGAATGAATCTCTGAAAACTCGATAGATTCCTTACTCCCGAGGCATAAGAAGCCGCGTGGAACGAGACTTTGGTTGAATAGCTGATAGACCTGATTTTGCAATTGCTTATCAAAGTAAATGAGCACATTCCGGCAAATAATGAGATGCATTTCACCAAAGGCGTTGTCCGTTGCCAAATTATGCTGCGAGAACACGATGTTTCTTTTTAAAGCTTCCTTCATTTTGCCCATCTGATATTTAGCATGGTAGTAATCCGAAAAGGAGGATTTGCCTCCGCTTTTTTGATAATTTTTAGTGAAATTTCGGATACTTTCTAACGGGTAAATGCCTTCTTCTGCAGTAGTTAGTGACTCTTGATTCATGTCTGTCGCGTAAATCTGAACACGATCATAGAAGCCTTCTTCTTCCAGCAAAATTGCCATTGAATAAACTTCTTCCCCTGTCGCACATCCGGCATGCCATATTTTCACAAAAGGATACGTCTTGAGCAAGGGAATCACGAGACTGCGCAGCTCAACAAAAAACTCAGGGTCACGAAACATTTCGGTGACGGTCACCGAGATATCCAGCAATAATTGATTGGCAAACGCATCATCATAGAGAACCAACGGAATCATATCAGACAGTCGAGCAAATCTTGACTTCTGCCTAACATAGTGCAATCTTCTCATTAAAGATGAACGGGCATAGTTACGGAAATCATATCCATGCCGCTGATATATAGCTTCCAGTACTAGATCTACTTCAATCTTTTCTACGAGTTTTTCTGGCATTTTTATCGTAAGAGCCACACCCTGATTAATGATAACAATTTATCGGTATCAACCGGTTTCGTCATATAATCATTGGCTCCCCTCTCTATACATTTTTCACGGTCACCCGTCATGGCCTTTGCGGTCAAAGCGATAATCGGGAGGGACTGGAACTTCGGCATGGTGCGAATATGACCTATGGCTTCATAACCGTCCATCACCGGCATCATAATATCCATAATGACCAGCTCGATCCCTGTTTCACTTTCCAGTTTATCCAAAGCCAGCTTCCCATTATCCGCCATCACAACATCCAAGCCGTGTTTTCTTAATATTTTGGATAAGGCAAACGTGTTGCGAAGGTCATCATCCACCAGCAAAATTTTGCGTCCCTTTAAGGTTTCATCGGAATCACGCACCATACGAATCATTTCTTTCTGCGCTTGCGGAAGAGATTTATGCACGCTGTGAAGGAATAGAGAAACTTCATCCAGCAAGCGATCCGGTGAATTCGCGCCTTTAATCACAATGCTGTCCGTAAACTGGTTTAGTTCCTTATACTCTTCTTGTGTGAGCTCTTTTCCAGTATTAATAATGATCGGCGGTATTGAACCCTCTGAATCAACAACTAACTGCTGCAGCAGTTCAAAGCCTGTCATATCGGGTAATGTTAAATCCAGAATCACACAATCAAAAGGTTGTGATCGCATAAATAGCAGAGCTTCTTTACCCGTTGTGACGCTGAGGATGTCAACCTTCTTATGCTTGAGCAGTTCATGAATAGCTTTTTGATTATTCAAATCATCCTCAACAACTAAAACCTGTTGGATGCGCTCTTGCAGCTTATGTTCAATTTTGTTAAAAACAGCTTCAATGTCTTCCGCTTGAATCGGTTTCGACAAATAGCCGATGGCCCCGCGCTGTAAGGAGTCTGAGCTTTTATCCCTGCCTGAAATGATGTGCACAGGAATATGTCGTGTTTCATTGTGATATTTCAAATGATCAAGAACCTTCAGGCCGTCCATATCTGGAAGCCCCAAATCCAAAAGAATCGCGCTTGGAATATACTGCTTGGCTAATTGAAGGGCACTGAAGCCATCTCCTGCCGCAAGGCACTTGAATCCCTTTTTGTAAGACATGTCCATAAGAATCTTGGCGAACGCCAGATCGTCTTCCACGATCAAAATAACTTTGTCTTGTACGCTATTCTTAAGGTGTTCGCGGTCGTCAGGCAAGAACGTTTTCGCTGGCTGAGCCGTTAACAGATGATCTTCATTAGTGCTTGCAATCAACAATTCACTTGAAATCTGTAAGGAATCGACTGCTGCAGCAACCTCAGCTTTAAACGACGCTATCTTTGGCTCTGACACTTCGACATTAACGACTCCTCCGAGCGGGAGATAAAGTGTAAAGCTGCTGCCTCTCCCCTCGGTACTATTCATGTGAATTTCGCCGCCCAATAGCTTAGCCAACTCTCTAGAAATAGTTAAACCAAGACCCGTTCCGCCATATTTCCGACTCGTCGTGCCATCTGCCTGCTGAAAGGCTTCAAATATAGCTTGTTGTTTACTAGCAGGAATACCTATCCCCGTATCGGTTACAGTTAACGCTAGAGCCCCGTTTTCTTCCAGATGGTTATTTTGGAAAGCCGTTCCTTTTCCAGCCCTTGCGATCTCAACCGTAACGCTTCCTGAAGCCGTAAATTTAAATGCATTGGATAAAAGATTCTTCAGAATTTGCTCGGTACGCTGACCGTCTGTTGTCACGATTTCCGGGATATGATCGTCAAGTTTTAAAATGAACGAAAGGCCCTTTTCTTTGGCAACTGGATTAAATTGGTAACGGAGTGATTGAAGGAGATCGTCCAGTCTCACTTCTTCCATTTGGATGTCCAATTTGCCCGCTTCCACTTTGGATAGATCCAAAATGTCGTTAATTAAAGACAATAAATCCAAGCCGCCGCTATGAATAATCTTAGCAGACTCGATTTGATCTTCCGTTAAATTACCATCTTCATTTGATGATAATGATTTGGATAATATCAGCAAGCTGTTAAGCGGCGTCCGAAGTTCATGCGACATATTGGCCAAAAACTCCGATTTGTACTGACTCGCTTGTTCCAACTCTTTCGCTTTTTCTTCTAAGTCCTGCTTCGATAATTGAATAAAGGCATTTTGCTTTTCGATGTCGGCTTTTTGTACTTCCAAATAGTTGGTTTTTTCTTCTAGCTCTTCATTAATTGCCTGAAGTTCCTCACTTTGGATTCGCATCTTTTCTTCGGATTGCTTCAGCATCAGCGTCTGCTCTTCCAATTCTTCATTGGCCGTGCGCAATTCTTCCTGCTGAGTTTGAAGCTCTTCCGTTAATAGTTGTGATTCACGCAATAACACTTCCGTTTTCTGTCGGCTGTTAGCGGCTTGTATGACAACGCCTAGTGTATCGGATAATTGCTCCAATAGATCGTGCTCTATGCCTGTAAATGGTTTAAAAGCGGCAAGCTCTATAACGGCCAGCACTTCCTCCTCGAAGAGGATAGGAAGAACGACGATTTGGGAAGGTTTCGCTTCCCCGAGACCCGATTGTATGTGTATATAATCGCCCGGCACATTCGATAACAAGATAGGCTTTTTCTCAAGAATGCATTGACCCACTAGGCCTTCCCCAGGTCGAACCCGATTCGCAACGTTCTTTCTTTCTTTAAAAGCATAGCTGCCAAGTAAGACAAATTCATTGGACTGATATTCACTTGACTGTGTCTCTTTCAAATACATAATGCCTTGACCTGCTCCGACAAGACGCGAAATTTCAGATATAAGCATGCCTACTAACTGCTGTATACTTGCAACGCCTTGTGCAAGCCCCGTCAGACGAGCTAACTGGGTTTTCAACCAAAATTGCCGCTCATTTTCAGCTGTTGTTTCTTTTAAAGAGGTCAGCATTCGAATTAATGCCACGCTCAGTTGATCTTGATCAGATCGGGGAACAATCGTCTGCTCATATTCACCTAATGAGATGCGATCCGCCTGAGTAATGACCTCCTTAAAACTAGCTACCATCTGATTGAAGGCTTCCATCAGCTCACCAAATTCATCCTTCGATTGAACGTCCAGATGAATATCTGTGGCTCCTGTCAGAATGAGTTCCGTAGATTTCTTAAGCAGCCGGATTTGAGATAAAAGCATTCTAGATATCAAAACGATGACCAAAAAGGAGAGGATTAGAATAATGACGTTAAATATGGCCACACCAATCAACGATTGCGTGGTATTCTTTTCGATTGTTTCCATACTTTGAATTAATTCTGACGAAAGCCCATCCTCAACCTCTTTAAGAAGATCTACTTCTTGTGTCGCCACGTTGTGCCATTCCTGTGAGTCCACCCCGAGAGTTTTCCCTGGTTCCGCTTTTAGGACTAGTTGAACGAGACGATCGACCTCGTTAACAGCTTGTCCTTTCACCGTTTTCTGATAGAGTTGCCCAGCAGTCACTGTTGCGAGTAAGTTGGATTCCTTATAATAAAGCAATTGTTCGTTCTCTAACACACCGATCTGTTCAATCTCATTTAAATCCGCACGATCCGAGGAAAAAACATGAAATAATAATGCGCGCTCCCTACTCACTGCAAATTTGCTTTTGGAAAAGAGAATATAGGAATTAAGCATGTTTGAAATTTGCTGATTCGAGCTTATTTCGTTCGTGTTTTGCATCATATCAAAGAGACTATTTATCGTATCAAAATAAAAAGAAAGTGTTTCATCCTCATTGGCTTTCCCTTGATCAATTTGCGTCCTCTGAATCACAATTTGGTCCAGCTTGCTTACCGCATTATTTGCATTTTTTTTAAACTTATCACCCAAAACAGATGTGTTCAATGACTTTAATTGCTCCCGAAATGCACTTGTCTTCGCATCAGTAAACTTACGTTGATCCGTTAGTTGGCGCGTAACCGTTTCATCTTCAAAGTAACCTGATAATAGGCTCCGCTCTTTCTGAAGCTCATGAACCAGATCATTGATGTAGATTTCCGTTGTAACAAGGGTCTGCAGCCTGCTTAATTCAGACAGCTCTTTCACTTTTCCATAAATGGCATTGGTGGAGAAATATAACAACCCCAACATAGGTAGTACAATCATAATAATCAGCTTGTAATTTATTTTAGCGTTCCGAATCCATTGCATGTGGCAAGCCCTCTCTTTGGTTGAGACTGTGTATCACGTTTAGGAGTATATATTCTACAAATTACGACAAACCCCCTCTATTTTGAGCTCAAAAGGAACAAAAATCTGCTTGCAAAAAAGCATATACAAAAAGGACAGAACGATTGGGATCGTCTGTCCTTGGTAGATTCAACTAAAACCGAAAAACTAGTGGTTCGGAATAAATTCACTATGAACTTCGATCAGCTTTTGGACGAATATCTCAAAATCATTTTTACTAGAAGAAAATTTGAAATCGGTTACACCCGTGTTGAAATCAATAACTGTTAAAGCCACACGATTGAGTGGATATTCGGGAATAGGCTCAGAGGCAAGAGAAATATTTTTGAAAGGGTAAATGGATGTTTCACCGTAGAAACGAAGCACAGTTAAATGATCATCTCTTAACTCCAAGGATATTTGTTGATCTGAATCAGTGAAACTCTTCAGTGTACTCATCATTTATCAATCCTCCTCTTGTCCTCTATTTTACTATCAAATGAGGAGATAAAGAAGCCCAAAACGAAAAATTTTCCTGCCGCTTACCTGTTTCAATGCACAATAAATCGGGTAAATGAGTAATAGGGCTGAAAGCCGCTTTTACAAATGCTACGGAGGTGCAACAAATGACTACAACGATTTTACTATCCGAAAGATCAGGTCCTGTAAAGAAGCTGCGAGCTGAGGGGCATATTCCTGCTGTGGTGTATAGCTCACGTATGGATTCCGAACATGTCACTGTCCCGGAAAAAGAAATCCGCGCATCACTGAAACGCAATCCACGTGCTATCCTGAATGTTACCCTGCCATCCAAAACCAAACAGCCGGTAATCGTCCATGAAGTCCAGAAGGATAGCCTGACGGGTCAATTGCTGCATATTGATTTTCTTCAAATTAATATGAAAGAACAGCTCGACACATCGATTGCCGTCCATTTCACCGGAGAAGCTAAGGGCACCAAGGAAGGCGGTATTCTCCAAATAGAAACTCATGAGGTCATGATCCGCTGTATGCCGAACAAGCTGCCAGAACATCTCGCCATTGATATTAGTATGCTAGGTATCGGCGAACATATAACCATTGCTGATCTTAAAGTTCCCAAGCATGTTGAAGTGTTAAGTGATCCAGAAACCATTCTGGCCACCATACTTGGCATGCAGAAGCTTGACGCAGCGGTTGAACCAGCTGCAGAACAGGCGGAGGAAACTGCCGAGTCTGTCTGATGCTTAAAGTGATTGCCTCGCTGACACAGGAATAATAAAACCGGCTCTTTTCGCAGCAAATGCGGAAGAGTCGGTTTTTAGTTTTACACTATTTTCTAATAGGCAATTCAATTTCCACCGTGGTACCCTGATTAATTTTGCTTTGAATTAACAATTTACCTCCATGTCCTTCGATGATCCGTTTGCACACCATAAGCCCTAAACCAGTGCCATTCACTTTGGTCGTATAAAACGGCTCACCTAACTGGGATAACCTCTCTCCAGAAATGCCTACACCCTGATCTTCGATGCGGATCACCACACCTTGATGGATTGGATTTCGGATAGCGATTTGTATGATTCCCCCATTAGGCATAGACTCGATTGCATTTTTTAAAATATTAATTAACACCTGTTTGATTTGATCTGGGTTACAATAAATGGCTGGTATGTCTGGATCCATGTCGATATGTATTTGAACGTTATAAAGATGAGCATGAGGCTGCAGAAAACCAACCACACTTTTGACAAGACCAAGGGATGTACTCTCCATATAACAATTTAGATGTGGTTTAGCAAGAGTCATGAATTCATTGACAACATAGTTGATATGTTCTAATTCTTCCAACATGACATCAACGTAGTCGGCATTTTTAGCCTTTAATAATTTCACAAAACCTTTCAAGGAGGTTAAAGGATTCCGTATATCATGTGCGATCCCAGCTGCCAATTGACCGATGAGCGACAGTTTTTCGGCTCTAATAATGGCTTCTTCAGACTTTTTGCGCTCAGTGAGATCACGTATCACGGTCTGTACGACAGGAAACCCCATGTTTTTGTCGACATAAATGGATGAAATTTCAGCATCAAAAATAGTTCCATCTAACTTTTGCAACTTTATCTCCATAAACTCCGTATAAGAGTCAGACTGCATCACATACTGAAGCCGCTCCAGGATGAAATCCTTATCACTTAAACAGAAAAAATCATATATTCGTTTTCCCTTAAATTCATCTGAAGAAACACCGCCAAACAGTGTACAGCAGGCATCATTCACAAAGTGAATAGTACCATCGTTATGCAAAGCAATGGGTTCTGGATTAAGTTTAATCAACCTTCTAAATTGTTTTTCTCTTTCTAAAAGCTCCTCATCGGCTCTTTTCTTCTCACTAATGTCCCTTTCCACACCAATGAACCCAATAATAACTCCTTCGTTATCTTTCATAGGTGAGACCGTAACATTCGCATAAAAGGTAGAACCATCTTTTCTTAGTTTTAACGCTTCGAAATCCGAACTTTTCTCCCCATCTATTAAAGACTGATATAGCCGAAGAGCATCTTCCTTATATTTATCTGGAGTCATCGGCAATACTTTCCCGATCACTTCATCTCTTGTCCAGCCATGTAATTCTTCAAACTTCTTATTCACCTCTAACACTTTTCCATTAACATCAACGACGACAATTCCGTCTGAGGTTAAATTCATAAAGGAATCGATTAGATGTTCTTTCAATTTCAAGAGTAAACATCCCCTTATCTCAAGCAAGTGATTGTAGCTTATTCGTCTTTAATGGAAAAAAACCTTTATTATAATTGGGATTTTCAAAAAATTATTAATAATATGAATCACTTTTTCTAGCTTCAACGGTTACAAAAATGTCCCCTAAATGTTTCTTTATTTCAATTATTTCTATATCTTCTTGTTTTAGTAGGTGAATTGTATCTCTATTCAAATGGCAACCATCACAAGCTCTCTTCCATATCGGTGATAGGAGATCTTGTAGCTTGCCTATTACGCTATTTTCATGACGAACATGCTCGAATAATAAAATTGTTCCAGTAGGCTTACAAACTCTACTAATTTCTCTAATAGCTTCTACTGGGTTTGGTATTGTACATAAAACTAGTGTCCCAACCACAGTATCAAATGAATGATCTGCAAATGACAATCGCTCAGCATTACCTTCAATTACACGGATAGAAGTTTTAGCTTCGGAAGCTCGCTCATACGAGGTCTTCCTTAGAACTGGATTTGGTTCAATTGCTGTTACAGATACGTCCTTATAGAAGCTGAAATTAATTCCTGTTCCGCATCCGATTTCCAAAACTTCGCCCTTGGCTTTGCTTATTAACTCGGAGCGAATATCTATAAATCTTTTGGTCTCCAAGGGTTTCATTAATCTATCATAATTATTAACGAACCAATTGCTGCAGATAGATATCTACTCCTTTCTTGTTCGACCCTACACCCTAGGAGGACTCCTCTATCTCCAACTAGGTCCTAAACACAGACAAGGATTGACAGAAAAAATATTCAGTAATACTATAATAGAATTGAAGAAATCACTCATTTTTCATACATAAAAATAACATTCTATAACCAACCCATAGCCTAGGCAATTAACTAGACAAGTATGAGAATATGGTGTAACGGAAGGAGGCCAACATTGTCTGAGAATCACGAATATGCAGAAACTTTAAACGGCAGGAATCCCCTCAGTCTGCAATCTGACTGTGAGAATTGCTTCGGCTTGTGCTGCGTCGCGCTGCCCTACGCAGCATCGTCAGACTTCGCGATCGACAAAGACGCCGGCCAGCCCTGCCCCAACCTGCAATCGGACTTCCGCTGCGGTGTTCACACTAACCTCAGACAGCTGGGCTTTCGAGGCTGTACGGTTTATGACTGCTTCGGCGCAGGGCAAAAGGTTTCCCATGTCACCTTCGGCGGACACGACTGGCGTCAAGTCCCAGGGTCTGCGAAGCAAATGTTCGAGGTGTTCCCGATCATGCGTCAACTCCATGAACTGCTCTGGTATTTGACCGAAGCGCTGACGCTGCAACCTGCCCGTCCTATCCACGGTGAACTCAGCATTGCGCTCGACGAAACAGAACGCCTCACGCACCTTAGTAGCGACTCTCTCATGGAACTGGACGTGGCAGCACATCGAGCCAATGTCAATGTTCTGCTTTTACGGACGAGCGAGCTCGTCCGAGCCGAAGCCCAGCGCAAGCAGAAAAAAACCGCGGGGCGTCAGAAAACCTACGGTCGAGGAGCCGACCTTATCGGGGCCAATCTCAAAGGTGCCGATCTCAGAGGCGCTAATTTGAGAGGGGCCTACCTTATTGCTGCTAACCTCAGAGGTGCCGACCTGAGAGTGGCTGACCTCATCGGGGCCGATTTCCGGGACGCTGATCTTAGCGGCGCCAACCTCACCGATAGTATCTTTCTCACCCAAGCCCAACTCAACGCGGCGAAGGGCGATATTAACACCAAGTTACCACCGTCGCTCACTCGCCCAGCTCACTGGTCTACTTTCAAAGCATAGAGTATTAGATTATGAGGTCAGCCAGTTTTTACTGGTTGACCTTTTTTGATTTAGTCATAAAGTATGGCAATCGATTGCCCATTTCCTTGCCCGTCTTACAGTATGTTCTATTTCGGTATAATCTGCTGAAATTCCTTTTTCAAAACCAATTCCCGCTACTTCAACTATACTCAACAGTCCGCCGCAGCTATCTGATCAATAAGTACACTCTTGTATTCCGTTATGCTATAATTTCAGAAAAATAGGCCAAGGGAGAGAACTAGATGGCTACAATAATTGATAAGATTGCATGGATATACGTTGTTGATGGTCAAATATTAGGCGCTCGTTCCAAAGGAAAAGATACTTCTTATTTACCTGGAGGAAAAAGGGAGCCCGATGAAGCCGATATCGATACCCTTGTTCGAGAAATAGAAGAGGAATTATCCGTTCGAATAAAGCCAGAAACTGTCTCGCATTTTGGAACGTTCGAAGCTCAAGCCCATGGTAAATCGGAAGGTACGCAAGTAAAAATGACATGTTATACAGCGGATTTCGAAGGAAATCTGAGTCCGGCTTCTGAGATAGATGAATTGGTCTGGTTAACCTATCATGACCGGGATCGTGTATCTCCTGTTTGCCAAATTATTTTTGATAAATTGAACGAGTTGAAGATGCTTTCATAATTCATGAAGGAATAACAGGATTCCTCCTCCTATTGGATAAATCAATAAACAATATTGACACTTGTCCACAAAAAAGTAAGGAGCTGCCCGCGGCAGCTCCTTACTCGTTTATATTGTATTTTAATCAACTAATTTCCCTGATTTGCTTTTTCTCATCAGTGCACAATCTTTTTTAATAAATCTTCTACTTTTGCTTGCATGGATTGTATGGTTGTTTTCCTATATTGAATACCAAGCCGGAGTACCTTCAACTGCTGTCTTCGAGAAAGCTTTCGAAATCGGGGCTCCCTTTTCAGAAAAGTCCGAATGATAGACCAGCTGTTGACTGCAATCCGATCCGGTGAGATGTAAGGAACATCATAAGGTAGTTGTCGTTTCCTGAACCGATTAATAAGCGTCCCAACACTAGCAGAAATCTTCCCTTCATCTACAAGACACACAGCAGAACTTTTTTTTGTTTGCTTTTTGAGGAAATCGAAATGATGATGCCCGCCTTGGATGACGTAACCACCTTCTTTTCTGTTTTTACGCACAATCAACAGATGCATTAAATCTTGTGCAACTTTTTTGAATTCCTTATTTCTTAATGAGGTTTTAGCGGCGATACTTTCCGGTTTAATCTTACTTAGAGGTATATATTGCACTGTATATCTCAACTGTACCCCTCCTCGTCACACCGTTGTTTACTGTAATCTATTCTAAGTGTATTCTGTTAGTGCTGCGGTGTGAACTCCCTCTCATAAATGTCGCTAACTTTGCACAAAAAAACAGCTCTCCTTCGGAGTAGCTGCCTTTCTTTCACTTCTATTCGTGATAAGCTTCTGTCAATCCGTTTTGTGACCGTAAATTTGCAGATCATGAATAGACCAATAATTCCCTGCTTTCGCTGTCTGGACAATCTTTACGTATCGCGCATTTTGTGGACTGATATTGATTTCTAATACGTTTGTGCCAACACCCGATGCGATTGAAGATCCCCAATTGAAGCCGTCAGAAGATACATATACCTCATACTTCCTTGGATAATCATTCGGCGAGTTCTCACTTCTTAGCACAATCTTATTGATTGTGAATGAGTTCTTCAAATCAATTTGATAAAATTGCCCGGGTGCTTGAGCTGTCCCTGTATCCCAGCGTGTATAAGGACTGCCATCAATCGCACCTTGTGGTTTGCCAGAACTGCTGGTTACTTCCCATTCTTCCCGCTCTAGCGCAACTTCATCGGCAGCCGTCGCCGTTGCCGCTTGCGAAAACTCCTTTGAACCTGAAACTCTGATCTGATACATGTATTTGTTTCCTACCAACGTATCCGCATCGACAAACTCTGTATCTGACACTTGTTCAGCAATCACCTCGTAGCTGCCCTCAGCCGTGCCTATTTTTCGCAAAACATCGTAACTGTGTGCTCCTTCAGATTCTCCCCAACTAAGCTCAATCGCATGATTCTCTATAGGCTTTGCCTGAATCCACGCAGGTGCAACCGGTTTTACCCTATCTGTCCGAGTCAGGATATACTGCACAGCTTCACCAGGAAGCAGCGTTTCCTTGAATTCAAGCTCAGGTGCTGCTTGCAATCCTGTCAAATACGTACGAGCGGATTCATAGGTATCACCCGCCCCGAATCTTTCTCCTTCGTACAAAGCAGCTTCGGGCATGGTTACTTTGGCTTGTATCGTTTGCGTACTCGTCCCAAAATTTACGAAGTTAAGCAGAATTTTGTCCGACTTCGCTCCTGATCCTGGCAATGCAGGCAAAGTCGATGTATCCACGCCCCGAAAATAAACAAGCTTATCAGCCAACTCAGACTTGTTCGTTAGTTCGTAAACAAGCGGCTTCCCATGCGTGGCATAGGCTAGATTCAACCTGCGCATAATCCCAACACGTGTATCATTATCCGTTAAGCTCTTATAAATCTTCATTTGCGCTGGGTTTTGATTATTCAAATCATTCCCCGACTCAAACAAGGAATATTGCGGATAAAACGCTGCATGCTGCATAAACATATCAGCATAACCGATATGAGCCCTCATAATGCGATCGAAGACCGCCGAATGTGGCTGCGTAGCACCAAATTCTTTGGGATCCGTATGACTATCTGAAGTTCCATACTCCGTATTCAACATTAGCTTCTTGAGGCCATCCTCTGAACCTTCGAAGGTTTGCAGATTTTCTAGGAAGCTTCCGTCCTTATTATCGGAATACGAATTTCCGTAAGCATGCCCATTCGTTAAATCTGTCAACTCTTCTAGCTCCATTCGCTGCGCCGAATCGTCTTCCCATCCGTCGGGATCTCCACATTTAAACATACCAGTTGGAGTTTGATTCCTACATGTTCTAATGTTGTACTTAGGTGCATATGCCCAGCCGGGAGCCACAGTTTTCACATGTGGAGCAAGCTCAGGAAGATGGGTTTTTAACCACTTCGCAATGGCTAGATTCACTCCTTTGGAGCGATTGAATAAGCCTGGTTCATTATCGATCTCATAGTATTGAAACATGGACCCATACTGCTTCACATAATCCAGTAATTTATTCTCTGCATCTGCTGGCAGTGTGCCATCCTCTTTCAGCTTAATATTCCCTGTATGCAGATGTAGCGCTACCGCCTCAGTGTTGTAATCACGCAGGGTTTCGTAATAAGACTTGATGGACGAACAACCCTGCTTCACATCTGTCGCACAATCTACCCTCATTACATTGCCGCTGTAGGCGATTCCTAACCATTTCAATACATAAGGAAGGTGCCTTACTGCTCCCTGGTCATAGTAGAATGACAGATTGCTTACTTTCGTACCGGATTCCACATATCTCCCATGAATCGGTTCTTCGGCAGGTGAAGACAGCGCGTCTAGTGCGAGGTAATCCCATTTCCACCAGAGAAATTTATTCTCATCTGCCGTACAATACAAACAGCCTACGGCTGAC
This sequence comes from Paenibacillus sp. Soil724D2, assembly GCF_001427935.1. Lineage (NCBI taxonomy): Bacteria > Bacillati > Bacillota > Bacilli > Caryophanales > Paenibacillaceae > Paenibacillus > Paenibacillus sp. Soil724D2. The sequence goes on from NZ_LMRY01000056.1 coordinate 113,714, forward strand.
AGCTTCAATTCGTTATTTCCCAGCTGCAGCTGCTCCTTAGGAATATAAAGCTCATATAATTTCTTATATGGGTAGGTGCTTGTTGTCCCCCCGACTCCAGCAATCTGAATGATGCCAGAAAGCATCTTGTTGGAGAAAACCGCCATCTGTGGAATGGCTTTGTGAGCATCCAGAATTCGAACACGGAAATGAACACCATATTCGGGTATTTCAGTGAGCGGGAAGTTGATCGAAAAGGTAGGATTCAAGGATTTATTAAGACCTTGAGGCACCGTGTCCCAAGCATCCGTCTGCTTCAAGTCGGGCGTTACGTTATAGCTGCTCTGTCCTGCGCTTTCTTTTCCAAATTCCAAATCGGAATCGTCCTGATTGCCCAACATCCATATTTGATTACCAATCTGATTGGAAACTGTCATCACTTTTGTAAAATCTGTTTTTGCCGATGCACCGTAGTTATTCGAAGCCGAGGTCAGGATCAGTAAGATCAACAAGGCCGTTGGTACAATCACATATCTCATCATGGTAGATACCTCTCAACCTTCAAGGAAGTAATAGGGCACTCGCAGGAATAATTTCTTTCACTTGGGACGGACTCGTCCACATGACTTTGGCAACAGCACCATTCATATTATCATAATATTCGACTTTCAAATCAACAGGCACGCCAGCGGTTAGTGCAATGGTTCCGGATCGTTCCACCCAGCTTTGATTAAACCAACTATCAATAACCAACACGCCATTCACCCAAACCCGGATGCCATCGTCACTTAAAGTAGAAATCTTGTAGGTTTCCGTATATTTGGGCTTGAGTTTACCCGTCCATCTCACGGAAAACGTATCTGCTTGCATGGAAGGAAAGGGAGCCGAGGTAGACCAATTGAAATCAATCTTGGCATCTTCCTTCGTTTCCTTCAGCGCGGTCAAATCCTTATTATCGAAATATTCCGCTCGCAACCCATATCTCTCATCCTGTAAGACAGGTTGTATAACAGGTGCTTTAATAGGCTGGAGAGACTCTCTTGTCAATAATTTGGAATTTGTATAAAAGGTTTCAATTTCTTGAAGGTTATTATTTTCGGCCAGCATTTTGCCCCATGTCATCAGGTAGGCCCATTTGGGCTGCTCATTCAAAATAGTGTCGCTAGGCAGCTCGCCATTTTCCCCGACGGCCACAGGCTTACCATTCGCTAATTCAACAATTTTCGCGTAATAATCCGGATGGTAATCATTGTCATAGATATCAACGGCGAGAACATCCACCTTATTTTCTCCAGGATAAGTGGCTGTATACGAGTCAGAACTTGCATTCGGTGCATTCGGGCTCCAAACCCAAAGCAAATTGTTCAGCTTATGCACGTTAACGAAGCGGTCGTACATGATATTCCATAATGCAGGGAAGTTACTCTTCTTGCCCCACCAGAACCAATTTCCATTCATTTCATGATACGGTCGCCATAAGACAGGCACACCTGCATCTCTAAGTTTCCCTAAGTACACGGCCGCTTTATCGAGATCTGCAAGCAATTGCGTATACTGGGGAGTACCTGGCGTAACGTACTTATCAAAATCGGCTTGACTCATTTCCTTCTTTACATTCGACCAGCAGAGGCACGCTCCCGGAATACTTTCGTGAAATGATATCGTTACCAGACCGCCAGCCTGATTCCACGCAATCGCACTATTAACCACCTTTTGTCTTTGATCTGCTAATTGACTTTCGGATTGATCCATAATGGCACCGAATTCATAACCATGAAGACCCGGATATTTACCAGTCCAGCCTTTGACTTGATTCGTCCATTCATCTGGGCTTTCTAGGTAATCATGCTGCCCGCTAATGATGCTTACACCCGAAATGGCATACAATTGCTGCAGTACTGCCTTGGCCTCGACCGTTGCCTGTGAATTGATAGGAACAATTGACGCATTCGTTACGCTTGGGTGAAGCAAAAAATTCGGTGCTAGCAAAGAGAGTAGAAATAATAAAGAAACCACCTTCTTACGCACACCCGCCTTTCCAAAAAATTCGATCATCATCTTTCCTCCAGTATGGTAGATTGACACAATGAACCCTGATTTACGCTCCTTATACGCGTGTTCATTCTGCTTAATCTACCATACAGGGCATATATTAGATTTGTATAAGCATTATATTAATGTTTTGAAAGTTTTTCCAATTTCAGTTATGCTTTCAAACAAGGAATCGCCTTCCATTCGCTTTAAGTCGAATAGAAGGCGGTTCGTTGTTTCAAAACAAATCTTAAATAAATTGGTGAAGGGGGATATCCTTCCATGCCATACATATACGAACCGTGTCTTCTTCAACTAATTCGGATCCGCTTTGTACCTCTATAAATTCAACATCCGTTATAGCTCGAATGCTGTGACGGGTTCCATCTGGAATTCGAACGACATCACCTGGCTTCACTTGATAGAGCTTGTCATTAATGACAATATCCGCAACGCCGCTTACGATCGTCCACACTTCACTGCGTTTATAATGCAGCTGATAGCTTATATTTTTACCTGCATGGACGAGAATCCGTTTGGTAAGCACCTCATTATCTTCTGCATATTTGACGTAGTCAATCACGCGATAACGTCCCCACCTGCGCTCCTCATACATCGGACGATGTTCAATTTTATTCATGACTTCCTTAATGCGAGGACTTTCCGACTTGCTCGTAACAAGAATCCCGTCAGGGCTGACAGCAATCACAGCGTCCTTAATCCCAATCACCGTAACCGGAATGTCTAGCTCATTAATCAAATGGGTATTCTCGGAATCTTCGGTCACGATGCCCGTTCCGATTTGGGATCGACTCATTTCCTCTGTCAGTGTATTCCAAGTGCCAAGGTCTTTCCAATAGCCGTCGTAAGGAACGACAACACAGCTAGCTTCCTTCTCTACAACTTCGTAGTCAAAGCTAATTTTCGTTAATCTATGATAGTTTTTAAGCATTTCTTCATACTGAATCGGGATGCCCTTCTCCACCATGACTTCAATGAGATAGCCTAGTCGGAAAGCGAAGACACCGCAGTTCCAAAGCGCCTTCTGTTCAATCAAGGCTGCTGCCTGTTCACGATTCGGCTTTTCAGCAAAATGGTTAACGTGAAGTGCTTCTGACCCTTCTCTGCGTTTGTCAGAGGGAACGATATACCCGTATTTCTCAGACGGAACCGTTGGAACAACGCCCATTAGTGCCAAATTCGCATCCGTTTCGTGCAGAACATACTCTAGTTGCTTGATTTTTTGAAAGAACGCCTCATCGACATACGGATCTACCGGTAATACCGTAATCACTGTGTTCAGGGGTAAACTTTCGACATCATACATATAGGCAGCAGCAAGCGCGATTGCAGGGAAAGTATCTCTTCTCTCAGGCTCAACAATAAGCGGGGCATCGCCACCCAATTGACTTATGATCATTTCGACCTGGGAGCGGTTCGTCGCTAAGTAAGCATCATCACCGAGGCCTGTATTCTGCAGTTGTCTCCATACACGTTGAACCATGGATTCGCTTCTGCCTTCAGCATCTTCAAGTACCCTTAAAAATTGCTTGGATCTGGAATCATTGGACAATGGCCACAGTCGTTTACCCGACCCGCCGGAAAGAAGAACCAATTTCATGAATACCACGCTCCACTCGATTTATTTGTCTATTATCTAGCCAACGCTTTTGGACGGGACGCCCCAATCAAATCTGGTCTTCCTACGGAATAATATTTGAGCCCAGTTCCCTGAACCTGCTCTTTGCTAAACACATTACGACCATCGATAAGAATCGGCTGCTCCATGACGAAAATGAGCTGTGACAACGGGACCGTTTTGAATTCTTCCCAATCCGTAAGTAAACAAATGGCGTCTGACCCCGTGGCTGCTTCCAGGGCATTCTCACACCACTGAATCGCCGGATGATCGATACGTTCCCTGAATTTCTCCATCGCAATGGGATCGTACAGCTTCAGCCGAGCTCCCGCACGAAGCAGGGTTTCAACGATTTCGATGGAAGGCGCGTAACGAATGTCATCCGTGTTCGGTTTGAAAGACAATCCCCAGATGCCAACGGATTTGCCGCTAAGCGGACCGAGCGACGCCTCCAGCTTGGAAATCACCTTATAACGCTGCGATTTATTCACCTCGACAACCGACTTTAACAATTGAAACTCATAGTCGACGTTACCAGCAATTTGAATCAACGCGTCTGTATCCTTGGGAAAGCATGAACCCCCGTATCCGATACCCGCACTCAGGAAGGAAGAGCCAATTCGCTTATCTTGCCCCATTCCTTTAGCAACCTCGGTGACATCAGCGCCAACTTTCTCGCAAATGTTGGATATTTCATTAATAAAGGAGATTTTAGTCGCCAGAAAGGCATTCGAAGCGTATTTGATCATCTCCGCGCTGCGAATACTTGTAACGAAGATTTGATCGGTAAATGCACGGTGCAGCTCCGTGAGAGGTGCGGCTAAGCTTGGATTTTCAATCCCGAGAACAATCCGATCCGGATGAAGGGTATCGTCGATCGCCGAACCTTCCCGCAGAAACTCTGGAATCGATACGACGTCGAATGACTGCATCGTATTCATGGCAATAATCATTTGAATATGCTCGTTCGTACCCACAGGAACGGTGCTTTTCGTTGCAATGATTTTATAGCTATTCATCGCCTTCCCGATTTCCATAGCCGCCTGCTCGATATATGCCAGATTAGCCTCACCATTTGGTAAGGAAGGTGTGCCCACCGCAATGATAATGAGTTCGGATTGGCTGATGGCTTGTGCCAAATCAGAGGTAAAGGCCAACCGACCGGCATTCATATTCTTCTCCATCAGTTGTTCAATACCAGGTTCATAGATCGGAGATATCAGGTTTTGCAGCTTTTCAATTTTCTGTTCATCATAATCCACACAGATTACGTTATTGCCCACTTCAGCGAAGCATACCCCAGAAACTAATCCCACATACCCCGTCCCGATTACTGCAATATCCATACGATTAATGCCCCTCTCTGAATTGTTGGTAGGCCTTACCCATGTAGTCTTTTAGTTTATCCATAAATGTTTTCTCATCAAACTTCTGCGCATGCTGCACGATTTGCCTTACATCCCATGCATGGTTTTCTACTTCCTGAATCGCAAGCAGCAGATCCTCTACCTCTTGCCGTTTGAAGAACACACCATTCACATGAGGCACAATCGTGTCTAATGCACCTCCTGCCTGATAGGCAACAACGGGTCTTCCGGCAGCATTCGCTTCCAGCGGTGTAATGCCGAAATCCTCCTCACCAGGAAAGATTAACGCTCGGCACTGCGCCATCATTTGAGTGACCGAACCGTCATCCAGTCTTCCCAGGAAACGGATATTCCCTTTGGCCATTGCCTTAAGCCTCACCATGTCGGGTCCTTCTCCAACGATGTATAAAGGCAATCCATTTCGATTAAATGCTTCAACCGCCAGATCAATTCGCTTATACGAAACAAGTCTCGATACAATCAAATAATAATCATCAATGGAAGATGAGCTATGGAATCGCGATGTATTAATCGGCGGAAAAATAACATCGGAATCGCGTTGGTAATAATTACGAATGCGATTTTTGACCACGGAGGAATTAGCGATAAATTGATTCACGTTGGCCGACGTTTTTTGATCCCATTGCTTAAGCCTATCGATATAAATTTTCAAAAGCCGCTTCATCACACTTGAATTGGATTGCCGCTCCATATAAGTGTCATAATCCCAAGCGAATCGCATCGGTGTATGGCAGTAACAGAGGTGAAACGTTTCCTTCGGAACTTGAATACTTTTCATAAAAGCGCTGCTTGAGCTAAGCACGATATCGAATTCTCGGAAATCAAAATCCTTAATCGCAAACGGGTACAGGGGGAGCATTTCTTTAAAATGGCTTTTCCCTCCAGGCATTTTTTGCATCCAGGAGGCCCGAATATCCGCATCTCTTAGCTCATCTAGCAGCCGATTATTGCTAAACATGGTCGTATAGATGGGAGCACTCGGGTACATTTGATGAAAGACCTCAACCACTCTTTCGGCCCCGCCCATTTGAACCAAATAATCATGCGCGATTGCTATTTTCATTTGATCCATCCTTTATTTACTAGCGGATAATTACGAGTTAGCAATTAAACCTGCATAGTAATGAGTGATTTGGGTAACGGTTCGTTCGATGACAAAGTGTTGTTCCACGCGTTTTATGCCATTCTCACTCATTCTGCGCCGCTCCTCTGGATGCTCCAGCAGGTAGCGTATGGAATCGGCAAGCAAAGCGGGGTCACCGGGCGTAATGAGAAGTCCCGTCTCGCCATCAACAACCGTTTCTGTCGGACCGCCTTCATTAGAAGCAATTACGGGTAATCCAGCCGCCATACCTTCTACGATGACCTGACCAAATGGCTCAGGAGTTATGGAAGTATGCACTAGAAGATCCGCTTGCTGCATTAATGTTTGTATATCATCCACATGCCCCAATAAGGTGACATTGTACAGCTTGTTGTCTGCCATTTGCTGAATCAGCTGCTGCTTATACGCGTCTTCCCCGAACAAGGCATCTCCGGCTAACCAGAACTGAACCTGCTGATCGGGTAGAAACGACTTGGCAGCTTCAAGTAAAATATGTTGGCCTTTCCACTCCGCTAGCCTGCCAACTAGCAAAACAACGTAGGGCTTCATCCATTTTTTCTCTACAGCAATCCCTGAATTCTTCGTTTTTGCGAAAGCCGAGTAAACAACTAACGTTTTTTTCGATTTCGGCAAATGCAGAGCATTCAAGGTTGAATTCGAATTCGCTATGACGCCGTTGGGCAGCAAGCGGGACATCCATCGTATCGCCTGAGCGACGATCGGTTTCAAGTAAGGAACTCCGATATGATCCCGAATATGCCAGATGAGAGGAATACCGGCCAATTTAGCAGCTACAGCTCCATAAAAAGCAGATTTCAACGAATTCGTATGTACACAGACGACTTGTTCTGCTTTCAATAATTTGGAGAGCCTCTTCCCATAGGTGAGAAGCTCAAAAGCGGCCGATACAGCTTGCAAATTCACTGCATTCCGGTTGCGATTGCGTACCTTATCACTTAAAGGCAAGACGCGAACGTCGATACCTTTGTCTCTTAAACGATTAACGAGATCACCCTCCTCGGCTACGATAACTAGTGGGTCAACTTCGTTTCCGAGATGGGTAATAATGTTATAAAGTGCGACTTCTCCCCCGCTCCATCTAGCGGTATGATCCAAATAAGCTACCCTCATCCTGTTCACGTCCTCCATTCTTTCCAGCGGTTACCTGACGATTGCCGCCGTAAGCAATCATATGCTGATCGATTACGCGATTAAATACACTATCTACCTGTTTGGATACACGATCCCAGGTGTAATTCTCCAATACATGGCTTCTGCATTGCTCTGCAGTAGGCCACATTTCATTGTGCCGCAATAGGCGAATTAGACCAGAAGCCATATCGTGGCTGCTTTTACCTGCAAACAGCATATCTGGCCGGTATTTTTGAAGAATTTCGCGGTTGCCTCCAATCGGTGTCGCCATGACTGGCACCCCGGCGGCCATTGCTTCTACGGTAATTAATCCGAAGCCTTCCAACGCTTGGGACGGTACAACGAACAGATCAGCAGCCTGATAATAGTCAGCAAGCTCATTATCAGGAATATAGCCAAGCATTCGGACGCGGGACTGGAGTCCATATTCAGCAATTCGGCTCTCCAACTCTCCTTGCAGCGGCCCTTTGCCTCCAATGAACAGCACAACATCCGGAATCGTTCTCGCAACCTCTTTCCAAGCTTCCAGTAATTGAAGAAGACCCATTCGGTTGACTAATCTTCTTAAGGTCAACACCGCTGTCGTCCCTTCCTCCAGCTGCAATTTCTTTCTTATCGCTGTGCGATCCGCAGCCGGCTTGAACCGGGCAACATCAGCACCGCCTGGTATGATGTGAATCTTTGAAAGCGGGACACCGTACTGGTGATGAAGAATATCACGGAACGTTTCACTTAATACAATGAATGCATCCGCCAGCCGATAAGCCTTCATTTCCCAGCTCTTAGCAATCATGGTTTTGATTCGATGTTTTAATCCCTTGCCTTCGAGCCTGATTTCCTCGCTCCAAGGACCATGAAACGTCATCACCACCGGAATTTTTCGCGCTTTGGCCTCAATGGCAACTCCTATACTATAGGGAGCAAAATGGGAATACACGACATCAATATCCTGCCCATTCATCAGTTCAGCAGCGCGCTTCCGAAAGGCATCTCGTCTTTTACTTAACTTCAAATCAGTGACGGCTACGTTCGTGACACGGAGGTCGTCTTGAACGACCGGCTTGTTCGCGCTGCAAACCAGCGCCTCCAGCTCATGACGGGTAGCTAAGCTTTCGCAAATATGTTTGAAATAAGTGTTTAGTCCTCCAGGCTGTGCAGATGGCCAACCCATTCCGGTACACAGGATCCGCAAACTATTGCAGTGTAGCATAAGCTTTCCCCTCCTTAATTGGCTCTTCCTGGGAATGTTTCACTCTTTTCCGAGCAAGCCCCAGTTCATACTGTTTCATACACACGAGGAATTCATATATTCCCCAGAACAGGGACACCGCAAGTCCAGGAATCCCTTTTTTATACAAACCATGAACGATATACTTCTGGACAAATCGCAAGGGAGGACGAACGATCATTCGCAGCAGGCTAAATCGTTTCCCCGCAGCAACAGCGCCTTCGGCTTCCAAGTCGGTATACTTATTAAACCGCTGAATGTGATCATGAATGCTGCGGAAACCATAATGCCACAGAACACCTGGCACATACACAATATTCTCACTTGCGACATCCGGCGTTTCATGCACAAGACTTTCCCGGTACTGAATTTCGGTGCGGTTATATAGCCGGACAAGCTTCTCGCCCTTTCCCATCCAACGTCCCAGAAAGTCACCAATACGCAAGACAGCATAAGCTTTGCTCGGATCAGACAAGTTACTTTTCAACTTCTGAATCGAAGCTGCAAGAGGTTCACTAACAACCTCATCGGTATCAATAACGAAAATCCAATCATACGCAGCTTGATCACTGCCATAAATACGCTGCTTTGCATAACCAGGCCAAGCGTTCACATATACCTTGCATCCCAACTGCTCAGATACACGGACTGTTCCGTCTTTACTCCCGCCATCAATGACAACAATTTCGTCTGCAAAAGGCTTGCAGGAGGCAATCGCACCTGCTATTCTCGTTTCATCGTCTTGTGCAATGATGACAACAGAAATCCGATTTTCTCCCACAGCGTCACTATAGTGACTCATTTCGTTCGCCCCTCCCCCAGTTTCAAACAAATTATTTGGCTTTATATGCTGATATTGCTGAAAGTAACCAACGTACATCATCTTTATTAATCAATAATTTAGGAAGTTTCGTCTTCAAGGTGAATTTGACATTAAGTAGAATAAAGACGAATCTCAGTAAACCTGATGATAATATGGCCATTCCCGCACCGAACAATCCGAACTTCGGAATCAGAACCGTTAGTAACGGGATGACGATTAGCAGCCCTATCCCTTGCAGAATCGTAACAATCTTGGGCTTGCCTAAAGCCATGAACGCTTGAGCCAAAACCATGGTTCCACCGGATATGGAAACTTCGAGCAGCAGCATTCGAAAAACACTGATCGCTTCCTTAAAATCAGGGCCATATAGTAGTGGCATTACGAAAGGTGCAACTAGCATAATCATCATGGAACAAAGTAAAGCGACACAAGTGCTGATCCTGTATACACGGAAGGTCATCTCAACGACTTTCTCCTTAGGTAAACCCGATGCTTTCGGGAACAACACCACAATAATGGAAGTGGAGAAAATATTGACTACACGGGAGAGGCTTACTGCCACCGCATATAGTCCAAGCTCCGTTGGATTTAGGAGACCGATAATAACAATTTGATCGATATAATAGGAGACATTGCCCATTAAATCGTTACCGTATGATCCAATACCGTATCGGATTAATGTCTGGAAGGACTGATAAGCATCCTTTATCACGAATTTGTACTGCTTAAGTAAGCGCACTGTCGTCCATATGTAAAAGGGAACCGCCGGAGCGAGATAGGCTACGGCTGACGTGTAAGGATTCATTGTTCTTGTTAGGATGAGCAGCCCTAAACCGATGAGCGTACTAAGCGGAACAAGAAAGCGCAGTCGGTTGAACAGCTTATATTCGCCTCTCACCTGCATCATCGCATTATTAATCTGAGACAATACGATGAGAGGTACGAGCACCATGGACCATTGGGAGAAAAGGACCACGCTGTCTGAATACGTGCGGAGCCAATAGGGTAACACCAGTATCCCCAGGCTCATTGCAAGCATGCCTGCTGTCAAACCCATGAGAACAGCGGTCGAATAAAGCTTGGCGGAATCCTTCATGTTCTTTTTCACGTTGTAAATAATGGCGGAAGGCAAACCGAAAGTAAAACTAAAGGCTAAGAACTGTGACCATAAGACCATAGCCGCTTGCTCTCCTCGGCCGGAGGGTCCTAGAAAACGTGCTGTTAAAATACCTGTAAGCATATTAATCACTAAGATTAGAACACTGAAAAACATCGTTCTAATGGAAGCTGAGATATGACTCTTGCTTGAAAAGAATGCTTTAATGAAGCCGAATAGAGGCTTTATGCGGACTATTTTCAAGTTGACTGGTTGCTGCATCCGGAATTTGCCTCCTTTCTTGAACGATCGTTTGATGCGCCATGATTCCAATTCCTACAACCATCCATAGTAGAAAGCCTTTCAAACCCGTATAACCATTTTCAAACACGAGACAAACGATACTTCCTTGTAAAGCTGAGAGCCCCAGTTTCCCGTAGGCTGTTATTCCGCCTGGTTGTTTTTTTTGGGATAGTAGATATCGGGTGACAAGCCATAGGGCCCATAGAAACAGTAAGCCTCCGAGAATACCAAAGGTAAGGAAAATGGCAACGAATCCATTATCGAAAATGCCATATTCACCAAGTGCTCCTCCGTTACTTAGCTTCGTACCAACACCAATACTGCCAAGACCTAACCCTTGCGGTTTAGCAAACAACATCGGGAAAACGGTATGGAAGAAGTCCAATCTTTCATTGTAGGAATGATCGTCCTGAATGGCTGTCATTGTATCCAATCGGGCGATCAGCCCCTGTGCACCGGGCAGCTTTGGAATAATCAGATACATAGCTGCAATAACCGCTGTTAATTGAGCAATCAATTTCCATTTCTGTCTACCCGCTGATACAGCCGTATAAATGGCGATATCAATGAATAACATTACCCAAGCCGAACGGACTAATGTGATGAGAAGTCCCACCGTTACCAGAATAATACCGATCCAGCCGAGCGGTCCCCGCCACCTTTTTTCCAGAATCATCGGTGCAAGCGCAGTTCCCATATACATCCCTGCCGGTCCTGGGGAATTCAACGTAGAGAATACTCGGATCTCCAAGGGAAGCGGGTGACCAATTGAGGTCATCTCCACGTGGTTCATCCAGAATGCATCCCAGGGAGGTACCATCACATATTGGATAATGCCATAAACAGCAACCAAGATAGCGGTGTTAGAGAATGCGACAACTAAGCGATCCAGCGCTTTATTATCGAAATGAGATAAGGCAGCATAAGGGATTAATAATAATGGAATCACATAGTTAGCCAAGTCATAGAAGGCTCCGCTTCCATTCTTAGCTGCTCCAATCAGACTTCCATACAGCAGCACAATACCTACATAAATGAGCAGTTTGTATATTCGGGATTCCATCTGATGAAACTTGGCAAGGATTGGAATGATAAGAACCGCACTCGTTAATAGTGGCGCAATGCTCAATAAGGAGACAGAATGGTACGTACCTTCCATCCAATCCTGAATTCTCCGGATCTCCGGGCAAATGACCCAAACGAGCAGGATATAAGGTATCAATCGACGCGAATCCAGCAAGGCCATCACAAAAGCAGGAAACAGCAGCATCGAAAGGATCGTGATTTGGATACTAAGTTCAGGACTCAGAGTCGCACTAGAATAACCAATGAGTAAAGAGACGAGCAAAGCCATTCCAACCAACAGGATTGTCATCCGGCTAGCCTGCGTCATGATAAAAGGGGGCTTAATCAATTTGCTTATTTCATCCACTGTTGATTCCCGTCCCCTCCCGTTTCATCTTGAATTGCTTAATAATTTCCCGCCATAGCAGGACCACAAACATTGCATCGTGAACCAAGTAACGCTTCCACAACCTTCTCGGTTCTTGGGCAAGACGCCAAAACCATTCGAATCCTGTTTTCTGCATAATGTTCGGAGCTCTCTTCACCGTGCCCGAAATGAAATCGAACGTTGCGCCAACGCCAATAGAAATCGGGACTTTATATTGAAGGTAGTTCTGGTAAATCCACTTCTCCTGCTTTGGAGCGCCAACGCCGACAAACACAATGTCAGGCTGCGTATCAATTAGCATCTGAACAATTTGTTCATTCTCCTCTTTTTTCTTCTCGAATCCATAGGAGGGGGAATAACAGCCAACGATATTCAGATTTGGAAATATGAGCTTCAGATTCTTTACCGCTTGCTCCGGAATACCGACTGCTGATCCTAAGAAGAAAAGCTTGTATTGCCTGCTTGCGAAAGCTTCTCCTAACTTTGTGAACAAATCAGATCCGGATACTTTCTGCTTAAGCGGTTTACGGAGCATCCGCGATGCCCATATGATCGGCATACCATCCGCAACAATGGCGCCTGCACCTGAATACACCTTCTGAAACTCAGCATCCTTTCTGAGCTTGATTAAATGATCGACATTACAGGTCAAAATGTAAGAATGATTTTTCTGACGTATGACCTCATCCATATAGGCAAGCAAGTCCAGAAAATCATAATTATCAAAATTAACATCGAACATAGTCACTCTACTCATCAGATCACTTCTTCTTTTTTCGAATTTGTCGTTGACAGAATATACAAGCAATTCAAATACCAGCAAAAAGGAATGATGAATTGAACAGTCGATAAGGTGTTATCCGACAAGGAATATAGAAAGAATGCCAGGATGAACGCCACGTAGTAAATCTTAATTCTCTGTGGGATTACTCGATAGATCATTCCAAATAAGACTAGTAAAGATAGAAACAACAGACTGCATCCGATATAACCAGCATCGTAATAAAAGCGGATATACTCGTTATGAGGAACCACAAAACCTTCGTATAAACTTCCGTCATTCGCAACGGTAACCGCACCTAGCCCTCTGCCTGTCAGGGGGGAATCTTTCACCCCTTTCAAGAAATAGCTCCAAGCTTCGGTTCTTCCTGACAAGTCAATACCCGTACCTGTCTGGCGTTCGAACGAACGCTTTGTCATATTGTCCCACTGTACATAGACAGCCCCGCCGATCAAGGCCAAGGAACAAAGCAGCGGGATAATTAAGATCAGCTTCCCTTTGATATACTGCTTAACCATATCGAAGAAATAGTAAGCAGCCATGGCCAGCATGGCGAGGATAGGCCCTCTAGTTCCCGTAGCGATCAGAATCGCAAAGTTAGCAGCCAATGTACAATAGTAAAACTTGGCTTGCAGCGGATTGCGTTTGGTCTCTATTAAGGCAACGGTAATGCCTAGAAAAGCTAGCATCGCCAAGTGGGGTGCGATATTCGCCCCTTGTACCCGAATCGCTCCCGTGAACTCCACATTGAGAAACGAATACAGATGAGCCAATTGAAGCATCACCCCAGTTCCAACACTTACCAATGGCAGCAGACAAATAATCCGGATGTGCCTTTGAGCTGTCCCTTTTTTCCATTTAATCATGAGAAAAAAGAAGGGAAGCGTCAGTCCGATAAATGCTTTCAAGGTGAGTGATAGCGTCAGCCTTGGATGCCAATCTGAGAAGAAGATGGTAAGGAATAACATGCTGGCGATAGCTGCTATGGGATAGATGAACTTCCATCGAAGTCCGTTTTGCAGCATGCTGGGAACTAACAGAATCAAAATCCCAAGTTTATAAAGAGAAATAATCTCTAGCCCAGGCATATTCGCTTCGACAATGTAGTTAATCGATATGGCGGTTGAGAGCAGGACTAGATAACTCATTTTCTTCGGCTGGTAGATGGCATAAACGAATGTGAAAAGCACACCTAGCCCCAAGATACTGAACATAGGCTGATAAGCAGCCGCTACGCCCACCATGACAGCAAGGAGTACGTAGATCGCACCATAATACATTGGCTTTTTATGAATTGGAAGATCCGGCGTCATCAGTATCCTCACCCTATTAAGCGCATTTTTCCACGTCTACTGAGCGTGTCTAGCGTGCCTCTTATGCTTTGCATTCGGCATGTAATCAACAGCTTTCTTCCTTCGGTTCGCGCGAACAAGGCATCTACGGCAATGTAGAGCACCTTGCTGGCAACCTTACCGAGAAGAACAAGCTTGCTGATACGACTCTTATGCATCGAGCCATTCGTAACACCTTGATAATAATAGCGCTGCTTGATCCAATCCTTCGTCAACCGGCTATCCGGGATGAAGTGATCAACCACCATGGAAGGCTGATAAAGAATAGCCTTCCCTTCTTTCTTCATCTGATCAAATATCCAGGATTCCTCTCCAGACAATAGCAGTGTCCCCTTCCTACCTAGGTCGGTTGGGAACAAGTATTTATCATGAAAGGATTTGCGAATCGCCATATTTGCGCCAAATGGATGTCTGTTCATCGGATACTCATCCACAGTTGCACCCATATCTACAATCGTATAGGGCAGTTCTAGCGCCTCGATCAACCATTTCGGCCGTTCACTTTCGAAACGAGGTCGAATCACACCTCCCATTGCATACACATCTTGCCGAGTATCCAAGGTGTCTATGATGGTGCGTATCCATTCCATGCAAGGAACTGCATCATCATCGAGAAAGGCGACAATATCACCCTTAGCTTCTTGAATACCTCTATTTCGCGCAGCCGAAAGCCCTTGGGTTTGTTCAAATAGATAATGAACGTCCGTGATCCCTGCTTGACGCTGAATAAACGAGTGTGAGATCTCACGCGTATGATCTGTGGAATTGTTATCTACGATGAGAATCTCAGCTTTGTCTATAGCTTTTAAAGCAGGTAATGAGTTCAAGGTGATTTGAAGCAAATCCGCACGATTATAGGTACAGATGACAATAGATACCCTTGGTTTTGGCTGAATAAGCACGATGGTGTAACTCCTTTCCCTTCTGTTCTCTAAAACGCGTCTTTGGAGCCAAGAAGGACCGAAACTGTTTTCAAGATAATTTTCAAATCATAGAAAATGCTTCGTTCTCTGATATAAGTCAAATCGAGTTCAACCATTTGCTCGAAGCTTAAATTACTTCGCCCGCTTACTTGCCATAGCCCCGTGCAACCAGGAGTAACGGCTAAGCGCTTCTTCTCGTATGGTGTATACTCACTAACTTCACTAGGCAAAGCTGGTCTTGGTCCGACCAAGCTCATATCACCTACAAGTACGTTCCATAATTGTGGTAACTCATCTATACTTGTTTTGCGCAGTAATCGCCCGACGCGTGTAACGCGAGGATCATTCTTCATTTTAAACATCGCGCCTTCAACTTCATTCTGACTCATCAACTGCTGCTTCAACTCTTCCGCATTGGACACCATCGAGCGAAACTTATACATAGGAAAAAGTATTTCGTCTTTACCGACTCGATTTTGTTTGAAGAAAACAGAGCCTTTAGGATCTTCCACCTTAATCCAGATAGCAATGATGATAAATAACGGTGTCAGGAAGAGAAGGCCCATGATGGATAGCATAATATCGAGCATCCGTTTTACAAATAAATAGGAAGCAGCGCTTTTCCCTTCTTGCGGTCTAGGGGTAGCAGCCGTGTAGTAGCTCTTCTGGGGAATTTTCTGAGGTCCCAGGTACTCATAATCCTCCTGCAGTTCGCGCAAGCTCATGGTCTCCACCTCCCAGATGCTCTAGAATTGGTGCATATTGCTCCTTGATTAGGATGGCAGCCATCGCCTCAAGAACATCTAGCCGAAGATCTTTACTCTCCAAGGCGAACGCCATTGTCGTGAGAATGTAACCGAGACGTTCACCCACATCATAACGGATACCGTCAAAATGATACGCTAGCACTCGTTCTATTTGATTAAGCTTCTGAATCGCATCTGTCAGTTGAATTTCACCGCCAGCGCCTTTCTCCTGAAGCTCCAAAAATTCAAAAATTTTAGGGGAGAACACATATCTACCCATAATGGCAAGATTGGAAGGGGCTGTGCCTAATTTTGGTTTTTCAACCAAGTCTTTCACTTGATAAAGGCGGTTATTTTGCTCACCTGGATCAATGACGCCGTAACGATTGGTAAGCTCTGGCGGTACGGTTTGTACTCCGATAACTGAATTTTCTGATAATTCATATTGTTGAATGAGCTGTTTTAGGCAGGGAACCTTCCCTGTGACAATATCATCGCCTAGCAGCACTGCGAATGGTTCATTCCCGATGAACCTTCTTGCACACCAGACCGCATGTCCAAGACCTTTGGGTTCCTTTTGACGAATGTAATGAATCTCTACCTTGGATGAACGCTGTACTTCCTTGAGAAGCTCCAGCTTCCCTGTTTCCAACAGCTTGTTTTCTAACTCGAAAGCATTATCGAAGTGATCTTCGATTGCCCTCTTCCCTTTGCCGGTAACAATAATGATATCTTCGATTCCGGATTCGATGGCTTCTTCCACGATGTATTGAATAGTCGGCTTGTTGATGATCGGGAGCATCTCTTTGGGCATCGCTTTCGTAGCAGGCAGGAATCTCGTTCCTAATCCTGCGGCCGGAATAATTGCTTTCTTCACCTTTTTCATCTCTCTCATCCTCCTCAGAGTTTTGCTTTAGCAAAACTGGCTTCGTAAGCATCCGCTATCGATTATGGAAAGTCTATCCGCTAATGGTTTCAATTATTGGTTGAAAACAATGCCAAGCATTCTGGCTCCAGACTGCTCTAACTGTGTTCTCGCTTGCTTCGCCCATTCTCGCTTCGTCTTGCCATTTTTGGCAACTAGCATCACGCCGTCACTATACTCAGTGAGTAAACAAGCATCTGTATAGTCAAGTGTTGATGGCGAATCGATGAGAATGACTTCATACCGCTGCTTGAGCTCGTTCATCAAGGCATCCATTTGGGCGGAGCCTAACAGCTCGGATGGATTCAGCGGTTGACCACCGCTGGCGATGAGATCAAGCCCGACAATTCCTGTCGGTGTAATGACTTCTTGGGCGGTTAGCCCCTTATTTAAAAAGTGAATCAGGCCTTTCGAATTCTTAGCACCAAACATCTCATGCAGGGCTGGTTGCCGTAAATTACAATCAAGGACCACGACAGACTTACCTTCCTGTGCATAGGTGATAGCCAAATTAGCAAGGGTCGTCGTTTTGCCTTCTTGCGCCTTAGGAGATGCAACCATGAGCACCATTCCTTGACCTGCTGGTACAACCTTTTTATAGCGTACCGCTGTACGCAAGGAACGATATGCTTCGGAGACCGGCGAAATCGGATCCAATTCAGCCACAAGAACATTACTTAGCTGTGACATATGCCTTTTCCCCTACCTCTCTGCTTCTTGCACGCGATGGTTTAGCTGCTTTACCCTTTTTAATCGTTCCGATGGAAGAGAGTACTGGTAAACCAACGATATGCTCAGCTTCTTTTTCAGAACGAATCGTGTCATTGATATTTTCAAAGAAGAAGAAAACACCAATGGCTGCCATCGCCGATAAAATGAAGCTCAAAGCAAGATTGATGATTACGCTGGAATTGACTGGCAATGGCTTCACAGCAGCATCAGAATTAGAAAGAATCTTGACATTATTCATATTCATCAAGCTTGGCACTTCACTAATGAACGTATCAGCAAGTGTCTTGGTAATCACAACTGCTTTTTCATAGCTAGGATCCTCAAGCTCAATTTTGATAATTTGTGTTTTATCCGTGGAGCTCACTTTCAGATTCTTAAGCAGCTCTTTCTGTGTCATTCCGAATTCGGGGTGACTCTGCAGCATCAATTGAATGATATGATCTGACTTCATGATTTCCTTGTAGCTCTCAATTAAATTCAAGTTCATCGACACATCGCTAAGATCTATCGCTTCTTCACTCTTGAACGTGCTGCTAACCAGCACTTGTGTGTTCGCCTTGTAAACAGGCTCAACGAATGTCTTACTGACATAGAACGTTGTCAGACACGAAAGAAGAACGAAAAGTGCAATCATCCACAGCTTTTTGCGAATGAGTACAAAGTAATCCAAGATCGATTTCTCCATGGTACCCTCCCGAAAAAAAATAGTTTGAAACTCGATGAATTCAGTATTGCTTTTCTAAAAAAATTGAGCTATGATATTTGCAATGAAAGCGTTTTATTTGCCTGAACCCCCACTATCGAACCGACATTCAATCACTCCTTTAGCCAGAGCATTCAACAATCTCTTTTCGACAGAGTTAGCTAGTTAGTAGCTTAGGTGAAGCACTCTACGATCAAAAGGAATGAAGAATGCCGCTTTTTGTCAGTTAGTTGGTTATACACAAATACTATATGAATTCCCAGAATTATGATATTACCCGATATTATAATTTTTAGGGTCTATTTTGTGTATCTACCAATGGCTATATGTAATAAAGCGATGGTATACTTTCGGACCATGAATGCTTAAATGGCTTACTGAAAACTGCTGACTAGTCCTTTGGATTGCGCTAACAAAGCCGCTTGCGTACGATCGTTGACACATAGCTTGTTTAGAATTTGGCTAACATGCTTCTTGACAGTGAACTCGGTAACCATCAGTTTCTTGGCCATTCCTTGATTGGATAAACCCTCTCCAAGACCAATTAACACTTCCCGCTCCTTCGGCGTAAGCTTACTGAAGCTGTCTTCTTCCTCTTTCTTGAACAACATTTCCATCAAACCTGGATCGTAATACTTTTTACCTTTGAAAATCAATTTAATGGCAAGCAGCAATTCTTCTGGCAGCGCTTCTTTGAGTACATAACCATCCGCTCCCACAGCCTCTGCCCTTCTTACATCCTGCTCCATAGTCGATGAAGTCAGAATGATACTTCGGCATGGCGAATCTTTAATCATCTCAACCACTTCGAGTCCAGAACGATTCCCCAGCTTAAGATCCACGATAGCCAGATCCGGTTTCGTTTCCTTGATTAACTGGAGTGCGTGCTCCACCGTTTCCGATTCGCCAGAAATTTCGATGTTAGCTTCAAGCTTTAGCACAGCTGACAATCCTTTTCGCACCAACGGATGATCATCTACGATAACAACTTTCAAAGTACCACCAGCTTTCGTTAGAATGGGAATAGCCTCATAACCTTGTTTTAGCCCATCATTTGAAGTTCATTTAGTTCCTTTTTATCCTGATGCCCGGAAGGGAGTGTCACTTGAATATGTGTACCTTTTCCTTTCGTGCTCTGAATGTTAATCGTTCCGCCAAAAGACTGAACAAGCAGCTCCATGTTATTCACACCAAGTCCGGATACCTTAGGGTCAGATAGCCGTTCTGTAACACTGAATCCACTCCCGTTATCCAAGACAGAGAGCTTTACCTCATCTGACTTCATACTTAGATCTACCTGAATGTGGCTGCTTCGGCCATGACGAATGGCGTTTCCAGTTGCTTCCGATATGATCCTGAACAAAGCCTTTTGATAATTGACCTGCAGACCATGATCATCACCAGTCACATTTAAGGTTACTTTCACAGCGTGCAGCTTGGACAAGCTGTCTAGATGAGATTTAACGGTTGTGATCCAAAAAGCACCGCCATTTTTCCTAGAACTAAGACTATAAATGGTTGAACGAAGTTCTTGAGATGCCGCTACAGATGACTCTTGGATAATTTGCAGCTGCTCCTTGATCTGATCTGTTGAAATGTCTTTCCATTTGCGACTGAGCGAATGTACGGCATACACAATTCCGAAAATGTACTGCGAAACGCTGTCGTGCATCTCGTCGGCAATCCGATTCTGCTCCTCGATAATCATCAACTGGTTCTCAATACGCTCGAGCTGATGCCTCTCCAAAATGACGGCGCACAGCTCAGATAGAAAATATAGCTGTTTGACAAACCAATGTCTGCCTTCCTCATAGCTGGAGCGCTCGATCTTAACTCCCATCACTCCCCAGAATCGGGTCGACGACTTGATGGGAATCACAAGAAAATCACCATGCTCAGGAAGACTCATCACCATACAGCTATCTAGCTGTCTGAGTTCGGCCGCATGATTTTCAATAGCAGTAGACAGGGAAGCTTCTACACCAACAGGCGTGATACCCTGAGTAATCAGATGATCGTGCCCGCCATTTCCGCTCCCATTGACATCCCAGAAGAAGGACATTTTGAGCTTGGTCAGCTTTAGAGCGAATTCAGCAAAAATAATTTTCAAATTCTCCGATTCACTATGCGTAGCTGCTTCCACGATTTGATACAGCGACTTCATATGCTCCATCGTCTCCGTTGTTCGAGCGTTCGCAATTTCAAGCCTACTTTTGACACCAGCTAATAGTTGAATAGAGAGGGTCATGAATAATAGCATCAGGTAAAAGCGATTTTCATTTAATAACATAGTGGCTAGCGTCTGCGTCTGGTCATTGGCAAAAAAGTAGGAAAATGCGGTGACGAATAAGAAGTAACTCAGCATCATAAACCAGCAGTAGATAGAGGAGAGGTAGCTGGCAGCCATCCATGCGGGATTGAATACGCACCAAAGGAACGGACTGTCCATACCGCCGCTTAGAAGATGCAGGATCATCATCCCAGTCATTTCCAAGCCTACGGTTATTTTAATTGTGCGAGAGGCTTGGCCACTTTGGGTATACATGTCCGTAATCCACTTGGCAAAGATGAATAGCACCAAAATGATACCAATTTTGAAACGTAATGGGGGGCCACGATCCTCGATGGCATACACTAACGAAGTTCCTGCGAGCGAAATATACCGGTACAAGTAAAAGACTTTACTTTCACCAGAGAACATCTTCCTCATCTGTGTAATCATCCTTTAACCGATATTTGTATTTGGTTCCTTAAACAATACCCAAGTTTACCATTATCATAACAGTTAAATTTTTACAGTCAAAAGGGCTTTATATGACTATATACTTCGTATTATTTGTAGTTTTGTGTCTCATTAAATGGAAATTAACGATTTTCAGGAGTAAAGGTCTAGACGTTTTGATTACATAGACCTAACCTTTTGGCGAATAAAAAACTGAAAGGGATTTCAATGCTATAAAAAAATTCATCCTTTTGTACCATAAATTTCCTGAAAAAAATTCTACTTTAGTGCACATAAACTCGATTTAGCTCACTTTGAGAAGCTTCCAAACAGGGATTGACATAATTCCTGCTTTAGTACGGATTTCATTTAGATTAGGCTCGGATTGCGAGGCTAACTCGGGTAATGCAAGACTTAAGCTCGGTTTTCGAGCTTATTACCAATACTCATCTCTCTTTATTGCTGTAAGCCCGGAAAACAGCTTCTCAGCCTGCATACTCCCGCCTCTTATCTCGGTCAAACCCGAAGCAACACGTCTCCTACCGTCCTCCTAAAAGAACAAATAAGCGCGATAATTGTGAGCAGAAGCTCGTCGACAGAGTCTGAGAAGCCGAATATCGACTTCTCAGCAGACCATCCTGCGCGTCCATGCACAGATAAAAAAAGAACCCGCAAAATTGCGAAGTTCTTGTCAGTCCTATGAGTTACAGATGATTTTCTGATAATTCACTGATGATTCACCGTTGATTTTCTGATAATTCACTGATGATTCGCCGTTGCTTACCGATACTTTCCTGATGTATTATTGATATTTCTTAATAAACGCAATCGCATTGGCAATATCTACTTCAGGCTTCTCCCCAACTTCACGCTCAATGGTCAAATAGCCCGTGTAACCAATGTCACGAAGCGCTTGAAAGTATCGACCGAAATCGACATGACCTTCACCTAGTGCGAGCTCTCGATAATAGGGTCCTGATGTCGCTGCCTCGGCGATAAGCTCGTGACTCATCGGTTGATAACCCAGTGAACCGTAGACTTCACGAGGGTCAGCCTGACGCAGTCGGACACCGTCCTTCACATGCGTGTGGACAATATAATCTTTCAACGTGATAACCCCTTGAACAGGATCATCACCAGTCACCATCACCATATTCGCTGGATCAAAGTTAACGGAAACACCTTTAGTGGACAACGAATCTAGAAAGCTTTTCAAGTGTGCAGCTGTTTCTGGACCGGTTTCTACGGCAAAGTAAGCGCCTAAGCTGCTTGCATACACGCCTAATTCCTCACACGCATGCAGCATCGTTTCATAGATAGGGCCATTGGCCTGATCAGGTACGACACCGATGTGAGTGGTTACGACTTTGGTTCCCAGCTCAACCGCAAGGTCGAGAATACGCTTTGATTTCTCTATTTTGTCGGCATTCACGGACTGATCTTGGAAGCCATGACCGCCCAAATCCCCACACAAAGCAGAGATGCTAAGCCCCAATGACTCGATGTATGCTTTCAGTTCTTTGCGCGCTTGAGGTGATAAGTTCGCCGGGTCCATCTCGCCTGAGACTGCATATATTTGTACCCCGTCTGCGCCGAGCTCTTTGGCTTTCTTCAAACCATCACGCAAGCCTAGTCGCAGACTGTCAACCATAATGCCAATCGGATTCCCCATATTGCATTAACACACCTTTCGTATCGCTGAATTTTATTACCTATTCCACATCTTCCCATAGCCTTCTAATATTTTGCAACCCAATCATCGTACCCATTTTGCATTCCTCCATGCCTTCAAATTCCAAGGAAATGAATCCGTCATAGCCGGAGCTTTTAATAACGCGCAGTACTTCTTTCATATCAATATCACCATGGCCCACAATAGCGCCGCGCAAATGATTGCCTTGTAAGGTCTGGAACCAACCCTTGCCTGGATTTTGGTACGAAGGACGAAGGTAAAAATCTTTCACATGGACCATCGATGCGAAGGGCAGATTATTTTTTACCGCTGCAACGGAATCTTCATCTACGCACATAAAATTGCCCACATCAAGCGTTGTGCGGAAATTGGGACGATCGACGGCTTGAATTAACGTTTGAACGCGGTCACTATGCTGCACAAAGTATCCGTGATTCTCGACGCTCGTTATGATGCCATATTGCGAAGCATAATCAGCAATTTGCCGACAGGCCTCCGCCATACGCTCAAGTTCTTTGTTAAAGTTCGCAATAGAACGATCCTCACTTGATGCGACATCATGGCGCATTCTTTGTACACCAAGCCTTGCAGCGAGATCAACTTCCCCTTTGACCCGTTTAATTTCCTGTTCATAGGCCTCTTGAGAATCCGTTAGAAAGTTTGCTCCAATCGCATAATTAGATATTTCGATGCCACGCGACTGTGCTTTAAGGCGAATCTCATCTGCAAGCTCCAAATTCCCAGGTAAATCAAAGCCAAGGGGTACAATCTCAACATGTTCGCCACCCTGGTCAGCAATCCAATCAATAGCACCAAAAATGTCCATTTCTCCAGCCTTCAGAGCTTGAAATAAACTATACGTACTAACGCCAAGTTTCATATCCGTTCCTCCTTTTCTGATCCTAGATAGTTATAATCTGATTTCCTGACCTTTGGCAGCTGATTCATAAATACCACAAAGAATCTTCATCATGGTAAGTCCATCTTCAACTGGACTAATCGGTGAATTCCCAGTTCTACAACAGGATAAGAAGTGACTGATCTCCTGATTAAAAGCTTCTGTTATGTTAATCGATTTGCTATCTGTCTGTGGCGCTACATTCAAAATGGTATCCAGCATTTCCGTGACGAGGACAAGTTCAGGCTCCAATTCCACTCCGCCTTTATCTCCGTACAGCTTGACCGCGATCTCATCCTTTTTGGCATGAAGGGTAAAGCTAACATCAACCATAAGGGAAGCCCCATTTTCGAACCGAATTAAGGCATTGGCCATATCTTCAACGGTATTCAAATCAACATTATAATCAGCGGCTTTGTAAAAGGAAAGATTGCGCACATTCGCCCGATTTCCCAGCTTGTTATACGTATGACCACTGACCGATACAGGTTTCGGTCTCCCCATTAAGTACCAGCATAAGTCAATTACATGAACACCAATATCGATTAAAGGTCCTCCGCCGGATCGTTCCGAGTCAGCAAACCAGCCTCCTGGATTACCTAATCGACGAAGACACGAAGCTTTGGCATAGTACAATTCTCCCAAATCGCCATTATCGATAAAGCGCTTAACGAGCTGAGCATTGGTATCATATCTCCGTACAAAACCAACCTGCAAAATTTTCCCTGTTTCACGAACAGCGTCTTGAATACGCTCAGCCTCTTCTACGGTTTTACAAAGCGGTTTCTCTACTAAAACATGCTTGCCAGCACGCAAAGCTGCAATACTAATCTCGGCATGTGTATTATTCCATGTACAAATACTTACAGCATCCACTTCTGGATTGGCCAGGAGTTCCCGATAATCCGTGTAAATATGCTCCACATTATATTTGGCGGCTTTATCCTCCGCTCTTTGACGATTCAAATCACATACGGCGACCAATTCTGCGTCTGCTTGCTTCACATAGGACTCAAAGTGCATATCGGATATCGATCCTGCACCGATTACACCAATTTTCATTTTGTTTAGGCTCATTGTAAATACTTGCCTCCTTCGTGTCATATGCAATCAGGATAGCATGATTTTTGCTGAGGTAGAATGCATAGGATGAGCATATCCATGGATTATATGGTCAAAAAAAGGCTTTCATTTAGAATGAGATCTCAGTTCTATGAGCATAAAGCAAATATTAGCAAGTCCAACAATGAAGAAGCTGAACCAAGGAAGAGCGCCCCAACCGAGCATGCTCCCCAAGTCGTACAAATAACCCCCGCCAACATTCCCAATCATAGCGCCGATGGATAAAGCAAAACTGTTAAAACCAAAATAACTGGCTATACTTCCTGTCCCAGCGAATTCAGACACCATTGTATTCATCATTGGCTGCCAAAACACTTGCCCGAGCATTAATGAAATGACCCCCGCATAAATCCCCAACATCGAGCCCGACATCCCAATTGTAAACAGCCCCGCCGAAATAAGTAACGTACCTAGTGACAGCACGCCAAAGGGCTGCATCTTAGTCTGACTTAATTTAGAAAAAGGAACCTGCAATAGTACCATCACAATGGCTCCGCAGCTATAAATGAACCCGATATTGGCTCCTGCAGCAATCTGATTCACTCGAAATGGAACGGCAATGTATAGCTGTGCTACAAGCGACCAGGATATCATAGTAAACACCATGAATCGTATAAAACTGCGGTTCTGCAGCACTTTTTTCATCTGTGGCAAAATACCTACGTATTTGGCTTTTGTTTGTTCAGATTTAATCTGCGGTAAAAAGAAAAGACTTAACATGAACGAAAATACAAAAATCAGCGTGGCCGTTATACTCACATATTGAAAACGAAAACCCATAAAAAACGCGCCTAGTATCGGCCCCACCACAAATCCCAAATTACTTAACATTTCACGTATCGAGTATACCGTAATCCGGTTTTCCGGTGTAGAAAGCGCTGCGTAATAGGCATAACTAGCTGGTTGAAATAATGCTGCGCCTAAACCCGAGAAGAAGCATGCTATGATTAAACCCGGAATATGATCAACGAATCCGAATAATCCGAAACCGAACGTACGAATAAACAAACCTATCAAAATCGTACGCTTATACCCAAGCCTGTCGGCCAATGTGCCGCAGAAAACAGACAACCCTTGTTGACTGAAGCTGCGGATAGCTGATATGACCCCAACCATCGTGACGGTTAGCAGTAGATCATTCAGTAAATACGAAGCAAGCAGAGGAATCATCATATAAAATCCGACCGCCATGCTGAATGTATTCATAAACATGACCCAAAAAGGAAGTTTAATAGCGGTTAGCCTATTCATAGCTGTTAACAAGAGCATTTCCTCATTTCCTTGTACGATGCGATGTGTCAATTTTTACAAGATACATGATCTAACAAGGATTGTATATGGGCTTTCTTTATGTAGGCTTGGGTATATTATTGCTGTTCATATTCAGGGTTTAAATTAACCCAAAAAGGCGGCAGAATACGTTAGATACCGTATTCTGCCGCCTATTCCCTGTTAAGGGATTAACAAGATTTTACCTGTGCTTTTCCTGCTCTCTAAGAGTCTGTGAGCTTCCGCGCCCTCCCTCAAAGGAAAGCATGTAAGGCTCTCTATTTGAATAGTCCCTCGCCGCAGCGCATCAAAAAGTTCGTTTGAACGCTCGATTCTATTCTGCAAGGTGGTCACATGGTTCCACAGGTCTCCTCCCGTCAGCGTTTTTGAGGTGTCCATGAGCATTCTTGGGTCAATAGAAGGTGGATCGCCTCCAGCCATGCCATAGAAAATGACTGCTCCCTTCGTTTTGGCAGCAGCGAAACTATCCATTAACGTGGATCCTACTGAATCGTAAACGGCATTTACGCCGTGACTGTCACTGGACCAAATCTTGACCCCATTTACCCAATCGCTGTCGTAACTTAGAACTTCATCTGCACCGGCTTTTAAGGCTATTTCCCTTTTGGCTTCCGAAGAGGTCAAACCGATGACTCGTGCCCCTTTACTTTTACACAGCTGTGTCAAAATCTGTCCAACGCCACCTGCTGCAGCATGTACGACGATTTCGTCGCCGGATTGAACGCGATAGCTGTCATTCACCAAATAATGCGCCGTCATTCCCTGAAGCAATATACCCGCGGCGTGTTCGAACGTGATAGCCACAGGCAAAGGTATAGCACGATCTATTGGCACAGCAACCAATTCGGCATTGGCAAAAGGAACATCCACGAAGGCAACTCGGTCTCCGACCTTGATTTGGTCCACATTCGAAGCTACTCGTTCGACAATGCCGGCGCCCTCATACCCTAGAATGAAAGGTGGTTGCCCAGCCAAATGATAGTTGCCTCGTCTCCTATATATGTCGGCGAAATTTAAGCCGATGGCTTCCGTTCTCACTAGGATATGGCCTAGTTCTAAGCTGGGCTCAGGAATGTTTACATATTGCAGAACCTCTGGCCCACCAAACTGCTCAAAAATTAGTGCTTTCATTGACTACCTCCAACAGGCTAATCTTGCTAAAAAATTGTATCATATTCCTCTTTTAAAGCAAAAAAGATCAACATCACCAGCGCGTACACTGGACGTTGACCTCTCATCTCTTTGTAGCAACCACCTCTTTGGGTAATGAGGCAAGTTGGGCTGGCTTGTTGATATAATAACCTTGTACTCCCCAACAATTCATTTCCTTTAACATCCTATATTGTTCATATGTCTCGATGCCTTCTGCGATTACTTGCAGGTTCAGTGCATGGGCCATAGCTAAAATGGCTGAAATCAGAGAGACATTCATTTCGCAAATGAAAGACCTGTCAATCTTCAACTTATCTATCGGCAGCAAGGTTAACATGCTTAACGAGGAATAGCCGGTTCCAAAATCATCTAAGGCAATAGTAAAGCCTTCAGCACGCAATTTTCGCAACGTTTGTTGGACATCTTCCATCGAATGAATCGTTTGGCTTTCTGTTATTTCCAACTCTATCCTACGCGGGTCCACATGCTCTTCTTTCAATATTTGAAGCATTTGATCAACGAAAAGATGTTCGTTTAATTGAATCCTCGAAATGTTGACCGAAATTTTAAATTGAGGACCGTATACCGCTTTTAAAAGATGCCAATCCTTACAAGCTTGCCGGATAACCCAGTATCCAATCGGAATAATCAAACCAGTTTCTTCAGCGACCGGAATAAAGTCATTCGGCTGAATCATTCCCATTTCGGCAGAGTTCCATCTTAGCAGAGCCTCAGCTCCAATGAATTCCTCCCGAACCGGATTGTAAATAAGCTGATAAAGCAAATGCAATTCTTCTTTCTCAACCGCGCTTGAGAGAGCAATCTCATGAATGAAATTCTCAACGTGGTCGTATTTAGATGAAGCTTCGTAAATATGATATCTTTTTCTACCCGCCCCTTTGGCCTTATACAAGGCAATGTCCGCTTGTTTTAACAGGGTTTGGACGGTTTCATTATTCACACTTTGAGCCACACCAATACTTACACTTAACTTCAATGGATGATCATTTACTGTAAAGGGAGCCGCAAAAAGTTGATTAATTTGGTCGGCAGTCTCCTCTGCTGATCCAGATTCCCCCATTGCTACAACGACAAATTCATCCCCGCCTAATCGTACAAGTGTATACTCCGTACCAAATTTCTCAACAAGACGATTAGCGACCTCCACGAGTACGGTATCACCTACATCATGTCCGAAAATATCATTAATGTTTTTGAAATAGTCCAGATCAAGTAGATAAATGATTGCTGGATTATGCACATGCTCAAGCAGGAATCTTCGATTATATAGCTTGCTAAGATCGTCATGATAGGCGTAATGATAAAGCAAATTTTCGTGTTGTTTGCGCTCGGTAATATCACGAGTGACAGTAACGATGAACTCCATGTCACCGCTTTTATTAAAAATAGGTGTAAGTATACTTTCTCCGCTTAACATACCATTGGGCAGCACAACGCCATCCTCGTACTTAATGGTTCGTCTTTCTGTAACCACTCTCGTATATTTCTTATGTAAGTAATTCGCCATCTGGCTCGAGTTTGCATCAAAAAATGTTAGTCCAACAGCATCCATTGTAATTCCGCTAAAGTTCGTAGCAGCGCGATTTACATAATAGTATTTTATATCCGATCCATCAACACTCATGATGTAAACCGAGTCTTCCATATTATCCATCATGCTTAGGAGTGTCTTAACATCAAGTAATTTATTCGCAGGATTTATCATACAAACGACTCCTCTATACTCACAACAACCTTATAACTGTCTCTAAGTTGACTGGAATATAGCATTCGACAGAAAACTTCATTTTCCTTCCATACTTTCTTTTAAAGACTATCTTCACCTATTAATTTTAATCTGATTTCCGATTCACTTTTCTCAAAAATTGCAAGGTCCGTTCATTCGTTGAAGCATCAAAAATGTCGGCTGGTGTTCCTCTTTCCACAATCGCGCCTTGGTCCATAAAGACAACTTGGTCCGCTACTTCTTTGGCAAAGCCCATCTCATGTGTCACAATGACCATCGTCATGCCTTCAAAAGCTAGGTCCTTCATCACCTTTAGCACTTCGCCTACCAATTCCGGGTCAAGCGCGGACGTTGGTTCATCGAATAATAGTACCTCAGGATTCATCGCCATGGCCCGAGCAATCCCTACCCGTTGTTGTTGTCCGCCAGACAATTGATGAGGATAATGATCGGCACGATCACTAAGTCCAACCTTAGCTAAGATGGATAAAGCCTTATCCTTAGCAGTTTTCGAGGATTCTTTAAGGACAATAACAGGGCCTTCCATAATATTTTGCAAGACGGTTAGATGGGGAAATAAGTTATAGTTCTGGAACACCATACCCGTGTGTTTACGGATGGAACGGATGTCCGTCTTATTCAATTTGACTTCACCTGAGAATGTCATCGTCGCTTTGGCTATCGAGAGGGTCCCCTGATCTGGAAAGTCCAATAATTTCAGACATCTTAATAGGGTCGTTTTGCCGGAACCAGAAGGTCCGATGACAACGGTCGTGCTCCCTTTTTCAACATCCAAATCAATATGGTTCAAGACGTGGAGGTCATGAAAATGTTTATGTATACCTTCCATTCGAATCATGCTGGCCCCCCCTTTACTTGGCAATGTTTCGTTCATAGTGGATTTCAAGCTTGGATTGGAAATAGGAAAGAACGGTACTGAAAACTAAATAAACGAAGGCTACCTCGATATAAAGCCATAATGGCTCATAAGTAACAGCTGCAATCTGCTGCCCTTTCTGAAACATTTCCGTAACCGTAATCGTGGCGGCTAAAGAAGTGTCTTTGATTAAACTTATGAAAGAATTTCCTAATGGAGGAATAGCGACTCGCACAGCCTGGGGTAAAATGATGCGCCTCATCGCCTGCCATTTCGTCATATTGATCGAATAAGCGGCCTCACTTTGGCCTTTGGGAATCGACAATATCGCGGCGCGAATAATTTCGGAGCTGTAGGCTCCTTTATTTAACGTGAATCCGATAATAGCTGTCGGAAAAGGATCCAGCGTTATTCCCAAACTCGGAAAACCATAAAATAAAATAAACAACTGGACAAGCAATGGCGTGCCGCGGAAAACCCAAACATAGAATCTCGCTATCGTACGTAGAATGGCAAAATCCGATAATCGAGCAAGCGCCGTGATGAAAGCTAAGCTAAGTCCAAGTGCAAATGTGATTAAAGTAAGCGGAACTGTGTACGTAAGCCCCGCCTTTATAATAGGAAAGAAGGAATCGGACAGGATCCCTATAATTCGCTCTAGACGTTCATTTGTCATTAGGTTAGGTCCTTACTTCGTTACGTCTGCATTGAACCATTTTTGCGAAATTTGAACCAATGTACCGTCCGATTTCATGTCTGCCAAAGCTTTATTAACTTTACTGACTAAATCTGTGCTTCCTTTGCGGAATAAAAAGGCGTTACTGGTCGCGGATGGCTCCTCATACACCGTTTTGATCGGCAGCTCGGGACGCTGCTTTTTCAAATCCAAATAGGACAAACTATCGTTAAGCGTCGCATCGATCCTGCCCGAAGTCAGAAGATCGATCGCTTGATTAAAACCCTCCACAACTGTATTTACCGCACCGTGTTCTTCCGCTATTTTCCGATAATTACTATCGAGGGATTGTCCAACCTTCTTGCCTTTAAGGTCATCCAACGTCTTGATATTCGTATTATTGGCATGCACCACAAGAACAGCGCGAGAAACAATATAAGGCGTAGACATGTCGTACTTCTCCAAACGATCAGGGCGAACAGCTACTTCGTTGGCTACCATGTCATACCGCTTCGCATCGAGTCCTGCAATCATGCCATCCCACTTGGTTTCAACAAAACGCGGCGTCATGCCAATCCGTTTACATACCTCTTCTGCTGTCTCAACATCAAAACCTGTAAGCTTGCCAGCCTTATCATGAAAAGTGAAAGGTGCATAAGTACCTTCTGTGCCGATCGTAATTTCGGCTTTACTCGGTGAAGATGCAGACGGTGTTGCGTTTGGTTTAGTCGTACTACAGCCTATTGAAGTCAGGAGAACTGCCGTAACTGCTGTTGTTGCGAGTAATTTTTTCATCCTAATAACCCCCTGTGAAATAACCCTTTTTGAGATAAAGGTATTATTCCCCATGTGAAGGAATTTTAAGTAAAAAAATTGTTTTTGGGGGGGAAAAAGTAAACCAGTGAAAAGTGTAAGCCGAATCAGAATTAGTACGGATTCGTAGATTAACAAGCTACGAGCTGAAGCCCATCAGTAGAATCTGAAGGCCGGAACTCTGCTTCTCAGCCCCCCAAAATCTTCCCAACTCGAAAGAACGTGCTGTGCTACTCTATAGCATCGAACACGAGCATGGCCTTTCCCTGCTGGTTCAAGGAGTGATTTCTGATACATCCCTTTAAGAGTTTCTTGTGCTTTTCTTTGTCGGAACTGAAATTGTTTTTGAACATCGGCAGGTTTGATTGCTCTTCCTAATGCATGGGCAAAACGGATGATTTCTTTTTCCTAAATAATTCTGCTCTATTTCATGGTTAAATACATCTCCAAAGTGTCTGCCAATACATTGCTGGATTAATTGTTCACACATGCGAGGTCGGTTTTTTACGTCATCCTAAGAGAACCGAAAAATCTTCCAACCATCTATAATGAGGTGGTTTTGTCTGATTAATTGGTCGGAGAATTGAGAGCGACTAATATCAGTGAAATGGGGACCAAAGCCATCAATTTCAATCGCTAGTCTGAGAGAGTGGCGAAGGAAGGCGAAATCCAAAAAACGCGTACCGTCGCGAAAATCTTTGATTTCATATTCTGGATGCAAGTCTTGAAAATGTCCAAACGCGCCCACCAAATCTGCTCAAGAAAAAACTTCTCCGCATGTCCATGACCCTCTTTAAGTCGCTATTATTAAATACCACCTCCAGAAAATAAATAATCCGCTCCTCCAGACAGCTTACGCTGTACAGAAAAGCGGTGTGTGCTTCACAACCGTTTGATAATAATTTTATTCAATGATAGCATATCACACAAAATTTAACAATTACGCATTGAGGGGCTATTTTACTTTTCGTTCGTCTCGTTCGGCTAAAACCGTAGGCGCACCGGACTGACTGCTGAGAAGTCGATTTTCGGCTTCTCAGGCTCTGACGGCAAGCTTCGGCTCGCGTAACTCTCGCTGAAAGCGCGGTTTCCGCGCCTATTTGTTCGAGGGCGCCCTCATTTTCCCACAGTAAATGCAAAATAAGCCCCTCCGCCTAGTTCGAGCGGATCAGCGGCCAGATTACTCAGACGATGGAATAGTTAACCCACTCCCCTTGAACCCCACCCATTTTGTCAAAGAACTGTTGAGCTCGTATATTATCAGGAGCCGTTATCCAAGACATATACGCATATCCTTGATCCTTTGAATAACCTTGACATTCTAAAAACAGTTCTGATTCCACTTCTGTTCCTCTATATGGCTCAATGACATAAAGGTCGTTCATGATGGTAATTTTGTCTGCTTTCATCGTACTAAATGCGAAGTATAAGGTAGCAAAGCCGATTAACTTTCCATCTTGTTCTGCGACAAACTGTATTCCTACTTGTTTCTCTAAAAGGGTTTGAATCAACTTATGTATTTTCCCATCGGCTGGCCTAGGTTTCTGATAAAATCCAACGATGTATTCATACATTAATTCGGTCAAGTTTATTTCATCATCAGGTTCTGCGTCTCTTACGATAAGTGGCATTCATAATTCCCTCCATTCGATAATGAATAATTATACATAAATATGCATGTATATTCAATGTAATTATTGTACGTTATTCGAAATAAAAAAGAGAAGCCGCCACTATTGCGCGCTTCTCCACCAAAACTTTGATTGATTTAGGATGTACCTGTTAGCGGGACGTCCTTTTACATTTGGAATACTACCGTTGGGTTTGTTGTTATGTTATTTACAATTTCTTTGTACGTTCCCCCAAAGGTCATTCCGAAGGTATAAGAACCAGGCAATAACTCCTTGCTGATCTCCCCAGCCGATGTGTTGCCAATCGTCCGCCAGCCTCCCGCATAGTATTTCACGCTTCCGCTGTCCATCAGATTTCCTTGGCTGTCTTTCAATTGTACTTTGACCTTTATCGTTTGAAATACGACCACTGCGTCTGTTCCTATATCCTGTACTTTCTCCTTATACGCTCCCTCGTTAGTCATGCCGAAGGTATAAGAACCAGGCAATAGCTCCTTGCTGATCTCTCCGCCAGTCGTACTACCAAATATCAGCCAGCCTCCCGCATAGTACTTCACACTGCCGCTGTCCATCAGATTTCCTTGGCTGTCTTTCAATTGTACTTTGACCTTGACTGTCTGGAATATGACTATTGGATCAGTTCCGATATTCTGTACCTTTTCCTTATACGCTCCCTCGTTGGTCATGCCGAAGGTATAAGAACCAGTCAATAGCTCCTTGCTGATCTCTCCGCCAGTCGTACTACCAAACGTCAGCCAGCCTCCCGCATAGTATTTCACGCTGCCGCTGTCCATTAGATTTCCTTGACTGTCTTTCAGTTGCACCTTGACTTTTACCGTCTGGAATACAACAACCGCATCAGTTCCGGTATTTTGCACCTTCTCCTTATAGGTTCCCTCGTACGTAATGCCGAAGGTGTAGCTTTTGTCTGCTATGGATTTACTTACTCTGCCGCTAGCGTCTGTCACACCAAAATCCTTCCATCCTCCATCGTAGTATTTCACTATTCCGCCGCTGAGCGGATTGCCATTACTGTCTTTTAACTCCACCTTTACTGCAGTTGCGGCAAGCGAAAAACTAAGATTATGCGCAGACTCAACATTCCCCGCTTGATCCGTTGACTTATAGATCAAGGTATATTGACCTTTCTTATCCAACGTAACAGGTGATGTATATAGCTGAAATGTAGTCCCATTATCCAGACTGTATTCTGTTTTCATCACACTTGAATCAACATCCACTGCACTTAAACTTACTGTAACCGGCCCCGTATAAGCACCATTTGGTCCGTCCGGTTGTGCCGGGCTCAAACTGGCTGTTGTACTCGGAGCTATTTTATCAATGTTATTCACTGTGTAGCTGGTAACATTCGACGCATGGCCTACCGCATCTGTTCCTCTTGCAAAGATCATGCCATTTTCGGAAACGACTACTGGCGATGTGTACGCTGTCCATATGCCGCTAGCACCTACTTTGTATTCTCTCACCGCTGCATCAGCCGGATAGCTAATCGTTACAGTGACATCAGTGTTGGTCGGTGCCGTGATATCTGCAGAAATGATTGCATCTGCTGGTGGTTGCGCAACTTGACTTGATCTGTACGTCAGCGGGATCCTAAATGATGCACCGCTTGCAATATCATAGATAAATCCTTTGTTGAAATCATTCGAATCTTTATAGGACCGGACAAGCGTAATATCCCCAATGTCGAGCTTCAAGCGAGATCCTTCCATGACGGATACATTTTTGATGCGGTAAGACGCATAACGGACACCGTCGTTTTGAATGGTGATGCTCTTTCCGATCAAATCGGCAGGGGTGCCGAAAAGCCCGGACGCTTCGATAATAATCTCGTTATTAGGTGACAAATCCTTCGTAAAGTCAACGACTGTCCCGGTAACAGCTCCAACTCGATCCTGCCGGACTTCACTGTTCTTTCCGATATACGAGCCGTCGTGCAAATAGGTGCTCGCACTTCCATCCTCCTGCACCGAATATACGCCGAAAAAGCCTTTAAACTCCAAAGAGTATGCGGTATCAGGCAGTTCAACCGTGTAAGCTTTGCTTGTATCCAAGCTGCTAACCACATAATCGGTTCTGCCGTTTTTCAATTTTACACTTACTGCTCGAACCCCGCTGTCATCCACGGTCTGTCCGTTCAGCTTAACGATCAATGGCGTGATGGAGCTAATAAAGCGTTCTCCCTTATACGGCTCAATGATCGAAGTAAATAAACTATCGATGCTAGTGCCGCTGCGGTGAGCGACCAAATACCGGAGATCTTTCGGATTGCCAATCTTATTCTGCGGCGGCACTCCGTCGGCCAACGCTACATCATTAACACTGCCTAACATCGTCAATCTTAGGTGAACGTCTGTTGCTGCCCCGCTGCCTTGACCGTACATATTCCAAGTATCTTTCACATTCCAGTCGACACTGAATTTGTCCGCAGGAGACCCATCACGTTCCACATTTTTCAAATAGTGAAACCCGCTGCCCATATAGCCGACCCCTGCGATATCATCGACTCTTTGCCCGTAAGGTACGTCCGCTCCCGCATACGTCCCCGTTGCTTGCGGAACCAAGTTCAACCCTTCCGTCGCAACCGTCCCTTCTGCTCCATGGAAGCTAAAATAATGATCATTACCTCTCTTTACCCGAAACAGATCTATCGTATAGGAGTTCTTATCATCTGCCTTGATCATGGCCGTAGTCCGCTTATACAACGTCGTCTGCGGATATACCTTAGGGGCTTCCACATCAATGAGCTTCACCAAGTCCGTATCGTCAAAATGCTTAGCTTCCGCAGCCCATAGATTCGTGTTCTGTTTTCGCTTATCCACAATTACTGTGTTATGGCTGATTGTATTAACGACCCACTGCGCTCGATGCATATCGACGCTGTCAGCAAATTCGGGGTAGCCCAAATCTGGCGACAAATCGAGACCAAACGCGTGAAATCCAACGTTTAACGTGTCCGCATGACCGTGGCTTACGTTGCGTCCATAGAACATCCATTCATCCCGAAGCGTGTTATTCGCGTCCAAGCGGGCATCCCGCTGAGCACGCGCCTGTGCATTTAGAAGATTCAAAACTCGGACGTCCAGATTAAAGGCGCTGGATGACGGGTGCTTCCCGATACCCTCGAAGGAAATGGTATGCAGTCCTTGCGTAAGGTTCATCTGGCTGATGATCTCGTATGCATTCGTATCCGTCCCGTAAAAATCCAACTCTTTAACGGGTTGCCCATCGATGGAAATTCGATAAATGCCATTAGACTGCGCTTTTACGGGGAGTACATCCAACTCATATTCGTCTGTAGCTGGAACATTAAATTCAAAAGTTGCCGTCTCCCCGCTCTGGGCTGCCGCAAGCTGGATGGAACTGGAAGCATCAACAAACTTCGTCGGTACACTTTGTGCAGACACGTTCATGCCGCTAAAGCCAATCCTCGTTCCATAATCAACTTTCGGGTTATCACCGTCCCGCAGCGCAGCAAATCCATATCCACTCGAATTTACACTTTCCATATTCAGTGGACCTTTGACGTTAATTACCTCTTGAATTTGACTTGCGATCGCATTAGGATTGGTGGAAAATACGTCCTTATGAATCCCATCGGTCGTATTGTTATTCAGAAAATAGGTTAGCTGCGCATAAATCGGATCGCCGAACTTTTCAAACGCTTTGACGGAATCCGTCATTCGCTCAATGATAAATGGATTTCCGGTTCGACCCGTATCCCCGATATTTGCTGTAAATTTTTCACTCAAAATGAGCGTACTCATAGCGGAAAACATTTTTCTAAACTTCACGTTATTGTACAGATCGGCCTGCGGGTACAAATCGTAGCCCTCCAAAATATCGGCCGTCAACCGATGATTTACCAGCCACAAAGCATTGTAACCGGGTGAGCTTTCATTCCCATTCCCATCTCGGTCGACGTCCGAAACAAGTGAATTTAGAATATTTCCACCTGTTAAGCGAGTCGGATTGGCAAGAACTCCTCCTGTCTGAAAAATGAAATCCAGCCACTCTTTCGTTTCAGGCATCGTATCGTAGATAACAGCAGCCATGGCCAGAGCACTTTGATGCATGCCGTCATTGCCAAGTATTTGTGTCTTTTTTACTGCCGGAAATACTTGCTTAATGATACCGTCTTCGATATTCCGCCGAATGTTTGCTCCGGAATTTTTCGTATTTACCATTCGAAATTGCGTCGACTTCGCACTCAGAAATTGAACGGTTTCCGGGTCGTCGAGTGCCGGGAATAAAGCATCATAGGCACTAATAAACGACTTCACTAATTCAGTTTCCCAAATGCCGCCTAATACTTTACCATTGCCGACAGATTTGCCCGATGAATTTAGAAACACCGCTCTGTCAAACTTGCTTATATCCATTTCCGGATAAACATCCGCCACCCGATCTAGTAATATCGAACCGGCACGGCCATACTTGATGTCCCCCGTATATAAATAAGCATCGCGGAATGCATTCAGCGAACGCTGAATCAGAGAATCTCCCCCATACCATGACCAGTGGACATAGTAAGCGATGAATGTATAGCGTATTCCTTGCTCATTTACCCAGCCAAAGCCATCATCAACTCCCCAAGTGGGTCCCTTTTCAGGATAGAGCGTGTTTACAAGCAGACTTCGGTCCGCAAGCTCCGGTTGGAAGAGGCCATGTTCATCCAAACCGCTGCGGTAATAAGCTCCGAAGTCGTTCGTTGGAAACTTGTACCCGCTTGAAGGATCCACAATTTTCCATGGGTCGTTTAATGGATCGATACGATAAGGATAATTCCCGTATTTATCGATTTCCTTCCCGGTTATCGGACTTCCTAACGACTGATTAACGGCATAGCTGCGAGGAAGCTTTTGACTGGGAACCGCATTCCATAAGAAGTCCAATCCTTTAACCAGATATTTATCCGCGTTTGTAACCGCCGCATCCTTCAAGTTCTTCGCCCATTGCAGCTGCTGTATATTTTGTCGGGCGGCCGCGACCTTTTCCTGGCTGTATAGCGTCGTCCTCGTTTTACGATTCATCAATTCACCTGACCTAATGAATGTCGCGTTATCGAAATAAACGATTCCTCCTGCTGGCGGCGAGGTACCTAATCGCAGGCTAATATAGGCGGTCTCAGCCGGGAAAACACTCTTAAGCGTAATGGGCATCCAAGTGTTACTAGTCGAACCTGACTGGGACACCGATGAAAGGAAGACCTTGTCCGCATCCCATAATTCGACCTTCAGCTCAGCGGTCCCGGAGTTCGTGAATGCAAACACATTTGCCGTATATTCAACGCCGGGTGAAACGGGAATGAGATGACTTCGCAGTCCTGCCGACTGATCCACGGTATTGGTTATTTTAATGCTGCGGACTCCGTCGTAGGCCTTCTCGCTGGATACATCCACAGTGCCGTCGACCCCACGCCAATCACTTGGCTTGCCATTATCCAACAGCTCGAATCTGCCGTTATTCAAATAGGGACTTGGGTCTGGAGGGGCTTCACCGAATTTGGCATCGTCAAAATAAGTCGTACCGATGTTAGTAGCCCCCAGATACAATCTTATCGTGGCGTAAGCTGCTCCAACAGGCGCAGCACCGACCGCACGAATCGGCTTCCATTCATTCTGGGAAGTGCTACCCGCAATCACGTTCGTTAAATTTGTGTTATTGGCATCCCAAAACTCCAGAAAAATGGTAGATGAACCCGATTCATCATAGGCAAATACCTCCGCTTCGTACTTCCCTCCTACTGAAACTGGCATTTTCTGACTTCGGACTCCGATGCCAGCGGTTGCGCTCGTATCCACCATTTTTACACTGCGATCTCCCGAACGCTTCCGCTCCAGAGAAGACGTAATATTACCGCCGAAGATAGAATCCCAGTAGCGGGGCATTCCATCCATCGTACTCTCCATTCCGCCGTTCCTGAGTGGCGTGTTCGGATCCTTCACCAACTCCTGGAAATCTGCATCGTCAAAATAGGAGGTTCCGATGTTCGCTTGACCTGAATAGACTCTCAGGCTTGCATATACAGCTCCTGTCGGCGCCGTTTGACTGATACCGAGCTGCTTCCACTGATTTAAAGTATTATTCGTGGCCGTCGGAAAAAGGATGAGCGTGTTACTCGCATCCCAGAACTCCAAATAAAGAGACGAACTGCCCTGTACATTATATGAATACACGGAAGCCTCATAATCTTTGCCAGGCGTAACCGAGATCTTCTGACTGCGCAGACCCACAGATGCCGTGCTGCTATTGTCCGTTAACTGCACGCTGTATACTGCGCTATGTACGGTGTACGTTGAAGATGTCACTGTCCCGCTCATAACGGACCAGTTAAGAGGTTTTCCACCGGAAACCTGCTCGAATCCACTGTTAGGAAGAATCTGCAGCGAGTCCGCTTTTACCTTTCCAGGAAATACCGTAAATACCGAAATCACCATTAAAAAAGACAGGAAAACAGATAGAAACTGCGAACCTCTAATTCGACTCATTAATAATCCTTCCTTTCCAATCAAATTGGGTCAACCGCCCATAAATAAAGCGTTTTCATTTGGTGCTATCCTAAATTATAAAGTCCAGTGTGGCCTTAAAGATATACATTCAATTCAACAAAGTGTCTACAAATTCCAGAAAACAAAAGGGGTTATTTCCCAAGTCTGAGAAGACCTTGAAAACAACCCTTTTTATCAAGTTTTCATGCTATTATAAATCTGAAAGGGCAGGTCAACTGTTCATTTGACCTGCCCTTTCATTATCCAATTCTCATTCTCCGATTTCCTGAACAACAAACTGTTCCAAACCTGTTTCTGCAGAACGGTATACAGCCTCCAGTGCAGCTATGACGCCTCGCGCATACGCTGGAGAGCAGCTAGTTTCTGAATGGTCTCGTATGGCCGTGAGCAAGTCGGAATACTGCAATTCGAATGGAGCAGCCGTGTTTAATATTTCCAACTTCTCATACTGACCGCCCCTACTTATCCATAAGCTTTCACCGGTTACTAGTTTCAGCATACCACCCGTAAAAATGATCTCCGTTTCATTGCGGGATGCCCCTAAATAACCCGATTGAACAATCATCGCAGGAATCCCTGACGTAAGTTCCAGATAAATCATGCCGCTACCTTCTACATTGCCCCTGCTTCCATGATAACTCACAGATGATCTTAATTTACAAACCGTACGATCTGTCAGCCACTGAATTTTATCGATAGAGTGCGTACCCAAATTGGCGAGAATGCCACCGCCTGATTTCTCTTTTTCGAGAAACCACTGTGGACGCGAGTCTTGGAAGTAATTCGTATGTCTGACATCATGAATCATGACGAGCTTTCCTAATTCTTCACTTTGGATGATCCTTTTGGCCTCTATATTCTCAGCAATATAGTGCTGAGTATGTCCGACCAAAATGCGAATATCCGCTTTACGTCCAGCTTGGATGATCTCATCGCATTCCGATACGGACAAAGCCATAGGTTTCTCTAGCATCAAATGACATCCGTGTTCCGCTGCAAACACAGCTGTCTCTTTATGCAAATAGTGAGGCAATGCGATGACCACCACGTCCGGTCTTTCCTGTTTGATCATTTCCCGGTAATCGCCATAAGCCTTTATTTCAAAGAGCTGGGCGATTTCATTCGCTTTATCGAGATTGATATCTACAACCGCGCAAGCTGCAAATCCTGTCGTTGCTCGGATAGCATTAAAATGTTCTTTGGCTATAATACCCGCACCAAGCACCGCTACGCTTAATTCTGCTTTTTGCATGGCCGTTTCATCCTTTCCCGATTCTACAAATATACCTCTAAACCAGATTCACGACTTTCATTTGCCGCTTCCAAGAATCGCATGATCTGCACTGTCTCTTCCATCTCGATATCAGGTGTTCCTGTTATAAACATGCTCATAATTTTCTCCATTAAGCTGGCATAATACGGTTTTGGATGTCGATACACATCGATAAACTGTGTTTTGGTTTCCCTATGCAGAAGTGCGCCAAATTCTGAGTTGCCTTTGCGATTACCGCGAATTGTACCGATAATACCATTTTCCCAGACGCCGGTAATGAGATCATGCTCATCAGTTTTAACAGCCGAAACCTTCACACAACCTTTACCCAGCGTTTTAAAAAGCATCTCAACCGTATGCACGCCATACCAGTATAGCCCCGGCTGTGTAGGCTGCATAGCTAGCGGACCATAACAATCCATGCCGATAATGCTGCCGCTTTCAGATTTCAGTAACGCTTCCGTCAATTCCTCGGCATAACGAAGCGAAGAACAGCTCATCATTGGTATGCCATGCAACTGCGCCAATTCCACAATTGCTTTCGCATCGGAAGATGAAAGAGCCATTGGCTTATCGATGAAAACCGGTTTGCGATAAGCCGCGATGCGACGAAAAAGCTCGAGATGAACCCGCCCATCGACCGACACCATCAGAATAGCATCGCAACCATCAGCTACTTCCTCAGGCGTCTCGACGATTTTCACGCCATACTTGTCACGAACCTGCTCCGTAAACCCTGCAACTCGCGAATAACTCATTTCGAAGTCGGCTGAACCTCCTGGAAAAGCAACCGTCA
Organism: Paenibacillus sp. Soil724D2; assembly: GCF_001427935.1. NCBI lineage: Bacteria > Bacillati > Bacillota > Bacilli > Caryophanales > Paenibacillaceae > Paenibacillus > Paenibacillus sp. Soil724D2. The sequence continues at coordinate 155,296 of NZ_LMRY01000056.1, forward strand.
CTTCCCCGCCAGGCACATGATAAGCATGGTTCTTATCATTTAGTAATTGCGTAAAAACGGGAGCATGCGATGAATCGAGACCAATAATACCAATTCGAATCGGTTTCCCAGGCATCATCTGTAAATCCTCCCCTCCATAATCAATCTGCTAACCATTCGGATAAATGCTTCTTAACAAATTCATCGTCGTTCAAATTCGGATAATCCCGATAGACACGGTCAATTTCCTCCATTTGTCCGTTAGACAGCTCTTCTTCCGGATTTAAACACCAACGTCCTTCCAGAAGACCTTGTCTCCTAAGCACCTCATGAATCCCGGCTATACAGCCTGCAAACCCATTCGCTGTATCAAAAAATGCCGCATTGGAGTCCGTAACTTCTATATTGCGCGTTAACCAGTGGGAATTTAGACTTTCATCGTTTCTCACAAGTTTAATAGCCTCCAAAAGTTCAACAGCCTTTCGTGTCCAAACGGACCAATGACCCAACAAACCGCCGACAATTTTTTTCTCAACCTTGTTTCCTTTAACGACAAAATGGTAATTGGTCAGCAAATCATTCACAATATTATCATCATTGCCTGTATACAAAGCGATTTCATCTCTCCGCTCAGAATTACATACGGCACGCACCACATCGATCGTTTGATAACGGTTAAACGGCGCCATTTTGATACCAGCCACACCAGAGATATTCGCAAACTCTTTCCAGAAATCGTAGCTTAATACTCTTCCACCGACAGAAGGCTGCAGATAAAAGCCGAAAACTGGAATGATCTCCGCGATTCTTGCAATTCGCTTTAGTAAGTCCTTCTCTGTCCAACTCTGAAGTCCTCCCATGCTGACTAAACCGAGATCATATCCGAGACCCGCTGCTGTTTCCGCTTCGTAAACGGCTTGTTCTGTTGGACCGCAGATACCAGCTATTTGAAGGAAGGGCTTGGTTAGCTTTGCATTCATTACTTCTTCGGATGCTAATCTTAACACCTTTTCGAAAAAATTATGCTCCTTATCCCTGATCTCAAACTGTGTCGTATGCACAGCAACTGCGATGCCGCCCGCACCCGAAGCCATGTAATAACGTGTCAGCGCTCTTTGCCTGCGTTCATCCAGCTCTCTTGCAGCGTTTAAAGCCAGCGGATGTGCGGGAATGACCAATCCCTCATGCAGCGCCTTGTTTTTTTCCGCACTAAGTGGTTTTATAAGGCTCATTTTTAATATTTCCCCTCCCTCTCTTGAAAATGGGTTGGTTTATTCCAAGTATGACCATCGGCCAAACACCACTCAGCGGTCCATTCAATCATTTGCTGCATAGAAACCTGAGGATAACCGAACAGTTGGTGAGCTTTTGCGGAATTGCTCAATAAAGCCGTTGGTGATTCTTCTCCAAAAAAGATAGGTTCCACACCAAATCTTTGGCCAAACATATTTGCCGCCCAACGCATCGATAAAGTTTCAGGACCGGATACATTCAAGAATGTAGGTGGGGAACTGGCTATATTCAAGGAACGAATAGCCATTTCATTCGCATCCCCTTGCCAGATACAGTTCACATTTCCCATGGTGATGTTGATTGGTTTTCCTGCTTTAACCGATTTAGCTATTTCCAAAAGCACGCCATAGCGCAAATCCACCGCATAATTCAGTCTGAAAATGGTCAATGGCGTATTATACTTACGGGAAAAATGCTCAAAAATCCGCTCACGGCCCAAACAAGATTGGCCATATTCACCGATCGGACCTGTCGCCGTTTCTTCTGTAGCTCCTCCATGAGCTACTGGTGTGAATGGGTACACATTCCCTGTGGAAAAGGCGACAATACGAGAGTTTTTATATTTTTCCGCAACACGTCCAGGAAGGTATGCATTCATTGCCCAAGTAAAATGTTCATTCCCCATCGTGCCAAATTTATTTCCTGCCATATAAATCACATTCTTCACATCAGGCAGCTGCTGAAGCTGTTGATCGTTCAATAAGTCAACGGAAATCGTTTCAACACCGTCTGCTTCCAGCTCCTGTATTAAACCTTCAGAAGAGAACCGCGAAGCGCCAATCACCTTTTTATTTACACCGGCTTCTTTGATAGCGTTCATGGCTAACCTAGCCAAACTAGGTCCCATCTTTCCGCCGATACCAAGTAACAGAATATCCCCATCGAGCGCAGCAATATCATTGATTAAAGCGGACGAAGGCTGAGCTAGCTTTGTTTCTAAGTCATGGATTGTTTTCATGTCGTTCTCCTCTCGATTTTCAAGTCTACATCCCTATTTTAAAGAGCCGACACATTAAAAGACAAGTCTTTAAAATGTCTATATATAAGCAAAGGGATAGGACGAATCCCTTCCTTCTCACCTTAGCTCTTCATACTTTCATCCAGGAACGCAAACTCGAAAATTTGCCGTGGGCGGCCTTTTGGCATTTTCTCCATACCGCTTGTCCGGACTAAACCTGTATCCGACCATTCCAACAGCAGTCGATGGGTACTTCTAACGGTAATATTGAGCAGCAAAGCTAGTTCTTGAACGTTATACTCTTTCTTGCCAGTACGGGCATAGGTTACAAGTAGCCTGCTTAAGTAGGAAGAGGTCATATTGGCGTTCTCTGCTTTTTTAATGAAGTCAGGATTCACCAATTCCATATCTTTCACCTGGGCATCCACCATCTCCAAAGGTCCCACTATGCCTCTATCCTCCCTAACAATAAAGCAAGAGTTGCCGCTTGCCTCCTTGGATTTCCGCAAAGCCGATCTCGCATTCGAACCCGCTTCATTGGCCGTTCTGCCAAATCCAACACCGATACTTAACGTTAACTGATAGGATTTATAGATTTCTGATGCCAGAGGAACTCTTTTGTATCCAGCCGTTTCTTGTTCAAATATCCCCCTAGTTGTAAAAAATAAATATTCATCTCCTCCCAGATGCGTAAGATGACCTCGTAAAGAATCCACATAATCCAGCAAAATTCGGTGAATATTGAGCTTCAGCTTTTGAATTTCATGCTCCGAATTATGGCGATCGACGATTTTACCAAAACCATCCACATTAATCAGACCCACAACGATCTGGGATTCCTTACTTTTCCTCGCATCCGTCGATAGAAGCGCTCTCTCCAGAGCAACAACGATGTCCTGTGTGGTTGGGACCATCCATTCATTGGGGATACCTCTATCATTTAATTCAGCTGATATTGAATTGATTCCAGTGAGCGCTCCCGAGGCTAAACCTTTGTTAAAACAATCTTGATGGAACTCCAATAGTTGTTCTCTTGTCGGGTTGCTGGCCTCATCATAGCAAATGATTTTCAAATCTTGTTCATCGATTTCTTCCAAAAATCGTTTTACCATGATCGGAGTTACCGTATCTACACTTATTGCTTTTCCAACCCTATGCGAATTAACATTTTCTTTCGCAAGCTTTTTTTGGATGTTGTAAAAAGCCTTATATAATCCTGTTTCGTTATATCGCACATAATGAACAGGTACGACTGATTTCACTTTTTCCAGAACTTTTCGGTAGGGAACAGGACCGCATAATAACAGGACTTCTACTTCATTCTTTAGTTCATCTGATAAATTTGGAGTTTCCAATTCATTCTTTGAATACCTGACTACGGGTTCAAACGTAGGAAAGTTTTTAATGACTTTGACGATCCTAGACACCATATCCTTGGGTCCGACAATGCCAATCTTAACCCCAGCATTCGCACTGTTGTGACCTATTATTTTTCCTAAAGTATCAATGGAAATCCCTCGCTTTATTTTCAATTGTTTCAACATATTTTAAAGTCCAACTCCCGATTTAACCCAAAACGACCTTGCGCGAAAGCTCTGAGCGCAAGGCCGAAGGATGATCTGAATCGGATTGCCAAGGCAAGAGCGGATCCACATCACAGTAATTTATCAGAATACTGCGCAAACTCAACTTAAATATAACGCAGATAGGCCTCTGCCTACAAGCAAGGTAACGTTGCCGTATGAGCTAGGCAGATTACATGTCTTTTCCGAATACTTTCACTACGTAAAAGCTGGGTAACCCTTTGGATACATCGGTCACAACAATGCGTAAGTACCTGATCCCTGTTTCATGAAATTCATCCATGCCCATTTCTTGTCCCGTTTGTCTTTGAGAAGCTACCGCTTTCCAATGGCTATCATCGGATGAAACTTCGACTTGATATTCATACTCTGTATTATCACTTTCCCAATAGATCTTACAGCCATCCAACTCGTAGAACCCTTCAAGATCTACCTTCCACCATACCGGCAGGTCATTATTTCCAGCACTCCAACGCTCGCTCCACCGATCAGCGATGATATTGCTTGTTGCTTGACCAGCGCTGCATCCAGGCAGCTCTGAGCTTGCTATCGCTGGTTTGTTGATCGCAACATCTGTCCAATGTTCCCAATATCTAGATGACGGTGGCGAGAAGAAGGTAATCTGATCTACCTCATATTCCGGTTTTCGATCAGGTGGTATTTGAAATTTCCCTGGTACTAATGGCTTAGAGATGGGCTGCGATATGATTTCTACAGTCGCCGATTTTAATCCATCTGACTCCGCATGTAGTGTTATTAGGCCTGGTTCCTTCGTCGCGCGAATTAACACCCCGATGGCACCCGCTTCTGCTTCTACGGGGTTTGACCCCACTCTACCGTCTCCATCACCGACAATTTCTGCCGGCCCCGTCAACTGGAATGCTATCTTATTGTATGCATCCGGAACAACGGTTCCATTGGCATCTCTTACATAAACATGGACCATGATTAAATCAGAACCATCCGCTTTAAGTTCGATACCGCAGTCATCCACTGATAATGTTAAATAATCCGGAGTCCCCGGCGTCATGACGGCATGCGTTGCTACGATAACATCGTCAACAATAGCTTCAGCCATTAATTTTCCCGGCTCCCATTCAACCCCTTCGAATATGAAAGGTGCATGCGGCATACTGCCATAGCTTGCATCTGGTTTCTTAACACCGAGAAGCCTTCCGTTCAGATAGAGCCTGATTCGTTCACAGTTGCAATAAATCGTAATATCCCTCGTTGAAGCTGATGTCCAATCATTAGCAATGAATACCATTGGCGTTGTACGAATTCCCGATATTTGTAAATCAGGGTCACTTTGGCTTTGAAATAAATAATAGCTATATTTGGGTAAACGATATAAATCCAGTGCACCACAAGCAGCTATATTATCGTAATATCCCCTGTTCGTATCAATACCGGTCCACAGTGCTCCGCCGCTAAGTCCTTTTGTAGCTAGGATGTTATTTAATATGTCGGTACGCTCTTTCGAAGACTGCAGCATGCCAGACTCGCCGCCTGGGTAGAAATCTCTTGTCCCTCTTGAACATCTGAGATGCGTATGCCTTGGACCCGCCTGCTCCAGATAATGGTCTCCCCACTCCCTGATGAAAGATCCCTGATGATCACGAAGTGCTGCTCCGTAAACGACATCATAGTCAATCGCAGCAATTCTATAATTGTCACAGGCCGCATAGCATTGATCACCTGGATATTCGGCATGTGTGACCTCTAGAGCTGTCCGTGTATATTGCTCACTATAATCGGTTTCATTCAAGATAGGCTCCCACAATACGACACTAGGGCGATTCCTATGATAACGAATCATCTCACGTATATCTTGATAGGATCTTTCTTTAAACGTATCGTTATCCCTGAACCACTGCCATCCAGGAGTCGGAATAATATACATCAGGCCTAATTCGTCACAGGCGTCCATGAAAGCCGGAGATTGCGGATAGTGTCCTGTACGAATGATCGTAAATCCGCCTTCTCTTAGTTTGATCGCATCTCTTCTATGCAAAGAATCAGATAGAGCATCTCCCACATATACATATTCCTGATGTCGATTGGCGCCAATTAATTTCATTAAAGTCCCGTTGATATGAAAGCCTTCACCATCAAATTTGATGTACCGAATCCCTATTTTTGTTTCATAGGCATCTACAACTACATCGCTATCATAAACAACAGTGTATACAGTATATAGGTGGGGATGTTCCGGGTGCCAAAGCTTGGGCTCTGATACTGTAACGCTCTGTGTAAATGTATGATCCTTCTGTTGATCAATGTTGTGTAAACTGGATGATACCTTACTAACAACTTCATTATTGTTATCTACAATATAATGTGAAACCGAGCAAGCCTTAGGGATATCATATTCATTACTAATATGTGTTTGTATATTTACTTGGGCTTTAAGTGAACTTACATCCGAGTAAGTGATGAACAGCCCCCCACCTGCTTGCTGATTCGCATAAATAGCATCTGTGATATGCAATTTATCCGTCGTATGCAGCCATACATTCCGATAGAGTCCGCCATAATAGCAAAAATCCAATTCACCCTGAGGTTTACCTGGTGGAACATCCGGCATATCAGAGTTGTCCAGCTTCACCACAATAACATGATCCGTTTCTCCATCTGCCGTAACATAATCCGTAATATCTATTGTAAATGGCAGGTAACCGCCGTAATGTGTCAAAAGATGTTTCCCGTTCAACCATACATCAGCTGAGTGCTTCGCACCTTCGAATTCTACAAATACTTTTTGACCGTTATAAGCCTTATCCACATAAAAGTGTCTCCGATACCAGGAGATACCCAGATAGTTCAAGCCTCCACTGCAGTGGGCCGGTTCTACCCTCACAGTGTGAGGAAGGTGCACAATCTCCCAAGCTGAGTCATCAAAATTAGCCGCTTCTGAACCTTGTGTATCCCCCCGAAAAAAACGCCAATCCTGATTAAAACTTAATTTATTGCGATGAACACCTTTTTTTAGTACTTGGATGATACCCAATTCATCTATTGTATTCATGCCATACTCCTCTCAGCTTACCTGTCTATAAGCTTATATTAATTGAGCAGCGACATTAAAGACAAGTCTTTAAAAAGTCCTTATATGAGTTGAGGTAAAATACGAATCCATGACAAATAAGCGCGGAAAACGCGCTTATTCCAACGCCACCGAGTAAATAGGCGCGATACCGCGCTTTCAGCGAGAGATTGCCGAGCCGAAGCTCGTTGGTAGAGCCTCAGAAGGCGGAAATCGACTTCTCAGTAGATGGTTTTGCTCGTCTGTGCGGAATAAGTGCGGAAAACGCGCTTATTCCGACGCCACCGAGTAAATAGGCGCGAAAAACGCGCTTTCAGCAGAGCTCGGCGAGCCGAAGCTCGTTGGTAAACTTTGAAGGCAGAAATCGACTTCTCAGTAGATTTTTTGCGCCAAGAGGGCCATCCTTTAAGATCTATTGACCTTATGAGACAGCCCCTCGTAACCCTTACACTTGTTTATTTTTATATTGCGTAGGCGTAAATCCTGTGTGGCTCTTGAACAATTTACAGAAATACCGGTAGTCGGAGATACCGACAGCTCCGGATACCTCGTAAATTTTCATCGTCGTCCGTTCCAACAGTTCGCTTGCCTTTTCCATACGAACTCGGTTCAAATAATCCGAGAAGTTCTCGCCGACCTCCTGTTTGAACATCTGACCTGCGTAAGAGGGGTGCAATTGAACAAGCTTAGCAAGCTCTGTCACCTGCACATCTTCTTTGTAGTGCTCGCGAATATAGCGAATCATCAGTTGAACTTCCTTGCGCACCGATGCTGACGGATGAATGCGACTGTTCATCCATTCGTTTACGGCGTGAACCATTTTTTCCCACCATGTGCAGTAATCCGCCCACGTTTCCAATCGATCGACTCCATTTAATCGTTCCACGACCGAGGCTGGAAGCTTTACGAACCCGGGGTGAAACATTTGTCGTGTCATCCGCAGCAGATCCTCTGGATGAACCGGTGGATTATAAAGCTTTGTTATGACAGACACGCTTTCCTGGAACGCTTCGGCATCCTCCCGCAGCATCGCTTTTACCACAGCAGCAATCCACTCACGGATCTGCTCTTCATCGAATCGCCGGAATGTTGTCGCATATTTGCTTACAATAGACGAATCCGACTTATAGAAATACGCTGCTAGTCCATCTAATCCTTCGCGTAACCCGTCGGCAATCTGCTTTACTGTCAAAGGTTGCTTGCCTAGTTCCCGTACCGGGCCGACATGAATAAAGCTCTTAACCGGGGCGAAATCTCTTAAAGCTTCCAGTGCGGCCAAAGCCAGCTGGTTCATCTTGAAGCTTTCCAGAAGCTGTCTGGATCCGATCAACAGGCACAACCGGCTTTGCCGTATCGGCAGCGTCACCATCTGGTTGCATTCACCGAGTATGCGCTGGTCCAATCTCTGCTCCAATACTTCACCTACTTGTCTTTGGAGCTGAACAAGCACTTCCTCCGTTAGATCAGCTTGCTCGGATCCCGCAGGGACGCTCCAGCCAATGGTCAATCCCGCCAAATAGCTGGCTTGGGCAACCCCTTTGAACCACTCTTCAGGAATTGTTCGGCCATGGATACTTCCATCATCGTCCACCAACCGCCCTGTCCATTGGCGCTTCTTCGTCCATTCCTTTTCCCATTCCAACTTACGGCGCATCTCCAGCTTTTGATCCACATCCATTTCCTGCTCAATCTCTTCAGCCACCTTGCGGCAAGCATCGAGAATTTGCTCAGGCGTCTGCGCCAGCTTGATCAAATAGTTATCCACACCCAGCTCGATCGCTTGGCGTGCGTATTCGAACTCGCCATAAGCCGTCAGGATCACAATTCGGATTCGCGGCCACCTCTTGCGTACATATGCGGCTAGCTCTAATCCGCTCATATTCGGCATCGTAATATCCGTTAACAGCAGATGCGGCATATCCCGTTCTATCATTCGGATCGCTTCTTCCGCTCCCGATGCAGCTCCCATAAACGTAAACCCTGCATCCGACCAAGGAATCCGTTCGGAAAAGCGTTCACGTACCCATTGTTCGTCATCCACCATCAGCAGCTTCAGCATGGCACTTTCCCCTTCCGCTACATTTATTTCTCTCGAAGTTCTCCTAGCGGGAGACGTATCGTCACCGTTAGCCCCTCATCCGGTTCATTATGAAATTGCAGACCATACGGATAACCGAATGTCATACTAAGCCGTTCTTGCACATTGCGCAGCCCCAGATTGTTCAAACCTTTATAAGGATTTGGCGTCCCCGTCTCTTCCGTCAGCAAGGCAAGCTTCTCAGGATCAATCCCTGGTCCCGTATCCGAAACCTCAAGCCATACACTATCCGTCTCCGTACTTTTCCACGAGACAATAATATGATTAACCTCTTTTTTAGTGAGCCCATAGAAAATACTGTTCTCTACCAATGTAATCAACGTTAGCTTCGGGATTGCCGTGTTAAAGTAGATCTCCGGGACGGCAATGTCCATCTCGAATACATCCCCATACCTAAGGTTCATAATCTGAACATAGTTTTCCAATTGCCGAAGTTCATCCTCAACGGTCACAATATCTCCGACCTTGTCTGTTGAATATTGCAGTAGCCCCATCAGCGAGCGAATCATTTCACACATTTCATCCGTTTGCCCGGTTTCTCCCAAGCAATAAATGGCATTAAGTGTATTGTTAAGAAAATGGGGGTGAATTTGCGATTGCAGCACCTTCAGTTCATGATGCCGCTTCTTTTCCTCCGCTACCCGCAAGTCATCAAACAAAGACTTAATATTACCCATCATACTGTTGAAACCGTCGGCAATATGCGTGAACTCGTCGTTGCGCTTCAGTTTGATACGAACTTCCAATTCGCCGCGCGCAGCCGCCTTGAATTGTCGGGTTATCGCTGTTACAGGCTTGCGGATGTAGTTCGTAATCCATACGGAAACAATAACTGCAAGAATAATCGCGATTAGCAGCACTACAACCAGCTGTTTCTTAAGCGAATCCAACAAAGGAAACGCCTGCGATTCCTCGATCACGGAGAAAACAAACCAGTCCCAGCGATTTTGATTACTGCTAAGCACCGTATAGCTTCCAAAAGAGGTGTGAACGGTGTTGTAAGCCGTCCCGCTCTTCTGGGTTAATGCTTGCAAGGCATCCTTCATTTGCAAATGATCCTGAAATGTCTTCGGATAGGCGAGATACGTGTTTGTCGACAAATAATCGCCTTGGCCTGTAAACAAATAAATTCGCCGCTGCTCACCTTGAATGATCTGCGGACCAGTTAGCGCATTCAAATTCAAATCTAGCGCAACGACGCGGTTATTGTCGATTTGCTTGGAAACTGTAATAACGGAGCGTTCATTGATTGAATGAGGTGGACTCCACCAAAAGCCTGTTTTGCTAGTCTGAGTCTTAATTTCCTCGATCCGCTCCGGAGTGATATAAAATCGATACCCGTAGGGAGAGCTAATCTTCACTTTGTCATATTCGATCAGATAAATACTATGTATCTGTTCTTGGTGGTAAGTCATGATATTATCGATTAGCTCCATATAGTCGGCTTCATCCATTTTATTGTATAAAACCGGATTGGAAAGAAAGATCAGTTGACTTTGTATAGAATTCATTAATGTTTTGATATAATTTTCAACCTGTACGACGGAGCCTTGCAGCACTTCTTCATTGTTCTGCCTGATCGGCTCGAAAAGCCGCTGGTATCCGAAAATGCCGATCACCAGGAAAAGTACGATTACGGACAAAAAAGTAAGGATAAACAGCTTGGTGCTGACACTGGAAGTGAAGCTTTTTCCTGTAATCCGACGAATCATGCAAGATCGCTCCCCTATCCTATGAGGATACAGCAAAGCCCCCGATATCGAGGGCTTGTGACTTTTTAAATATTATAGCATGGTCAATACTTCTTTGTACCTAAATCTTTCCTGTTTACTCATGTGCGCTCACCATTACCCCTTTACGGAGCCTAACAATGCACCTTTGACAAAATATTTTTGCAGGAACGGATAGATGATCAGGAGCGGTAATGTCGCTACAACAACTACAGCCATCTTGATCGTTTCCGGAGGCAGCGCGTCTAAAGCCAATGAATTAATCGACAGTTCAGAGCTGACATTCGGCGCTTGAATCATGCTTCTCAGCACGACCTGCATGGGCATAAGCGTTTTGTCGGAAATATAAAAGATACCTTTGAAATATTCGTTCCAATGCGTAACTCCGTAGAACAAACCAATCGTAGCCATAATGGGCGCCGACAATGGAAGGACAATGCGAAATAGTGTCTGTATATCTCCGCAACCGTCCACCTTGGCTGCCTCCTCTACTTCAGCTGGGAGGTTTTCAAAGTACGTTTTGACAATCAATAAGTTAAACGTGGAGACCATTCCTGGAATAACGAGCGCCCAGACCGAATCGTACAATCCAAGACTGCGAACCATAATGTAAAGTGGAATGATTCCTCCGCTAAAAATCATCGTGAAAACGAGCGCCATCAGGATAAAATTACGGCCTGGAACTGACTTCTTAGATAGCGGGTACGCCAACAGCGTAGTGACTACAAGATTCAAAGTCGTGCCTACAACTGTGATGAATACGGTAATTTTCAACGCTTGGGGAATACGCGCGCTTCCGAATATTTCTTTATAAGCTTGAAAAGTTAAATGCTCGGGCCAAATTACGAAACCGCCATTCTTCATGACTTCTATATAAGGAGTCAACGAAACGACAACGACATAGTAAAGCGGAAACAAGGTGACGAGGGCAAACAAGGCCAGAACGGTATTTATAGCCGCATCAGCAACCTTATCCCCTTTTGACTTTTGGAGTACGAATGACATCGTAAACCCCCTCCTTTTCCAAAATGCAATCTACCATATGCCGGAACCTCCGACTTTCTTGGCCAGTTTGTTTGCACCTATAACCAAAATGAGCCCTACCAAGGATTTGAACACACCCATAGCTGCTGCAACGCCAAACTCCAGACGCTCAAAGCCGTATCGATAAACCCATGTATCCACAATATCCCCGACATCATACACCCGGGCATTCAAGAAGATGAAAACCTGATCGAAGCCTGCATCCAGTATGCCGCCGATTCTAATAATCAACATGAGCACGAATACATCACGGATACCAGGCAGCGTTATATGCCAGAGCTGACGCCAACGTCCTGCACCATCCACGACGGCAGCTTCATAAAGTTCCTGGTTGATGGATGCCAAAGCCGCCAAATAGATGATGGCTCCGAATCCGGTATTTTTCCAAATTTCTGATAGTACCAGCATTGGTCTAAAGAAATCCTTGTTCGTCAATAAATCAATTTGTCCCCAACCCATATCGCGTACAAACGTACTAATCAATCCGGAGCCCGGAGCAAGGAAAGAGAAAGCTAATCCATATACGATGACCCAAGATAGAAAATAAGGTCCGTAAGTAATGGTTTGTACCGCTCTCTTAAACCAAAGCACCCTGACTTCATTCAGCATAAGAGCAAGGATAACATCAGGCACCATGTTGCCCACAATTTTGTAAACACTGATTAACAGCGTGTTTCTCATAATTTGATAAAATTCAGGATTATCGAAAATGACTCGAAAATTATCGAAGCCTACCCAAGGACTTCCCCAGATGCCCTTCATTAAGTTATAGTTCTGAAAAGCAATTAAGGTTCCCATCATAGGAGCATAATGAAACAGAATATAATAGACCAGTCCGGGTATCATCATGAGGTAGAACCATCTGCTGTGGTATATTCTTCGTAGTTTACCTTGCCTCACAGGGCGTGCAGCTGTAGGTTTCTCATTCAATGCAGTTGTGGTTTCCGCCATCGCCATATCCTCCTAGCCGTATCTCTGTTGGAAGGCAGAAGGAACCCATGAACAACCCAGGGTTCCCCTCGATGCCTCGACACGTTTATTTAAAATCGTTTAGTTTCTTATCCTTCATAACGGAGTTCAATTGTTTGGTATACTCGGCGAAAATTTCTCTTCCTTTGAACTTGGTCATCAGTTCTTCACGGTATTGCGGCCAATTTTTACCGCTCTTGTCTTCAAGAACTGCTTTGGCATGGAATTTGCTCATTTCTTTGCGGAAATCCCCGATGTTGATACCTGCAGGAGGAACTAAGCTTACTGGCGGCAATGCATTATGTTTCGGGAAGCCTTCAACCGTTTTCAGAATTGCACGGTCATGCTCGGAAATACGGGAATCAATCAGTTCAAATCCGAGTACATTAGGATCTTCCGGTGTAAATGCAGCATACACATTCAACCAGTTGCCTGCTTTGGCGACATCAGCTTCGAAAGCTGCAACATTTAAAGTAATCTTGTTGCCAGATTTCGTGTAGTGCTTACCTTCTTGCCCGAAGTGGGTCAGCAAGAAGCCTTCTTCACCTTCAAGCCAGTTGACGATTTCCAAGGAACGCTTCACTTTGTCCGGACTCTTATCGGCTGTAGCTTTGCTTATCAAGAACGTGTCAGTAGGTACGTTGTATTTCCACATGATCGGTTTGTCGAGCGGATAGATCGGCTGCCAATTGGCTTTTGGATCAAGAGCTTTCGTACGATTTTGTACGCTTGTAGCCACACTGTCCAGAGCCACTGTTTTGTCGCCAGCCGTGAAGAACATTCCGACTCTGCCTTGAGCAGCTTTATCAAAATGAGCTGGCGGCTTGTTCAGGAACCAGTCCGGATCTACGATTCCAGCTTTGTTCCATTCCACCACTTGATCGATAACCCCTTGTACTTTAAGATCCGTACGATTATCAACATAGCTGTTGTCGACGATCATAAAGTCAGCTACAAATCCGTTGTTCAACCATTGCGGGAAGTCGAAAGGAAGATTTTGCCCGCTGCCTGCTGCCGTAAAGCCATAAGTATCTTGCTTGCCGTTGCCGTCAGGATCAGCTTTCGTGAACTGGGTTAATACGTTGGTCAGATCCTCGTAATTTTTGGGAGACTTCAACCCTAGCTTATCGAGCCAGTCTTGGCGAATATACCAGGAAGCATAGGTGTTACGTGAGTATGGCACCATGCCGCGAGTGAACTCACCCTGCTTGAGTTGGAAAGCATCTACTTCTTCTTTCGTTACCCACTTGAAATAATTAGGCATCGTTTCTTTCGTAACGAATGTGCTCAGGTTAGCGGAAATTCCATCATTAATGTATTTCTGGGACTCGGCACCACCGGCGATGAATAGATCAGGAGCGCTTCCGCCTGCCAAAGTAGCATTCAACTTGTCATGATATTCTTTACCAGTCACCATATAATCGATTTTCAAGTCCACGTTAAATTTCTCTTCAATCGCTTTTTTGACGAAATCTTTGTCTGCGGAAGGCAGTGTCACATTCCCCAGATTTCCATTCATGACGGACCAGTTAAGCGACAGCTTGGCTGGCTTAGCGTTTCCAGTTGCTTTTGGAGTTTCTGTTGTTGTTGTTGCTTTGTTGTCCGAGCATGCTGTAAGCGCAAACATTGTAGCAAGTCCTAGCACTACCAATTTTTTCATTTGATATACACCCTCCTGTTTATATACTGGCCGTAAACATTTACCCCCTGTAAAAGCTAAATGATGACGTTTACTTGACTTCATTATAGGTCCGCCGAACTAGCGAAACTAGCAGACGATTTCAAGAAATAGTGGTCATAATACAGAAATGACGCTTTAATTTACACAAAAAAAATGCAGCCCTATGGACCGCACTCTGATTAACGTTCCTGATAAATTGTAATATGCTTTGTCATTTCTTGCCATCATTCGTTTCCGTTTTCCGAGATATGACTCCAACATTTCGATTTCAGAGCCCTTCAGTAGCCTTTTGAAGGTAGCTTTTGCTGTAGTAGCTACTAATGTTGTAATTTCTACAACAATTCACATGCTCAATGGCTATCTTGCAAGTTGAAGTTGCATAATAAAAGTTCGATTTTTCCATGTGTGGATTCGGGAGAAATGCAGTTGAATAAGAGTCTTTAGAGACTGCTATCTTTTCATTTCCAGCGTATTTTGTAAAAATAGGAGTCCCTAGAGACTCTTAACGTTCAAATGAAGTGTGGATTCGGGAGAAAAATCGTCGGATAAGACTTTAAGGAGCTAATTTCACAATTAAGCCCTATTTTCCCACAAGGTGCCTTAAACATCGTACAAGCTATTGTCATTCAGGCCAATTGATGAACATTATGCAACTTCCAGGAAGATAGTGGAATAGTAGGATATAGGCAGCAATTGTTGCACTTTCTAGACTGTCGATTGATTCATTATGTCTCTCACAACTGGTATTCAAAACTCCAAAATCCAATTTTAGAGTCATTCACCTTTCGTGAAGGCAAATGGGCTTAGTGGTTACCAATGTTGTATTTCATACAACAATTCACACGCCCAAAGGCTATTTTGCAACTTGAAGTTGCAGTTTGTACAACATTTTTAGCCCATTTGTTGCGAAATGGCCTGTATAGGAGCAAATTGTTGTACATGATGCAACAATGTACGGAAAAAGCGCGATAACGGCAGCAATTGTTGCACTTTCTACAACATCATTCAACCGCACACATGGATTCATTCATCTAGCAACCTCAATTGAGCATAGGTGAAGATTGAACCCGATCTAAGACACCTCCATTGCAGAGCAAGATTAGATGAATGAATCGACGGTCTCCTTTCTACAACATCACTCAACTGAGAATATGGATTCATTCATTCGGCGACCTAAAATGATCATTTCAATGATAGCTTACTTACCTACTCCTTTATTCATTACTGAAAATGCGATCAACTCATTCTTATCTGGGTCGATAAGAACAAAGCCGACATAATGATAGTTACAGAAGATTAAGTCAAAACAAGTCTTCCGAGATACATCGATACGATCTATGAAAAGAGGACGTTTAAACAAAACCGTATACCTATCCACATTTTTTCCAGGAGTTATCGCTTTTTCTAGAAATATAGTTCTAGATCCTTGAGCTTCATTTAATTCATTTTTGCTAGGATCTCCTGGCAGAGAAGCCGATTGAGATCTATTAAATCCTAGTATTTTAATTGGCGCATTATGCACATAAGGTTCAATCATTAGCTTAATTCTTAAATTGGGGATTTGATGGTTAATTTCTACTAGTGCGAAGATGATAGTTGATAGGAGAAATACAATACCTATACCTTTTTCAAGTGTTATACTTTTGGCAAATAGGAAGATATGCAAGCATGACAGCAGTATATAAGCTATAGTTACCGCGTAAAACTCCAGGGCTGTCATGCTATATTGATAGGGCGCGACAACGATATAACTCAAAATGAGCACGATAATAAGGCTGATGATTTTAAAACTTTTTCTCAAGGAATAACCTCCGATTTGTCAATTCCATATTCTCCCTTTAAATTCCATTTGATACAGAATACCATTACTGCACAAAAAAAAGCTAGCCTGTTAAGGTTAGCTTTTTGACTGCTACTCGTTACGAATATCCAATTCCCATCGGACCTTCTTGTCCATTTTACTGCACAGTGACGAGCGCTTCCGCTTGCTGGCCGAAGCGTCTTCCCTCCACAGTCAATTCTACAGCTACCCTTGCGCGACGAACAGGAGGCCCGGACGGAGTGACACAGAATTCAATAGTCTCCGTCGCTTTTGCTGCTAACTGAAGTGATGCTTGTTCCGGGTCGGCCCGCCAGCCTGGTGGCACAACCAATCGCACTTCAGCAAGTGCTTCACGTGCGAATGGATTCTTCACTTCAACCTGCATCGTAAATTTCTCACCAACTTGAGTGTGTGTCTGGTAAGGCGAAAGTCGCCCGCCGATCCCTTCTGCCCCAAAGTCAACTTCATTTAGTGGGAGCAGTTCTCTATGAAGTCTCTCCAAAGCATTACCACGCGCTGCCAGTTCGGCGAAGTAACCAGGCTGTACCCATAACGGCTCCCAGTGGCCGGTCAGGATTACATCGGGATGCAAAGCTTCGTACAAAGCTGCGCTGTCCACATAATCTTGTATGCGAAAGCGGTTTTGATACACGTAATTCCAGAGCAGCCCTTCTCCTCCCTGATATTGATCCCCAGAGACAAGCACGTGCTTATCATCGACCATAAGCGAGATAGCCACCGCATATAACGTATGTCCGGGCAGTGGGTGGAGCGTGAATTCGTACTCCTCCCATTGGATCGAGGCACCGATTGACAGCTCACGGTCAACAGGGATAGCATCGAACCAAAGACAAGGCAAATCATAGTAAGAAGGCTGGCGAAGAACGTCTGCGAACGTTTCAGAAGCCCAAACTTTGGTCCCCTCGTTGTCCCGCAGCAAGTTAATGCCGGCCACATGATCGTCATGGTAGTGTGTCGGCACGACCGCATCCACCTGCGTAATCCCATACTGCTTCTTTAATGTCGCCAGCGTATACAGCCATGGTCTGCGGGATGCCCGGTCCGATCCGACCGGAATACCCGTCAGGAAATCGTAGCCAAAATCAAAGAAGAGCGCCTTACCGCTTTTCGATAGAAGCACATAATAATTCGACATACTCATTCGGCTGCGCAGCAGATGGGGAGTTACTTCCTCGAAAGGCTGTTCGCGCAATAGAAGCAGCCGCGGGTTTTGCTGACGGTATTGCATCAACTCCTGCAGCCGGGTGATAAGTATGCCGATTGCCTCGGATGGCCGCTCCATTCGTTCACCGTGCGACGGCAGCAGCCAATCCGGTGCACGTTCCTGAAGATCGAGCAAGGAAGCGACGGTGGCTGGGAGCCCTTCCCCACCGTTGTATGACCATTGTGTCGCCGCGAGCGACCACATCTTTCCGGGGCCTGCGATCAAATCACCGGTGAAGGCAACGTGCCGACCGTCAATCCAGGCAAGAAAGCTAACGGAACCGATTGTATGTCCCGGCGTAGGAACTACCTTGAATCCATATCCGGCAAATTCGTACGATTCGTAATCCTTCAGAGCTCCGGCGATAGCTACTTGCTCGAGTAAGGAATAGCGATCTTGACGGACATTGTAGTTATTAAATACTTCCCTCGCTTGCCAGTGTGCATCAATGTTCGAAAACAGCTCTTGTTCGGTGTGCGGCACCCAAATGGGGATACCTGCTTCTGACGCGCGTGCAAGCCCTTGTCCTTGATCGCGGTGATGGTGCGTCATCAAAACCGCGCAGACTTGATCTACCCCGATCTCTGTGAGTCGATCAAGTACTTCACCGCTGCCGAAATCGATTAGTACTGCCTTTGTTCCATTTTTCACAACGTACACATGACATGTGTCCTGATATAGAAATAAATTCTTTGAAAGTTCAATCATAGATATGTTTACCCCATCTCCTAATTCACTAAAGCTATTTCTTTACTTTTTGTGTTTTTGGATAAGTCATGTTTTTCACTTTCGGGCTACTTTTCATCTTCGCCTACAATTTTGACTGCTGACTTAGCCACATGTCGTATTCTAGGAGCATAGGACGAAAGCGTGAGAACCCGTTCTCGAACATGGACCGATATTGCGTGTGTCTCATTGGGTCAGGCGCATAGACTTGTGACTCTGGTGCTGGAAGAGCAAGTATGGCCTCCTCGAACGAAGTATACACACCAGAACCGACACCCGCCATTAACGCTGCGCCAAGCAGTGTTGCTTCCGGCAAATTCGGATGCTGGAGCTCGATGCCGGATACGTCTGCTTTTATTTGCAGCCAGTGTTTATTCTTGGCACCCCCACCGACAACAATTAGTTTGTTGATGGGCTCTCTCCCTACTTTTTCGGCTTCCTGCCGCAGCCATTCCATCTGGTATGCGTTTCCTTCCAATATGGCCTTGAACATATCGCCTCGACTATGACGCGTAGTAAGGCCAATCCAGCCAGCCTTTGCCAAGGCATTCGGAGAAGGCGCACCGCAACCTGACAAATAAGGGTAGTACAGGATACCTGTCGGAGTAAGGGCTACCTGATCCAACATGCCTAGAATATCGGAATAGGATAAATCTCCTTTATCCAAAAGATCCCGCAGCCATTCCACTGAACCCCCTGAGGCTGAGTGACCGCCCATCCAGAACATTTGACCTGGCAGTGGATGGCGTCCGAAGGCAAGACCGGAATGGTAATCGGCTTCCCCAAGCGCCCTTATGCCGAAGTGCCCCACCAACGTTTCCGCAGTGCCCATGGAATTATAGACACGCCCGACCTCTGACTGACCAATTGTCAAGGAAGCACATACATGATCGTGGCCGGCAAGACAAACGGCTGTTTCAACTCCTAAACCTAGTCTCCGACTAACTTCAGGCAGCACGGTTCCTATGGAAGTTCCCGTTGCAACAACAGTTGGAAAATGACTTTCTTTAAGTCCAAAATGCTGGATTAACGGCAGATTCCAAGCCTGCTTATCCATGCGATACACGAATGTTCGGGCAGCAAGTGTTTCCTCTTCCATAAACCTTCCTGTAAGTAAATAAGCGACAAAGGAGGAAACGGATAGCCAAACGGTGCCTTCAAGCGCCTCGGGCTGCGTTTCCTGTATCCAAAGCAGCTTCGACAGTCCTTGCTTAAAAGACGGATGAAGTCCGCTTTGGCAAAACTGCTCGTAAGCGTCAATTTCGCTTTTTATCCGTGCCTCATAGGGTAATGCACACGTCTCAAACCAAGGAATAATCATCGTTCTGGCTGCGCCCGTTTGGCGATCCACAAGCAGCCCGCTTTCAGCCATACTGGTTATGCCCACTGAACGAATAGATGTAACGCGTGCTCCTGTTACCACTTCGTTGATAAGATCAACCACGGTGTTCCACAGATGCTGCGGGTCATAGTAAGCATACCCCTGTGCATGCTGCTGCTTCCGGTTAGCCCTAATTGCCGTAGCCAGCAGTTTTCCATTTTCATCAGCTACTCCTGCTTTAATGTTCGTTGTACCTATATCGAAAGCTAAAAACAAAGTAGCCACCTCATCCTGAGAAAGTTCCCGCAGTCACAATCCGATGGTAGGAGCCGCGTCCCAGCGTACCTTCCCTCATGACCCACGGAGCATCGAAAAAGAGCCGCTGCTCGTCTAATTCCTCTAACTGGCTAACGCTTCCAGAAAGATAGTCTTGAATTCGCTGTTGAGCCGTCTCCAGTCGGGATAATACGCCTCCGTATCTGATATCAATAACTTCCCAACCGAATGGTGTGTTCTCGGCTAACCATATGGTGCGATGGCATTTCCGCAGATGATCCACATCACTCCGCAGCGTGTTGATTTCCGATTCAATACGCCCTAATTGCTCCAAATCATTTGCATCATAAGCGCTTTTCAACCGAATACCCATATCGCATTTCACACGCAGCACGCCAGCCAGCTGTTCATAAAACACGAAAAGTCGGCCCCAATCCCCATTCCTACCTACTGCAGCCGACATCTTCAACTGCAAATCAGCATAATGGTCGCTTAACGGCAGCCCTTGCACGTTAGAATCATATAAGCCGATCATAACATCCTGCCAAAGCAAAAATTTTGAAGGATTGGATTCCTGCATATTATTTTTGGATATACCAGGCGTTTCATCAAAGGCGTTGAGGGCTATAAAATCGTCCCAATTTCCTCCGGTACAGAATGCAAAGCGTTCAGCCAGCTTCGCCTCATCCACCTTCTCCGAATAGCCATGCTCCGCAAAAAGCTGCATGCCAGCTAAACCGGTAAACACACTTGTCTCTGCACCATTATCACCCCACATGGTAGCAAAGACTTCTCGAACTCCTTCTGATTTGCAAGCGTTCAATGCGGCTGAAGTAGTAGCCATCGTCTTGCCGTAATTTGGAGCAACACTGCCCCAAGTCCAAATCCCGCCAGCAAATACAGGATCAGAGCCAAAAGCTCTATGTTTCTCTATAAACGTACGGTAAAAAGCTTCGTCATCATGGTAATAATCCCAATAGACGTACTGCACATTCTTAGGCATATCTGCTATAACATCCGATGGAATCTGTCCGTTTAAATCGTAATAATTGCCAGTTTTGGAACCTAGGCGAAAGTACATATCACTCCAAATCATCGGTGAAAGTCCGAACTCTCCACAGATATCAACTACCTGCTCCAGATGTTCATTCATGATATCAAAGCGTTTGCGGTAGCCGTTCTGCTCCAGATAGCGTCCAAGTCCAAGCTGATGGGCTTCATCCATCCCAATATGAATGTTCTTACTGCGGAACGGCGCCACCGCTGCCTCAATCAAATGACGAATAAAGGTGTAAGTTTTCTCACTGCCAACTAACAAAATATCGCTGGTATCGCGGATATCTCCGGCGTAGTTCCATTTCAAGGCTTCCGTCAAATGGGCAAGGGTTTGAATGCACGGTACTAGTTCAATGCCCAAGGAAAAAGCATAGTCGTCACAAGCCTTCAATTGCTCCGCCGAAAAGCGCCCCCGCATGTAACCGAAATAAGGATACGGCTCAACGGCAAATGTATCTTCTGTATACAGCATAAGTCGGTTTAGTCCCATCAATGCCATTTTTCGCAGCATCGTTTCAACCGACCCTACCGTCAATACCGCATTACGTGATACGTCAACCATGACGCCATTGGTATCAAACTGTATGTGTTCCGTTAGATGGAAATTGGTCCTGCTCTCGTAATGCTGTATCCAAAGACCAAATGCACGAAAAAAATGAATGGGCTCTTTATAACGAATCCAGCCTTTCCCGTCTTTAAAGCCTGCTTCCAATTGGTTATCGTCTGATCGAACGACCTGAATCACCAAACCGTCAGGACGGAGCGTACATCCTAGCTCCATACTTACAACACTTAGTCCCGCTTCGAGTCCTTGCAAATCGCCTTCCAAATGAAGCTTCATCTCTTCTTCTCCTCACAAGTGCGTAATATGGATTCACTGTTCGTTTCAATATCAAGCTGAAGCTGGAGTGGGTGCGTTTGGCGATAGGGCCGCTCCGAATCCAGCCAAATACGCAAGCGTTCCGCATCCTTATCGAGCAATTGTCCACTAAGTGTCCGAAGCTGCTGTAAGGCTTGCTTCGCAAGAAGAGATCGCCCGTCGCGAACATACTGGATCAACACTTCATAACCCAGTCTGCTGCCGCACCTGGCTAGCGCTCTGGCAATAACCAATTCGAGCATAGCTCTCCGTTCCAGAAAATAATCGGATTGCGGAGCTGATGAGCTTATTTGCGAATGCAAATAGGGAATACGATGCAGCTGTTCCAGAACAGGAATAGCGCCTCGGTCTCCCAACCGCTCTGCTCCTTGGCTAATGGCATCCACATAGTAATAGAGCCCAAGCCACGTATCTGTAAAGTCTTCTTCCCTTGGCTGCATGAGGTCAACCACCCGCTGCCATACAGCAATGCTGCGTGAATCTCTCGTCTGCGCGAGGGAATATAGCAAGTAAACGACATCTGGCATCGCGCCATGATCAGGCGGCAATTGGACATACATCATATCCGCAGTCCGGCGAGGAAGCTCTGTGCCTTTCAGCTGTTCCATGATCCTTTCGATCAGTACAGGAACGGCGGATTGGTTTCCAAGCATCGCCAATGCTTGCGCCAATCTTATTTGCTTCGCCCCCGAAGCCAACTCAAGCGCTTCCGCCAGAAACGGTACGATCCTCTGACCTAGTGAGCATATTTCCACAAAGGGAATGGGTCCCTTATAAATTTCATTCATTCTCATATTCGCATATTCATAGAGCGGTTGCTCCGATTCAATCTGATCCACCAGTCCTCTTAACGCCTCTTCCGAATAATGAATAGGCGCAAGACGTCTAGTTCGAACCGAAGCAGGTAATATCCCCTCGTGAATCAAGCGATCCTGCAGCTCTTGAATCCTAATATCCCTTGGTGTGACACCTGAACGTACGGCAAGTGCGGCTGCAAGCGCAGCTACTCCACCCAGATTTTCTAAGTCAGACTGCATGCGAATAGCAGGAAGCGCATCATGTGTAGCAGATATGGCTTTTCCGGCAACCAACAAACCTTCAATGGCTTTTGGCAGCAGCAGACGGTAAGGGATTTCAATTTCTAAATTAGGGGGGATAAGTCCGACATTTATCCAGTCTGAGCCACTAACCCCTTTGACATCATGATTGCTAAAATGAATATTAACGACGTCCGGCCAGCTGCGCTGCAAAAGCTGATCAGACAACTGCATAACGGTTTCACCTATAATGTGCCGGCTTTCCCGCGTTGCGACATAGATGCCATGATCGTGCAATTGCGGATCGCCTCTTCTGCGGCCAGCCATAATGGCACGCGTATAGTCCAAGATATCCGATACATCCACCATGCTTGTAAAATTGTTTTGAATCTTATCAGGCGTTTTATATTGGGCGAGGGAGTACCACATCACCGTATGGTCCTTGGCAGAGCCGTACACAAACTCTGCTCCTGCAAAAGCAGCCACATCCCCATCCCCCGTCGCATCAATAACGACCTCAGCATATAACGCAGCAGGTCCCCAGCGTGTGGCTACTTGAACACCGCATACGCGGTTCTCTTTCATTAATACGCCATATGTGAACGCATTAAACAGCAAATCGACGCCTTTGCGAACGGCTTCCTGCTGCAAAGCGAACATTTTGGCTTCGATGTTCCATTTATGCCCCTTATAGCCGATTTCCTGCTGCACGGCTAACACAGCCTCATGAATCCGAGAAGCGAAGCCTTCTCTTCTACCAAACCAATAGCTATCTACCCCGCCTAGTGTCCCAGTTCCGCCAAGTCCCGGATTCATATCCACGAGGAGCGAGTTGACACCTTCCCCTGCTGCTGTGATAGATGCACAGGCTCCGCTTGAGCCGCCGCCGATGACGAGCACATCTACCTTCTTGAGCGTAGGAAGAGGGGCGTCTATCTTTTTACTTGTACTTGATGTGAATACTTGTTTAGTAAAAGGCCTTTTAATTACTTCAATTGCCAGCTGCATACCCGCTTCAACCGCTAAAATCGGATCTAGACATACAGGCAGCTGCTTACACAAGCTATAAATGCCAAACATCCCATTCGCTGTCTGCTGCGTTTCGATCGCCAGCGTAACGCGGTTGCCTTATTGCATCTCCGCACCCCTGAGAGGAAAAGGACCGTGAAGCTCGAAGGACGACCCGCAAAGCACCGCTTTCCGGAATGCAGGGACATGCTTTACCAAATAAGCCGCTAACGCCATGCCGCTCCTGCGCGCTTCCAGTTCACGTTCACCCGCCGCTGCGATCTCATTGGCACTCGCTAATTCCAACCAATACTCAACATAGCGATGCTGCTTTCCACGATAACCCTCCATTAGCCGGACTTGGCCGCCCAATAGTCCCAAATCGTCAGGAACCGCATACGTCATAAGCTCCTCAGCAGCTTTATCCGGCCACTCTACGCCGGTAAATTCCAATGTCCTTGCAAACGCTGCCTTTTCATTGAATGCCAAATCAACCACTGGTTCACCACGAAGACGTGAGACTATCGCGGTTTCCGTTGTATCAATCAGCTTGCTGCAGCGGATGAATTGGCTGCCCATTTTATTAGCGATCACAATGCCTTCCAGTCCTGATTCCTGATCATTACTTATAATGGCAACCGGAAGCGATGCATAGATGAGCTCAATACCATATGCCATTAGTTTATCTTCCAGTGACCGCTTAAGCCGATCTGGTTGCAGCGGAATATGAGCCATGTCAGCAGCATCTGCTTGTGCAGCTGACTGCTCCACGACAAATTGAATCAGCTCAGGCCATTTCCCATCCTCACGCGAAGAAAGGTCAAGCCACGGGCGAAGAGAGGCGGTTAATTCCCGCCCCAAATAAGTCCGTGGCTCAATGATCATGACCTGTTGTCCGGCCTTGGCCAATTCGACCGCGCATGCAATGCCAGCCAAAGAACCCCCGATGATAACAACATCTTTGTTAGCTAATACGGGAATTCCCGCTTCCCATTGGGTCGTCTTGTCCATGTCATCTCTCCTCCACATGCACGCATTATTCCGATACGGACAGAACAATGTTCAGCTTTTCATCCAACATCGGAACGTCTACTTCATACAAATGCTCGCTGATAAGTAAGACTGGAAGCGCCTTGCCGTTCAACTGCGCGGAAACACGATTGTTCTCCGACACGAACCGGAACGTACCGCCTTCTTTGAGCTGAAGCGATCGTGTAGAACCTTCCGATTTCACATCGCTAACCGCATCCGTTGCTACATACTTGTTCGTCAAACCAATTGGTGTCACAGCCCCCCCTGAAGGAATAATCAGGTAAATCGCACATTGACCAGGCTGCAGCTCAAAAGCATGCTGTTCGCCCTGATGCATGATCTTCATCTCACCAGAGAAGTGTTCATAGAGAACAAACGCATCGCCTTCCAATCCTGGAACATCGGACGGACCTACCGTGCCTTTGACTGAATCCGTATATTTACCAATATGGAACGCGGCAACGACACCGGATGACTTGGCGATATTCCATAGCTTGAGCGGTACGGTTTCCTTCGTAGGATCAAGCAACAAGCAATCAGCCGTAGGGTTCGGCGTTTGCTCACAGCGAATGATTTTTCCGTTGTTATAAATTAATGGCCATAGTTTTGAAGCATCCGTGTTGCCCGGGGCATCACTGAAATATATCGGACCGCCGCTGACCGAGCGGAGGACAGCATTTTGAATATCATCATGATTCTTAGTCCAGTACATATCCCAGTCACCATAATAAAAAGCGCCATGATAGTAGGAATTGTAAGCATTTTGCAAGGCATGTTCAGCGAAACCAAATTGATCTTGGGGAACGAAATCATCACTGTTGCGCGACACAGAGGACTTAGGACGGTGCCACATATTTTCCGCTGCCATCCCCATGCAGTTAATGATTGTATTGTTAAAATGTAGTGCCGCAGAAGCTTCCAGCGCCTCATGAGCAGCAGCTGCAGCCTCACCGATCGACCACTCATGCTTCGTGAAGTTCAAGACGGCGCTTTGGCTGTCTACTTTTACGAAATCAATACCTTGACGCTCCAAAAAGGAATGCCACGCATGCCAGAAACCAAAGCCGCGGCCCGCATCCGGATATGGAATTAAGCTCCCTTTGGCATTGCTGTATAGATAATCGCTGAATTGTTTCGCGAGTGGGCTATCCGGATGAATGCCGCCCCAATAACCGGCAATGGTATGCCAGACTCCAACCCAACGAATACCATACTTTTCCTTAAGCTGACGGACGGTTTCCGCGAGACCTTGAGGAAATTTCTCTACATCTGCCTCAAAAGAGGACAATTTTTTGTCTACCGTCTGTGACCATCCATCGTCAATCATCACCCATTGCACCGGCAAGCTAGCAGCCTGCATCTCTTCGGCTTTTACCAACAGTCCTTCTTCATTGACCTGATGGTAGAATGCATCCCAGCTGCACCAGCCAAGAGAGTCCAGAATTTCAGGATAGGGTTTACGTGAGCGAGGCAGCGTCGGGTAATCAAGGGTATGCAGCGCAGCTTCCACATGTCGCTCTACAAGCTGGTAAGGATCAGTCCCCGCACCTAGTACAAACGATAAAGACTCACAGCGCGTCCTTCCTCCTTGATGCGAAGAAACGCGAATTTGCAAGCCTTCCTCCGTACCGCATACATCTGTTCGAAACACCGGTCCGCAAACAGGCAGCAAATGATAAAATGCCGATTCCTTACGCCACAGCAAAGATTGTGTCCGTTCAGGTAATGTCGACCATTTTGGGTCAAAATGAGGTCGTGTCCACCAGTCTTTATGCTGATAATTGGCCATTAAGCCATCTATATTCGTCATTCCTTGTGCATGAATGATAATGCCATTCTGAGCGGCAAAGCAGTGTTGTTTGCCAAAATCGCTGGCATTTATCATTTCTCCCTGCACCGATGTCAGTACAAAGGATTCATAACAGCGGAACTGTAAATGAACAACAGCCGTGTCTGCTTCATTCGAATAGGTTACTTTCGTTTCTGTGTAATCACCGAGATGATCCGTTCCCGCAGTCTTTTCGTTTGCTCCGCGCAGAAGCGGCAATGCCGGACCCGAATCAGGCGTCACGGTAACACCAATACGGCCCAGAACATCCTGCAAGCCGCTTGAACTTAGATTTTGAAGTTCAATTTCATTTAGTTGAAACATAGGGGCCTCCTTATAACCGTTGTTGTTCAAATTCATGAAGCGCTACGGATAGGCTGGCGGCATCTCCGACATGATCCATTAATCCCGAAGGAACAATTCCGCAAACACCTAGTGAAATCGGCAGCGCTTCGCGTTTTAGCTCCTCCATAACCAAAGGGGCTAGCATGGACTCCTGCCGTTCATAAATACTGCCGATGACGATGGTATCCGGATTGAGGATGTCAATTAGGATCGCAAGTCCTCTGCCTAGCTGCCCACTTACCTTACGAATCACCAGCATCGCCAGCTCATCGCCAGCATGTGCCGCTTCAAAAACATCTTTCGCTGTGAGCTCTTGGAGCTGATCCTTAGAAGTAGAAAGTATCGTTGATTTTCCTGCAGATAACCAGTCTTCAGCCATCGCAAACGCCAGCCGGGCAATACCGCCGCCGCTGCAAAACCCTTCGAACGAACCTTGCTTACCATAGCCTAGAGGTCCATCCTCAGCTAAACGGATATGCCCAACCTCGCCGGCCATATCGTTCGCTCCTGCATATAAGCGGCCATTTAGAATAAGACCCGCACCCATTCCGGTACCAAAGGTCAAGAAGATCATATTCTGGGAACCTCGCCCGGCTCCCCATTTCCATTCAGCTAACGCACAGGCGTTGGCATCATTTTGCAATCCGACAGGAACATCGAAACGTTCTCGAAAAGGGGCTAGCACATCAATACGGTCCCAACCAGGTAAATTAGGCGGCGACAGCACGAGGCCATCCTTACTGCTTAAAGGACCGCCACAGCTGATGCCAATGGCTTGTAAATTACCTTCAGGATTGCGCTTCAGCAGCTGCTCTAGCGCGTCACCAAGCTGCACAAGTGCTTCATTCGGCGTTGCCGGCGTCGGAAAGCTTATTTTATCTAAAATGTTAACGGTCTCTCCAGCAGTGATACCAAGCACCGCAGCGCACTTCGTACCTCCTATATCAATGCCACCAAGCAGAAGACTCATACGAAAAATGCCTCCTCCAGCATCATGCATAGCACATGGTAGATGGGAAGATGGCGTTCCTGAATGTCTGGTGTTGAACGATACGGCACGCAGATCGTCACATCGCAAAGTTCTTTTAAGCGGCCTCCGCCTTCCCCAGTCAAACCAATGGTGTAGACACCAAGTGCTTTGGCAACTTGCACCGCGTGTACAATATTAGCCGAGTTACCCGATGTACTGAATACAACGAGTGTATCCTCCGGCTTTCCATAGCCATATACCTGCTGTGCGAATACCATGTCAGCCGCCACATCATTATTGAAAGCTGTTGCAAACGCTGTATGGCTGACAAGCGAAATGGCCGGCAGCGCACCTTGCAAATGATCAGCCAAATACGTCCCCTGCTCTTCGCCGTGAAGCATCATTTTGTCTCTTTGCTCCTTGGGTAGCTTGCGCGGCGACATAAATCCTTTCATTAACTCGCCCACAACGTGTTCACAATCAGCTGCACTTCCTCCGTTACCGGCAAGCAGCATTTTGCCTCCCTTTTCAAACGACACTTTCATAGATTCAAATGCCTCTTGGATTGATGAACGACACGGTTCCAAGTCTGGATATTTCACGAAAAGCTGCTCCAATGTTTGACTCATAACGTCAATCTCCTCCTAACACAGGTTATGTTTGTTTCAAGTGTTCAATAGCTTCTATGAAAAAGGGTTCGCTGCCAAAGCTGCCTGATTTTAACACCAAAAAGCGCTGCGGCGTTTGGAGCGTTAAACAGGATGGCAATCCCGGCTCAATTTCTTGCCAGATGCTAAGTCCGCCAATGCCCAGCTTATCGCAGACCGCAGCGGACGTTTCCCCTCCAGCGATGAGCAGACGTTGCTGCCCTGTCACATTGACGACCGATTGTATGACGTCGGACAGCGCATTCGAAACGATAACGGACACTTCCGTATTGCCGTAGCCGAGTTCAACGCCTTTTACTTTCGTCGCCGCCACTTTGAGCGGGCTATTCGAGGCGTGAATGAGTACGTCCTTATCATCCTTTAGAAGTCTTGACGCTTGTTCGACCAATTGCTTGCAATGCGCCTCCTTCTCAGCAGGGTTAAACAAGAGCAAGGAATCGAGCTCCAATGCTGTCAGGCCCTGCTTTTTGGCATAGGCAATTTGCGCAGCTGTTTGCGGCATTAAACTGCCTGCGGCGCACAAAACAGCTGAGCGTCCAAGCGCTGGCAGCTTATTCGCAACACTCGTTTGCACGGCATTCTGCTTCTCTAACAACGCCAGCTCCTCCGCCAAAGCTGAGCTTCCGCAAATAATCGGCTCAGCCTGAACCGCTTGCGCAATGGTCTTTAGTGACTGCTGATCACGCACATCGAGGATGATATAGGTGAAGCCTGATTGCTTCATCACTGCAATTTGCTCCTCTAACACAGAAGCACCTTGTTCTACAATATGAATGGGAATTAGTCCTACTCTGCGGTCCGTTTGTGATTGTAAAATATCAACCAAATTGGAACAGCGCATCGGATGCACAGGATCGTTTCGAAACTCGGATTCTTGCAGTTTTTTACCATGTACATAATGAATGCCATTCAACGTAGTCCGTCCATTTTTCGGAAAACCAAGCACTACTATGCCAAAAGATGCGTCTAGCGCATCAAGCATGGCATCGAATTCTGTCCCGATATTGCCGCGGAAGACGGAGCACGTTTTATTGATAAATCGTGCGCACCCAGCCTCCTGCAGCCGCTTCGTCATCTGGTACACCTTCGTGTACGCATCATCCGGCGTATCTAATCGGGAGTGCGTGTCGAGAACAAGTACATCAGGTTCGGCACCATTACTCTGATCTCTCCCCGTCCACGCCTCCATCGGGTAGACATGTGTTCTGATGTTCGCTTTAGCGTACATGATGCCGATGTCATTAGCCCCTGTAATATCGTCTGCGATAATACCAATCATTCGGAGAACCTCCTTCTTGGCCTATAGCCCGACTCGTTCAAGAAGCTTTGAACCACGTCATCTGGCAGCTTGCGTAGGGAAATCCCCGAACTCTTCGCCATCACATACATCTGGCAAGCCATTTCAAGTGTGTGCATGGCCATACGGGCTTCCTTCACGTTCTTGTCGTAAACAAGAACACCGTGATTTTCGAGGAAAAGCACATTCGCTTTGCATGCCTTTTCCCGCACCGCATCACCAAGCTCGCGGGATCCAGGATGAAAATAAGGAACGCGTTCTATGCGTTCCAAGTAATACATCGTTTCAACAAACCATTCAGATGGCAGTTGTTCTGCCGAGCAGGCTAGCATCGTGCTGTAAAAGGGTGAAGCATGAAGCACGGCCCCTACATCAGGGCGAGACTCATAAATCGCTTGGTGCATGGGCACTTCTTTGGATGGCTTCTT
Organism: Paenibacillus sp. Soil724D2; assembly: GCF_001427935.1. Classification (NCBI taxonomy): domain Bacteria; kingdom Bacillati; phylum Bacillota; class Bacilli; order Caryophanales; family Paenibacillaceae; genus Paenibacillus; species Paenibacillus sp. Soil724D2. The sequence continues at coordinate 185,596 of NZ_LMRY01000056.1, forward strand.
CCCTGGTGCAGAGGACGAGGTGCCACCCGTTAAAGCGCACTCAACGAAGTCGTCTTCGCTGAGTTCCCCTAGGTCTGTACCGCTTGCTGTAATCAAGTAGTGGTCAGCTTTGGTTCGCGCACTGATATTGCCTGCGTTTCCCCAAGCCAAGCCGTTATTCAGCATGTAACGCCCGGCTTCCTGCAGCTGCTGCCAAACCGATGCCTCCATTTACTCCACATCCCATTCCAGCATATTGGTTTCTTTGATCGGCAATTCCGGATTCTTCGGCACGCGGAAGGTTTTGATCTCGCATGGGTTAAAATCCGCCTTAATGACACGCTTCCATCTAGGCAGCTCAATCTCGGCTGACGTAGCGGATTTATTCGTCTCATAGACACGAATAATGAGGTCCTCGTTATCTTCCGCTTTCTTGATCGCACTAACAACGATATTGTCGCGGCTTACTTTTACATAGGAATCGGTTTGCGCAAGCTCCCCTTCATGGAACGATTCGATAACAGCAATCGGCTTGCAGTTAAGTTCCGCTGCGCGCTTCACCGTACCGGCCTGCTCCCATGTGCCTTCATGAGGCAGCAAGGAGTAAGAAAAACGCTGAATGCCCTGATCGATAAAGGAATACTCACCATTTGGATCCGGCTCATAAGGCACATGGTGCGCATAAATAGGACTTCTCAGTACAGTCAACGCCATGTCTTGGTTATGAATGCTATAGCTGTATTTGGCATCATTCATTAGGCTGAGGCCATACATGATGTTGCCTTTTCGAGTCACACCCGAATAATCAATCCACGTTAATCCTGGTTCTTCTTCGCCGTTATGTTCACGTTCAATCGTACCGTAAGGTATTTCGTAGGTTTGCTTGCTAAAGATGACATTCACAGGGAAAACCAGCTTTAACATTTTGAAGGACTCGCGCCAATCCACCATCACCTGTACATCGATTTGATCGCGGTCCGGATACATGGCGAAATCTTGAACTAGCTTCGAGCTGCCATACTCACTGACAACACGGATGACTGATTTAACGGGACCATGCTCGACACGGAACACCTTTTTCGCCTTGAATGTGCCAGCCTTTTGGTTAAAATGCAGCACATCATGGCTCCATGTATCCGACTTATCATCCAAGACGATGGGCTTGGCTCCTTCTCCTTTAAACACTTCATGATCGACCACTTTATCATGCAGGCTCTTGATATAGCCTGTTTCTTTATCGAACTCCAAGCGGAACCGCTTATTCTCCATAACTAAGTCGCTTGCTTGAATGGGCTCGCCAACCGGTTTAAGTGAGGCTGACTCAGCCACCAATTTGTACACCCGATATCCCATGGAAGGCAGCTCAGCCATAAAGCTAAGACGGAAACGGCCATTTGCAGAAGCTTGTGATTGCACTGTCTGGAATGGCACCGGATTCCCTTTGTCATCAAGCAAAACAGTAGTGGGTTTGATGCCTCCTACTTCCAGCTCAACGTTTACACGGCTTTCCCATGCATGAGGGTTAAAAACAACAATCGGCTTCATGGTTACATCCTGTTCAATGTTTATGTTCCATGATAAAGATTGAACCGCATAATTAAGGGAACGATCCGCGATAGCCATGGCTTCCCCATACAAGTACATCGCGTCTTCGTAAGCAGACTCCAAGCTGGTTCCAGCTAATATGTCATGGAACTGATTAAATAGCACATTTTTCCAAGCTTGCTTGAACTCTACCGGATAAGGTTGACCCGTAATCCATGAAGCAAGCGCCGAGTACTTCTCTGCGGCCATTAATCGATTCTCTGCCTTGCGATTCCAATGCTTGATGCCTGAATGCGCTGCGTAGCAGCCGCTAGCATGGTGCTGCAAATCATCATGAACGACCGGCAGCTTTAAGTTCTTGCTCTCCATCTCTTTGAAATACGCATCCGGCGTTGCAAACTCCAGCTTAGGAAGGGATGGGTCCTCGTTCATGCGGCGAATACTCTCGATATTTTCTTTCGTTGGGCCGCCCCCATGATTGCCAACGCCATAGAACAGCATCAATTCGTTAAGCGGCTCTTTGAATTCGCCCAAGCAGCGGCGAACATGGTTTTCCAAATCTTTGCCCCAAGACAAATATTCATACATGATGCGGAATGTCATGACTTGTGAGCCATCATCAGATTCCCACATGAACAGACGGCTTGGCAGCCCTTTTTCATTCGGCATCGGACGCATCATCACGTAATAGTCCATCCCGCTCTTCTTCAGAATTTGCGGCAGCATACCGTTATGCCCAAAGCTGTCTACGTTGTAGCCAACTTTAGCGGTTACCCCGAACTTTTCTTTGAAATAATGTTGACCGTACAACCCTTGACGGACGAAGGATTCCCCATTCGGAATGTTGCAATCAGGTTGAATCCACCAACCGCCGACAATATTCCAGCGTCCTTCCTGCACGCGTTTTTTGATCTCCGCGAACATCTTTGGCTCGTTATTTTCAATCCACTCGTACATGGCAGCAGAGCTGGAAGTGAAAATAAAATCTTCGGACTCTGTCATCCGGTCTAGAGCAGAACGGAATGTCGCCTTCGCTTCTTGGAATCCTTCCTGCCATTGCCATAACCAAACCGGATCCAGATGTGCGTTACCAATCATATAGAGTTTGTTATCTTTCATTGAGAGAATCCCCCGATCTATTTGTTAAAAACATCCGCTTTACCAGCGCTGTTCAAAAAATGCTTCATTTTTTCCATCACCGTTTGCGTAACGGCATCACGGCCAACTTGCAGCCTATCCGGCGCTAAGTTTTTACATTCTTCATTGGTCATCCGTTCTTCACGTCCAAGGGCTTGGAGCAGCGAAAGCTCCAAATCCGTCGCGATATTCACTTTGCTAACACCGCCGCCTGGCAATTGGTAGGCTCTGCGCATCATTTCAGGTGGTACGCCAGAACCGCCATGCAGGACAAGATGAACCGGAGTCAATCTGCGAATTTCCATCAAGCGGTCATAGTCGATTTTCGGCTGCTTCACGACATATACGCCATGTGCGGTACCGCAAGACACAGCTAGCGCATCAACACCGGTAATCGCGACAAACTCAGCCGCTTCCTGTGGATTCGTATATAATTCTTCATCTTTATCCGTTTCTACGAAGTCTGTTGTGCCAATCATTCCAAGCTCGGCTTCTACGGAAACTCCTTTCGCATGGGCATATTCCACAACTTCCTTGCTTATTTCCGCATTTTCGGCAAATGGTTTCTCCGATGCATCAATCATGACCGACGTAAAGCCTGCTGCAATTGCTTCCTTAATGGTTTCTAATTCCTTTGTGTGATCCAAATGCAGTACGACAGGCACTGTGATTTGCTGCTCTTTTACTTGGCGGTAAAATTCTTCTCCAAATTCAGCTGCTGTAATCCCATAACGAATCAATTCTTTATGTGAAATTTGAACAATTAACGGTGAATTTGCGATTTGTCCCGCCTTCAGAACGGCAGCAATCATTGGGGTATAACGCGGCGAGAAAGAGCCAATCGCAAAATGGTTCGCTTCAGAAATCTCAAGTGCTTGTTTTAATGTGATTACCGGTGCAGTAGGTGTTGAGTTTGTCATCGAGTATGTCTCCTTTTATATAAAGCTTCTAATAGTGAGGTAACGTTATAGTTGTTCCATGACTTCTTTAACCCGCAGCATTCCTAAACGCGGGCTGCTCAGAAAACGCGTTTGTTCCTCTGGGGCAAACTGCGAAATCACGCGGGCCATAGAAGCCTGCGCAAGCACAACGACATCCGTGTTGGCTGCAAGATTGCGGAGTGCAGATGCGAGTTCTTCATCATGCCCCTCTTTATCTCCAGCGAGGAGCTTCTGATAAGCAGATTTTGCGACGACTGAATCAATTTGCACCGCTTTGCCAGCTTGCTCTGCTTTGCTAATAAGCATTCGTTTGGTCGGCTGCAATGTCGTTTCGAGCGTTGCCGCAACACCAATCTTGCGTGCTGAATTCACCGCTAACTCTGCCATCGGGTCATCGATACGAATGATGGGAATTTGGAGTTTCGGCTGTACGCGGGCAACCAACTCGCCGATGGACGAGCATGCGCTCAAGATACAGGAAGCACCTGCTTTCTCGGCAATTTGTGCGTACTGAAGGAAACGCTCTTCAATCTCATCGATTTGCCCGCCATTCGCTACGAGCTGCGGCAAAATGGAATCATCTACCCAGTTCATCACTTCAACCTCAGGCAGAAGCTCTGCGGCTAATGCTTTTAAACTTTCCACCGTTACCGGCGTTGTATGGATAATGGCTAGTTTATTTGTCATTGAAATCGCTCCTTTGCATGTATGAAGCACCTTAGAAACTGTCGCTTGATTCACAACTGGTATTCATAACTCCAAAAATTCGTCTTTAGAGTCATTCAGCTTTCGTGAGAACAGATGGGCTACAGTGATTACTAATGTTGTATTTTCTTCAACAATTCACACGCCAAAAGACTGTTTTGCAACTTGAAGTTGCATTTCGTGCAACATTTTGAGCATATTTGTTGCGAAATGGTCTATATTGGGCCAAATTGTTGTACATTATGCAACATCGAAGGGTGAAAGTCTGGATCTATGCAGCAATTGTTGCACTTTTTACAACATCATTCTACCGCGAATATGGATTCGTTCTTCCAACAACCTCAAGCGAGCATAAATGATAATTGATCCCAATTTAAAACACTTCAATGTAGGGAGAGATGGATGAATGAATGAATGAATGAATGAATGAATCGACGGTCTCCGTTATCTGGCAATTTGGGCACGTTCCCAAAAGTTATATAGGCTGCAACGCAGCCTACTTTTCATTTGGTCCACTTCAATTATCGATCGTATAAATCTAAGTCATTTTCATAAGGTAGAGATGCCTGAGCCGCATATAATATGAGTCCAATACACCAAGAATGGGATAGCGTCAGCATCATTCCCTTCGGTTGGAAGCAATTCGTATTGTAGAACCGTTCCGTTACCATACCTTTGTAAGCATTGAAGTCGCCATCTTCACGCGCGATAAACTGCAGGAAGCAAGAAATATGATCTCGCGTACGATCTAGATAATATCGGTCTCCTGTATAAGTCCATAGCCGGAGCATCTCTGGTACTGCAAAAAGTCCATAATTGTGTAAATGTTGATTGGATGTTGAGGCCTGATCCGCTCCGCGCGAACAGTAGTCATACTGTGCCAGAAGAGAATGTTTAGGAAATTGCAAGTTGTACGTCCAACGGAAAGTCATCATCCAATCCGCGGCACTAGAGGCAAGCTCCAACCAAAGCGGCTGACGATTGAATTCATACAACAGAACGTAAGACACGACAGCGTTGTAAGCATCTTCCGAAGTTGGTGTTAAGTGGACGTCCTCGGGAGCGCCATAAATATACTCGTCACGAATGAATCGTTCGTAATAGCTTCCTCCCCGAACTGCAGCAGCTGCGAAACCTTCGTCTTCAAAGTAAGAGGCTCCCTCCAGAAGAGCTGCAATCCACAGCATACCGCCTGCGCCATCCCACTCCTGTACTTCGCCAGTCTCGCAATCATAGTAGGAGCCGAAGTTCCCATCGGAGCGTTGATGTTCCGCAGCGAAACGAAGATTGGAAAGAACAGCATGCTCCCATTCAGGATGCATGACACCTGCTTCTCTCTCAAAAGCAAGCGCCCGGACTAGGAACAACGTTGCTTCAGATATCGTTCGGGCTTGCAGCCACGTCTTTTTCGGATTCCAGCCTGCCGTCCAACCTCTCCCGAGCTCCCATGAAGCCCAGAACGTTCCGCTCGGTGCAAGCCCTGTTGCGATTTTATTCAACACTCGGATGCCTGCTTCTGTATAGGATGTATCCTCTTTTTTCCTGCCATAGGTCAACAAGGCGTAGGCATAAGGCACACCGCTAACCCAACTGACGTGCATGTGCGGACGATCGCCCATCCCTTTGACATTGTTGTTAAACTCGCGGTCGAAAGCAGCCGTTTCTCTAAGAATGTCGTTCTCTTTATCATAGTGCCATTCGTACAGGCCATGAGCCGTTAGTTCTGCTGCTTGCTCCAGGCCCATCCATGGATTCAGCCCATTTACTTGACGATGTATAGCATACATTTGACGAACGAAAGGATTGTAGCTGTGCGCATCAGAAGTGCCTGCGTAAACATAGAAATGAAGCTCTACTTTCTCACCCGGTTGGAACGTATGCATGTGCAGATCCGCTGGTGCTGGCACGGCGTTACCAATGAACGTCACGGGCTCCTCCTTATAGGGAAAGTTAAGCCAAATTTCCGTCCCTGCTTCATTGCCTCGAAAGCCTAGACCACTAAGTCCAAGCGGGGACATTTCATCCGTACAAAGCGCTCCGCACATCCCGTCATTCCAAGCGAACACCGCTGGAAGAGCTGCACGATCTGCACGAAATGACCAGTAATCGGACACCATTTGCTGAGGATCGCCCCCCTTAAAGTCATAGCGAGGGTAGGGACGCAGATTTTTTTCGAATCGATTCTCTTTGTAAAAAGCGCCGGGAATCATCCAATCCGGCTTGCCCGTCCCTTCAAGGCTGCAGCCAAACTGCAAATTGTACGCAGAAGCTTGCTTGCCCTTGTACTCCACATCCATGGATACTTCGAAATAGTCGCAAATATCGTTCATTTGTTTCCAGCTTGATCTTACTTGAAAGCTTTCCGATTCCCCAGAAGCCTGCAGCCCGTCAGAGGTTGACGTTATCTCATCAACAGATACCATTTCCTGCTTCCCGTCCCTACCGCTTGCCGATAACAAATTGGAAAACCGAAGACTTGCTTGATGCTTGGATTCGGCCATAGTAATCTCAAATGCCTTTACTGCATGCTCTAAGCCGTTATCCGATAACTTCCACTGCATCGCTATTCCTCCAAACCCTTCAGCTTATATAGTTCGATTAAATTCGTTCGGAAAATCCGATCAGCAAAGGTCATGGCTTCTGATTCATCAAGTGCGCCATCAGCCACCTTTTCCGTCAACACATCCGCCACCACTTTGCGGGCCAACTTCTGGTGGGCATATGTCCCTTCGATAAAGTTATAATCGCCGCCAAAGCCTTGAATTTTCGTCATTGGGACCATTTCAATAACCTGATGCAATATTTGTTTAGATGCCGTCGGCGAAATGATGTACACCCATGTAAAATCTGCGTAGACATTCGGAAAATTTTTTACAAGGCTTAAATAAGGCAAATAATAGGGGTATCCGCTGTGGAGCAGAACAAATCTTGCTTCCGTATATTCCAGCAGCAGCGGGATCAGCAATTCCACATTAGAATTCGTTAACGTGTTACCGTTAGAAGAAACACTTACTTCATGATGACCAGTATGAATTTGAATCGGTAGATCATAAGCAATCGAACGTTGGATGATGAAATGAATCAAATAATCCTGCAGCGCCTGTGTTTCAGCTTGTGAGAGCGATTCTTCCAGTGTACAGCCGAGCAGACGATTGAAAGCCAGCTCCGCTTCATGGAAGGTCGGTTTACCAGAAGATAGGGAGCGCCAGTAGGCATGCCCAAACTTTGTCGCGACCATGCCTTCCTGAACATATTTATGCAATAAGGTATCCACTGCCTCCAAATATTGGCGCAGGTGATAGACCGTAACGCCAGACATTCTCTCGACAGTAGTGATATCCTTCAATGTTCGAAGTTTGAAAGTAAAATCCATAAACATGATGGGACGAAAACGCTCGTATTCCAATTTCGTTGTTTGGATCAGTGTAAAAGCAAGATCAATGCCGGATTTTTGGACCATAACTTGCTCATACCAGCCTGGGTTATGTGTTGCTTGGGTCACTTTTTCATTCGCCTCTAATAGGCCTTTCACATTCCACTCGCTGAGCCCATATAAATCTTCCATCGCTGTCCGAAACATCCGGGCATACGTTGTATTTTTTGTTTTATGCCAAAAGTCCATAAACAGGGAAGCCTTTTGCTCCACATCTAATGAACTTTGCCTTCCTAACGCACCCATTTTCATGCCTGCGCTATAAAAATCAGAGTCCAAGTAATGCAGCAAGGAAAACAAATCATGATTTTCTCTTTTTCGAATTTGTGGTGTTGCCAGGTGTTCATGACCGTCAATGATGCGGATTCGGTTAACATAATCATGAAGGATGCTCATTAGCTGGTCTCTCTCCTTCTAAATATGCGGCTGTTTCTTGAAGAAACAGCCGCTTTTCTTTTTTACAATTATTGAAGCTCAGGGAACGCTGCTTTCACTTCTTTTTGGAAGGCTGCTACAACATCCGCATAGCTTTTATTGTCTGTAAGTCCTTGACTTGCTACTTTTCTCCAGAGACCTAGAATCGAATCACTGTATTTATCAGACTTAATCACTGGCATTGACTTCATCATTGCGTAGTAAGGCTGCAGTACTTTTTGATCCCCAGTTAAAGGAGCTGTATACTTATCTACATTTGCATCATAAACACTTTGAAGTGCTGGCATGTTCCCTCTTGCAATCAGATCTGCGTTCTGCCATTCAGCGCTAGCAGAGAATTTGATAAACTCAGCAGCGATGTCTTTATTAGCCGTTTTATTATAAATCGCACGGAACGTTCCACCGTTGTAGAAACCTTCTGGAGTTTTGGCAACGCCAAACTTACCAACGGCTTTATTATCTTTGTTACCGATCATGAATGTTGCCCAAGCAGGCATCGCTACCAATACAACACTTCCGTCATTAAGTGCATTACCCCAGCCCGCTGACATGAATGGCAATTTTGCATCTACGTTATTCGCACGAATTTCTTTTTGACTGTTATATACTTTTTCCCATTTCGGATCGACATTTAATTTGCCATTCACATAGAAAGGCTGTGTATTGTAGCTGGCAATGTCATTCAAGTCCCCTGTATTCGCAATTAAATGAACCTTGCCATCGCTTTGCTTCGCAACTTTTTTACCGAGTTCAATGATTTTATCGTAACTGTTCACCATTTCGCTGATTTGGTTCGAATCATCCGTACCGAGGAACTTTTTGGCATTTTCTTTCAAATACCAGAAGCCGCCTGGAGAGGATTGGTCAGATACCGCTTTGATTTTGCCGTCCGATGATTTACCAAGCTCAGAGACATATGGAATGTAATTTTTAACTAAATCAGCAGCGCCAATTGGTGCTAAATCCATCAAGAACGGAGATTCAATGAATTTACCAACATAACTTCTTTCAAGGTCAAGCACGTCAGGCACATCTTTGCCGGATTGCAGCGCTGATAACAGTTTGATTTGATATTGATCGCCAGGGAACACCTTAACGTCAACTTTGACATTCGGATATTTCTTTTCAAATGCTGTCGCAATGCCTTTTGTTCCATCAAAGAAAGTCCATAGGGAGAGCGTTCCAGACAGCTTTGCCGGATCTACTGGTGCGACAGATGCCGCAGGAGTATTCGTCGCTGAACTATTGTTAGTTGATTTAGAACCACAAGCCGTTAGAACACCTGTCGCAAGTACCGTTGTCATTAAAATAGAAGCCCATTTTTGTGCTTTCAAGATATATCTCCCCTTAGAGTTAATTTACAAGTATAGTGATGTTTTCTGGTTAAAATGACGATAACATATTGCCGCGCATCACTCCCCTCAATGTCTACGTATCAGCCCTTTACGGCTCCAGCCGCAACTCCGTTAATAATCCGCTTGGACATAAAAGAGAAGAACACCAGGATCGGGACGACCGATATCACAATTCCTACATATTGAGCGCCAAAGTCGGATGAAAACTGCGATTTAACACTCGCAATCATGACTGGCAAAGTTTGCATGTCGGCATCGAACAAAATAATCATCGGAACTAAAAAGTCATTCCATTTTCCAATGAAAGCAAAGATCGCTAACGTGGCAAGCGCAGGACTCATTAACGGTAAAATGATGCGATGGAAAAGCTGCATTTCACCATATCCGTCTATTCTTCCAGATTCGATAATTTCGGTTGGTACCGATGTATCAGCGAACTGTTTGACTAGAAAAATACCGAATGCGTTGTACACGGACGTAAGCAATAAAGGATAATAGGTGTTCAACATATGGAAAACATCCATTAATTTATAAAATCCGATAATCCCCAATTGTCCAGGAATCATCATTGTCGCTAGGGTAATCATGAACAATACGCCTTTGTACCGAAAATTGTATTTTGAGAATCCATAACCAGCTAACGCTGCAAAATAAACATTAATGAGTGTTGCCGTAACAGTGATGAATAACGTATTACCTAATCCACGCCAGATGTTTACGGTTTCAATCAGCCTATGATAGTTCTCTAAGAACTGGTCGCCAGGTACGATGAGCAGCTTCCGGGCAATGTCTGAATTGGTGTGTGTGGAAGTAATGATCATGCTGTAAAAAGGCAGTAAGCAAGTCAAAGCTATAGCCATTAACGCCACGTAGATGATAATTTTCAAAATAAACCAATCGAATTGAAACGCTTTCTTTATCAAGGGTCGTCACCTCCTACTCATTGAGCTTTGAAGCTTTCGCTGTAATCGCCGTCAAGACCATGACAACAACGAAAATACCATACGCGACTGTTGCTCCGTAGCTGTAATCAAAATTTTTGAATGCGGTTTGATAGAGGTACATAACCATGGTTCGGGTCGTATTATTAGGACCATCTCCGAGCATTAGTGGCGCATCAAACAATTGCAATCCACCAATTACTGAGGTAATGAAGGTAAACAGAAAGACAGGACGCAGCATGGGGAGCGTAATATATAGCGTGCTTTTCCATTTATTCGCGCCATCCATCTTGGCCGCTTCGTACACTTCTTCTGAAATGGATTGAAGTCCCGCGATAAACACGATCAGGTTAAATCCGAAATATTGCCAGCAAATGACGCCCGATACAATCGTGCGCGACCACCATGGACTGCTGAACCAGTTCACTGGCTCACTAACGATTCCTAATTCCATCAGCACTTTATTGACCGAGCCCGTTTGCCAGTCGAACAATAAGCTGAACATGACGCCAAGCGTAATCGGTGTAATGATATGGGGAAAGTAGTACACAGCCCTGAAAAAATGCTTGCCGCGAATAAATTTCTCATTCAAAATAATCGCAAGAACGAGAGCAATGATCAGCTGTGGAACAATCGACATGACCCAAATGATCAAGGTGTTCCCTATCGTTTGATAGAAGTACGTATCGTGCAAAAGACGAGAATAGTTGGCCAAGCCGACATAAACGGGATCTGTAAATCCATCCCATTTGGTAAAGCTTAAATAAAACGTATATAAAATCGGAATTAAACCAAAGATGCCAAATCCTATGAAAAATGGAGCTACAAATAGATATCCGTAATTCGACTTATTGATTTTTGAAATCATCGGTCTCAACTCTTTTCTAAAGTTTGGTACAAGATTGACGAATCACCAGTGTCGGTTTAAATAAATGAGACGTTCTCTCTACTGCTTCTCCCTCTATTTGGGCAAACAAGCCTTCCGCTGCCTTCATCCCAACCTGCTGTAGAGGCTGGCGAACCGTTGTCAATGGCGGGGAAACCCAACTCGACAAGGTGATATCATCAAATCCGACGATCGACATTTGGTTAGGAACTTGAATCCCTTGCTCCTGTAATGCTCGAAGCGCACCGATAGCTGTCTCATCACTGGAGGCAATGACTGCCGTATAGCCTTCTTCTTGAAGCAGCTCCTTCATGGCCTCGTATCCGCCTTGATTGGTCCAATCCGACGCCACGACCCACTCAGGCCGGAATTCCATTTGCAATTCTTGCATCTTCTGCTGCAAGCCTTTCAACCGGTATTTGATAGGTCCCATGTGACTAGGACCTGAAATATAGGCTACTCGACGATGTCCTAATTCATGCAGATAGGTAACCAGATCAGCAACCCCAGAAGCGTTGTCGATATCAACGGAGTATAAGCCATCCATTTCCCCATGATCGCCAATTAATGCAAGCGGATACGGAACATCCATCATCCGCTCCAGTTCAAGCAGATCCCGCTTCTGGAAGCTAAGCAGGATAATACCGTCAACCTGTCCTTCGAAAAGCAGATGGAGGAAGGACGCCTCTTGTTTGGCATTTGAAGTTCCACTATAGAATATACAGTTATAGCCTTTCTTATTGGCTACGGCTTCAATCCCTCTAATAATGCCTGAGTAGAATATGTTCGAAATGTTGTCGACCACGATACCGATCGTATTCGTCCGACTCATGACTAATCTTCGAGCATTTTCATTCCGATGATAATTAAGAGTTATAATCGCTCTCTCTAAGGCCTCTTCCGTTGCTTTCTTTACCTTTTGACCATTTAAATAACGTGATACTGTACTTTTGGATGTGTTGGCTACTCTAGCGACGTCATGAATCGTTGGATTCATTGGCTGCCCCCCTCTATACTTGAACAAATCGATTGAATTTTCATTTTCGGGAACGTTCCCATTTTAAGGATAAAAGTTTGATTTTTTGCTTGCTTCGATAAGTAATCTCACTTTTTGAGAACGTTCCCATTTTTTATTCAAAAAAAAGGGCATCTTATTCAGTTTTCCGCACTTGTTTGGGATCGTTCCCACTTTTATTCATGGCGATTTCTATAAATACATGTTATCGCTTACACATGAAATTGTCAATACTTAATTTAACAAATGAACAAACCTAATCGATGACTAGATTCATCTGTTTTAAATCTACATTTTCCATTCACCAAGATAGCAATCAACAAAAAAAGCGGGGGTCCTAGAAGCCTTTAAGGCTTCTATTGGACTACCCACTATTTTTTACTGTTACTTTAACTCTCATTCATCTTCATTTAGGATCAATTCCTTCACGGGACAAACAATCACCTGCACTCCGCACTGGCGGATTTCATCAAGAATACTGGGTTCTACTAGATCGCTAGTAACCAGAATATCAACATCTTGAAAGCTGGAAAAGGAGACCAAACCTTGCCGCTCGAATTTACTGTGATCCGCAACAATGACAATCTTTTGTCCTGCCGATATCATGGCCCGTTTTACTTCCGCTTCATAGAGATCAGAACTTGTAAAACCTTTACGAATGGTTATCCCAGAGGCGCCTAAAAAGGAGAAATCGGCATTATATTTCTGCAGCTCTAATTCCGCTTGGGGACCAACAAGACTCATTGATTTCTTAATTAGCTTCCCGCCAATGACAAAGACTGAAGCATCTTCATTATGACTGCTTTCCTCCGCGACATCTGTTCCGTTCGTAACTACCATCAGCTTTGGCACATTTCTTAGGTGACGCGCCACACACCAGGTTGTTGAGCCAGCGTCTAATATGACGATTTGATTGCCTTCCACCAACGAAGCGGCCATTTTCCCGATCGCATCTTTCTCCTCGTAAAATTGGAATCTCCGCTGCTCGACTGGAGGAATGTTTTGTGAATTATTTTGCAATTCTTCCATCAAAATGGCGCCGCCGTAATTTTTTTGAATGATGCCTTCCTGCTCCAATTGGTTCAGATCGCGGCGTATGGTTTCTTCGGAAACATTGAATTCCTTCACCAAATCAGCTACTTTAACACTGCGTTCTTGGAAGAGAATTTCTTTTATTTTGGTTCTGCGATGAATAGCAATCATAATTTGATCCCCCTCTAATCCTCGAATACCTTTACACTATTAGTTTCCGAATCAGAAAGGGATTTCTGATTGGGGATTTCTCAATGAAGATATGCAAATTCTAATATCGCTCTTCTTAGTAGGGTTGTCAAGAGAGTTCCCCGTAAAAACCCTCCAGTAAAAGAGGTTATTAAGTCCTACCCGTTATAAAATGTTCTGAACCGGGCTGTTCCAAGCAGATATGTCCAGTTTCCTGTCTGCTTCAGGAATGGAGCTCCACTGGACGTTAATCGACTTGCTTTCACCAGGGAGTAAAGAGAAGTCATTATCCGTATAATAAACATATCCTTCTGCAGTTACCGGACGAGCATCCTCTAGATGGACTAGAAAGGCTGCTTGTGTGCCTACGTTCGTAAGTTGAAGCTGCCAGAATGCCCCTTCCTCGGAAATCTTTTTCTCCACCTGTATGCTGGTTTGTGATAGTACTAACATCGGCACCAAATTAGCTGTGACACTAAATGGATAGCAATTACTGCTGATGACTTCCTTCGCGGCGTTTACAAGATTGATGCGGAAGTAGAACACATCCTCTTGCAGCTGCTGGAGGGACAGTTCAAACTCCCCAAGTCTTGTGGCAGCACTTGGCGCCACTTTTCCTTGCCACTGGAATTCCGAATATATGTGTCCGCTTGCTCCAACTAAACACCACTGCGAGGTTAACTCTCCAAGTTCTATCCTATCTGACTGAACAACCCATACATCCGCCTTGAAAGTTTCTTGACCTTCCCATGCAATCATCGCAAAGCTGGCTGAAACTTGTATAGTTTGATAGGCTCTAGCCATCGCATAGTAAACCGGCTTAGGGTTCGTAAAGTAATCAAGCGCGGAAGTGCAATAAGCATTCGGGAATGGCTCATTGAACTGCCATGGGAGTGTTCCGCTATTTTGCCACATCCGTCGAAGATTAGATTCTACCGCATACCTAAGTCCCTCTGCTTGCAGAAACTGACTTGCGCGTATGAGGTCCTCCGGATTACGAAGCTCATTTCCGAAGGATGACTGAATCATAGGCTCATTAATCCACCAGGAGCCTCGGTGAAAATAAATAGGATTATCCCGGGTTGCTGGCCACTGATTAGACTCAGAAATCGTATGGTTCAGCGTCTTTAAATGCGTCATTCCCTCTACGCCGAACTCACTATGGAGCAGTGAGGTTCCTTTGTTATAGAGCTCATACTGTTGCGACAATCCCTGAAACTCCCAAGGGCCATGCACGTCATGCTGCCCAGTTGGATCCTGATCGATGTTGTCCAGCGTATTCGAGAAGCATCGGCCGGTAGGCGATGTCGGCAGCCAAAGTGCGTCAGGATGTAGTGTTTCAACCACTTGTCTAAGGGCTCCCAATACAGGCTCCGTATCGTCAAGCGGCCGATCATCGCTATCCTGCAGTTCATTGCCTCCACACCACAGCACAAGAGAAGGATGATTTCTCTTTCTCAGAATGATTTGTTCGGCTTCCTGTACCATCATCGTGATAAAAGCCTCATCCTCACTCGGTTTGTTCGCAATCCCAGAGCTGGATTGGATGAATTCCTGCCAAACCATAATGCCGAAACGATTGCAAAGCTCATAGAAGGCATCCTTCTCAATTAGCCCTCCACCCCATACTCGCAGCATATTAACTCCTGCCTGCTTGGCTAACGTTAATAGTCTTTCTAGCTTAGCCGCCTGCTCTCTACCATACATAACATCCATAGGCACCCAGTTCCAGCCTTTAATGTACGTTTTATGCCCATTCACCACTAGTACATAAGGCCTTGCCGTAGGATCAGGTGTTTCATTCCGATGCCATGCCACTGTTCGAATGCCGAACGTTATTTCTTTGTCGGTGCTAAGCAGACTGTCGGCACGTCCCTCAGTATCATTTTTCCTTTCAAGCACGTTAATTCGGACCCGATACAAATGGGCTTCACCCGAACCGTTCGGCTGCCATAGACGTGGATGGTTAACCTGTGCAGTGGAGCTAATCTTGGTTTCTCCCTCACTTATGAAGTGATCGGATACGACAGAACTAACTTGCTCTTCTCCTGAAAAAATGCAAGTCTCCAGACGTACTTCCGCTTGTTTATTAGAGGAAAGCGTCGAATCTATCGTAAGTTTTGCTAATTGAAAATCATTGGAAAGTGTTGACCTCACATAAATATCCTCGATACGAATCGGACCCGTGACTTCCAAATACACATCGTCCCATATCCCTTGATGAATCATGCGCGGACAGAAATCCCACCAATACGTCATCCGGCTTTTATGTTCGCGAACATAGCTTGTTTTGCTAACCTGCGGTTGTTCGTCCG
Source organism: Paenibacillus sp. Soil724D2 (assembly GCF_001427935.1). Taxonomy (NCBI): domain Bacteria; kingdom Bacillati; phylum Bacillota; class Bacilli; order Caryophanales; family Paenibacillaceae; genus Paenibacillus; species Paenibacillus sp. Soil724D2. Next base: position 201,504 of record NZ_LMRY01000056.1, read on the forward strand.
GTGCTTTTTCAATCACAACAGACAATAGGTTCGCCCCTCCATAATGAAGGGTGTCCGTGACATCAAATACGGCTGCCGTAAACATGCCTTTGTGATGACCTATTTTAGCACCATTCAGAAAAAACTGCGCCTCAAAATCAACACCCTTAAAATGAAGCTGAACGCGTTGACCAAAGATGAAAGCATCGATGTCGAACCATTTTTTATAAATCCACGTTCGTTCAGGCACCCATTCTGCCAGTAAACTATTACGCTCAAAATAGGGGTCCGAAACCTCACCATTTTGCCATAGATCATAGAGGACAGTTCCAGGAACCGTCCCTTTCCTCCACCAACGACTATCTTTGGAATCGGGTTTTTCTGCATTTCGCCATATCCAGTCCTCACCCAAGAAGTCTTTGAAGAGCCAATCGCTTCCGTTCAAACTAATTTGCTTTATTGCCATCGCAGATCCCCACCCTACCACTCGATTAGATCCGTCTCAGTAACCGAAAGGCTTGGATCGGAAGGAACACGGAAGGTTTTAATTTCACAAGGACCGAATTTGGCTGTTATTTCTCGATCCAAGTGAGGTAAATGAATGGTCGCTTCGGTCGTTTCTCGCGTTGTTTCATAAGCACGAATAATCAGATCGCTGCCTTCTTCGGCTTTTTTCACTACACTGAGAATGATATTATCCTTATTTACGTTCAAATAAGAATCCTTTTGAGGAAGCTCTCCCTCATGATAGGTTTCGATGATCGTGATCGGACGCTGATTTAGCTCCAGTGCATGCTTGACCGTTCCAGCCTGCTCCCAGCTTCCTTGATGCGGCAGCAGTCTGTAATTAAACGTCTGAATGCCTTGATCGATGAAGGAATAGTGTCCTTGAGGCTCGGGAACTACAGGATCATGATGGGCATAAATCGGACTGCGAATCACCGTCATCGCCAGCTCTTTATTCATAATGCTATAGCTGTATTTCGCATCATTCATTAGGGAAACACCATAGGAAGTCCCTCCGTGCTCACCAATATCACGCAAAATACCGCCATAATCTACCCAGCTTTGGCCTGGCTCTTCTTCGCCATTATGCTCCCGTTCTTTGAAGCCGTATGGGATTTCATATGTCTGTTTGGTAAATACCAAATTAATTGGGAATACCAATTTCAACATTTTAAACTGTTCACGCCAGTCCACTGTCACTTTGACATCGATATAGCCCAATTGTTTATACAAGGTGAAATCCTGCACGATCTTGGAGCTGCCATATTCACTTGTGACTCGGATGACTGATTTAACCGGGCCATGCTCAACGCGCTGAACGCCTGTCGCAATGAATTCACCAATCTTATTGTTAAAATGAAAAACATTATGACTCCACGTATCTGACTTGTCTTCGATAACGACGGGTCTCGCCGCGGGCCCGCGGAATACTTCAACATTTACTTTTTTATCAAATAAGCTGGAGATAAAGCCTGTCTTTGGATCAAATTCCAGTCGGAATCTATCATTTTCCAACGCATAATCGTTCGCTTTAATAGATTGTGATGCCAATTTGGTTTCCTGCGAAGCTGTTAGTACCTTATACACCCGATACCCCATGGACGGCAGCTGGGCAATAAAGCTAAGACGGTATCTGCCGCCAGCCGTTGCCTGAGATTGCACCAATTGGAACTGCACCTGTTTGCCGTTCTCATCTACCAATATCGTCGTATCTTTGATGCCGCCAATTTCTAACTCGATATTAACGGTGCTTTCCCAAGAATGAGGATTAAATACAACGATTGGCTTCATGCCATCTTCCTGTTCAATGCCGATATGCCAGGAAATTGATTGTATCGCATAGTTCAAACCACGCTCGGCAATCGTCATCGCTTCTCCATGCATGTTGCGAGCATCTTCATAAGCCGATTCAAGACTAGTCCCGGCAAGGATATCATGGAATTGGTTAAACAACACATTTTTCCATGCTCGATGAAAATCCGTTGGATAAGCTTGCCCTGTTCTTAATTCAGCCCATGAGGACCATTTTTCAGCCGCTAGAAGTTTATTCTCAGCTTGACGGTTCCAATGCTTGATGCCCGAATGAACGGCATAACAACCGCTGGCATGGTGCTGAAGATCGTCGTGGACGACGGGAATCGGCAGCTGCATAGCTTCCATATCGGCGAAAAATTCATTCGGCGCAGCCATCTCCATCGTCGGAAATTCAGGCAGCCCATTCATCCGTTTGATGCTGTCGATGTTCTCTTTCGTTGGACCTCCCCCATGGTTGCCAACCCCGTAGAAGACCATCAAATTGCCAAAAGGATCCTTCAGCTCCTCCATACAACGGCGAACATGCTTCTCGAGGTCCTTGCCCCATGTGCAGTACTCAAATGGAATCCGGTAAGTCAGCACGCGGCTGCCATCATCCGATTCCCAGTGAAATAGACGTCCTGGCAAGCCTTTCTCATTCGGCATGGGACGCATAAAAATATAATAAGGCATTCCGCTTTTGAGCAAAATTTGCGGCAGCATGCCGTGATGTCCAAAACTGTCGACGTTATAACCCACCTTCGCGGTTACGCCTAATTTCTCCTTGAAATAACGCTGGCCATATAAGCCTTGACGAACAAACGATTCCCCTCCGGGAATGTTGCAATCTGGTTGCACCCACCATCCGCCCACGATTTGCCAGCGGCCTTCACGTACACGTTCCTTAATCTCTTCAAACATTTTTTTGTCGTTATTCTCAACCCATTCATAGTTTGCAGCGGAGCTCGAGGTGAAAATAAAATCATCATATTCCTTCATGCGATCGAGAGCTGACCGGAAGGTTGCCTTCGTTTCTTGAAAGCCTTCCTGCCACTGCCAAAGCCAAACTGGATCCAGATGGGCATTCCCGATCATGTAAAGTTTCTTCTGTTTCATAAATTCCCCTACCTTTATTGGTTATTGGAGTGAAATCAATATTGGAAAGTCTCATACATGGGCTTGAACCATGGGTTAAAATAAACACCTAGCTGCTTCCGTGCCTCGGACACTTTCGTTTTGGCGTCATAGACCAACGTCGGAGGCAAATGACCGAATGTCATCAAGTCAAAATCATAAGTCAACAGCTTATCCAGCGAGTTGCCCCATGCTTCAATATCAGATCCTACTTTGACGTGGTAGCCTCCCCACATGGTATCACCGGCGATGAGAATCTTGTGAATGCCATCCATAAGCAGCAGCGATACACTCCCAGGAGAATGACCTGGTGTATGTATAACTTCTAATGTGAACCTGCCTATTTGCAGCATCTCCCCGTCAATTAGCGTCCGATGAACCTGCAAAGCAGGAAAAGACTTACCATAGAGAAAAGCACCTGTTCGATGGTAATCGCCTATCTCCACTTGCTCTCGATCAGCCTCGTGAATCCAAAGCTCAGTTCTGCTTTCCAGCGCCAACTGTGCAAATCCGGATACATGATCCCAGTGACCTGAGTCGCAATCACCTTCGTAATATCTTGCGGCTGCACGCCAAGCTCCCCTAAGTTGCGCTTTAACGCCGGATAGCCATCTGCACCTCCACAGTCAATTAACACAGGCTCTTTGCCAGTAATCAAATAAGCACTCGCATCCCACGGATGAGTTAGCTTATCGCCAGATACAACATAGAAATCTTCAGCGAGTTTAACAGCTTTAGACATTTGAGGATCCTCCTTTATTAGAAGATAACCGGGGCTAGGCCATAGGTATCGTGTTGTTCAACTTCTTTAGCGGTACCCCCTCATGATAGGGAACATACGATGCAGAACACTCGAGAAAAGGGATTTACCATCCAGTAACCTCAAGAAAGGAACATACCATCCAAAACCCTTGAGACAGGAAACATTCCGTCAAAATCATCGAGAAAAGGGATCATGATGCCCAAAACCCTCATGAAAAGGGATTATGATGCCCAAACCCTCATGAAAGGGCACATGCCTCCCAAACCCTCGAGAAAAGGGATCATGCCTCCCAAAACCCTCATGAAAGGGATCGTCGATGCGTTATTTACCTAGAAAGTCGCTATTCGACTAGCGAAACGGAACGTCAATCACTTATTTCCGCTTTGAAAGCCGTCATTCAGCCCAAAATGACGAAATAACGCATCCATGTTCCCTCAACGCTCGAAAAAACAGTTATTTTACAAAATAACGCATCGTCGTTCCCTTTGTTCTCGTCCGAGCCCATAGACTTCCCCTAGATGAGGCGCTCCCACCCTTCTAGTTCGACAATCCCAATGGGGCAAAACTGTCACTTTAAACAGAACCCAAACCATATAAATCTGGCAATGGAGGTGGCTTAAATTGGAATCCTTCGTCTTCTAGGCTCACTTGAGCATGCCGGAGGGAGGTATCCATCATCTTTTAGGCACTCTTGAGCTTCACATAGGAAGGTATAAGCTCCCATCCTCAGTCATTTATGCCTTTATCACTTTAAACAAAATGATCAGCCTGCGCTTTGCTACCTAAGAAATGAATCATTTTATCGATGACCGTGTTTTCAACTGCAGCTCTCCCCTTTTCCAAAAGAGAGGGTTCCAATGCTTTGCATTCTTCATTGGTTAGTCTCTCTTCCCGTTCCAATGCCCCCAAGAAAGCTAGCTCCAAGTCCGTTGCGATATTCACTTTACTCACACCGCCGCTTGGAAGGCGTATGGCTCCTTCCATCATTTCGGCAGGCACACCGGAACCGCCATGAAGAACAAGATGTACGGGTGTTAGAGAACGGATTTCTTGCAATCGAGCGACGTCGATCTTAGGCTGTCTAACCATATACACGCCGTGGGCTGTCCCACAGGAAACCGCCAATGCATCAATATTCGTTTCATTCACGAATCGTTTTGCTTCCAGAGGATCGGTATACAGCTCCTCATCTTTATCCGTTTCCACGAAATCCGTCGTTCCGATCATGCCGAGCTCCGCTTCAACGGAAACACCCTTCGCATGGGCATAATCTGCGACCTCTTTGGAGGTGCTAATATTGTCCTCTAAATTTTTCTCAGAGGCGTCAATCATGACAGAGGTGAAGCCGGCGTCAATCGCAAGAGCGATGGTTTCCAATTCCTTAGTATGATCAAGATGCAGGACTAGGGGCACGGTTATTCCTTCCGTTACCACTTTTTCATAAAATTCATCGGCGAATTCCTTCGGTGTAATCCCATATCGGATTAGTTCTTTATGAGATATCTGAACAATAGCCGGAGATTTCATCTTCTCGGCAGCCCTCAAAACGGGCGTAATCATCGGTGTATATCGAGGGGAAAACGAGCCAATTGCGAACCCGTATTTTTCGGCTACCTCTAAGGCTTGTTTGAGTGTAATAACGTTTTTGGGTCTTAATTCAGTATTCATGGTGATCTCTCCTTTTTATCTATTTGGTTGTTACAGATGGAAAGCTGATTTCAAGCGTAATGATTTCGGCACCTTTTGCATGAACTGTGAATGCCCCATCGGCATCCATAGTAAGATCTTTCGTATCTATGGGCTGTTCATTCAATTTCACGTAGCGTACCTGATCAGGCTTTATCTTCATTCTTACTTTTGCTGAGGTAGCTTTTTTAGCTGTATTCCAGAATCGCAATATAAGGCTATCTGACTTCTCCGCTTTTTTGCAGGCGCTGAGCATAAGGGTATGATTTCCCTCTATCTCCAGCCAACCATCTTTCTTTGCCAAAACACCGTCATGTTTCCCAGTTATCGATCCGAAGCTAGCAGTTAAATATTCATGTACCCTTGGAGATATATGGGATTCCAGCCAATCTCCTTTATGAACAAAGATCGCATACTCTGCTTCATTGAACCCGAGGCTCTGCGCATCAGGTACCGGTGTTTCAGGACCTGCTCCGCCAATCCTAACTAGCGTATCCTCACGGGACAACCAGCCTACAGCCCTTAATAAAGTGATAGCCAGCGTTCCCTGCTCATCATCAAGCATGTCATACTCGGTCAGCCCTTTATTGCCTACAGTCATTCCTTTATCTCTGCTACTCACACTGACAAAGCCTTGCTGAGGCTTTTGCTGTACATAGGTTTCCGGCCAACCATTGCCGTGATCTTGGGCAGCAGCTTCTCTTGCCACAACATCGAAATGCCCTTCGGCATGTGAAACCTTGAGCTTCTCACCAAGCGGAAACAACACCCGTAGTCGATGGTCTTCTGCTTGATTGTTCCACGCCGTGCGCACATCCACTCTTGCGGATCCTGCGGCAAGCGTCACATAATTCGTAATCCGATATTCTGTGTAGGCAGCTTCTCTGCTTAATCGGTCTCCGCTAAGTTTCTTCGGCAAGGACCAATCGATGTCCACTTGAAGCGTTCCTCTCGCATAACCAACCTCAGCTGCTGAAACGTGTACTCTGACAGGAGTTTCCGTCGTGCGGAGCACTCGATCAACTAATGGGGCTGCATAATTATAGGTATCTCCAGCATCCCCTCCGCTTTCAAAGGCGCCTAAACCTTCATAAATAAGGCCGCTTTGTTTGTCGGTAATGCGCAGCGTGCCGTTTTGTTGATTCACTTCAACTCGCAGTAACGCATTTTCCAAGATATGGTGTCCGATCTGCAAATCAGTTACAGCTTCGCTGCCTTTCAACTTGGCAGATGGCAGCAGGGCGTTAAAAAACACCTGTTTGGGATCGCATGCTGCTTCCCTTTTATGCAATGAGTAGGTCTTATAGCCAAAACCGGGAAGATCTACAGCTGGAAAACTTATTTCCGTATAAAAATGTTTATCCGTCATAGGCTTCATACCGCTGACTTCCTTCACCTGAAAAGGAACCTCATTCCCTTCCGAATCCTCCAGCCTATAGGTTCTTGGATGAACCGTAAGCTTTCGATCCACCCATACGGTTGCCGTGTCGTCACGCGTCCAGCTGAGTGAGTTATGGATAACAATCGCCAAACCACCATCTTCCAAATCGTTCGTATCAATTTGATTGTTGATGTGTTGGATGCTTTTCTCGGTCAAAATGTCAGCTATTTGCTTTGATTGTGCGAACCTTGGCAGCATCTCCCGATGTACTTCGTCAATGCTGCATCCACAAATACTGTCGTGCGGGTGATTCTGGACAAGAAGCTCCCATGCAGTCCACAGCAGGGTTGATTCGTACTTGCGGCCGCTTAGCCAAGCAAGCGCTGAGAAAGGCTCCGCGTAGCGCTCCAATGCCAGCTGTCCGATGAAATTATGTCGTTTCAAATATAGACGTGCTGACAATACACCGGGCAATACATGGGGTAAATCTACGCCAAAATGACGAAGCTCGCCATGTATAACTTCTAATGAAGGATTCTGACTGCGAACGGCTTCGATGAAATCTTTCGTCGTTCCCCAATGCAGCTCCGCGATTTCTTGTAAATCTTCGCCCACCTGCTTCATTAATCGCGGCAATCGCGCATCAATAAGCCTGTGATCACCGCCATAGGGCATTAACAAGCAATCCGTCGTTGCCCGTGGAGCCCAGCGTTCCAAGGATTTACGGACTCTGCCGTAAGTTTCGTCATAAGTCTTGAGCGGATTGTCAAAGTGGAGAAAATCCACCATATAATAGCCATCCGGGAACCAGTACGTGAACACTTGCGTGCCATCTGGAGCTTCCCACAGAAACTCTTGTTTAAATTCGGGTGATGCTCCGCCGAGCCCTCGCCAGACCATCGCATTATCAATCCCGAAGCCTTGGAGAATCTGCGGCATCTGAGAGATATGACCAAATGTATCCGGGATATAACCGACATCCAAGTTCGTATAGCCAAGCTTCTCAGCCATCCGTGCACCTAGCATCAAATTACGCACATGCGCCTCACTGCTGACGAGAAACTCATCTGGTAAGATGTACCATGGACCGCATTGAATCCGGTTTTCATGGATATAACGCAGAAGACGTTCTTGATTTTCCGGCCGAATCTCCAGATAATCCTTCAAGACAATCGTTTGACCATCGAGCAAAAAGCAGCGGAACTCCGGATCGTTATCCATCGTATCCAGCAGTTCATCGATAAGCTCTACCAGGCGGATGCGGAAATCCTGCATCGTCGCCCACCACTCCCGATCCCAATGGGTATGATGATAAATAAACACACGATATTTGCGATCCAAGTTTTTATCCTCCTTACCCTTTCGTACCGGCGCTGATGTTCATTCCCTCGATAAAGTATCTTTGGAAAATGAAGAATATTGCGATAACCGGAATCATGACCATCACCGAACCCGCCATCAGCAAGTGCCATTGGCTAACGCCCGAGCTGACCTTGAAAGCCTGTAAACCAAGCTGCAGCGTATACTTTGATTCATCATTTACATAAAGCAGCGGTCCAAGGAAATCGTTCCAGGCTCCTGTAAAAGTACCGATTGCCACCGTAGCGAGTGCCGGCTTAGCCAACGGAAGCATAATCGAGCGCCAAATATACAAGTGGCTTGCGCCGTCAATTTTCGCTGCTTCAACTAAATCATTGGGAATTCCTAAATAAAATTGGCGTATAAGGAAGATATGAAAGGCGCTTCCGAAAAAACCTGGAATGACTAAGGGCAAGTAAGTCCCCACCCAATGCAATTTTGAAAATAAAATGTACTGTGGAATGAGGGTTACGAATCCCGGAATAATCATCGTCCCAAGAATGATGGAGAACAAAAGCCCTTTCCCGGGAAAGCGAATTTTTGCAAATCCATAAGCGATGAATGAATTTGAGATTACATGCGCAAGCACCGCGGTTGTAGCGATTAACAGCGAATTGGCCGAATATCTCGCAAAATTCCCTGCTTCCCACGCCGTTTTATAGTTGGACCATTCGAATTTCTTAGGAAACCAGGTCGGCGGATAGGTTACCACTTCTGTCAATGATTTCAAGGATGTTTGAATCATCCACCAGAACGGCATGAGAAAAGACAAACTGCCGACAATGAGAATCAAGGTTACGACCCATTTGGAGATCCTTTGCTTGGTCTTGCGGCTTTGATAGTATGATTTCTTATTTACAGCTGCAGCGACAGTCATCGCGAATCTCCTCCTTCGTAGTGAACCCAATATTTCGACATCACCATATTAATGATGGTAACGATAATTGCGATGATGAAAAGGAACCAGGCCATGGCCATGGCATATCCCATATCGAATATTTTGAAAGCTTTCAGGAACATATGAAGATTGAAAAACAAGAGGGAGTTCGCAGGAGATCCCGGAGCACCAGGGTCATCTGCCATGACATAACCTTCCTGGAAAATTTGGAAGCCGCCAATTAAGCTTGTAACGACATCAAAGAAGATAACAGGCGTAATCATCGGCACCGTGATATGCCAAAGCTTGCGAATGCTGGATGCGCCGTCAATTTCAGCTGCTTCATACAAATGATCGGATACTCCTTGCAACGCCGCTAGAAACAGCAGCATCCCTCCGCCGACTGCCCACATTTTCATCATGACAATCGCATTTTTCGTCCAAGCAGGATCCGTCAACCAAGCCGGTCCTTCAATTCCAATCCAACCAAGCACCGTATTAATGAGACCTGATTCTGGGTTAAGCAGCATCATCCAAAGCATATAAACAGCTACACCGGACAAGACAGTTGGCAGGTAGTAAATCGTCCGAAACCATCGCATGCCGGGAATTTTCACATTCAGTAAAACGGCAAGAATCACAGAGCCCATAGTGGTTAACGGAACGGCAAGAGCAACATAGTAAAGGGTATTTCGGAGTGATTTCCAGAACAAAGGATCTTCTGTAAACATGCGTTTATAGTTGTCGAAACCAATAAAGTCCATACGTGAAGTGATGTCATAGTTCGTAAAGCTAGCGTATAAAGAGAACAACAGAGGACCTGCTGTAAAAATCAGAAAACCAATAAACCACGGGGCAACGAAACCATAGCCTTCTAGCGCTTCTTTCTTGTCCAAAGACCACTTTCTTCTCTTTTTCGGATGGATAACCTTATTCACTTGGGGATTCACATGTGTCCCTCCTTAACATTTCTTTCTATATCTGACAATTAAAATCTTCTGCTTATGAGAAAAGGGTGGAGCAGTAATACACTACGACTCCACCCTTATGTTCTAAAGCTTACTTTGTATTTTGCTTAACCAAGTCTTCAACCGCTTTCTGAGCTTTATCCAAGGCTTCTTTCGGGCTTTGCTTCCCTAGAATCGCCTCATCAATTTGTGGATTCATCAAGTTAGCAAAATCAGGTGCTGTTACTGGTACTGGCGCAAGCACAGTATCTTTCAAGTTATCAACAGTAAACTTGTAAATTGGATCCTTGATCAAATCCGGGTCATTGGATGCTTTAATATTGGATACGTTATCGAAGTTGAATTGCGCCCAATATTTCTGTGCATCCACATCCGTCATGTATTTCAAGAACTCCCAGCTTTCATCAGGATGCTTAGCGCCAAACGGAATTTCAATGGTAAAGCCTCCACCGACGCTCCAGTTTCCGCTTCCTGCTTTGTATTCAGGTACTGCAGCAATACCAAAGTCTTCTTTCTTAGCGGCAAAGTCACGGATTTGTGTCCAGAATGTGCCCGCATCAATTTTCATAGCTAATTTCCCAGCAATTAACGGATCGTTCGTTTTACTGCCAAAACTAGCTTTGAAAGCGTCAACTTCCTTTTTGCCTAGACGAGCATCCCAGCTGTTATACCATTCGAGTGCAGCAATCCGGTTAGGTGAATTGATATAAATACCTTTGTCGTCCAGCCAAGGTCTTCCGCCATCCGCGTTGTTCAAGAACACATCTTGCCCTCCTGCTAAGCGAGGATGATAGCCTAAGCGCTCAATTTTACCGTTGTTGATTTTATCGATTTTCTTGGAGTACTCTTCCAACTCAGCCCATGTTTTTGGCGGTTTCTCTGGATCGAGTCCTGCTTCTTTAAAAATGGCTTTGTTATAGAACAATACGCGAGTGTCTGTTACAAATGGTAAAGCATAAACTTCGTTTTTATATTGCATCGCACTATATAAGTGCGGGAAGAAACGATCTTTGATGTTATCCTTCGCTAAGTAAGGCGTAAGATTCGTTACTTGCTTCTTGCTGGCACGTTGAGCAACCTGGCTAATATCGTGAATGATGACATCGGGCGGATTACCTGCAGCAATGGCTGCAAGTTCTTTCGTCCAACCATCTCCATAAGGTAAGAACGTATGTTTCACGGTAATGCGGTCCTGAGAAGCATTAAAATCACTAATAATTTTCTCAATAATAGGACGACGTGTTGTAGAACCCCAGTGAGTCCAAAAATCCAGTGTAACTTTCCCCTTCGGCTTCTCTACTGCGGCACTAGCAGCTGGACTTGCACCAGTTCCAGCACTTGCACTTGGACTTGAACTAGCTGTTTTATCCGTGCTGCATGCAGTCAACACTAATCCGGTGCTGAGCGCTGTGCTGAGTAGGACCAACATGGATTTATTTGCTCTCTTCATACGGTTTCATTCCCCCTAATTAAATGGTTAGACAACCAATGCCACATTGTATATCAACAATCCCACAATATAAAGCGTTTGCAATGTGGCTTTTTGAAGCCTATACACTTATAATACCAACAAAAGCTACATTGTCAACAAATTTATAAGCGCTTTCAAGTGAATTTTTGTGATGCATTTGTTAAATCCCACTAGAAGCCACATTTATTTGCCCACTAACTCCTATGATTGCTATTTATTGGACTTTTGTTGCTTGAATTGATGCTATGCAGGTTTTCAATTGTAATCGATTTCTACAATCCTTTAATAAGTGAGGTTATGCCTCGTTGGTCGAAGCAAGCTAAGTTAAAAGTAACTTTTCCCAACTGCTATTCTCTCGCTAAAGCCATGATTGACCCAAGGATAGCATTGTTGTAATTTGTACAATAATTGGCGTGTAAATTCGCGTTAACTCCGCGATTGTTGCAATAAATACAACAAATTTTCTTAAATTAGCTCCGTAGAATGAAAATACGGCTAAACTGTTGCACAAAATACAACAACTACAGCTTAATGCGAAAAAAACAGCTAAATTGTTGTACGCTGTACAACTTCCCTCATATATGCCAGGCAAGGACAGGCAGATATGCTCCTTATCTCCTTTCTTCATCGAACAAATAACCAAAAACCCGAATAAATGTACTCACAACTCACTCTGTGTAACTCAGGTAACAGAACCTCAACTATAATCACAATCACAACCACAATCAGAATCAGAAGCACAACCTCAACCTCAACCACACTCAATATCGAAATCAAAATCTCAATCAACAGAATCCAAAGCAAACTAAGCCAAAAAAGGGATAAGCATCGCCTGCCCCAAAACTCTACAAATCAAAAAAATCTCCCACATCCATTAGATGGGGAGATTTCATGTTTCTGACTCACTAGCTCGTCTGACTATATACTAGAGTCTAGTTAAATATAAAAGAGAACAAAATTGCGATGTCGAACGCGCACTAATGTCCTATCAAAATGCTGCGAAAAATCAAGGAAATGGTCGAAATAGGAAATATATGGGTCAAACTGCGCAGGACTAAAAGCACTTACTAGAATAGTCAAACTATTATTTAATTTTAATATACCAATGGTTAAATCAATAGGTTGGTTTCATAGGTTTCATACTCTATTGTAGGAGGTTTCATTTTGAAAAAAAGCACCTTGAAAATCACTAGACTATTACTAGCAACAAGTTTAACAGCAGGACTTTTCACAACATCATCTGCATTCGCAGCAGAATCCGACTACTCAGAGGCACTTGAAGCACCGCCGGTAGATTTTAATATTTTAGACGATGAGCGTTTGGCAAAAGGGTTAATGGACAGAGGGCTGTTAAGCAAAGGTGCCACGCCTGAACAAATAGCCAAAGCCGTCAAGTCTTACGTAGCAGCTAAAAACAATAAAAGTGTTAAATCAAAAGAAGACACAAATCATGATGAAATAGACAAAAAGTCAAAGGATTTCATAGCGAAGCAGAAAACCAAGCTGCTTTCCCAACTGAACATAGGCCAAGAGAACTTGAAAAAAGGCAATCCAAATGGCTTACCCGTACCCTCGGCAAAACAAGATACATACAACGGTTCTGTTCGTGAAGACAAAGTACTCGTTCTTTTGACGGAATTTTCAGACTTTAAACATAACAACGTAAAGCAAGAGCCTGGTTACATGTACGCAAACGATTTCAATCGAGATCATTATCAGAAGCTGATGTTTGGAAATTCAGATTTCACCTTATTCGATGGTTCTAAGATCCAAACCTTCAAACAATATTATGAAGAGCAATCCGGTGGCAGTTATACCGTAAATGGCTATGTATCCGATTGGTTAACCGTTCCTGGTCAAGCTGCCCAATACGGAGATGATAACCCGGCTGGCGGTCATGATAACTTAAACCCTAAGGGGCCTCGCGATCTAGTGAAAGATGCTCTAAATGCGGCTGCAGCATCCGGTATTAATCTGGCTGATTATGACAAATTTGACCAATACGATATTGATGGGGATGGTAACCAAAACGAACCCGACGGGATCATTGACCACCTGATGATTATTCATGCAGGAACGGGCCAAGAAGCTGGAGGCGGACAATTAGGCGATAATGCCATCTGGTCTCACCGCTGGACTTTAAATGGTGTGTATCCTGTTGCTGGCACGACTGCGGGGGTCGACTATTGGGGTGGCCGTATGGCTGCTTATGACTATACCATTCAACCTGAAGATGGTGCAGTAGGTGTTTTTGCTCACGAATTCGGTCATGACTTAGGTCTGCCAGATGAATACGATACCCAGTATACTGGACAAGGTGAGCCCGTTGCTTCTTGGTCCATCATGAGCGGCGGTAGTTGGAACGGTAAAATTGCCGGCACAACACCTAGCTCTTTTTCACCTCAAAATAAAGAGTTTTTCCAGAAAACAATGGGCGGAAATTGGGCAAATGTGAGTGAAATTGATGCCGCAGACATTACGAAATTGGGTACATCCGCCATTATAGATCAAAGTGTAACGAAGTCGAAAAACCCGGCTATTGTTAAAGTCAATTTGCCGGATAAAGCAGTTCCAGGTATTCAACCAGCATTCGGTGCACGTTATTATTACAGTACAAAAGGCGATAATCTTCATACCACACTCTCAACTCCTGAGTTTGATTTAACCCAAGCACAGACGGCAACATTTGATTTTAAAACTTTATATGATGTCGAGTTTGAGTATGACTACTTAACAGTTACAGCATCAACCTATAATGAACAAGTTACCCTCGATGTCATTGGTGACAATGATACGAACGGCGACGCACGTGCGGAAACTACGAACGGAGCTTGGGTTGACAAGTCCTACGATTTAAGCCATTTTGCTGGCAAAAAGGTTACCCTCCACTTTGACTACGTCACGGATGGCGGACTTGCTTTGAATGGTTTTGCAATGGATAATGCGAAATTAACCGTAAATGGTCAAGTCGTATTCTCAGACGATGCCGAAGGCGCTGCTAAATTTAACTTGGATGGCTTTGTTGTATCGAATGGTATGGAACTTAAGAAGCACTATTACTATCTGGAATGGAGAAACTATGCTGGAGCCGATAAAGCTCTTGCCTACAGCCGTGGTGTCAAATATAATACTGGGCTCGTCGTTTGGTATGCTGATGACAGTTATCTAGATAACTGGGTCGGTATCCATCCAGGACAAGGATTCCTTGGCGTAGTCGATGCTCATTCTGACGCTTTAATATTCCAAAAAGATGGACAGGATTCCGTCGCTCAAACGACTCGTTATCAAGTTGCGGACGCGGCCTTCTCCTTGGACAAAACGCCTTCGTGGTACATCAATAACCCAACTAGAGGCGAGTATAATTACAAATCCATGCATGGTGTAGAGGAGTTTTCAGACTCCAACAGCTATATGAATACAGTAATTCCGGACGCCGGCCGTATTGTGCCGAATTATGGATTGAAGTTCCGAGTTGTCGGTGAGGCAAAAGATAATTCTGCTGGATTAGTTTGGATTCATAAATAAGGATAAAAAGAAAACGGAGCCCGCAATGATGCGGTGCTCCGTTTTTCAATTCCGCTACAACAATTTACGACAAAAAATATGCGATCGGATATGATCGTGCCATATGCCTTGGGATGTAAATAATGCCCTAAAAAGACCGGGACGTTTTGAAAAATTAATTTTTGTTTCCCGCCTGACGAGGAAGTCAAAAAGAATAATGTTGTAATTTCGAGTCAATTTCATAATAAAAGTCCGATTTTTCCAAGCATGGTTTCGGAAGAAATGCAGTTGGATAAGAGCCTTTTGAGACTGCTATTTCTTCATTTCCAGCTTATTTTGTAAAAATAGGAGTCCCTAGAGACTCTTAACCTTCAAGTGACGTGTAGATTCGGTAGAAAAGCAATCGGATAAGAGCCTTTAGAGACTGCTATTTCTTCATTTTCAGCGTATTTTGTAAAAATAGGAGTCCCTAGAGACTCTTAACGTTTAAGTGAAGTGTAGTTTCGGTAGTTACAGAATTCAGAAAGGGATTTATCCGTTTTATTTAAACGGAGAATAACATGATATCTTGGCACCTAATGGATGCCTTGGGTAGGTGACTGTTTTTGAATGCGCTATAAGTCCTTATGTAGCAAGAGGTTTGAATTATGAAATTGACTAATTTCTGCAACAATTCACATGCCAAAAGGCTATTTTGTAAGCTCAAGTTGTAGTTTGTACAACATTTCAAGCCCATTCGTTGCGAAATGGCCTGTATGGGGCCCAATTGTTGTACATTATGCAACAACGAAGGGAAATAGGCAGGATCTAGACAGAATTGTTGCACTAAATACAACATCATTCAACCGAAAAGATGGATTCATTCAAACCCCCTACTCCAACTACTTCCCCCGCGTAATCCTCAACCTTTCTTATTCATTGATTATTAATGTAAAAAGACCCGAGAGAGGTCACTTCTTTCAAAGTGTCCATCATTCGGGTCACTGTTCAAAAACCTCTTGGGAGAGCCCCATTTATTTGGTATTCCCTTCACTTTCAATCGACAAAATGGACATGGCTTGTTGGATCGTTTCAGCCACGATATGACCCGCTTTTTGTCCGGATGTAAGCATTCTGGTACCTTGTCCTGCCCACAAGGACATATAGTCAGCATTGCTTTGACTAGCTGCAGCATTCCTAATATCGCGTGTAGCGGTATTTTGCGTAGGAAAAGGAAGTGGCTCTACGCCGTTCGCATCCCATTGTCTAATAAATTGGTTGAGAACCCCTCTTGCTGGTCGACCTGAGAACACCTTGGTAATGACTGTACTCTCTTCGGTACTTTTTAATAGTGCCTCCTGGTAGGAGACGTGAGCGCCGGATTCAATCACAGTCAAAAAACGCGTTCCCATCTGTACACCTTGCGCTCCAAGAACAAGAGCGGCGACAAGTCCACGACCATCCATGATGCCTCCAGCGGCAATGACTGGGATCTGAACACAATCAACAATTTGCGGAACCAGCGCTAATGTGCCGATGTTTGCACCCATTGGATGATTCGAAATGTCGAATGTTCCCCGATGACCGCCCGCTTCGCTTCCTTGTGCAACTATGGCATCGCAACCGGACTGCTCAGCCAAAATAGCTTCATTAACCGTGGTCACCATGGTGACTATACGCATGCCAGCCGATTTGGCTTTTCGCATCAGGGTTTCAGGAAGGACACCAAATGCCGTACTAATGACAGGCACTTTTTCTTCCAACACTACCGCAAACTGTTCCTCAAAATAGTCCGGAGTTACCACGAGCTCCTCAGTTGCTTGCGTTATTCCAAGATCGTTTCTTACCTGGTTAAGCTCTCGCTGAACTTCCTTCGTTCTTTCATTATTGTCCGTCATTTGAATTGAAAATAAATTCACCCCAAACGGCGCATCCGTTAGCTGTCGGATCTCCCGAATTGCCTTGCGGATTGCACTAGGCGTCATGTAGGCTGCCCCCAGCGTCCCAAGTCCTCCTGCGTTAGAGACAGATGCCACCAACTCAACGGTTCCAGGGCCTCCCGCCATTCCCGCGAGAAAGATCGGATAACGAATATTAAAAATTTTACAAAGGTCTGTTTCAAGTTGAATTCTCATCGTATCCCCCAGAGAGATCTGATTTAAATGCGCTGAAAGCGTTGCGGCCATTCCATCTTCGGATGGAAATTGTACAGCAGCCCCTCTGTATATATAATAGCATTTACCCATAGTGATTTGAAAAGAAGTGGCTTTTGATTAAGAAATTGCAGCGGATCGACCGGGACCGAGAAGTTGGTAAAATCTTCAAAGCCACCTTCGAATCCTTTCGGCCAATGCCGCTTCAAGGGATGATCGGGAACACGCCCGCCAGCTTTCACCTGCTCAAAAGTCTCCTGCAACCACTCCATGGCAGTGACTTCCTTCATCGGGATCACTAAGTTCTCCCAACCTTTGAGAAGCGAACCGTGTTTCCCCCACTCAATGCGCACGATTGGGCGCCCGTCATTTTCATGCGCCTCCTGTACGGCGGCCTGTGATTCGATGACACTACTATGAAAAAAGGTCAGTACATTCGTAACGGCTTCCGTGTGTGGATCGTACTCTACCCAAATCTCTTCATGATCACATGGCTCATAATCATCCGGGAAATCGTAATCGTCTTCCCAAAACAAATGGTAGCCAATAAGCGGAAGTGTCGGATGATGAACAGCCGCCACATCCTTTAGAGGAAAACACTCAAGCGGCGTTGTAAGTAACATCGGGCAAAATTTGCGGATAAAGCGAATTTCGCGCTCTTCCAGCGGCTCAGGTGGAGCCAGCTCCAGTGTTCGCTTATACTGCTCGCCCGCGCGCCGTAAATTTCCATCCAGATGGAAATATTCCGCCCGCCAGGCCGAATATTCGGATTGCTCAGGGCAAACCTGCTGGAGCAGCTCCAATAAAGGAAGGATGGCTTGATAATAGGCGCTTCCCGCTTTAACTTCACCGCTCAGCATTTTGGCCGCAAGTGTCTCACTAGCAAGTTTGAATTCATGGGCGTAGATTTCAATCATAAACGCTCACCACGCATCTTTTGCTTCATTTGCACCAGAGCTGCAACATTTCGTGTGGTTATAGATGCAACACCCAAATCTGCATACTGCATCATTAAGTCTTCTTCATTCACAGTCCATACATAAACCGGAAGCCCTAGGGATGTTGCATAATCCATTAACTCTTGGCTCACGATGCTGTAATGGATGTTGATGCCAAAACAGGAGGCTGCAAGCGCATCCTCGCAGGTTTGTACCATAGCATCTCTATACGGAAGTGTTCTAAACAAGTCGTGGTCGGTATTGAGCAGTTTGCGTATTTCTAGGTTCAATCGCTCTGCTAGCATCGCGCGATCCATCCCACAACCGGATAGAAAAGCCTGCTCTGACATCCCATATTGCTTCACCAATGAAGCAACAGGTTCGATACTCTCGTCCACTTTCAAATCCAAATTCACAACTTTACCCGAAGCTTGGATAAGCGGAAGCATATCTTCCAGTCTGCAGATTTGAATCGTTTCACGGTGTTCCCCATGAGTGACCTCAAACTGAAGCTCTCTTAATTCTTCAAAAAGCATTTGCGAAATGGACATTTTCAAGCCATCAACGGTAACCCATTCATCATCATGAGCCAAAATCGGGATGCCGTCCTTCGTCACTCTAACGTCTTCCTCAACCACGTCTGCACCGAGCCTAATTCCCATTTGCACGGAATCGAGCGTATGATCAATCGTGTTCATGCTGCCGCAGTGAGCGGTTATGAGTGGAAATCGATAACCCATGCCACAAAACACTCCCTTTCATCGATCTACATATATAGCATTCGTAAAGGCAATCAATGTGCGAACTCCACGAACGTTACCTTTGAGCTCAGCCCGAATCCATAGAAGTTCATCACCAGGAATTTCGATCTCGTAATTCGGCTGATCCATAGTAACGAATTGCTCGCTTAGAACACCGGTATTCCCAATCAAGTTTAGCGTATAATGGGGTTCCTGAAAATCCCAAATCTCTTTCCGTACATGAAAATCTATGTTTACTTGGAGCTTATAACTGTGGGAGTGATCCTGCGAAAAAACGACGGCGCCGATACCATAGCACGCAGTATCTGTCCCAATTTCTAGCGTTACCAAAGGTCCCATAGTTACCGATACTTTACCAGCCGCGAGTGCACGCACCGCTCGGTTCGTCACAGTCCCTTCCCCGTCATCGATGTCGAGATACGTCACCGATACCGGTTCATCCGTTTGCTCTTGGGCGTGCCAATCTCGCCCTGACGTTGCCGCAATCCGGTAGCCTTCATTCAGCTTGTCGGTCCATAATCGGTAAGCGCGGTCGTTGTCTGTTTTAATCGAAGGGAACGTGCCAGACCAAACCTCGATATAATCAATATCGTTCCAATCCTCGATGTTGAATTCCCAGAAACAACCCGTACAAATTGGACTTCCTATGCGATAAGGATGTGCCATACCGACAATTCCCCCACTCCTATGAACATCGGCAATCCCTTTATGGATATCGTCTGGACCTGCCGGACGCCAGTCAACAAAATTGGTCAGTCCGATTGTCACCATATGCCCGTAAAAGGTCGTCCATTCCATCCCGGAAATGATCGAAATTCCGGTTTCTTGCTCCACGGCATCTTTATCATGCAAACCCGTCATGGTATTGTGGTCGGTCAACGCAATACACTCGAAACCAAGCGCCATTGCACCATTAGCCAACTCCATGAGCGTTTGTCTTCCGTCACTGTGGAAAGTATGACTGTGTAATTCGCAAGCAATCCAGGGCATGCCGCTATTCCTCCTCTTGATGAATTTGTAAGGTGTAACGGCAGCTTTCTGTAACAATCGCATGCAAACTTAACGTAACGTGCCACATGCCTGCAAGCATTTTACCACTGACAAAGCCTGGCGAAGCTTCCAGCTCATTAATAACCAACAGCTGCTCAGGATCATGCCGATGCCCCGCACCGCGGTGCCGTTCAGGGTCGTCAACGGACACCGTTATTAAGTTTTTCAGCGGCAGGAAGGATTCCCATTTCGCCTGAACCCGCTCACGCTGATTGGGTTCCGTGTACTTGTCGATACTCTCGAAAATCATCGTTTTTGATTGTTCCCAATCATCCAAGTTTTTAGGTTCATAAGCAAAATGGATCCTTAGCTTGCCACCTTGAGTTCCTAAGTGAAACCGATACGAAATATGTGTTTTGGAGGAGTTGGGATGTACAATTCCTTGTACATCCAGAATAAGTTGATTCATCGTGACCTCGCGCTCTCTTCCGTGATCATACTGCGGATATAAAAGTATCCCATTACTGAACATAGCAGGAACGTAAAGAAAGCGATAGCCGCAGCTAGTTGTTTTTCTTGGAAAACACCGAAAACTTGTTCCATGGATACACCTAGCATTTGCGGAGCATTGGGTCCAATCAGAAATGGAGCCGTAAACGAACCGATCACGCCCATGAATACAAAAGTAATCGCAACGAGCAAAGTTTTATACGTAAGCGGCAAAATGAAACGGACGAAGATTTGCAATCTCCGTGCCCCTACATCCTTCGCGCTTTCAATGACAGAATTGGGGACAGCGGATAAGGCTGATCCAAGCAGCATCGTTGTGAACGGAATGTTAAACCACAAATTGGCGATAATAATCCCCTTCATGTCGAAAATAATACGCGGCATTTCCCCACCGTTGACCAGAAGTAACATGCGGGACACCCAACCGTGGTTGCCAAGCAATTGAATTAAACCGTACGTAGCGATAACGGATGGGATAAAGATTGGAATCATATACATATTGCGAATCCATTTCACCATCGTACCGTTATTAAACCTCATATAAGCTGCCAGCGCGTAGCTGATAATTAGCACGAGAATGACCGAAATAATTGTCACTTCCAGTGTAAAAATGATGTTGGAGCGCATCAGCTTATCCGTAAATAAATACGTATAATTGGACAAATCGTAACCGCCAGACTTATTGGTAAAGCTTTCTTTAAAGGAAATGATGATAGGAATGACGACAGTGACGAAGAGCAATAAAAAAGAGGGGATGACCAGAAGCAATCCCAGTATCCCCATTTTCATTTGTTTACTCATTGGGCAGCAACTTCACTTTGCCAGCGTTTGGTCATATCTTTATCTAGTTCGCCGATATTGAAGGAGCGGAATCCTTCGGATGCACCTTTGAATGAATCTTGAATTTCTTTCGACATATTGGAAAGCTTGATCCCAGGGAAACCATGCATTTTGTCTACAACCACAGCTTGTGCCTCAGAAGAAAGAACGAAGTTCAAGAATTTGTAAACCGCATCCTTCTTTTCAGAAAGCTTAGGAACCATTAAGTAGGTTGGTCCGCCGTTAAAGCCTGGTTTGATTTGCGCCATTTTTGTTGTTTTTGGAAGCTGATCTTTCGCCAATTGCTCAAGAACCATATCCGACCATGCCGGTATCATATCAACTTCACCGCTCGTCAGTAAATCTAAAGTTCCTTGGTTTTTCTTTGGATAAATACCTTTGCCGTATACGGATTTCCCTAGATCCTTGAGCAGCGCAAAGCCTTGATCCCACCCTTTTTCAACACTTGGATCGGAATTATGGATGGCTTCTTCTGGCAGGAATTTATATAGAGTTGTCGCTACAAAAGAATTACCGGAACCCCCTGTGGATGGATCATTGTAAGCGAATTTGGCTGGATTTTTCTTGATCCAATCGTACAATTCATCCAAAGTAGTTGGAGGTGTCTTTACTTTGTCACTGTTATAAGCTAATACAACCGCTGATGAACGATAAGGAATAGCGAGATTGGAGATATCTTTTAACGTTTTCTCATCAACATTTGCCAAGTTTTTAATTTTGTCGCCTGGTAACGTGTCCCATAGACCATCTTTTTGCCCCCGAGTTACATAAGACAAGCCATCTTCATATAAATCGATATCGCCTGAGCCTTTGTTAGCTTGCTTGGCAGCCGTAATGCGGTCATAGGTTGGTTGTGCGCCTGTTCCTGAAGGAATGTAGACCGGTTTCACTTTAACATCCGCATTTGTCTTCTCAAACATGGGAATCAACGTATCCCACAGATCTTTGACATTTTGCGAGCCGGTAAAATAGAAGTTAAACTCGACAGGCTGTTGTTTAGTACCAGCTGCTTCTTTGGCCGGACTGGTGCTTTGAGCTGCAGAACCTGCATTCGTTGAAGAGCTGCCGCACCCAGATACAAAAGCAGCGGTAGCAGTCATTAATGTCACTAACATAACAGCGGATTTCTTGCGAAACATAGATAATTCCTCCTTGGGATATAGGTCTAATTTTCCGGATACGCTAAAACTTTTGCAAAGCTTGCTTTTACTTGTTGCCCTGTATGAAGATCCTTGACGAAATCCCTTGGTTGAAATGCCCGGATTGTGCCGTACTCTGGCAAATCGATGGACACTTCGGCATAATGCCCAAGTACCATAACCTGTTTGATCACGCCGGAAAGGCCTTCTCCCTCTTCACCTTCTATTATCACGTCTTCAGGTCGAACGGCCAGATTTACTTGCCCGGACAGATTTTTTATATTTGGAAAACTTAGATGCCCTACGGTCAACCCGCCGGCCGTGATCACCCCTTTCAAAAAGTTCATTTTACCGATAAATTGGGAAACAAACAGCGTATTCGGTTCATCGTAAATTTCTTGCGGTGTAGCAATTTGCTCAATATTGCCTTGGTTCATAACGACAATGCGATCTGAAATCGATAACGCTTCTTCTTGATCATGCGTGACAAATACCATCGTAAGGCCAGTCTTGGCTTGAATTTCCCGCAGCTCTTCTCTCATCTCGTGCCGAAGCTTCGCATCAAGTGCGGAAAAGGGTTCATCCAGCAAAAGAACAGCAGGCTTAAGGAGCAAGGATCTCGCAACTGCTATGCGCTGCTGCTGACCGCCGGAGAGTTCACCGGGATATTTGAACTCTGCTCCAGGCAAGCGAACCAGCTGAAGCACTTCGTTCACAGCCTTATCGATGTCAGTCTTTTTCATCTTGCGTATTTTGAGACCGAATGCCAGGTTGTCAAACACCGTCATATGCGGCCATAAATTGTAACCTTGAAACACCATGGAAGTCGGACGTTTTTCCGGAGGTGATTTTAGCACGCTTTTGCCCTCAATGAGAATGTCGCCTGAATCTGGGTCGAGAAACCCGCCGATGCTGCGAAGCACCGTTGTTTTACCACAGCCTGAAGGGCCCAGCAGTGTGATTAGCTCGCCTTTGCGAACATCGAGGGAGATCCCTGTTACGCCTTCTCCTGTTTTATAACGCTTCGTCAATTGTTGAACGGAAAGCTGAATGTCCATAGGTGCCCCCTAAAAGTTTTGTTGAGCATTGCTTCTAAGCGATTACTTCGAAACAAAACTCGCATCGGAAGCATTGCTTTGCTAATTGGTCTATCGTCATTTGAGTTGGAAGCCGCTGGACATAATATCTGCGCTCACAAAGCGCTGCGCGGCCAGCAGTAGGATAATCGTCGGCGCTGTCAAAATAATGGAAAATACAGCACCCGCGTAGGCCGGATAATCGCTGATGATAGAATACATGACGATCGGCATCGTTTTGTAATTGGGGATACCCACCAGAAAAGTACCCTGAGCCTCATCAAGCGAGTTAAGGAACGTAAAGATCGAAG
This sequence comes from Paenibacillus sp. Soil724D2, assembly GCF_001427935.1. Lineage (NCBI taxonomy): Bacteria > Bacillati > Bacillota > Bacilli > Caryophanales > Paenibacillaceae > Paenibacillus > Paenibacillus sp. Soil724D2. The sequence continues at coordinate 225,123 of NZ_LMRY01000056.1, forward strand.
CCACGATAATACCCGGCATCGCCATCGGCAGCGTAATACTGCGGAATACGCGGAATGGGCTCGCCCCCACATCCCTGGCTGACTCCTCTTGAGCTGTATGCACATTGCGGAAAGCTGCCGTGGGAATCCAAGTCATGAACATGAGCACATTGATCATATGGATCAAGACAACGCCTATCAAAGTGTTCATTAGTCCGAGTTTGTAAAAGAGCACGGCTATCGATACATAAAGTCCCATTTTCGGAAAAGCATGAGTCAGTAGAAATGAGAACAAGAAGAACCGACTAAGCGGAAAACGTATGCGAGCAAACGCATAGGCTGCAGGGATACAAAGCACAATGGATAGAGCGGTCACGATGAATGCGATCATAAACGACAAACCGATCGACTTCGCGATATCCTCCTGCTGTAACACAAATGTCCACCATTTCAGTGACCACTCATGCGGCAAGATATCTGGGTAGGTCCATTTTCCAGTAAAAGCAAGTATGGCTAGGTTGAGCAGCGGGCCCAAGAAAAAGATGACGAACACAATAAGTATGATAAATTCCACGATTTTACGTGGACCTATCGCTTTTAGATACCAGCGCATGCGGACTAACCACTCCTCTCCTATAAAAATTATTTGGTCGATTGCCGGACAATTAATTTGGGTACAAGCTGCTTGGGATTCTCAATGTTAGCTTCCTGACGGATGAGCTTGTCTAACAAGCTCAAGGCCTGAGTCCCCATCTCCTCTGTATTGACCCTGACGGTTGTTAAAGAGGGTGAGAACATTGCGGCAAAATCGATATCATCAAAGCCTACAACCGCTACCTGTTCAGGTATGCGTACCGATTGCTCCAACATAAACTTCATGGCGCCCAGCGCTATCATATCGTTGGTGGCAAAAAGCGATGTAAACCCGCCTGCACGAAACTGCTCCCAATGGCTGCGCATTAACTCATACCCTTCCCCGAAGGTGGAGGTCGATGCCTGTAAGATCGATGATGCTGAGATCGGAACACCAATTCCTGCCATGTACTTCTTAAAACCTTTCAGCCTCAAATTATGGCTGCGATGCGTCTGCGGTCCGGCGATCACGAAAATCTGACGATGCCCTAAATCCGTTAGATACTCAGCGACCTTCCGTCCGCCTTCCTCGTCTTGATTGACAATATGCATGACCCCGTCGACATCCGTGGAGCCATTGACCATCACGTATGGAACTCCGAAGTTAGCAATGTAATCAATGACGTTCTGTTGCAATCGGCTGATTAGGATCAATCCGTCCACCCTTTTCTCCATCATAAAATCAGCAGAACGCAGCGACATATCATGATCTGTCGTAACGAAAACGGAATAATTCAAGCTTGCGGCTGTCATCAAAATAGCATCAAGAATTTTGCCGTAAAACGGATGAGACGCAATAGGATGATGCTGGCGATAAATGAGTACGCCAATGTTGTGCGTTCTCTGTGAAACCATAGCCCTTGCCACTGCGTTGGGCTTGTATTGCAGTTCTTCAATCAGCTGGAGTACCCTATCGCGTACCTCCAAGCTTGTATAGCCCTTGCCAGAAATCACCCGCGACACAGTTGATTTGGATACACCGGCACGCAGGGCAATTTCCTTAATCGTAAGCTCCATGCTTCAACCCCATTTCTTCGTGTGAGACCGTTCCCACATAACAAAAATAACGTATTTTTGTTTTTCCTGTGTCAACCACAAGATAATAAATTGTAAATCTTCAAAACAATCAAATACCTTGATTCTTTCTTATGCTTCTTTTCATAAAAAAAGACCGCCTATAAGCGAGCTATATATGCTCCCTAGGCGATCCTCTGCTTGTCAAGAAAAATAATTAGTTTACAACAAATTCGATCACAATTGGAGTCGCAGGATCGAGTGCATCACCGCCTGGAATGGTAATAGCCGTAGTGGTAACTGTTGAAGTGTCAGCTGTTTGAATCTGTGCATTAATATAAAGATTATAATACGCAGGTGCAGTTGGAAAAGCTGTGGCAGCAGCACCGGCGTCATTGGTGGTGGCTGTAGCAAGAATATTAAATGCAGCACCTACACCTGTCCCGTCCGCTATAGTAGCACTAAATCTTCTGGAAGCCATGAAGGGTTTTGTAATTGGCATTTATATCACCTCCCTTCTCTCAAGTAGATTATGCTAGTGATAGAAAAAGGGAAGGGCTGATCAATTGCGAACAATCGAACATTTCAAGAAATGATTTGAATCGATAATCGAACGATCTCAAGTATGATTGGGGTTCCTGCAAAAATGGTGTCATTGCCGGTTATAATGGTCAAGGCATTTGTACTCACATTATAAGAGACACCAACTTGCATGATCCCGTTAATGTAGAGATTAGCGTAACTATTTTGATTGAGATCAGTAAATTCAGCTACTGATTCATTTTCATCGTTTGTGAATTGATTTGCAGGAATAACTGTTGGGAGAGTAACATCTGTGTTCGCAATAAATAAATATCTGTCAGCAGTTAGCAAAGAGTTGACAATAGGGATGATGATTGGTCCCGAGGGCCCCGGAGCACCCTGTGTGCCTTGTGGTCCCTGAGGTCCTTGTGTGCCTTGTGGCCCTTGTGATCCCTGTGTGCCTTGTGGCCCTTGAGGTCCCGGCGTACCTTGTGGTCCTTGAGGTCCCGGCGTACCTTGTGGTCCTTGCGGAACAGTTATATTAATTTCTGGTCGAGGACAAGCTGCAGGTTTCCGTTTTTTCCTTCTATGAGGGCTACCTATCATTATTTTCTTTTTACAATCTTTTTTCCGGCCAGTACTAGAGTCTCTCAATTTTATCTCGGATGTTACACAGCTGTTCTTTTTTTTGATGATACATTTCTTTTTACGTATATGTTTTCTTGTAGTTGGATTCATTTGATTTTTTTTATGGGTATTGAACACCACAAGCTAGACACCTCCATTTAAACCAATTGTATATCTTATGTTTTTATTCTATTAGAGGTATGGACCTTGAACTTATAACGGATAGACAATGATCTATTTCTATTAAAATAGGTGTTGGACCACTCCATTTTTGCCTTTTATTATAAGTAACTAATTTTTTGTTTGATATTTACTGAAAATAAGTTATAATAACAACTGTAATTATTTTAAGTATAGAAGGGAAGTAATTAATTATGGCAACAGTACTTTATATCACAGCACACCCGCATGATCACCAAACATCATTCAGCCTAGCGGTAGGTAAAGAATTTATCGAGGCATACCGTGAAGCGAATCCATCCGATGAGGTTATTCATGTGGATCTTTTCAAACAAGATATTCCTCAAATTGATGCTGATGTATTCAGCGGTTGGGGGAAACTTCAATCAGGAACAGCTTTTGACCAGCTGTCTGATGCAGAAAAAGCAAAAGTTGCACGTTTAGGCGCACTCGTTGACCAATTCGTGGCTGCCGATAAATATGTTTTTGTTTCTCCAATGTGGAACTTCTCATTCCCTCCAGTATTGAAAGCTTACATTGATGCAATTTCCGTTGCAGGTAAAACTTTCAAATATACGGAAAGTGGTCCAGTTGGTTTGTTGACAAACAAAAAAGGCCTTCATATTCAAGCGAGTGGCGGCATTTATTCCGAAGGTCCTGCTGCAGCATTTGAAAGTGGCTTTAGCTACCTGAAAAAAGTCTCTCAATTCTACGGTATCCCTTCCTTCGAAGCCATTTTTGTTGAAGGCATGGCTGTAACGCCGGATAAAGCTCAATCCATTAAAGAAAAAGCAATTGCACAAGCAAAAGATGTTGCAGCTAGTTTCTAAGAAAATAGTAAGAACCCGCTAAATCTAGCGGGTTCTTTTTACGTTCAATATATAATTTCTTATTTGATATGGCTTAGACATTTCCTTTACTGCGGCTCATTAACCATAGGGTTAACCAAATAAACACGAAGCCTACGAGTTGTCCTACAGTCAGCTTTTGACCAAATACAACCCAGTTTATACATACACCTACAGCTGGAAAAGCAAGCTCGGCAAGCGTTGCAAAGAATGCCTTTGTCGATGATAGCCCTTTATAATAAAGGAGCATGCTGATCAACCCCGGGAAAAAGGCTTGGAACAAAAGGTTCACTGCAATAAGTGTTAGATCACCACTAGAACCGCCTACATGCCAAGCATCGCCACTTACCAAAAGAACAATCGTTAGCAGCGGGATCGCCATCAGGAAGCGCAGCGATGTGACAACAGGGAAATCCAAATTTTTCTGCAGCAGGAATTTACCCATGACGGTCGATCCCCCCCATAAGACGGCCGCTAGAATTGAAAATAAGCAGCTTAACGTGCCTAAGTCCTTCAAGCCCATCTCCGGTGAAGCAAAACCAAACGTCAGCAGATACGTACCTAACAGCGCCATAATGATATAGGCAAAAAATTTGGAAGGCAGTGTCTCTTTAAGCAGTAAACGAGCCAATACGATGGCGAACAAGGGCTGTAATTTCTGCAACAGCAGTACGGAGTTAGCACTGCCGTGAGCGAAAGCCGAAGTGAAGAGTATGGTGGCTATGGCCGATCCACCCCAAGAAATAAATAGAAGAGCGCCAATAACAGCTAGTGTTAGTTTGCCGGCTAAGGATTTGCGGTACTTCATCAGCACCGGAAGCGCATAGCAGGCCAGCAGCAGATGCTCAATGAATACAATTTGTGCAGAGGTAAAACTTTTCAACAATAAGATTCGAAATAGAGGGTCCAACCCCCAAAGTGTAGCTCCTAGTGCCACATACCAGATACCACTGATACCCCTGATACCCCTGATACTTGATGAATACAAACTTGCGCGTTTACTTCCAAGCTTAAATACATTTTCCAATTCAAAAACCTCCTAATAAGAGAGACTTTGAGATTAGCTCAAAGATCCCTTTATGATGTTTTGAATTGAACCTCCTGAAAGAGACAATGCCCCTGTTTAGAATCAACAGGGGCATTGACAAACAGACCTATTAAAAATTGAATTTTTAACAAGTTGTCCTTCACCTTCTCTCATCCGGACTATACCGTCGGCCTTGGAGTTTCACCAAGTCAGTCCCACTCTATACAGACTGGGAGTCGCGGGCTTTAGATACTTCCGTATCCATCACCGCCGGTAGGGAATTTCACCCTGCCCCGAAGGTTCAAATCTTATTCGTTTGTTTATTTGGCTCATATAAACGTTTAACGTTGAAAGTGATATTAACACCTATAAATAAAAAAAGCAAGGAATTTCATCCCTGCTTGGCTTCAATCATATATTTTTTACTCTGATATATACCAATTTCTTCTCGTACTGATTTCACGTTGCGCTCTTAAAAGAATACGTAAGGCCTTATCAATCTCTTCCTCTGCTCGTCTAAGTTTATCTGCAGAGACACTTCGCTTTGAGGCTCCCAATGCATCTATCGCTTCGTTAATTTTTTCACTAATTTCTTCCCTTGAGACTCTCGTCATACCATTTCTCCCCTCCCTTGCACTCGTACTTTTCATCATTTTTTTATTCACTATTTCTTTTTCCGGCATTTCTATTACTTTTTTTAGAATATCTTTCTTCACTGGCTCTTTATTCACTGCTACTTTTTTCGGCATTACTTCCCCCCCCCCCATTTCCCCCATACTATATCTTATGCGTACGAGAGAAATGACGATTGGGTAATATACCAACACACATGATATATAATCCTATTATTCGAATAAACCATATACGAACGCACAAGTAATAGATACAAAAAAGAAAAAGGGATCTCCAGCTGTCTTATCTATCTGACAGGGATACCCTTTAAAGTGTTGAATGACGTCGTTTTAAAAAAAGAAATAGAACAACGCCTATTGCAATACCAACAAATGAAAATAGCATAGGCAGCCAAACCGGACCTAATAGACTACCGAAAGGTTGAAACACATCCGAATAGATGATTCCTACCGTCCCCAGAAAAGCGCCTAATACAAAAGGAATATACGCATACTCTGTCGTATCTCCCCCGTCTTTATAAGCATCCCAGATACCAAACATGTAGAGACAAGGGTAAAACATTAACCAATGATAATCGGTTTTCTGGATGGCCTCTTGAATGTTTCCTTGGAAACTGTCAATAATAATTTGATTGAGATCTGACATGTAGTTCACGATAAATTCCAAGATAATTAACGTGATTCCTTTAACATATTTCCCGTTTAAAAACTGACCAAACCCAGGGAGTGCGATGGCCCATAATAGTTTCTCAATTTTATTGGATTTGTGCATAGTTGTCATCTGGCAGTCGGTGATTTGCTAAACTTGCTATGAACTCAGGTGATGGCATCTTGCTATGGGATCGTTCCTCTACAAAATGTCCTCCTCTTACTTCAGGCGTAATCCTTTTTAATAAACCCACAAACGCTCTTATTGTAAACAAAGTAAAATTAATTGATGCAAATGTATGAAGAACAGACCAGGATTTCCATCTAAACAAATCGGTTTTTCTCTCTAAAAACCATTGAAGTAAAGTCATTGGTCCACTAAAATATAAACTTCTCGTGAGGAGTTCAACTGGCTTGCTCTGATAAGTCGATCTTACCCAGATAACACTTAAAAGCGGATAGAATAACAAATCGTACAAAATATTCGTGTCAAATACTTTGGCGAAAGGACGAACGGGGTACGATATCTTCCCTTTTTTAATAAAGTAGGAATCGATCGAACTTGATAAAACACATTTCGAAAAGAATATAGTCAGATACATGAGCAGGTTTTTACGTTTCAAAATGAATGGGGCAGCTGCTAATGATGAGGCAAATAAAATCCGCAGTAATATCTTTTCCATTTTAGATCTTTCCCCCTCGCATTTTTGCTTTTTGCTTCATACCTTCTAGTGTGGATAAAAGAACATTCTATTATGCATGTAAGGAATAGTCAGCAAACCAAAGAAACTAAAAAAGCTGCCGCGGGCAGCTCTTTTTATGTTTGACTGACATTTGTATAATAGGGGGATAAATAAAACAGATCTCTAGTTAGACAGGATGGTATTAGATGAACGATAAAATTGTAATGCCGGTATGGACAATTGGCTTGTTCATTGTTGTCATGAATACGACGATGTTCAATGTATCTATTCCTAGTATTATTCAAGATCTTGGGATCACCGCCGATCTCGGATCGTGGGTGATTTCAAGTTACTCCATCGGGTATGCCTTATCGACAGTGATTTACAGCAGGCTCTCAGATGTCGTACCGATTCGCAAGCTGCTGACCGTGGGGCTCTTGGTGCTTGGATCTTCATCGGTTTTCGGATTATTTGCCCGGGAATTCCATGCTTTGCTCATGGCTCGCATTCTTCAGTCTGCAGGCGCAGGGGTAATGGCAGGCCTTGGTTTAGTATTAGCAAGTCGATATATTCCAATTGAAAGGCGCGGGTCAGCCATCGCCATGATTTCCGCAGGGAGTGCAATGGCTTTCGGACTCGGTCCGATCGTTGGCGGCTTGATTAGCGAATACTTGGGTTGGAACGGATTGTTCGCAATCACTTGCCTTGTTCTTATCATTCTTCCCATCCTTGTGCGTTTGCTTCCCAAAGAAAATACGCCAACCTTTCGGTTCGATATTCTGGGCAGTCTCTTAACGATCGTCAATGCGACTTCGCTGCTGTTAGCTGTGACGCAAGTTTCTGGGACATGGCTTGCTGTCAGTTGTATTTCATTGCTTATTCATGCTTGGCACTTGAAACATGGGAAAGAAACATTCATTAACCCTGTACTGCTGACCAATCCAGCTTATCGTAAGCTTGTTATGATCGGGTTTTGTATCTTAGTATTGAACCTTGGCAATTTATTTCTTATGCCGTTGGTGTTAGCTAAAGTGTTCGATCAATCAGCTATGATGATTGGCTTAACCATTGCGCCAGGCGCCATCTTGTCGGCATTCTTGACACGCTTCGTCGGACGATGGATAGATCGATACGGTAATCTACGCTTTATGTTTATAGGGCATTGTATTTTATCTTTCGTGATGATTGCTTTTTATTTGACTCTCGGCGCTTCGCCAATCGTTTTACTTTTTGGTTATGTTTGTTTCTCGCCTGCTTTTTCAGCAACGATTGCATCTTTGAACAACGAGACCTCACGCATTCTTCCAAAATCATTAATAGGCTCTGGCATGGGACTTATGCAGCTGATCCAATTTTTTGGAGGTTCAATTTCAGTTGCGATTTGCGGCATACTACTCGAAATTCAAAAGAATACGTCACTTCCTTATTCTTTTAAACATGTTTACGGCCTTTTATTTTTGGTAGGTCTGAGTTCTCTTGGCATGTTGGTGTGGTACAAGCTTACTGCACCTGTTCTAGTTTCAATCGGAGATAAATGATAAATCCTTTTCAAATTGGACAATCTAATTTTTAGAGGTGATACAGATATGAACACTACTCAATTAAAACTAACTTCAACGGAAATCGGAGCTTTGTGGGGGCAATATGTAAACGAATCTATGGTAAATCAAGTAAATAAATATATGCTTTCAATAATAGAGGATACGTCCATTAGAGAGGTTTTTAACGATGCAATAAAAATTTCAGAGAATCAAATGCAGCAGGTCTCTACCTTTATGCTTAATGATGGATTTCCATTACCTATAGGGTTTACAGAAGCAGATACCAATCCCAATATTGGAAGGTTATTTTCAGATATTTTCTGTTTGGATTATTTGTATCTCATGACCATACATGGTTTAAACGGTCACATCTATTCGCTTACTACATCCGTTAGAAAAGATTTAAGAGATTTTTTTGATTCCTGTTTGACGGATGGAAAAAATATGTACCAACGCACCGTTGATTTATTACTCGAAAAGGGACACTTCCAAAGAGATCCTTATTTTTTCCCGCGTACAACCCCAGAGTTTATTGATAGCAAAAAATATCTCGATGGTTTTTGGGGAGATAAACGTCCTCTTTCAGCCATAGAAATAGGCAATATTTCACTTAACTTAAAGAAAAGTATTATGGCAAAAACACTTGGAATTGCATTTAGTCAAATTGCCGGTTCCAAAGAAATAAGGAAATTTCTAACAGACGCCGTTCAAACTTCAAATGACCACATTCAATTGCTAAGCAAAAAACTAAAGGATGATAATTTACCTGTTCCGATGTCATGGGAAACGGAAATAACCGAATCTACAGACTCACCGTTTTCAGATAAACTTATCATGTTTCATACTGGTTTTTTGTTTCTGACTTCTCAATCCTATCATGGATTAGGACTAGCGGGTTCCATGAGGTCTGATCTAATTCTTGATTATGAGCGGATCATTCTCAAGGATTTGACTGTATCGAAAAATTGGTTTGATCTCATGATAAAAAATAAATGGTTAGAACAACCTCCAATTGCACCAAACAGAAAAGAACTTGCTAAAAACCAATAGTTTTTACTTATTGTTAAAGCCCTCTTTGTATGTGTTCAAAGAGGGCTTTTCGGTAACACTATCATTTTTTATATATCATTGTTTCATAGCTATCAATCCATAGACTGGATGAATTATTCTCAACGCGGCGGTCGTCCCTTCCGGTAAGATAGATCATATTTTCTCTATCAGTGATAAATTCGCCTGCCAACGCGTCATTGTCAAATTGAACAAATAAAGCATCCTTTGACAAGTTAACTATGATCAAATATTTACTATCCTCGTGTTGCCTCAAGTAAGATAAAACCTGCTCTTCAGAGTTGCGAATGAACGTTAAATCTCCCATCCAAAATGCCGGATTGTTCGTCCGAAGATGAATCAGAAATTGATAGTGCTCGAACATATCCATATCGAATTGATTCCAGTTCAGCTTATATTCATCGAATAAGGATGTCCATGTTTCCAACGTACTCTCATTAAATTCCTGCCCCATCATCATACATGGAACACCTTCAAGCGTCAGCAAGATAGAAGCCGCAGCCTTTGCAAGTTTTTCGCCAAAAAAGTTACATGCTCTTGACCGTTCCTTTTCCTCCAGCCATCTCATTCTTAGCGCATTCCTAGGAAAGCTGTACTTATAAGAGTTATAAATCGCTATAAAATCGCTCTGAGCGATCGTTCCATCAACCATATCACGTATTAGAATTCGGGGACTGCCGTCGTAGGTCAAGTCACAAGATTCAATATGATGATACTCATCGTAGGACTGTGAGATTAGGATGAGATCAGCTTTTACTTCTTGCAGCGCATGCTTAATTTCAGAGAGAAAATCAAAGGGAGTTATGTCCGAATCGTCCAATCGAATACCGTCAAAATCAAACTCGACTATCCAATATTTCATAGCCTCAATGACATATTTCCTCATCTCGCGGTTACTAAATTCTAGACCGGCAAAATACGCTCGATTAGGCACATCATAATAGATCTCATCTTGTTCATTTCGAGTGAAATATTCCGGATGGCTTCTTGTCATAATGTGATCCACACTTGTGCGGTTCAACACCCAATCCAAAATGACTTTGATCCCGTTGTCATGAGCTTTTCGAATAAATGAAAGTAGATCCTCTTTGGTTCCAAAGCTGGGATCAATGGAATAGAAGTCTTTTACCGCATAGGGGTCGCCATATTTACCTAACCTTCCTTCATGTCCAACTTCATTGAAAGGCATCAGCCATAGTGTATTGATTCCCATTTTTTTGAAATAGTCAATCTTCTCTGATAGTCCATTAAAACCATTTTCGGTAAACGCCCTGAGATGAAGTTCATAAATCACCGACTTTTTAATCCATTCGGGACTTTGGATAGCCGTAAAGTTTTCATACATATATCCAGGTTGCTCTTTTGAAATTTCATTTGTTCGGATCAGTACTTCTCCCTGTTCAGTAACAGTTATGGCCGAATTATTTTGCCCATCTTCTGACACACTCGGATTCAATGGGTCCAAAATCCATGCTTCCCCATTCACTACAAACTTATAAAGATGTCTTCCCTTAGGGATGGCTAATTCAATCTCCCAACCTTTCGCATCTTCCCTTTTGTTCATGTAGTTTCGATCGCCATTCCAATTATTAAAGGTCCCTGCTAAGGCGACACTATCAACTTCAATATCTGTGTAATAAACAAACCGTACGCCATTTGTTCCTTTTGTTGGAAAGTCAGGTGACATTGTATGAGCTCCTTCGTATTAATCTCTTCTCCTATAGTAGCAGTAAAGAAATAGGCTGCCCATATCCGATTCCACTCCATTATGATGCTATTCTGTTGTGATCATTGAGACTATGCTAGTAGTTTCATGAGTTCGTGCTATCATAGTGTCTTTAAAGCTTTTAGGGGAATTTTGATGGAGTCTTTTAAATAGTTTGTAGAAGTGGGATATGTTCGGTAAGCCGACAAGTTCGGCAATCTCAGCAATGCTAAGATCTTCAGTCAAAAGCAGACGTTCAGCATATTTGATTCTGCGGTGAATCACATAGTCTGTGAAGGAAATGCCCATGATCTGTTTGAAATATTTAAGGAAATAGGTATAGCTGAAATTGACGAGATGGCATGCTTGCTGGGCGGTTATTTTATTAGATAATTGGGCTTCCACGTAATCGAACACTGGCTTTAGGTTGGAGTCATTTATCGATCGGCTTGTTCCTAACAATCCTATGGTGTCATGACGTAACAATAAAAAAATACATTTCTTTACCAAATAGTTCATTGCGAGCTCATAGCCCCTCTGTCTCTGCTGATGTTCCAGCTGCAATTCAATGACCGTACTGTAGAATTGCTGACGCAGTTCAGAATTCTCTTTAAACAATGTGTTTAGTTCGACTAATGGTAGCATTGATTCCTGAAACAGATACAAGTATGGAAGCATGTTGGAATCAAAGAAGGCTTCCAGCTCAAATTGAAGCGCCACATAATCAACGACCTCGTTTTGCTTTCTCAGATCGAGATGGGGTTGGCAAGAACCCAAAATCAGCACATCTCCCGCTTGCAAGTGGTATACCTCCGCAGGTGTATGAATTTCCATTCTTCCAGACCGAACAGCTATAATCTCTATTTGAGGATGAAAATGCCACCCATCTTGACATATTTTCATGCTATTAAAGCTAAGCACTTGAATACGAAGAAGAGGATCATCATAATGAATCGGCTCTTTAAATAAGTTCATTTCGTTCCTCCAGAAAACCCTTTACTTCAAAGAATAAAGCAGGTCGCCCTAAGCGCCTGCTTTAATGGTACGTCTTTATTCTCCACAAGTCACTACTTAATCGGTTTGGGACTGCCATGAATCGTTCCGTTTCGGCTGTTGCCGGACTGATCCTGGGCCCCTACGTTGAAAGTCCAATAGCCTGCAAGGCCCGTATGGATTTCGGATCCAGTTTTAAATCGATAATCACATCTTATGTATCTGGAAATAAATCTCACTGAATTATAGCATATTTTTCTTATTCGACGCCCTTATTCTCATATTCCTTGCTGTCCAGTTAGACACCGTTTGAGCCTCGATTTACCTGTAACCCTTTTCGGTTGAAGTAAGCAATTTTAAACCCAATACATAGAAGTGCCAGCATAATAAACAATAAGCCACTCCATATAGTCCCTTTCATTCCTGTAGTGCTAATAAACCACCCACCTGCTAAGGAACCGATGGACACACCCAGATTGATAAAGGAAATATACAACCCCGTGGCAAATTCAGGAGCTTCCGGAGCTTCAGAAGTTAACCATATCTGGGTTACGATGAGTCCACTGGTATGAGCGGCTCCCCACAAAACCATTATGACAATGATAGGCACAATGGATCTTTCTCCCAAATAGAGCAGTAAGAAAGAGGTGGCTAATACGATCGGATGAAAAACAGTCGTTCTGCCCTTGTTTTTACCAATCAGTCTCCCTGCCAATAAGTTGCCGGCCACTCCCCCAACACCGAAAATGACAAGCATGACGCTAACGATTCTCCCGCTCAACCCCATCACTTGTTCCAAGTATTCGGCAGCATAGCTATAGACCGAAAACATAGCGGCAAATATGAATGTTGCTGCTCCAATATTGATCCATAGGGGGACTTTACGCAATATACCGAGCTGTTTCCCGTAAGAGACTTTCTCAGCTTTGGACGAGTTCGGAAGCATGATGGCGATCCCCACAGTAGCAGCGGTGTTTACAACGGCACAAAATATAAAAGCAGCCTCGAATGAGAATTGATCTACGAGATAGGTTGTTATCGGAATTCCAAGTACCATACCCATACTAGTACCAACAAATGCTTTCGCAGAAGCTTGAGTGGATTTTTCCTTTGGATAGAGCGAAACTGCAGCTGCAAAGGCCAAGGAAAAATATACGGGATGGAACAATGCCGGGATAATCCGAAGCGCCAGCAAAACATAAAAATTAGGAGCATAAGCGGATAATAAACTACTTACAGCAAAAACGAGTAAAGACACCATCATTACGTTTTTACGATTATATTTAGAAAGAAACAGCACCATAAAGGGACCACATAGTGCTATAACAAGTGCAAACACCCCGACAAGCATGCCGGCCTGAGACGTACTGACATTGTAACGCTCCGTAATAGCTGGTAATATTCCGACAACGCCAAACTCAATGGTATACACGCCGAATAAGCCCAGAGCGATAAAGAATATGGGGTTTATCTTCCGTTCATTCATTCGTTCCTGATCCCGTCATAAACGGCTTCACAAAGATCAACGGTAAACTGGCCTGACATGCCTTCCAAAGCTGTATTGGTAAACGCTACGACACTTAGTCGTTTCTCAGGATCAACGAACCAGGAATGACCATAGGTCCCCCCCATACGCCAGGTGCCCGGTGATTCCGGAGTGTTTGCGGCGATAGGATCTTTGAGCAGCGTAAATCCTAGGCCAAAGCCTCGTCCTGGCCAATAGGCCATTGGCAAATCACCGAGTTGGTTGGTCGTCATCTCGCGAACCAGACTCTCCGGCAGCAGGGGCGCTCCGCCCTTACGTAGTGCTTCCAGCAGCAGCAATAAGTCGCCGGCGCTCCCGACCATGCCGGCTCCGCCGGAGTGATAGGCCGAATTATCAAGTGCCCGGCCAGGGGCAAGCCGAAAGCCCGCCGTACCTTCAATAAAATCAATGCTATCGGGATCATGCAGGGGCCGTGGCTCTGGATTTGCATTGGCATAGGCCGTCGCTAGTCGCACTGGATCAACTGCTGTAAACCCAGTGTCGTCCATGCCAAGCGGCGCTGTCACTAGCGTACGTATGGCTTCACCAAGCGGTGAATCTGTAACCTTCGCAATCACGGCGCCCAGAACATCAGTGGCAATTGAATATTTCCACTGGGTGCCTGGCGTGTAAAGGAGCGGAACAGAGGCGATACGACGGAGGTTCTCTTCCAACGTGATACCGGCCTGATCCATACCATCCGATACCTCGGCTCGATGATAGGGACCATTCTCTTCCTGAAAAAAGCGGTAAGTCAGCCCTGCCGTGTGTGTCATCAAATGCCGAATCGTCAACGCCGCGAATTCACCGCTCTCCAAACGTGGTCGAAACGCTGGAAGCCAACGATCAACGCGGTCGTCAAGTCGTAAGCGGCCTTGCGAAACGAGTATCATCGCAGCTGTTGAAACGATAGGTTTTGTTACAGAAGCAAGCCGAAATAAGGCATTTTCTTGCATCGTCTGGTTCTTCTCACGGCCTGCAAAACCGGCAGCGCGATTATAAACCAGTACCCCATCTATCGCCACTTTAATGACAGCGCCAACCAACCGTTTATCCGCAAGGGTACGATCGATTACTTCATCCATGCGTGCTTGTAATCGGTCAGGATTCATTCTGTTTGTATTCAACTTATTCATTCGTTTTCATCCTCTCTGAATAGGAAAGATTTGATCACTTCACTATTGTTAGTTTATTATAATAATTAAGTGACTTGCTTTACATAAGGCATTCAAGTTATGTCTGCCCTTTAACAAATAAAAACGAGTTAGTTTTTAAGCAAAACCTTAAATTTAAAGGAGCCGATTTCAATGGACCATGTTGATAAACAAATCCTTTACCATCTTCAAAACCAAGCGAGAATATCAATGACGGAACTAGGCAAGTGTGTTGGGTTATCACAACCCGCAGTAACGGAGAGAGTAAGACGTATGGAGGAAAAAGGGATCATCCAAGAGTATCGCACCATGATTTCCCCGGAGAAAATCGGGAAACAAGCAGCCGCTTACATCCTGTTTCATACGAGGGATTGTCATGCATTCCTTGATTTTTGCCGCTCATCACCCGATGTCGTCGAATGCAACCGCATAAGCGGAGAACATAACTACTTATTGAAAGTTATGACTGACTCCACACGGTCTCTCGAAGAGTTCGGCAACCAATGTGATAAGTATGGGACGTATACGATTCTTATCGTGATGTCATCACCAATCGAGCCAAAATTACTTATCCCATCGCTTGAAGAGGCAAACTTGCTTGCAGAGGGAACGTAGAAGCGTTATTTAGACGAAAAACACCCGAAATCATGAGGAAGAGGAACGACGATGCGTTATTTCGCGTTTTTATACCTCCAGATCGTTCTTTTTGATCAAATAACGCCCCTACGTTCCGCTTACTAGAGGTCGGGTGAGTTTCTTTTGCAATCGACAAAAACAAAAAAAAATGAGGAGGCAATAATAACCTTGCACCTCATTTTTTGTACCCCTATTTACTTTCGGGAAGCTCTAATCCTCAGAAATAACCTCAAAAGATATTCGTGCTAGCTCAGTATTCAATGTTTCCCCCAAATAAATGACATCGTAAGATCCCGCTGGAAGATTCAAATCAGTGAATATGATCTTCCCATCCGGCTGGCTTGCCGAATTAGTTTTAATATGCGCTATGGGAGTAATCGGTTGAATCTCACTAGGTATAGTACCTCTTGGGAAAATACCGAATGCATCTTCTCCCAATGACCCCGTGTAAGTAACTTCAATCAAATCGCGAGTCCGATAAACGGCCCTGTCTATCTGCATTGTCGGGCTACCAAGAGTCAGATCGGGATCGACTTCAGGGTCCACCTTTGGAATTAACGAAGGAAGTGATACTGTGAAAGTGGCATCTTCGATCCACGTTTTAGCTTTAAAGTCTCTTCCTTTTACGACCACTTTATGATCATAAACCTCTACGAAATATCCCTGGGAGCCTGCCTTCTCCACATTCTCATCCGTCCATAAGTAGGCTGTGGAGGCTGCGTTAAACATTGTTGCATACTTGGAGTTGTACATCGTATCGGCCGAACCCAGTTCCCAATGAGTATGGCCAGTGAATACAATCGTTTGCGGATGCTTAGCTAGTATTGTCTTAAGTTCCCTGTCCTGTCGAATACCATGCCACCCGAACTTGTTTTGTGACCCTGAAACTGTATGTTTCAAAGGCTGATGAACGAAAATAAAGGACGGTTTGTGAGCCTCTTCGTGCTCCGATAGCTTTAGATCTAACCACTCAAGCTGCGTCATTGATAAATACGAAGAGTCTTTTAACCCTTTCTCTGTCCCTAAGAAAATAAAATGATAGCCGTTCATCCAAAAATCGAAATACTTTTTATCCATACCCGTACTTGTTGTAAAATAAGACATTTGGGTATCAAAGTCCGCCCAACGGACATCATGGTTGCCGTAAGTAAAATAGATAGGTGGCAGACCCTCTCTATGATCCTTCAAAATTTGAGTCATCGTTTCAAACTCTGTTTGCTTGCCATTGTTAGTCATATCACCAACATGCATAATTCCTTGACTATCGGGCGAAGTTGCCCTGATATCCTGTAAGGCCTGAATGAAATTCAGCGAATGTACGCCTTCTATATCATCTTCAACATGTGTATCCGTAATGACGATGAATTTGGCATTCGGCTTTTGGTCTTGTTCCTCATTTATATACTCCGCCATTTATTTCCCGCCTTTGTTTTTGAAACTTTTCAATCTTATCGAAAATAACCTCGCTTTTGATAGGTTTGCTGATGTAATCATCCATACCTGCTTCAAGACATTTTTCACGATCGCCTTTTAAAGCGTTAGCTGTCACAGCAATTATGTAAGGGACTTTCTCTGGCGGCATTGTTTCTTTGATCTGTTGAGTAGTTTCCAGACCATTCAGGATAGGCATTTGGATGTCCATAAAGATGATATCGTATGTTTCGTAAGCAAGAGCTCGAATAACCTGATTGCCATTTTCGACAATACTTGTGAAATGCCCCATCTTTTCAATCATTTTTTTTAATACGATCTGATTAATTTGATTATCTTCGGCTATTAAAACTTTCAAAGGGTTTTGAACAAATGCGATTTCTTGTATAGATGAGTCTATTGGATGCGATACCTCTTCTTTAAACCAAACTGTAAATACAAAAGTTGCCCCAGGTTCGTCCGTTTGTTCGAACCAAATATCTCCACCCATCAACCCAACAATTTTTCTGCTAATGGCTAAGCCTAATCCTGTTCCTTCCGATTGTCGCGTCATGAAGCTATCCAATTGATAGAAGGGATCAAACAAATGATTGAGTTTTTCTTTGGGAATACCAATCCCCGTGTCTTTTATTGAAAATTTAAGCTGAATCTTTTGATTTTCACGCCCATTATTTTCAACCGTAATGGACACCCCGCCGCTATACGTGAACTTGATCGCATTGCTAATGAGATTCATTAATACTTGTTTCACGCGATCGTAATCACCAATTAATTTATAAGGCAATTCCGGAATCATAGAAACATGAATATCCAGCTTTTTTTCATGTGCTTTTGGCATTAGTACAGCGAGCGTATCGTCGATGCAGTCTCTGATATCAAATGGCTGCGCTTGTAATTCAGTCTTGCCTGCTTCAATTTTGGAAAAATCCAAAATATCATTAATAATCTTAATAAGCGTGTTCCCGCTTTTATTAATGATTTTTACATATTCTTTTTGCTCGTCATCCAAGTCTGTCGTAGATAATAGCAAGTCAGTCATGCCAATCACCCCATTCATAGGGGTTCGGATTTCATGGCTCATCATGGCTAAAAATTCACTTTTTGCTTTATTTGTATTTTCAGCTGCTTCCTTAGCAATAAGCAATTGTTTCTGTTCAGTCATATCTTTCGCAATAATATAGAACCCGACGTTTTCCTTATTAATGATGATAGGCGCAATCGTTGTTAATACTTCAACATTATGTCCATCTTTATGTTTGATTTTATTAATATTTCTTTCCGTTGTAACGTCTTCCATGGAATAGGAGATTAACCTACGGAGATTTCGTTCACCAATAAGTTTGGAAATACGCTCACCTCTCATCTCCATAACCCTGTATCCAGTCAGTCGTTCTGCCATTTCATTGGTGTTAATGATCCTGCCTTTAACATCCAGGGAAATAATAGCATCGTGGTTGTATTTTTTCAGAGACGTATAGCGTTCTACGGACTCTTGCAGCTTCAACTCTACTTTTTTGCGTTCCGTAATGTCCTGTGTAGTTCCATTCATTTTGACAGGCTTTCCATTTTCGTCGAATGTTACTGAAACGCGAATTTGCATATACTTAATTGTTCCATCAAGCTGCAGATTGCGAAATTCCGAGCTAATCGTTGTACCTTGCATGGCTTGATCAATGAATTCATTAAATCGTTGTCGATCTTCTGGATGAATTATAAATGCAAGATCCGTAGGATCTAATGGTAAATTATTTTTTAACAAGTTATAAATTTGGTAAAATTCTTCAGAGAATGTGATCTTATCATCGAGAATATCCAATTCCCAACTGCCAAGCATGGCAATATGCTGGGCCTCCGCAAGATTATCCTGGTATTTCTTTCGCTCTGTAATATCCCGCCCTATCCCTAATACCTTCTGTAGATTTCCTTGATCATCTCTAATGAGTTTAATCGCAGTCTCAAACCAAATATACGTACCATTCTTGTGGCGTGAACGATAGGTAACTACCCCATTATCCGAAAAAGGTTCAGATCTTATTTTTTCTAAATCTTCAGGATGATTTAATTCAGAACTATCTTTTCCGATCAATTCTTCTGGCTCATAACCCAATAAATCACTCACGGAGGGAGATAAATACTGGATTTTACCATCTGGATTCACTAAAGTAATAATATCCTGAGCATTTTTTGAGATAAGTTCATACAATTCTTCAATCTTTAAAAGTTTTTGTTCCGTGGCTATTTTATATGAAATATCGATGATATGAACAATAAAGTATAGTGGTGTTCCTTGTTTTTCGTCACGAACCAAAGATAATCTTACAGACGCCCAAATAAGGTTCCCGTTTTTCTGAATACAACGCTTTTCTAGCTCATAGAATTGTGAATTTCCATTCAATACCTCTTCGATTAGTGCATTAATTTTATTCAAATCATCAGGATGGGTTATTTCCTTAAGCGTAAGTCCAATTGCTTCTTGCTCCGTATAACCGAGGGTTGAATAGAAGGAGGAATTGACCCTCCTAATCGTTCCATCCATGGACACCAACGCTATAGCATTTGGAGCAAAGGTATATACTTGTTGATAAACAGAGTCGTGGTCGAAATCTACCTTAGGCATTTGAAATCCTCCAGTCGTCAATGTACCTTACTTAGAAATTCACAATTTGCCTTCACGAATTGTTCGCCAGTCGTGCTTACAACTAATTCGTCATCATGTGATTGAATGATAACATTTTCACCTATTTGTTCACCGTGTAAAAAGATCGAGATGGGCTGTCGAAATACCCTCATCCTCTCAAAGTCTGAAGGTTCTGTCAGTTTACGTTGTTTTGGCATGTTGATCTCCTTTTAAGATATATGTTCTTACATTATTGCATAAATAAGGATCAAAATCAGGGTCCTATGAAAAGGACCTTCTCCATTGTCTAAAAGACAAAAGAAAGTCCTGTTTGGTTACGGCCAAGGCTAGTCTGAAGCGCTCCGTTAAAACATAGCCCATGATTGCATGGTCGTTTGGACGGTTTCACCCGATTTAACCGCTTGAGTGATCATCATACCCAGGTAGTGATCTTGTGCCGCTTCCGCAAGGCTATAAAAGCTGGGTCCCCCCTGCACGTATTCACTCATCTTTTGTAGACAAGTAGCAATCGCTATTTCGTCGTCCGATAGTCGTCCTGGCTGGAAGGGATTTCGATAAACCCATTTATCGCCTGCCAAAATGCCCTTGTGATAATACCCTTCAAGGTTGCCATTCTCCCCGGCATTCAGCCGTCTTAGCTCCAGTTGAATGGGGGTACGAAAATCCTGCAAATAAGCAATCCTCGTATTATTAATTTCCCCCTTATCCCCTCGTACAAGTACCCGCTCTGAACGAATCCATGAGAAATACTGATCACCGGTAAAATCAAACACACCTAACTTGTCACCAAACTCAAGGTGTGCGATCACTTGATTAGAGATCGACGTCTTCTCACTAGTTGGATCACCCTCTCGGTTAGGTCCGCTAATATTCGGAGAAGAGAATCCGAAACCTCGAATTATTGCATCTTCAAATCGTATGCCCAGGAGACTGCGCATGATGCTGATCCCATGGTAGCCATGGGCAACAGAGACTTGCGCTTGGCTAACAGTGCCCAGCAAGCCGGACTGTACGACAGCAATACGTGCTGCATGCAGCGGCTGGAAGGCATATTGCTCCGCCACCTGTACCTTGGCGTCCGGTCCAATGTCTTGATAGAGCTGATTCAATTGCTCCAGATCAGCCGCAGGCGGTGTTTCGGACAGAACGGGAATTCCTTCACATACGAGTTGTTTAACCAATTCCGGAGTCTGTGAAACAGGAACCGAAAGGACAACAAACGAAGGTGTTGTTTGCTTCAATAAATCCTCGGTTGAGCGGAACGTCCGCACTCCCCATTGTTCCTCGAACGCACGCCCTTTCGCTTCATTGCGTACGACAACACCGCTAACTTTAAAACGATCTGGAAGGGCTCGAACGATACGCATAAAAAACTCTGCACGCCAGCCGCCTCCGACTATACCGAATGTGATAGCCACACTAATTCCTCCTCATTTAAATGAAACATTTCACTACTATTGTATGACACAAATACTGGTAAAGGGATGTAATTATATATGCTGTCTTGTTATTTACACGACTTTCTGCAGTGTCTTGAAATATAAAGAATAGACTGCCGAAAGATTCGGCAGTCCTAGTATCGTTCATACTAGCCTTATGGCAAACAGCTATATTAGTTGTTTGCCCCGCTAAGTCTAGATAAAAACAATCTTGTTCTATCGTGTTTAGGATGATTAAACAAAGAATCGGGAGCACCCTGCTCAACAATACTGCCATCGTTCATAAAGACAACAGTATCCGCTACTTCCTTAGCGAATTGCATTTCATGCGTAACAATTATCATAGTCATACCTTCCACGGCCAAGTCCTTCATGACTTTAAGCACTTCCCCCACAAGCTCAGGGTCTAAGGCAGAAGTTGGCTCATCAAATAAGAGTACTTCAGGATCTACGGCCAATGCTCGGGCTATACCAACCCGCTGCTGTTGTCCTCCAGACAGCTGATGGGGATAAGAGCTAGCCTTGTCCGCTAAACCGACCTTCCTAAGCAGTTCGACTGCTTTACTTTTAGCCTCTTGCCTGCTTCTTTTCTTCACAATGACCTGAGCTGCCGTAACATTCTGTAATACCGTTAAATGAGGAAATAAATGATAGGACTGAAAAACCATCCCTGTCTTTTTCCTTAAAGCGAGGATCTCACTCTGTTTTGGCTTAACTATTTCAGTAAAAGTAAGATGAGCGTTCCCTACCTCAATCGTGCCTTTATCAGGAATTTCTAGAGCGTTAACGGAACGAAGCAAGGTAGATTTCCCGGAGCCGGAGGGACCGATGACAACCATCACTTTGCCTCTCTCTAAGGTAATATTGATACCTTTTAACACCTGCTGAGAACCGAAGGTTTTGAATAGATTGTTGATTGTAATCATACATCCACCACTATCTAGCCGTATGAAGGTCAAACTTTTTCTCCAAACGACCTTGAATATTTGAAAGAATTGTACTAAGCACCAGATAAATGAGTGCAGCTTCACAATAAAGCAATAAGGGTTCATAAACGGTAGCCGTAATTTGCTGAGCTTTTTGAAACATTTCCGTCACCGTGACAGTAGCTGCGAGTGAGGTGTCTTTCACCAAGCTTATGAACGAGTTAAAAAGTGATGGAATCGAAATTCGAATTGCTTGGGGCAATATGATGTTCCGCAGTGCTTGAAGCTTTGTCATTCCGAGCGAATAAGATGCTTCCCATTGTCCTTTTGGCGTTGAGAGCAGAGCTCCACGAATAATCTCAGATCCATAGGCGCCAACACTTAAGGTAAATCCTATAACAGCTGATGGGAAAGCATCCAATGTAATCCCGATACTTGGCAGTCCATAAAAAATAATAAACAACTGCACCAGCAAAGGGGTACCCCGAATAATCCACACGTAAAAACGTGCTGCCTGAACAAGAGGTTTAATATCAGAAATTCGAATTAATGCGGTTACCAAGGCAAGACAAAGCCCTAGTGTAAATGAAATTAAAGTCAAAGGTACTGTAAAAGCAACCCCTGCCTTAAGCAGGGGAAGGAATGAGTCTATGAAGATTTGCCATTTTCTATCGTCCATGTTAGATAACCCTACTTCGATACGTCTTGGCCAAAGTATTTTTCAGAGATTTTGAGATAGGTTCCATCTTTCTTCAAATCAGCCAATGCTATATTAATCGCATCAACGAGCTCTTGATTGCCCTTGTTTATCAAAACTGCACTTTGAGATGCTTCCTTGGTCTCATCGACGACTTGAATAGCTACATCCGGCTTTTGTTTTTTCAAATCCAGGTAAGACAAGCCATCATTAATGGTGGCGTCAATACGTTTGGACAGCAGCAGATCAATGGCTTGATTAAATCCGTCGGTTTGTACAATCTCTGCACCATTGGATTTAGCAATTTCGGTTAAGTTGCTTGTTAATGATTGCCCTGCTTTTTTACCTTTCAAATCAGTTATTTTTTTAATATCTTTATTGTCTTTGTGTACAATCAAAACGGCTTTAGACACGATATAAGGATCTGAGAAATCGTATTTCACTTTACGGTCTTCTTTAATGCTAACTTCGTTCACGACAATATCAAATCGTTTGGAATCCAGCCCAGCAAACATGCCATCCCATTTGGTTTCGATGAATTCGGCTTGAACACCCATTTTCTTAGCGATTTCTTGAGCAATCTCTACATCGAATCCTGTTAATTTCCCATCCTTGTCATGGTACGTGAAAGGTGCATAAGTTCCTTCCGTTCCTATACGAATTTTCCCATTTGTTTTGATCGTACCCAATAAGGTTTGAGTTGCTTGTCCAGGTGTTTCTTTCGCTGCAGCTTCTTTGGTTGCTGCCGCAGTTGGAGATGGTTTATTAGCCGTTTCTTTTGTTCCGCATGCAGTAAAAATAAGAGAGCCCGCTAGAAGTATCATGCCCGCCGATAGATATTGTTTTTTCATTTGAAGACCTCCATGTTGTTATTTGAACTTTTGTCATCTTATCACTACTAACTTTATTCAGTCAAGAAATATTCCTACTATTTCAGTTGGATTAAATTCCTTGCTGATGTCTCTGGAGTTTCGCCGTATCAGGACTTATTGAGCAATTTGACGGATTCGGCATAAAGCTAAAAAATAAGCATAATCAGACAGCTATACGCTGCTCCGATTATGCTTATTTCACTAATACTTACAAAAGTTTCACAGCTTCAATCGACTCACCGCTTCAAAACCTCGTTCCAAAATCTACTCACTTCTCGTCGCATCCTTTGACTCATAATGACTTTCTACCTACCCTACTCTTTGACGCCGCCAGCAGTCATCCCTTGAACAAGGAATTTTTGAAAAACGATCGCAATAAAGAGTGGAGGCAGGGAAGCTAATACACCGCCTGTTGCTACCATACCGAAATCCACAGCGTTCTTACCGCTAAATTCAGAGATGGCCACCGAAATGGTTTTCGCATGAAGGGTTGACGTAAACAAAAGTGAGAAGAAAAACTCATCCCAAGACAACAAAAATACGAAAATCATGGTCGCCAGAATGCCTGGACGCACAATAGGTACTACGACCAAACGGAGTATTTGCATGCGGCTGCAGCCATCGAGCGACGCCGCTTCATAGAAATCGTGGGAAACCTGTTTGAAATAACTTTGCATGATCCATATCACAAATGGAATGGCAAAGGTCAAATCAAGTATGATCAGGGTCAGTTTGGAATCCAACATCCCCATTTTTTGCAACAAAAGATACAACGGAATGACGATAACGACAGAAGGGATCATATATGTGAATAGAAACAGGTAAATGAGCTGACGCCGGAAGTTAAATTGATACTTGGCAAAGACATGTGCAGCCAGACCTCCGATGATTAGCGCGATGATTGTAACGGAAACAGCAACCATGAGACGATTCCATCGTTCACATGACGCTCAGGACTAACACCGTAGGGAGGGGAATAATCGATAGTAGGATGAACGATATAATCAATCGATTCTTAATTTTTGAATTGCGCAACAGATTGCTTAGCCGAATGCTTTTTAATAACAATTCTGAGGTCATCTCCTCTTTTACCTTGTTGAATCTACGTAAAGTGGGTTCATTATAACACACCGAATGCGTGAGGATTCTGCAATTTCTGACTTTTCTGCAATTTTGCCATTCTCTATTCCTAATTCCGCATCGCTGCGCTATTCTATAAATAATGCCTAACAATGAAAGGACGTAGCTCATGCAATTGAAATCAGATATCAAATTATTTCTGCGTATTAAGGGAGCCGGATATCTTCTGTTAGCTATCGTTATTTATGGAATCGGAACTGGCATACTAGCTCCTATGAATGCGGTATATTTGAAGGATCATCTTGGTTTGTCTAAAGGCGAAATCGCGTCCATTTTCTCTATTTCATTATTTCTGAATATGGTCATTACTTTATCCGTCGGCATTGTCAGTGACAGGCTTAAGAGGAAAAAACCAATTCCGATGATTGCTGCTGTAATTTGCGCAAGCGGGCTCATCCTCTATATGCATGCTGACAGCTATATGGAAGCCCTGGCTGGTATGTCTATTGCCGTGGGCCCATCTGGATTGATCATGGGGCAACTTTTTGCTATGGCCCGTAATCATTTCAAGAAACAAGCCGAATCCATTATGGAAATAGCGATGCTTTGGCTTCGTGCCGGGTATAGTGTTGGTTTTTTTATGGGCTTGCTGTTCGGAGCTAATCTGTATCTGATTACAGGATTCCGAGGAGTTCTTTGGGGCAATGTCGCAGGATTTGCTGGTCTCTTCTTTCTGCTGTTGTTTTATAACGAAGTTAAAGGAGCGGCCGAAACAGCAGCTATCAAGGCCGGTGAACCGTTCTCTTTGGCCATGCTAATAGCACTATTGATGCTTTTATGTGCAGATGCCATCCGTGGATTGTACTTACCATTAGTTTTTAATGAAAGGTTCGGAAGGCCAGATCTTATGTCGTATTTGTGGAGCGGTCAGGCTGTTTTTGAACTGCTATTCATGACCTTGACAGGTTATTGGGCAGCCAAGATCGGGAGCAAATCCATCATGGTATTAGGCGGCATATGTGCGCTCGTCACTTATATCGTGTATACACTGTCTTCTCCTTTAGCGCTGTTTTTTACGGTCCAGCCTGTTTATTCTTTATCCATTTCCATTTTATATGGCGTAGCAATGGGTTATGTTCAGCGCATGTTTATCAACCACACAGGCTTTGGGGCTAGTTTGTACCTTTTTATTTCCCAAACAGCATCACTTATCGGCTACTTACTGCCCGTATTGATTCTAGGTATATCGCCAACTATTTTTATCATACCAATCACATTGGTGATGGTTGCGCTATTCATTATTATGAATGTGCTTTATAAGGAGAAGAGAATTTTGAAATCTGGATCTTTAGGAAGATAGCAAACAGCGCATCCCACCGTTCATCACGGTAAAATGCGCTATTTGCTATCCTCGACATTCTTACTTCGCTAGTTCTGTATATTTCTGTTAACTTGCTAAGCATTTCATCCACGTATGTATTGATTTGCGTCGTAATCCGATTATAATCATCCAAATCAGCTTCGGAATATTTCAATGTTGGGATCGCATCTCTAAAATTTTAGTTGAGGGGTTAAGTCTGCTCTCCCCGTACTGTTCTCTTATTGAACTTTCCTTCACCGAAAATTTGCGCAGAAAGGATCCCTACCAACAAAGACCATACAGGTGCGGATACCCCAATAAATGAGACGTTGGATATAGCGATTAGAAAAGCAAACAAGGTCGAGTATCGATAAGACGACTCCGAGAATGCTGTTTGCATGCTATTTAACAATACAGCCAGGAGGGCAAATCCTGATAACATCGTAATAAAAGCGGAAGGGAGCATTTCAATAAACACAATGACCTTCCATGCAAATAAACCGAATAAAGTGACAAGTCCTCCGGAAACTAGTGCTGCACCTATCCGATTTTCTTTCGGACCTGCTTCCTTACTGCTGCATAGCGCTGTCATCATCCCCCCAATGTTCACCGCATGGCCTCCAAAAAAACCGGCAATAAGCGTGCCAATCCCTGAAAGCACAAGCGTCTGGTTAACGGGAGGCTGATAATCGTTTTTCTTCAAAGCAGCTAAAGCCACTGCAATATCATTGGTCAAAATCAATACGGCAATCGGAATTGCAATCGATAAGAAACTGTGAACGGTGAAGGAAGGAATAATGATTTGAGGTAAGGCAAACTCAGCAGCCTCCGATACTGCCGGAAAATCATACCCCATGAAAAGCCCCAAGACGCCAAAGAGTATCACCCCTAGTAACGGAGGGATTGATTTCGAAATTTGGGGTGCGATAAAAAAACCTAAAATGGCCATTCCGCCTATAAGAGGTGATTCCTTTAATGAGGGAATGATATTCACCACATATTGAAGAACCAGACCGGCTAGCATTGCATCAATAAAAGGCTTTGGGATGAAATCCAACGCTTTACTGAATAATCCCGTAAAGCCGAATACAGCGATAAGTCCCCCCGCCATAATGAAACCGGCTGCCAATTCATTCAAAGTAAATTGATCGACAACTGTGCTTAGAAAAGCAACAGCCGTGATCGAGTGTGCCCCGGCAAAAGGGATCTTGTATTTCCACGTCAATACCAAATTTAGAATACCGCCTAAGCAGTAGACACAGAACAACCAGGATATCAGCTGCGAGCGGCTGAACCCCGCTGTTTGAGCACAATTTATGATCATGATGGCGCCACTCGTGCAGGCCATCAACGCAGACATAACGCCAGTCGATAGGTTTTGTGTATTCAGAGCTGACATATACTCCCCATTCTATCATCTTGTATTTTTTATGAGAAGCTGACTACTCATTTACATAATAGTAGCTTAGCCTCGAAGGGAAGTAACCAACCATTTATGAGATTTCTTTCCCAACCAATCCCGCCATACTTTCTCGACTCATCCGTCTACTTCATTTCTTAAATGATTCAAGAAATACCAAACACTATTGGACAAACGCTCGGCAGGCCTTGTAATAACACTCGCTACAACAGGTATTGGTGTGAACGTTGTCCAAGGCAGCAGCTTCCCGCAAGATAGCTCTAAACTAGCTGCAGATTCTAGGATCACTCCGTACCCCATCCCTTGCATGACAAATTGTTTAACGGTTTCGGTGGAATCGAGATGCATGATCTCCATATCCCATGTATCGTTTATAGGTAAGGATGCAACATCTCGAGGAACGATCAACATTCGGCAATGACATGACAACGAAGGTTGAATACCCATCAGTCGCTCCTGAGCGAATGGCGTGACTCGAAATGAAAAATGGTCGTCTGGCGGCTGCAGCGTCAATCCTATATCAATGCTGCCCATTCTGACTAATCTCTCAATTTCCTCATCCGTTCTTGTTTGCAGTTCTACTGTAATATCGGAATAGGTTTGAATAAACGAATACATGATTTTCGGTAACAAATAAGCGGCGACTACATGGGAGGCAGCTACAATGATTTTGCCTCGATTCCCTAGCCGATATTCCTCCATGGCCCGATAAATCTGCCCTTCCAAGGACAGCATGGTCTCTGCATACTCCATCAAAGTAAGTCCTGCATCCGTCACCGCGATATCCCGGCCAACCACCGTAAACAGGGGAACTCCTACTTCCTGCTCCAAACGCTTGAGCTGCATGGAAATCGCAGGTTGGCTCACATAGGTTTCCTTTGCAACTTGAGTAATACTCCCCTTCTTAATAACTTGCATGAACAAGGACAAGTGTTTAGTATTCATAAGCGCCCCCAAATATATAACTAAATTATTATGATTATATAATATTAATAGTATTTGTATTATAGATCAAATCATGTCATTCTATAGTCAATCTTTTGAAAGGACGTGTTTTCTCCATGAATATCCAAGAAATAAGAGATCAATTTCCGATTTTGAAGCAGCAAGTTAATGGACATCCTCTAGTCTATTTAGATAGTTCAGCCACATCCCAGAAGCCCTATGCTGTCATTGAAGCATTACGAGATTATTATACGCATTACAATTCCAACGTTCATCGCGGTGCACATACATTAGGTTCATTAGCTACGGATGCATTTGAGAATGCCAGAGATAAAGTCAAATCGTTTATCCATGCCAAGGAGTCAGCAGAGGTCGTGTTCACTCGCGGAACTACAGCATCATTGAATCTAGTCGCGCAATGTTATGTGAGAGAGTTTCTACAAGAAGGCGATGAAATCTTGATTACCTTAATGGAGCATCACAGCAATCTCATCCCTTGGCAGCAGGCAGCTAAAAAAACAGGCGCAACGCTTCGCTATATTCCCATCCAACCTGATGGCACCATTCGGTTAGAGGATGTAGAGGAAGCTATCACTTCGAAAACCAAGTTCGTATCCATAACCCATGTTTCCAACGTCATGGGAACTATTCATCCGGTGAAACAGATTGCGGCAATTGCCCACCGACACGGGGCCGTAATATGCGTTGATGCGGCTCAAAGCGCCCCACATCTTCAGTTGGATGTTCAAGATTTGGATTGTGACTTTATGGCCTTTTCCGGTCATAAGATGGCTGGCCCAACCGGCATAGGTGTTCTGTATGGCAAAAGAGCCCTCTTGGAAAAAATGACGCCTTATGAATATGGCGGAGAAATGATCGATCACGTGGATTTATACGAATCTTCTTGGAAGGAGCTTCCCTGGAAGTTTGAAGGAGGAACGCCGAATATTGCAGGCGCTATAGGGCTTGGAGCCGCAATCGATTTCCTGCAGCAAATCGGGTTAACTAACATTCGTCATCATGAGAATCAACTGGTTAACTATGCATTAGAGCAGCTTTCATTGATTGAAGAAATATCGATCTATGGCCCAAGGCAGCCAGAACTAAGAAGCGGCTTAGTCACCTTTAATGTGTCGGACGTGCATCCTCATGATCTCGCAACCGTTCTGGATTCCGAAGGAATTGCTATTCGAGCGGGCCATCACTGCTGTCAGCCTTTGATGAGATGGCTTAACGTTTCATCCACAGCGCGTGCGAGTTTTTATATTTACAATACAGAAGAAGATATTGATGCTCTCGTAAAAGGTTTAAAGAGGGCCATATCTTATTTCAGTTATGTATCTCAATGACAATGATATAGTTCCTTAAAGAGGGTTACACGTATCCATAAGGACTTCAGCCAATAAGGGGAAGTCCTTGTGGGTCTTAACGGAACGACAAGCTGCTAAAGTGGATGAAACTAAACATTGAATTAGCGGAACGTGAGGGCATTATCTTTAAATTGTTTCAAAAATTATGACCTAGTCAAGATTATTACCTATTTCATTCTTAGCCCGTTCAGCAACCCATGTCAAAATTGACTTGTTTGCACCTCCCAACTCAACAACGTTGTCCTTATACATCATTACTCCAAATCCATGTTCCTCATCCCAGGTACAATCGAATTCTAAACCGAAATATGCCATTCCATTTTTATACACATTCATTACATGTACATTTATTAAACCAATTAACTTTTTAAAGTCACCCATTTCATTTACATCCGGCATATATTGCTCTGCCTCTTCATCTTCATAGCCGTAATGTTCCTGCAAATCTTTATAATTTTTCAACAGCGCTTCAAGAACTGCATCTCTAATTGCATATTGGTTATCGACAATATAACGATATGCTGCAATGTGTTCATCTTCAATTGTAGGATTGTCTATTACCATATCTCCACCGAAATATAGGCCGAATGCCCCGTTCTTTTTTGTAAGAAAGCCCCTCCAAGCGTCTAGAGTAATAGTGCCCTCATATCCATATTCTCCAAGTGAGATGTTAGGTATTTTAATCGTCATTTTCCACTTCATTCCTTTACTCCGTATTTATTTCCAAAACGCATACCATTTCGACAATAATGTCCAATCTCCTGTGACTTTGTTGAAACTTAATGAAAATGAGGTTGTTGGCATATTTTTCAATTATTACGTGAATAATAACCAAACCTTTTATTCATTCTTGCAAATTTTATTCCCGCCATTCTTAAAAGATTAGCGAGTTTGTCAAATATTCTACGCGAGAGTTCAACAACGAATTCGTGAACTGTATTATACTATGGAATAAATGGATATTTCTCAAAGATGGTGGTATACATGCGCAAACCTGACCGAACAAGTAAAAAACCTCTCTATCAACAGATCTCAGATGAGATGGAGAGGAGTATCCTACATGGCGAATATCCGCCCGGAAGTTTCTTGCCTTCTGAACGTAAGCTTGCTGAACGACTGGAAGTAAACCGAAGCACCGTCGTACAAGCCTATGAGGAATTACGTGCAAGAGGAATAGTCGAAAGTATAAGCGGAAGCGGTACCATGGTCAGCAACCATATTTGGGGTATTAGGCCTAATTTAACACCCA
Source organism: Paenibacillus sp. Soil724D2 (assembly GCF_001427935.1). Classification (NCBI taxonomy): domain Bacteria; kingdom Bacillati; phylum Bacillota; class Bacilli; order Caryophanales; family Paenibacillaceae; genus Paenibacillus; species Paenibacillus sp. Soil724D2. The sequence goes on from NZ_LMRY01000056.1 coordinate 255,965, forward strand.
ATTGGCGTCAATATGTAGAAGGAGGCACATTTGCCCCCAATCTTCCATATATCCGCCGGGTACGCGAGGTTCTACGTGAGCGAGAATCAATCATTGACTTTGCTAGTGGCGAGTTATCTGCCGACTTATTCCCCAATGATGCGATTAAGCAAATAATGAAGGACATTCCTTTCGAAGCCTACTTAGGATATGACGATCCGAGTGGGTATTTGCCGCTTAGAGAGACTCTTGTAGGATTTCTGGAAGAAAGATTACGGATTCGAGCGACAGAGGCTTCCATCCTTATAACGTCCGGCTCACAACAATCTCTGCATTTGATTATGCAATGTTTGTTAGCTCCTGGGGATGCGGTTGCCATTGAAGATCCGTCTTATTACTATTCTTTATCCATGTTCCAATCTGCCGGGCTCCGTATTTTTCGCTTACCCGTAAAAGAAGATGGCATCGAACCCGAAGACATTATGAGCTTGTACCGCCAACATCGCATTCGTATGATTTTTTTGAACCCGAACTATCAGAACCCGACAGGGACGATCCTTCATGCATCTAAAAGAGAGGCTTTGCTGAAGATAGCTGCTGAACTCGGTATACCCATCGTAGAAGATGATCCTTTCAGCCTTACTTCCTTTGATCATTGTCCTCCTGATACGTTGAAATCCATCGATACTCACGGTTCCGTACTCTATGTCGGTTCCTTATCCAAGGTTGCAGCTTCAGGATTACGGATCGGCTGGTTGGTAGCTCCCCAGGCTGTCGTACAACGATTAGCCGATGCTCGCCAGCAAATGGACTTTGGCCTAAGCATTGTCCCACAATGGCTTGCTAATAAATTTCTGGGATCTGAGTTGTTTGATCAACATACGCTCTTCCTAAGAGACTCCCTTTCTCTGAAGCAGCATCTTATGATTCGATCCCTTCAGCAAGAGTTACCCGACCAAATCAGCTTTACCCCAGCTAGAGGAGGTCTCAATATATGGTGCACGATCAAGGAAAAGCTTGACGATCAGAAGTTATTGGAGGAAGCGATCAAACGAGGGGTTGTATTTATGCCAGGAACGGTATTTGGCTCTGAGCCTGGACATCTGAGATTAAGCTTTGCTCGTCCCTCTATGGATGAGATCGCTCCTGGTATATCCAAACTAGCTCAGGCTTTTCATGCATTAACACAGAAATGTTAATAGGATTGTGAGAGCTGCCCTTCTCTATTTACATAGAAAGGGCAGCTTATTATTATACCGACTTAAAAATGTGTTCTTCCAGTCCTTGACATTGCAGCATAACTATCATACAATGAATAATGTAAGTAAGTACTTGCATTAAAGAAGGGTAGATCAATGAGCAATAATCTAAGCACCAGTGATAAACTTCTGTTAGCAACAATCGATCTCATGGCAGAAAAAGGGTATGACGGTACGACAACTAAGGAAATCGCTGCTGCTGCCGGAGTGAACGAAGTCACGTTATTTCGCCATTTCGGAACGAAAGAGAAATTGTTAGCGGCTGCCTTCAACCGTTATCACTATGCCTTAGAGATGACAAAGCTTTTTAACGAATCTTTGACAGGCGAGCTGCATGAGGACCTTCTTATTATCAGCCGAAAGTATCATTATCTCATGAATCGGAATAGAAAACTGTTTCAGATCATTCAAAAAGGAAGCAGCAGTCTCCCTCCAGAAGTATATCAGGAGGCCCACCGTCATCCTCAGGAGCTTAGGAAGCTTTTAACGAATTATTTGATTTCCATGTCTGAGCAAGGTAAAGTGATCACTTCAAAACCTGACATACAGGCATATGCTTTCATGTTGATGAATCATGGTGCGTTCAATAGCAATTTTTCCCCCATAGATTTGGACGAATTTATTGAAGAAGGTGTGCGGTTATTCGCTAGGGCATTAACTCCCTAGCTTTTTTATAAACCATAATGCAAGCATGTACTTGCATTCATAACCAAAAAGGAGCGATGAACCATGAATTCTGAAACCATGCTGCAAAAAGGTCCTATCTTGATGCGATTATTGATGTTTACCGTTATGATGTCATCGATGAGCGCCCTAATGTTTAACGTTGTGCTTCCGCAAATTAGCGAGGAGTTTCATCTTACCCTTGCTCAGGTGAGCTGGCTGTCCTCCGCCTATACGCTGATCTACGCCTTTGGAACCGTAACGTATGGGAAGCTGGCGGACAGATTCCAACTGAAGAGCCTATTGACGTTCGGTTTGACGTTGTTTGCCGCAGGTTCTCTCATGGGGCTCGTTTCCCAAACATTCTGGTTCGCATTACTCGGAAGGTGTCTGCAATCTGCGGGGGCTGCAGCTATTCCCGCCATTGCGCTGATTATCCCTGTACGGTATTTTGCGCCTGAGAAAAGAGGCTCCGCATTAAGCATGACAGCCGTCGGGCTTGCGCTCGGTAGCGCTCTTGCGCCTGTTATTTCCGCTACTATCGTCAGCTTTGCGAATTGGAGATGGCTGTTTCTGCCTTCCCTATTGATTTTATTATTGCTGCCGCTGTATCGAAAATATTTTGAGCATGAAGTGAAACAAGCTCCGCGCAAATTCGATTGGCTTGGCGGAAGCTTGCTCGCCGCGTCCATTGCGCTGCTTCTGCTAGGGGTCACGAATCGAACCTGGTGGTATTTGGTGATCGGATTAGCGACCTTACTCCTCTTCATTGTACGAATTCGAACCGCAGAAGAACCTTTTATCCAACCTCAATTGTTTCGTAACAAGAAGTATACTATCGCAATAACACTGGCGTTTCTCATCAGCGGCATAGGCATCTCCTTGTATTTTTTGACTCCGATCCTGTTTTCGCAAGTTTATCATCTTGGTTCCAATTGGATCGGTTTCGCCATGGTCCCTGCGGCTGCAGCCTCAGCACTTCTGGGGAGAAAAGGCGGGAAGCTGGCGGACTTGAAAGGCAATTCCTATCTGTTCTCAGTTGCTTCCGGTTCTTTAATTACCTGTTTTGTCTTGTTGTCCAACTTTGCAGGAATCTCGCCGCTATGGATTTCATTCTTTTTGATTTTCGGTAACGTAGGCCAATCTTTCTTGCAGATCGCAATGTCCAATTCCATTTCAAGGTCATTGCCCAAAGATCAGGTTGGAGTGGGCATGGGGCTATTCTCGATGGTCAGTTTTATAGCTCAAGGAATAGCTGCTGGCGTTTACGGTATTGTGGTTGCACAGGGTCCCTCTGTTCATTGGAATCCATTAAATATCGATCCGAACAGCTACCTATTCAGCAATTTTTATCTCGTTCTTGCCGCAATACATGTGGGGATCTTGTTCTTCTACCATTTACAATTCCGTACTAAGAAACCAAGCGTTGCAATAGAACACTGAACAAATCAGTGATTAGGGAGGGAACATAAAGATGAATGGTAATGTGAGGCAAATTATTATCGATCAATTGCTATCATGGCCAGAAGTAACTCAGCAACCACACCGTTTCGGAGGGATTGAATTTCTGTTTATCGGAAAAGAAATTGGTCATCTACATGGAGATCATCTAGTCGACTTGCTCATGCCAAAATCGTTTCGCGATCAGCTTATAGTTTCAGGGCGTGCGCAACCCCACCATATGTAGTGATAATAAGAACACTCCATATTAGTTTGGTATTCGATGGAGAACCCTCAGGCATTATGCCAGAGGGTTTTCCTGCATGAATATCGGGAGGGTTTACTGTTCACAAAAATGTCGGATTGGCAATCAAGTACGTAGAGTAAAATTTCATAATATTGGCATTCTAATAAGGCCATTCATTCTGACCACTACAGTAGGTGATCATATAGATAAGTACAAAAAGCAAGAGAAATGGTTAATATGGCTCTGTATCATTGTCGCTTCTCTCATGCTTCTTTCCTGGCTCCGGCAGATGATCGCGTATTCGTAATAACTACATTCCCAAGCAATTTCCAAGCTGAAAAGGAGTACATCACCTATGACTTATGATTCCGTGCTTTACAGCCGAATGCTCACTGAGCTCACATTCGCCTTCCATATTATCTTCGCTACCGTAGGTGTCGGAATTCCAATCATGATCTCATTCGCCGAGTGGTCTGGCATTAAGCGAAATGATCCTTACTACCTGCTTCTTGCGCGGCGCTGGGCCCGCGGTTTCGTCATAACCGTTGCTGTTGGTGTTGTCACAGGAACCGCAATAGGTCTCCAGCTCAGCTTGCTTTGGCCGAGCTTTATGCGCGTTGCCGGCCAAGCGATTGCTTTACCTTTGTTTATGGAGACCTTCGCCTTTTTCTTTGAAGCTATCTTCTTAGGCATCTATCTATACACTTGGGATCGATTCCGCAAGCCCATCACTCATTTCTTGCTATGTATTCCCGTTATGCTCGGATCTTCAGCGTCTGCTTTTTTTATCACAACCGTTAACGCATTTATGAATACCCCGCAGGGCTTTAAGCTGAACAACGGTTCCATTACAGACATTGAGCCGCTTATAGCTATGTTCAATCCCGCTACGCCAACGAAGGTAGCACATGTGCTTTCTTCTGCCTATATGACTAGCGCCTTCGTCCTTGCGGCTATAGCCGGCGCTGCTTTGCTTAAGAAGCGCAATTCGCTCTATCATCGTAAAGCGCTCAAGCTAACGATGGTCGCTGCTCTTTTTTTTTCGATTACAACTGCACTGATCGGAGATCTTTCCGGGAAATTTTTGGCCAAATACCAACCCGAGAAGCTGGCTGCCGCTGAATGGCATTTCGAGACAGCTAGACAGGTGCCGCTTGTTATAGGAGGGATTTTAACAGAAGATCATCAGATTAAATACGGGTTGAAAATCCCATTCGCACTTAGCATTCTAGCTCACGATAACCCGAATTCCGAAGTTCAGGGCTTAAATGAAACACCTGTTACTGAGCGTCCCCCACTTATTGTTCATTATTACTTTGATTCGATGGTCACGATAGGCATCTTCCTTACGGTACTTGCTATGGTATCTGTTTGGATGGTTTACAAATTAAAAAGTGTCCAATATCCAAGTTGGCTGTTGAGGTTGGTCGTCCTTTCGGGTCCACTTGCCATTTTGGGGATAGAAATGGGTTGGATATATGCAGAGGTAGGCAGACAGCCTTGGATACTTCGAGGATATATGAAGACCGCTCATGGAGCGACTACTTCTACACATGTGGATTTGATGCTTCTTTTGTTCTGCATTCTATATGTAGCTATTGGGTTCACTTTGATCAAAGTACTTAGGAGAATGTTCATGAACAGCGATGTACAAGAAGAACTCAAGAGCAGAGGTATTGAGGGGGGACCTAAACAATGAAATACGAGTTAATCGGCATTACAGTACTATGGATATTTCTGTATGGGTATCTGATCGTAGCTTCCATTGATTTCGGAGCAGGCTTCTTTAGTTATTACTCCTACGCTACCGGAAAAAAACATCTCGTTGAAAACATCATCAAACGTTATCTATCTCCCGTATGGGAAGTAACGAATGTTTTCCTCGTTTTCTTCTTTGTCGGCATAGTCGGCTTCTTTCCGGATAGCTCGTATTACTTTGGAACAGCCCTTTTGGTGCCTGGCAGCATCGCGATTGTTCTACTTGCGATACGCGGCTCTTACTATGCTTTTAGTATTTATGGACAAATGCAAAAACAAAGCCACTTGTATACATTTTTGTACGGAGCAACCGGCCTCCTCATTCCCGCTTCCTTATCAACCGTCCTGACAATATCAGAGGGAGGTTATATGACAGAGGAGAATGGCAAGGTTATTTTACACTTTAGCAAGCTCTTCACAAGCTCCTATTCCTGGTCGGTTGTGCTGCTTGCACTTGTTAGCGTTTTGTACATTTCTGCGATGTTTCTTTCCTACTATGCCAACAAAGCCCAGGATTACGAAGCACTTGAAATCGTCCGAAGCTACGCACTAGGCTGGAGTCCGCCAACAATCGTGTGCAGTATATTTGTTTTTTTCGCTATTCGTTGGCACAATCCGGAGCATTTTAAGGCTATGCTTGATCTTTCTTGGATGTTCGTTGCTTCGTTACTATGCTTCATAGCAGCCGTCTATCTGATTTTTAAACGAAAAAACTTTGGCTGGGCATTTATTCTTGTCATGCTGCAATTCGCTTTTGCCTTCTTCGGATATGGAGCTTCACACTTGCCGTATATCCTTTACCCATTTATTACCATTCATCAAAATTTCACGAACGATGCTATGGCTATCTCCCTAATTGTCGTTTTCCTTGCTGGATTATGTCTGCTTATTCCATCACTTGTACTACTGATGCGACTGTTCCTGTTCGACGCTGAATATGTGCGAGGGAATCCCTCCAAGAAAGGGTGATGATTATGGATTTCTTTTTGCTTATGATTGCGCCTTTATTGCTTGTAGCTTTTTCAATCGGGATTTTGTTTCTGATGTTCTCAAAAGGGCAGGATAAGTTTCCTGAATAACCGAAATTTATGCCCTGCCCTGGACACAAGCTACATTGATCTCAAATAGCAAAAAGAGGATTTCAGTTACAATCCTCTGGTCTATTCTCTATGAAGGTAATATCATTTTAACTCTTGAAAGTTAACAATATATTGATCTAATTTTTGACTAAGATCTACTACTTTCTCATGCGTGAAACTTCCGCGTAAATACGCCTCTTCTACCATTTCAATGCGTAAAGCTTCGATTTTTTCTAATAATAGTAGTTCCATATCAATTATTCACACCAATTCTGTTCAATGATGGTTTGTATACCTATTATAAAACAGGACGCAGAAAAAGGTAATGATGGGGTCGATAAACTTTATGACAAATTTGTGAAATATTATTTCAGTGTCGAATAATGATTTTGTTTTTTTACGCCATCATATCGGTTAGAACGACAAAGTTGTACTTAATGCAACAATAGACAAGCTTTATTTCGCTTTATCCGCGCGAAAGTTGTAAAAAGCACAACAATCCAGCCTAAAGTAGCTCTACACCTATAAAAAGACCAAATTGTTGTCAAACAGATATCAAAAAAATAAGCCGCCAGCTCTATGCCGGACGGCTTCGTGATACGAGATTATTGAATGGATTGCAGATGCTCGGAGAGACGATCCCAAGTTTCAGTAATACCTTGCTCCATGCCCATTTCCATGACGGTTTTGAGCGCTTCAGGTGAAGCGTATTTTGAGCGGCTGACAAGCTTCGTCTTGCCTTCATGCTCTACAAAAGTCATCGTTATGTGAGATGACGGCATCCCCTCCGTTTCATTCCCTTCGGCATCCGAGAAGTAATCAACGTAAACAATTTTCTCAGATTCAACGATTTCATCATAGACTGCTTTGCCCCAAGATTCGTATCCGTAAAAATCTCCTTGGTTCTGATCGATACACTTCATGCAATAATGCCAGATACCGCCCGGACGAAAATCGACGTTACAAACTGTAAGCGTCCAGCCGCGAGGTCCCCACCAATGTTTTAGATGCTCGGCCTCGGAGAATGCTTTGAATACAAGCTCACGTGGCGCGTTAAAAACACGCTCCAAAATTAGTTCCTGACCCTCTACCTTGGTAATCATTTGGTTTGACATTGAAATTCCTCCTACAATTTAGTTTTGTTTGTTTTCTTTGTTTCGCAGCTTCTGGAGGTAATTCTCCAGTACGTCAAGTCGTTCATCCCAGACACTCCGGTAGGTTTTAAGCCAGGTGTCCAGTTCTTGAAATGGTTCCAAACGAAGTTTGTAGTTCCGGCGATTGGCGACAGCCTGCACCTCCACAAGTCCGGCCTCGAGAAGAACACGAAGATGCTTCGAGGCTTGAGGCTGGCGAAGCCCAAGGCCATCGGCGATATCCCCTACAGTTAAGGGACCATCTAACAGGAGCTCAACAATGCGTAAACGGTTGGGTTCGGCCAGTGCGTTAAATGTTGTATTATCCATGATGATGATTTCCAGTTCCAGTTCTAGTCAAGTCCGGCCACCTCATTTCGTTAGGAAGTTTCCTTATTTCTAATAACAATATACCTCAATGAGAATATTCCTGTCAAGGAATATTCTCAAATTGATTTGTAAGTATTCTCGAGCAAGATTCGGTGGCGTAAAATCAACCATAAAACAGAGAAAAAAAAGAAGTGCGTCTAAGTGAACGCACTTCTTTCTATTTCCGATAATTTCCGGAAAGCTGTTGAACTAGCTTAACCATCTTTTTACGAATGAAAATCTTGTCCGGAACGAACTTCTTTGACATAACCGGCGCGAATGACAAAATCGCCAAAATGCTCGTTTTCTTGTCGTTCCTTCGCGTATTGATTAACAATCGGCCGCAGTGACTCGAGAATCTCCACTTCGCCGATGTTTTCCTTATACAGCTTGTTCAGTCGGTTTCCGGAATGTCCGCCGCCCAAATACATGTTGTATTTGCCTGGTGCCTTACCAATGAACGCGATTTCCGCTAACATTGGACGGGCGCATCCATTCGGACAACCGGTCATGCGAATGACGATCTCTTTATCACTCAAACCGGCTTCTTCCAACATCGGCTCGATTTTATCCATTAAGTCAGGAAGGTAACGCTCAGCCTCAGCCATCGCCATACCGCAAGTTGGCAGAGACACGCAGGCCATAGAGCTTCTGCGCAATGCGGAGTACTGAAGCCCGTCCGTAAGACCGTATTCTTTGATCAGCTCTTCGATCTTTTTCTTCTTCTGAGTGCTTACATTACCGATCACCAGATTCTGGTTCGCCGTAAGTCTGAAGTCCCCGGTGTGCACTTTGGCAATTTCACGAAGTCCAGTCATCAGCAGGTAGTTATCTTCGTCTTTAACACGACCGTTTTGAATAAACAGGTTGAAATGCCATTTCCCGTTAGTTCCCTTAACCCAGCCATAGCGATCTCCATTATGATCAAAATGGTATGGACGCGCCGCTTCGAGCTTCCAACCTAAACGAGCGGTTAGTTCACCAACGAACCAATCAATGCCGCGGTCATCAATCGTATATTTAAAACGTGCATGTTTCCGCACAGAACGATCACCATAATCCCGTTGAATCGTAACTGTCTTCTCTGCCAAATCAACCATTTGATCCGGCGTGATGAATCCGATCACTTGGGCTACTTGCGGGTAAGTTAACGGATCGCCATGGCTCATCCCCATGCCGCCACCGACGGATACATTGAAGCCTATGAGACGTCCATCTTCAACAATAGCAATGAAACCCAGATCTTGTGAGAAGACATCCACATCATTGGAAGGCGGTACTGCAATACCGATTTTGAACTTACGCGGCAAATACACCTTTCCATAGATCGGCTCTTGCTCTACGCCATCTTGGCTATCCACTACCTTTTCGCCGTCAAGCCAGATCTCGTGATAGGCTTTGGTCTGTGGATCAAGATGGTTGCTAACGCGGCAGGCCCATTCGTATACTTCGGCATGAACATCCGACTGGTAAGGATTCGGATTACACATGACATTTCGGTTAACGTCACCGCACGCGGCTAATGTACTTAACAACGAATCATTGACTTCACGGATCGTCTTCTTCAAATTCCACTTCAACACGCCGTGAAGCTGAAAAGATTGACGAGTCGTCAAACGGATAGTTCCGTTAGCATACTTTTGTGCGACCTGATCCATCATCAACCATTGCTCTGGTGTAACGACTCCGCCAGCAGCACGCACACGCAGCATGAACTGATAGGCTGGCTCCAGCTTCTGCTTTTGCCGCTCGTTGCGCAGATCCCTGTCATCCTGCATATAGCTTCCGTGAAACTTCATCAGCCGGTTATCATCCTCGGGGATGGACCCCGTAATTGCGTCTATCAGCGTCTCTTCGAGACTCCCCCGCAAGTAGTTGGTTCTCATTTTAATGTGTTCTACTTCGCTGTGCGGCGCACTGTTCTTTGAAAGTAAATTGTTTTCTGACATATTGGCCTTTCTCCTCTCGCGATCTTTGGGATCTGAACTTAGTAAACATCCCTCTGATAACGTTTTTGCTGTTGCATACGGGTCAAATACTCCGCTGCTTCCTCCGAGCTGAAACCGCCCTCTTGTTCAATAATTGTTGCTAGGGTCGCATGAACGTCGTGTGCCATTTTCTTTTCGTCACCACATACGTACACGATTGCCCCTTCTTGAAGCCATTTATAAAGCTCCGCGCTCTTCTCAAGCATCCGATGCTGCACATATACTTTCTGGTCGGTGTCGCGGGAGAACGCAACATCCATGCGCGTCAACACGCCATCCTTAAGCCACTTCTGCCATTCAATCTGATAAAGGAAATCTGTGGAGAAGTGCTGATCACCGTAGAAGAGCCATGATTTGCCTTCGGCCCCTGTCTCTTCTCTTTCTCCGAGAAAGGCTCTGAACGGAGCGACGCCCGTGCCAGGTCCGATCATAATGATAGGAGTTTCCGAGTTCTCGGGAAGCTTGAAATTCGGGTTGTTTTGAATGTAAACCGGCAGCGTTTCGCCAGACTTGATTCGCTCAGCGAGCTGCACAGAGCACACGCCATAACGTTCTCTACCTTGAGTCTCGTAACGCACCGTACGGACGGTAACGTGAACCTCATCCGGGAAAGCTTTGGAACTGCTCGCGATTGAGTACAGTCGAGCAGGCATCTTCCGAAGGATCGCTACGAATTCGCCTGCAGGTACGCCCTTAAGGGAGTAATCCTGCACCAAATCTAATAAATCCCGCCCACTGATATATGATTTAAAATCTTGCTCACGTCCTGCAGCCAACAGCTCTTGCAGCCCATTGCTTGAAGTAAGCTTTGCCACTTGTTCCAACAACGGTTTTGTCAGTACAGTAATTTCATAATTGTGAAGCAGCGCTTCGCGCAATGAACGCTTCTCGCCGTTCTTATTAATAGTAACGAGTTCCTCAGCTTTCCAACCCATGGCTTCGATCAATTCATCTACAAGGCGCGGGTGGTTCTCCGGATAGATACCTAAGCAATCACCCGGTTCATACTGAAGATTGGATCCCTCCAAGGAGATCTCAATGTGGCGGGTTTCGCGGTCCGATCCACGGCCATTCAGATTCAAATTCTCAAGAACCTCGGCTTGGAATGGATTTGTTCTGGAATATTCCGATTCAGTACCGCTTTCAACTGCTGCTCCAACGCCACTCACAACAGTCGAGCCCATTGAAGCTTCACTTAAAGAGCTCATAACGGAACTCATCCACTCTGCAGCTGGCTCATCGAAATCCACGTCACAGTCGACACGCGGCGCAAGGCGTTTGCCGCCAAGCTCTTCCAGACGTTTGTCGAAATCCTTGCCTGTTTGGCAGAAAAGCTCGTAAGATGTATCTCCAAGTGAAAGCACGGAAAACCGCAGTTCCTCTAATTTAGGAGCTCTCTTGCTATGAAGGAATTCATGGAAGGATATAGCGTTATCCGGTGGATCTCCTTCTCCGTGGGTACTCACTAGCACAAGCAAGTTTTGAATCTTTTTCAAATTGTTAGGTTTGAAGTCAGCCATCGAGGAGACTGTTACCTGAAAACCTTGCTCTTCTAGCTTTTTGGACATTTTCTTCGCTAATCCTTGAGCTTTACCCGTCTGTGATCCGAAGAGTACGGTCACCTCTTTAGAGATTACCGGCGCATTCGCCGCCAAAGTCGCTAAGGGAGCTACAGGAGCTGCACCAGAAGTCGTCACGACAGCCGATCCCTGAAGTGCTGCAAGATACCCGTTCAGCCAAATTCGTTGTGATTCCGTTAGTGTAGGAAGTAATCGATTAAGTAATTCTACTTGTTCCTGATTAAAAGGACTGTTTGTTACTTGAAGTACCAAGAATATCCACCTCTCATAGCCTGCAATGATATTATTTCCTATTATACATTTTCGCATTATTTTCACTCTCTTGAAACTATCATGTATGTCGAAATAGGTCAATTAGAATGATCTTATATGATCTATCAGTAATACTGATAAAGGGGTAAAACCCCAGAAAAGTACAGACCGATATAAACAGTCATAGACGAATAGTATAGGATACAGGAATTAAGCAAGGGAGCTTCGCTAATGAGATTTGTAACAGAAACGAGATTAAAACGATTGGAAGAACTGATCCAATTGATTCCTGAGTATGAAGAAAGAAGCCACGCTCTTCATCTACTGAATTCGATTCGTAGTGATATCGATGATAACTATGCGGAAATTGAAAAACCGATCAGCTTAAGCGGCTTAAATCGACGGCCAAACGACCGGAAATAAGCCAAAAAAATAGCAAAAAAACGAACCTCTAGAATTGCTTCTAACGTTCGTTTCGCATGTTATTATTAAGCCAAGATTCGCAGTTACATGGCGTCCAGTATGATACCAGCCGTTTCCTCAATAGCTTTTTCTGTGACATCGATCACGGTACATCCAAGCTGCTTATACAAGCCGAATGCATACTCCAGCTCTTCCGCCACTCTTTCTAATGCCGAATATTTAGCGCCAAATGGCAGCCCAACTGCTTTCAGCCGTTCCGTACGGATCTTCACAAGCTGCTCAGCGCTCATCGTCAATCCGATCATTTTGCTTTTGTTAAGCGTAAACAACCCTTGAGGCGGCTTTACTTCCGGCACCAAAGGATAGTTGGCAACTTTGTATCCTTTATGCGCCAAATAAATACTTAGCGGTGTTTTCGACGTCCTTGAAACGCCCAACAAAACAATATGAGCTTGTTTTAGAGCGCTTGTGTCTTTTCCGTCATCGCTTTTTACAGCAAATTCGATCGCTTCGACGCGCTTATAATAATCTTCATCCATTTGGTGCAGCAACCCTGCTTTCCTTTTGGGAGAATCATTAAACGTATCGATGAAAGCTTGCATGACAGGACCTAGGACATCAATGCTAGTCACGTTTAGGCGAATCGCTTCTTGACGCATCATCTCTCTTAATTCCGGAAGAACGAGCGTATAAACAACAAAACTGCCAAGTCGCGAAGCTTCCTCCATCATACTTCGGATTTCTTCCTCCGTACGCATAGTTCCAAAACGCCTTACATGAACTTGACTGGCGTTAAACTGACGAATTGTCGCTTGAACAACCGTGTTTGCCGTTTCCCCAACCGAGTCTGAGCAAACGAATATCGTATGGACTTTCTCCTCCACCCGTGAATACCTCCTAATTCGCAGCTAGTTCCAACATTAATTTGGTCATGGTTGTTTTCGTTATTCGTCCAATAACGCCATACTGGTCTTGTTCAGAGTCCAAACTCACAACGGGCAGACTGTCAACTTGATGATGAATCATTTTGCGCGCCGCATCAATGACGTGGTCCTCCGGACTTACGGTAACGATGTTCGGGTGTCTCGTCATCACAAGACTTATCGGCATGGAAGGAGCACCCGCATTGCCTAACGTTACTTTTAACAAATCTTTTCTAGATACAATACCAACTAATGCCCGATTACTGCTCACAATCATCAGAGTACCCACATTCTCAAGAAACAGTGAGACGACGGCATCATTCACCGTAGCTGTTTCTTGAAGAACGACAGGTAAACCCATAACATCTTTAACATAAATGCCATCAAGTTTTTTGTATGATGATTCTTCACGCTCCAGCGTTTTACCGAGAAAATAACCAACCTTTGGCTTCGCATCCAAATAACCTAGCATAACAAGCAGGGCAAGGTCGGAACGAATGGTAGGACGGGCGATTCCGAGCATTTCTGCTAAGTTTTCTCCGGTAATCGGAGCATGTTTTTTTACACGTTCAATGATTTCCATTTGACGGGATGTAAGTTCTATCGCATTTCCCTCCCCGAACTTTCATGTTCATCCCTATTTTAACCGATTTTCTCGCGTTATCATATGGCTTGAGCGACCTTTTGTTCACCGATAACACCATGCAAGATGAACGCTTGTGCCGCAGCTATTCGAGCCAAAGGAATTCGGTAAGGAGAACAGCTAACATAATCCAATCCGGTCAAGTGGCAAAAGAAAATCGACTCTTTATCTCCGCCATGCTCCCCGCATATGCCCGTTTTGAGGGACGGCTTAACGAGCCTGCCCGCATTCACGGCCAAATCAATCAATTGTCCGACTCCTTCTGTGTCAAGCACTTGAAACGGATTATGCGGAAGAAGCTTCTGATCAACATAGTGGGTTAGAAATTTACCCTCCGCATCGTCACGGCTATAACCATACGTCATTTGCGTCAAATCATTGGTGCCAAAAGAGAAGAAATCGGCATATGCCACAATTTGGCGCGCAGTTAGAGCCGCTCGTGGAACCTCGATCATGGTCCCTACTTTGTACGGACAATCCCGAAGTTTGTCTTTCCCAAGCACCTGTTCCGCAACAAAATCAACAAGCTCTCGCAAAATTTTCAGTTCATTGGCATGGCCTACAAGCGGAATCATGATTTCCGGAAGAACTCGGATGCCTCTGTCGATACAGCTTGAAGCTGCCCGGAAGATAGCCTCTATCTGCATATCGTAAATTTCCGGATATACAATTCCCAATCTGCAGCCCCGCTGTCCGAGCATAGGGTTAGCCTCATGGAGACCCTGCACTTTGCGGAGAAGGTGAGCGATCTCTTCTCTTTCTAAGTCTGAGACACTTTTATTGTAAGTCAGCTCCGTATATCTTTTTTGCAGATCTTCAAGGTTGGGTAAAAACTCATGCAAAGGTGGATCCAGCAACCGAATCGTTACCGGAAGGCCATCCATTTCCTCGAACATGCCTTCAAAATCTGACTGCTGCATGGGAAGCAGCTGTGAAAGAGCCTGCAAGCGATCTTCTTTATCATCAGCCAAAATCATTCGTTGAACAACAGGTAGACGAGTTGGCGAGAAAAACATATGCTCTGTTCGGCATAAACCAATCCCTTCGGCTCCTAATTGTCTCGCAATTTTCGCATCTTCCGGATTGTCTGCATTCGCGTATACCTTCAGCGTACGAATCTCATCCGCCCACTTCAACATGACGAGAAGCTCATCCGTCATCCTGGCTTCTCGCAATGGCATAGCCCCGACAATTACGCGTCCGGTTGCACCGTCGAGCGTAATCCAATCGCCTTCTTCTACGACTCTGCTTCCCGCCAACATCCGCTTCTCATCAAGCACAATTCGCACTTCTTCGCAGCCGCATACGCATGGTTTGCCCATTCCCCTTGCCACAACAGCGGCATGGCTCGTCATTCCTCCGCGGCTCGTGAGCACTCCTTCCGATGCGATCACGCCATGAATATCTTCGGGTGTTGTTTCGTTTCTTGCTAGAATAACTGTCTTGCCGGCGCGGTTCCATTCTGCAGCCGTGTCTGCGTCAAACACAAGCTGTCCAACCGCAGCGCCTGGCGAAGCAGGAAGTCCTTTGGCCAACACATCCTTTACAGCCTCTTCATCAATACCTCTGTGCAGCAGCTGATCAAGATGCGACACTTCGATGCGCTCAACGGCTTCCTGCTTAGTCAATAAACCTTCTTGGACCAAATCGACAGCAATCTTGAGCGCAGCTTGGGCGTTTCGTTTCCCGTTTCGCGTTTGCAGCAGGTAAAGCTTATTATTTTCAACCGTAAACTCGATGTCCTGCATATCTTTGTAATGCTTCTCTAACTGCTTGGATGCCGTGAACAGCTGCTCATAAATCTGAGGCATTTCGCTTTTCAGCGCGGCAATCGCCAGCGGTGTTCTGATACCTGCAACCACATCTTCCCCTTGTGCATTAATCAGGTATTCACCAAAAAATGTATTCTCACCCGTGGATGGATTTCTCGTAAAGACAACGCCTGTACCGCAGCTGCTGCCCATATTGCCAAATACCATGCTCTGAATGTTAACAGCTGTCCCCTGTTCATCTGGAATCCGATTGATTTTGCGGTAAATCTGGGCTCTTTGATTGTTCCATGACTTGAATACAGCCTCAACGGCTAATCGCAACTGCTCATAGACATGCTGAGGAAAAGCTTGACCTGTTTTTGAAATAATACACTTTTTGTAATCTTCGATAAGACCCTTCCAACCGTCAGCTGTAACATCCTGATCTTGATGGACGCCTTCTTTCTCTTTCAAACGGTGCAGCAGCTGCTCGAAATGATAGCCTTCAATGCCAAGCACCACGTTTCCAAACATCTGCATCAAACGACGGTAGCAATCATAAGCGAACTTTTCATTGTTCGTAAGAGCAGCCAACCCTTGAACCGTTACGTCGTTGAGACCGAGATTCAAAATGGTATCCATCATACCCGGCATCGAAGAGACAGAACCGGACCGCACGGAAACAAGAAGTGGATTGTTCGCATCCCCGAACGTTTGTCCCTTCTGTTTCTCTAACTGCTTAAGGGCTGCTGCAATTTGTTCAAGCAGTTCCTCTGAGATCCGATTGCCAACCTTAAAAAAAGCTAAGCAGGCCTCAGTTGTAATGGTGAAACCCGGTGGTACGGGAAGGCCGGCTCTTGTCATCTCAGCAAGATTAGCCCCCTTTCCTCCCAGTAAAGCTTTCATTGAAGCATTTCCCTCCTGAAAGGGTACCACTTGTTTCTGAGTCATTATTTGTTAGCCTCCTTATTTTTATCGATACATAGGGTTGAATTGCACAAACTATAGAATTTTTTATATCCGTCCGTAGGTAACGTTGCAATCACTTCATTACATGATTTACAAATGATAACACCCAGATCATACCGATGAATGGCCGCCAATGTTACATGGTTTGTGTTAGACATTTCGTTTCCCCCTTTAGTTGTGTGCTTTCAGCACGTGACATATGAGCTACTAAATCAATGACTCGGTTTGTGTAACCCCATTCGTTGTCATACCAGGCCAGCAGCTTGATTTGGTTTTCGTGCGTCATAATGCTAAGACCGTCTATGATGGCAGATTTCTCATTACCTATATAATCCGCAGAAACAAGCGGCAATTCATTGTAGTCAACAAAGGATCCTATTTGCCCTGCAATCGCTTTTTTAATGGCGAACTTCACATCATCAACGCTAACTTTACGGCCGACCACCACTTGGAGGTCTAACAGTGAAACATCTTGTGTCGGGACGCGGACGGACACGCCTTGAATTTGGGATGCGAGATGAGGAATCACATCGATAAGTGCTTTACCCACGCCAGTCGAAGTCGGAATAATAGAATTGGTGCATGCCCTCGCACGTCGAAGATCTTTATGCGGGTTATCCATATGATTTTGATCATTCGTAAAAGCATGAACCGTTGTCATCCAACCCTGTTTAACAGAAAAAGCTTCATCTAGGATATGTAGCACTGGTGCGATACAGTTGGTTGTACATGAAGCTGCAGATACCAAGCGATG
Organism: Paenibacillus sp. Soil724D2; assembly: GCF_001427935.1. NCBI lineage: Bacteria > Bacillati > Bacillota > Bacilli > Caryophanales > Paenibacillaceae > Paenibacillus > Paenibacillus sp. Soil724D2. The sequence continues at coordinate 273,175 of NZ_LMRY01000056.1, forward strand.
CTGCTTAGGATCATACTTCTCTTCATTCACACCCATGACAACTGTGAGGTCCATGTTCGTCCCTGGTGCTGTAATCAAAACCTTCTTGGCTCCAGCAAATAAATGTCGTTCAGCACCATGCCGATGATTGAACTTTCCGGTTGCATCCACAACCAATTCAACACCATAATCCTCCCACGGCAATAAATCCGGCTCTCTTTCACAAATGACGGTAATCAGCTTTCCGTTAATCCTCATTAAGTTATCATTTAACACATCAATTTTCGCGTCCCATGTGCCATGAACGGAATCATATTTCAACAAATGGGCCAATACTTGAATGGGGCTTGTTGAGTTGATCACGTTGATTTCAAACTCCTGCTGCTTCTCGGATAATGCTTTTCTCAAAAAAAGCCTTCCGATTCTACCTGTACCACTAATTCCAACTCGCATCTCCATCCTCCAATTCGTTAAATCGTTATTTAGTATGTCATAAATGTATCATATGGTTATATAATGTACAATATATATTTTTAAGTTCACAAAAATATCATTATTTATCACTATTCTTGGGATTTATTTTATATATGACGTCATATATAACGTTATATTTAAGACACAAAAAGACCTCGGCGCTTAACGGTCGGCTTCTTTCATAATTTCCTATACAATAAAAAACCGCCTTACGATGGTTAGTCGTAAGGCGGTAGTTAATACAGCATCAATTAATCATTCTATGAATCCCTCCATCAAATCCATACTCACACCCACAGCTGCTTTGCTGCCATCGGCCGCGGCATAAATTAACTGCGAAGGCATGAAATACGACGCATCCCCGGCGGCATATAAACCCGTAACTGAACTTCTTCCAAACTCATCTGTCCTAATTCCACCTAATTCCGTCATCTCGCAGCCCAAACTTTCCCCAAATGAACTTTTTTGCACAAATTTAGGAGTAACGAAGCCACCGGCTCTAAGGATATGAGTACCATCTGTAAATCGTACCTGCTCAAGCAATCCATTTTGACCGATAAAGGCCGCAATGGGTTGTTCCATGACCTTAACTCCCTTCGAGTGAAGCCATTCTTTTTCCTGCTCCGACAATGACGCTTGACCGTTCGTGCATAGTACCACATCCTTACTCCAATTCAGAAGAAGTTTCGCCGTATGGAAAGCAGTCGGATACTCGGAGACAACAACAAGCGGTTGATCCCGGAGCTCCCAGCCATCACAATAAGGACAATTAAATAAACTTTTCCCATATAACGGATAAAAGCCTTCGATCTCAGGAAAAACCTCCTTCACACCCGTAGCCAAAATCAGTTTTCGCGCTTGAACGCCAACACCTGTTGAAGTGAACATCTCAAAACCGTATTCGGTTCTGTTAACAGATGTAACTTCAGTCTGCCAATGATTAACTGACGGATAACGCAGCACTTCTTCATAGGCAATACGTCGGAACTCGGCCGGTGCTATGCCATCTCTCGTGATAAATCCATGGGATGCGTGTGTTACGGCATTTCTAGGTTGATTATTGTCAATCAAAGCCACGCTTCTCCTTGCTCTTCCTAGTACCAGTGCTGCATTCAAACCCGCTGGTCCTCCGCCAATAATGGCACAATCATAAATCATGATGATCATCTCCTATTTAGAATTAGAATTAAGGTTATAACAGACTCTCAATATCTATAATTACTTTAAAAAAACGACTTATCTAAAACTGAAGTAAACTTTGTGAGCTAAATCAACGAAATTCTATTATAGACTTTATATATCTATAATATCCATTGAATTAAGATGTGTCAAGAATAGCCATCTTCTTAAGGACTTGATCAAATAGAATCGCCCGGAAAGGATATTGGGATACGAAAAAAGGTGAAAATAGAGAGACGGGGACTATGCTTGGCCATTTCCCGGGCAATAATAGAAAGTGATAATGCAAATATTTATCACTCAATGATTGTGCTTTCTTGTTTAAGAGTAAAATATAATGTTTAATGTTTACAGAAACGACTATTTTCTGAATTCGAGGCGAGTGATAGCGATGCAAATGGAAAAACGCAAAGATAAATGGAACGACCTCTTCGAACTGGCCATGTATGCGACTGCCGCAGTCTGCTTCGTTTATTTTTGGGTGAAAGGTATCCCAGCAAAAATGTTTCAGGCCGTTTTGATTGTTGCTGTGCTGCTGATCATTCGCTTCGTGGTCAAAATCACAAAGACCACGATGTTTGCAGCATTGCGCTTTTCCGTCTTATTGTTCATTTTTATCACCATGTTTTTGGCTAACGAATTTGGATTTTACAAAGTTATCCCTTACTTGGATAAAATTGAACATCTCTTTTCAGGCTTGATCCTTTGCTTCGTCGGTTTAATGATTTATATGAAAGCAAGTAAAGGTGAGAAAGCAGCCGTACCGAATGCGAAAGTTGCCGTGTGGTTTTGCCTTTTCTTTTCCATCGCCATGGCCGGCGTTTGGGAAATATATGAGTATACGACGGATAGTCTGTTCGGTCTTCATTCGCAAAACGGAAGCTTGGTCGACACGATGACGGATATCATATGTGGAACCATAAGTGCCATACTAACCAGTATCTATCTTGCTTTCAAGGCGAAGCAAAGAAAAATGCCTCTCATTGACGTGCAATCCTGACCCGTGAACGGGGTATGTATTCTAACAAAAATAGACCAATCTAAAGTCTGATTAACTTAGATTGGTCTATTTGGCATTATTCTTTACTGCTATGCTCAATTCGTTAGACGTACCTGCAAATGAGCCAGTTTGTGCTACTCCACTTGAGTCCCAAATCGCCAAAGTTCTTGTATTCAGTTTTCATTTTGTGAATTCGAAGCATGAATCCTACTTCCATTGGATTAACTCCAATGGAAGTGGGGATTTGATAGCCTGGAAGCCAATTTCATTGGAACTATTCCAATGAAATTGCGTTTTTTGAAGTCTGAGAGTCGATTCCATTGGAAAATTTCCAATGGAAGTATTAATGTTATCCTTCAATACGATTCGAATGTTCCAGCTAATCTTATCGCTGAATCCCGATGGTAACAATTTCGCAAGGACCTGTCGGCAAAGACATTTGGCCTTGGGCATCAGCATCAATACTCGCCCCTTGTACTTCCATAATCGTACTCTTATAGAAGGAGTACAGAGGTAGGTTGGAACTTAGCTTGAGCTCAGTGTTTTGGGAGCTCATGTTGTACCAACGGAGCAGCACATCGCCAGTTCCTTCATTCATTTTCATGGAAGAAAAGGCCATCTTATCGCCTTCCCAATAGAATGGTGCATACGTAGGTGAGATGCGCCCAGTGTGAATGCCCGTTTGACATAACGTCCACGGAATTTGGAATTGGTAGGCTTGCTCGTAAGCGCCGAATTGTTCGCCTTCACCGCTATACGGAATGATGGTCATTCGGACGGTATGCTCGCCCAGACACTGCGCTTCCGGCGTCGGGAACAAGCCCCAGTCGCCAAGCTCGCCAACCGCGCGAAGCAGCGTCACGGCAATCGTATTGCGTCCGTCCCGCAGAACTTCGTATTCGTTCAATCCGAGGTTAGCAACAACAAGACCAGCCTCCGCCTCGCTTACATCAATAAATGCCTGTTGATGCTGCGTATTGCTTGGATTTTCCCACTCAGCAGTCGGCGTGTTGTCACGCTGCGGAATTTCAAACATGGAGTCGACGCGGTGAACTTGTGTATTCAGATCCGACGGGAACAACATCCGCAGACGATGATCTTTGGCCTGATTGTTGAAGGTGGCTTCGATCTCTACTCCTTTGCCGCCGCGGTTCAGACTGACAATGGTACGGATCTGCATAGGTACCATGCGAGCTGATCGCTGTGCTTTTCTGTGCGGATAGTAGATCAAATCTCGCTGCTCTTCCTCCAGTAATTCGTCCGCCGACTCGGGAATTTCCCAGTCGTGTACAATCTCAATAGTTGCCTGATAGGGCGTATCCTTTAACACACGGATATGTGCAGCTAGATCGCGTGTTGTAAGCGGCGTCTCGCCATCCGGTTGTTTGTACATATATTCGTTGCCGATATCCCCGGTATTCTCATATACGCCTAAATCCCTGTAAGTTCGGCCATTCTTCTTGTCTGTCAACGTGAATGAACCGTTATTCACGATTTCGATCTTCAGCGAGTCATTCTCCAGCACCCGGTCTCCCGATAGCAGCGAGGAAGATGAAATCTCATCTTCTCTCTTCACCCAAGCGTACGTCTTCAGCCCTAAAGCAGGAACCTTCTCCGCTTCAAAAGTCAGCTTCACTCTACGACACATATACGGCTGACGGAACTTGTCGTTCGGCAAATCGTAACCAAATTGCAGTCCGAGATCTTCGATTGTGCAAGGAATATCGTTCCCCTGCGCATCCACGAGCGTACGGCCTGAAAGATCCGCCGCCTTCGCAAAACTGCTTGCTTCTTCAAGCGTGTAACCATCACGGAAGTACAAACGCAAGGCATCGAGCTCGATACTCACTACGCCGGTACGCTCCCAACCGGAGGTATTGAAAACAACGACCGGCAGGGCGCTTTCGCCCGCTTGTGCAAAGCTCGACGTATCGATCGCTTCAGCAATCGCACGTTTGCTGTCATCGACGATCGATTCCGCTACATGCCGGCTTTTCTCGAAACGAGTCACCATTTCGCGGTGTACTTCGTCTACAGAGCAGCCGCAAATGCTATCGTGCGGATGATTTTGCATTAATGTTTTCCAAGCATACGTGAACAAATGATGCGGGTATTTCTCCCCAACTTCGAGGACGTGCGCGAAAGCAGCCAACGGTTCAGCCACTTTCTCCAGCATCGCTTGCCCCAGCTGATTCATCTGCTTCAAGTAAACACGAGCGGATGCGGTGTTCACGAGCGTAGACCAACCGTCTGTCCGTTGACTGCGAAGCTCGCCTTTTACCGTAGAAAGTTCATGCTTCAAGGAACGCTGAACAGCCTGCAAGTAATCGATAAAATTCGAATGAACAAAGGTCGTATCCGGATACAGATCGCGCGCAGCTTGAATCGCCTCAGGCAAGTCCAACTGAACCGGCTGATGGTCGCACCCATTCATAAAGAGCAGCTCGCCAGTCGATGCGTATTTCTCCGCGTCCGCTAGCTTCCGCTCCCAGTACGCTTTCGCTTCTTCTCGGTCTACTGGAATTTCATTGCCGTTCGAATACCAGTTGGCGAAAAGAATGCCCAGCACTTGGGAACCATCGGGTCCTTCCCAAAGCAGTTCCGAGAATGACGATTCATAATCACCGTCAGACACGGTATTGTTAAAGCCAGTCGGCTTCACGCCACGCCCAAATAAAGCATTCGTGATTCCGGACTGCTGCATCAATTGCGGCGTTTGGCCTACCAGTCCGAACGTATCGGGAAAATAACCGATCTTCGATACGTCTCCATATTTCTTCGCATCTTGATGTCCAATCTGCATATTTCGTACATTGGCTTCACCGCTGGTCAGAAATGCATCCTGCAAAATGTACCACGGACCTATTAAAATACGGCCGTCCTGAATAAATTTGGTCAGTCGATCCTTTTGATCCGGTCGAACTTGGAGGTAGTCCTCCAAAATGATCGTTTGTCCGTCCAAAAAGAAGCTGCGATAATTCGGATCCTGATCCATTTTATCCAGCAGCGTATCTACTAGCTTAACAAGACGAACATGATGCTTCTCATAGGGTAAATACCATTCCCGGTCCCAATGCGTATGGGAAATGATATGAGCGGTTCTCTTGGTACTCATCGTTTAACTCCTTTCAATATGGACTGCCTCCGGACGGTACACGGAGATGAGATTGCCTTGGGCATCAGCAGCAAAGAGAACGGAACGCTCTTTCTCTAGTGTAAATGCATAAGTTGCCTCGCTATCCGTATCCTTCACTTCGACATCCACGTTCCATGCAAATTCAGATACGAATACATACAGGAAGCCGTTCTTAAAGCTTAACTTCCTTCCGTATACACCTGCAATATCGCCGCCTTGCAGCCATTCCAATCCGCTTTCACAGCCCGCGGCATCGATGGCATAACGATACAGGCGGGCGACCGTATCCAAGCGTCCGTTCAATTCAACCGGCAGCGGACTCCAAATGAGTCTGCCTTTGCCCAGCGGAATATCGACAACCGCATCGCTTGCGCTAGCAGACCCTGTTCCCGCGCCTGAATGTCCAGTCCGCACTTCTTTCACGACTTCGGCTATTCGACGCTTATCAAAGGATACCGGGAGCGCTGCACCTTGCAGCCCAAGCATTTCTTCGCGGCGTACGTTGTGAAGCTCCGCTTCACCTAGTTCATCGATCAGACGCGGTGTTTGTTTCCAATACGCATCAATGCTGATTGGACCTGTCGCAAGCAGCGTTGCACCCGTACGCTGTACGATATCTACAAGCTTCAACCAAGCTTGATCATCCAAATTATGCGCGCTCGGCAGCAGGATCAGCTTCGCCGGTTGGTGCTCCAGCGCATCCAAATGATACTCCGATGCCGCACGGAACGGCATCTTCAATTGATAGGACAGCACGCGCGTCATACTAGTCGTAGCATCAAATGCCAATTTCCGGTTGGAAAAATCGTTCGAATAAGGGAAAATCGCTACGATATCCTCCAACGCCCGATCCTGGAACAAATCTCTGATTTCAGCCATAAACCGCCCGAAATCGTAAGAGACATTAGCTTCTGGCTTCTCTGTGCCGTCAGCACGAAGCGCACCAATATGCGATTCGTTCGCATTATCCATATAAAAGTTAGTATTCCAGATCCAATGAATAGCACCGGCGCCTCCGGTAGCAAATGCATAGGCATATTTCCGCTCCAACAGGCTGCGCAGTTCGTTCTCCGAACGTTTAGCGCGTCCATCCGGTGTCTCCACGTACATGATGCCTGTTTCTTGAATAACATTTGGCTTATTCGCTGTTTTGGCAAAAATGCCGTCCCAAACGAGGTTATCGTTCAGCCACCACGAGTGTACGGTTGTATAGTCCACTGCCTCCTCATAAAACAAAGGAGAAGGCCGCTGTGCGCCAAGCGCTTCATCTTGACCGACCACAACAAGATGATCAGGACTGATCTCTTTAATCGTATTGTAGAGCTCTTTGGCCCAACGGTTATGCATCTCCATAGAGAACAAACAGTAATCCAGCCAGCGAGTTCCTTTCTTGCCCTTGTGCATATCCTGTACGTCAAAATTGATTTCTCCAGCCTCGGGAATAGCCGCCGCTTCAAAAGTCGGAAGCTGTTCAGGCGACATATTCCATTTCTCCTGAAGAAGCTCGATGCTGTTATGACGCTGCTTAAGCCACTCTACAAAAGCCTCCCGTTCGTAGATATCCCGAGTGGAACGCGGTCCCGCGGAAAAAATCAGTGCAGGATCAAACATAGATGGCTCGTTAATCAGATCCCAATCCACATGCGTCGTCGCACGGTGACGCGAAACAATGGAGCGGATAAACCGCTTCTGTGCCTCTACGCTTTGCGGATCGAGATAAGGGTTAACCCCTTCCCAAGTTTCTGGCGTAAAGGAGAAGAAGGTGAACGTTACCTGAAGATTGTGCTTCTTAGCCGTTAAGAAGAAAGCATCGATAGCTCTCAGAACCTCTTCGGAAGCATGTCCATCCACCTGCATGATATTGCGGTAAGCCGTCCAAATCCCTGTTCGGATCCAATTGATGCCGGCTTTGGCCATTTGGGCCATATCTCGATCCCAGACATCGCTATTGGGCAGGAACAAGAATTTGCGAGCGACATCGGAGGTCATATATGTCATGCCGACAATCGGCAGCGGGCGTCCGTCTTTGATGAAATAGTCGCGACCGCTTGTCATCGGTTGTCCCTCCGCGAGCAGCAAAGGATCGTGTCCCCAGAAGCCTTGGCGAAGCACGCGAAGCTCGCCATCCTCAGACGTTGCCGTGCAAGTTACACGGTATAAACCACGTTGTATGTCTAGCGGTACCGGGATGCGGACTACATTGAATTCTTTATTCACTTGAGCTGTCAAACGATGGGTCCACACGTCTTGTGTGCCACCCTCATGCGCTACACGAAGATCAAACGTCCATTGCTTCGAGTCAGCTCCAGCTTGGAGCCCTCCGATAAGCTGAGTTTGAAGCGTCAGCATGGCATGCTCTCCCGGCTCGAAGCTGGCATAATTCGGCTTAATCCACAGCTCTGTAACGCCATTAGCACAAAATGCTGCCCATGCCATCAATGCTTGGGCACCTCCTTCGCTCCAAAACGAAGGACTAAGCGGTACATTGACAAACATCCAGCGCGAACCGATAAACGTGCCTCGCGAGTTTTCCCAAAGAACGACAGGCGCAGCCACTTCGCGGCCGTCCTTACTGATGCTTTTCAATAGCGGATAAATCTGTGTGCTCATGGTACCCGCAGCGCCCATTTGATCGGGCAAGTCGCTGTTGCGTGTCGTATGCGGGACCAGATTCCACGTATCTGCAAGCGCGAACATCGATTCCTGCCCCTGAAGCAGAGGCAAGGTCTCTAACGCTGTATAGGAGCGCATGGGAACGGCTTCAACACGAAGTATTTCATGAATGTACAACTGCTGATGATAGGCGGTCTGCTCCGATTCTATATGCCAGCCATCAGCTTCTCGACGCACCGGACGCTTGAAGGCTGCGCCGCCAATACTTAGCAGCCCGCCGCCGCGTTTCAAGAATGCCAGGATTTCCGGCCATGCGGACTTAGGGAAATACGGGGCATGCAGATTAACGAAGCATCCATCAACCGTCGACCGGAGAGCTTCTCCAAGTGCATCGGCGCCTACAACAACAGCACCATGCTCCGCGAGTAGATCAACTTTCACTTCACAGGAATTGCTGATCGGAAATGTAGCATCATAGAATATAATGACCGGTTGACTCATAGCAAACCATCCTTCATCGCTTTATACACCAACTGGGAGAATAAACTGTTCGACCAGGCGAACCATTTCCGCGTAAAAATCGTTGGATCATCGACATGAAAGCCCTCGTGCATAAACCCGGTGTCTGCATCTGTTGCTTCAAGCATCGCGATCATCGCCAGCTTCTCTTCATCAGTGGAAGCCGTCAAGCCCTGCATGGACAAGGCCATATGCCAAATGTAATCGTCCGGCGTATGCGGACTGCCGATGCCTCTGGCAACTTTGCCTTCGAAATAAAACGGATTCTCTTTGCTTAACGCGAATCGTCTTGTGTTCTGATAGATGGGATCATCCGCCGATACATAACCCAGATAAGGAATCGACATTAGTCCAGGAGTGCCCGCATCATCCATCAAGCAGTAGTTGCCGAAGCCGTCTGTCTCATACGCATAAATCGGTCCAAACGCGGGATGGCGATAGATACCATACAGCTGGATGCCATGGTCAATATCCGCTTCAAGGGCTTTCAGGTCTTGGAGAAAGTCCATATCCCTGAACACCCATTCCGCAAATTCTTGCATATGGCGAAGAGCCACAACCGCGAACATATTCGCTGGAATATTGTAATGAAAGTCGCAGGCATCGTCACTTGAACGAAAGCCTGACCATACCATGCCTGTGTAATTCACCGGCATCCCCATCCCGTTATTGCGCAGTGAATCCGTCGGAATTCCGTTATTGCGAGTGAAACGATAAGGTGACTTTTCAAAGTGGTATTGCTCCGTCTTAAACAATTCATAGATTTTAAACATCGCTGCTTTAAATCCCGCATCGAAAATATCCGTTAACTCCGTTTCCTTCCAATACGCATAAGCCAGCCGCATCGAGAAGCATAACGAATCCAGTTCAAATTTACGCTCCCATACCCATGGCGACATTTCCGTTTGATCCGCCTTATTCCAGTGCCAGTCGTTCGCTGATTCGTTAAACGCATTGGCATACGGATCGATATGAATATATTGGATATGACGCTTGATTAAACCGCTAATGATGTGCTGCAAATCGGAGTCCTGTTTGGCAAATGGCACATAGTGCATGACTTGTTCCACAGAATCGCGCAGCCATGACGCAGGGATATCTCCGGTGATGACGAAGGTCGTGCCATCCTCCATCAATTTGGTCGTCGTCTCTAATGTATTAGGAAAACAATTTTTAAATAGCTGCAGCAGCTTCGGACGATGCGCCAGCTTCTCTTCGGCTTCCAGCAATACTTCTTGAATGGCCTTTGGCAGCTCCAGTTTCGGCATCGGAATTTTCGGCAGTCTGAATTGTTCCACGGTAAGTCCTCCAAATTTTTCTAGTTTCGAAGAATGCATTTTTACGTTACTCTTTCACGGCACCAATCGTCAAGCCTTGGATAAAGTACCGTTGGAAGAACGGGTAAGCAAAAATAATCGGCCCGGTTGCCAGAACAACCATCGCCATACGGGATGTATCCTGCGGCAGCGATTGCAGTAAGCTCACGCCAACAGAAGGGTTGCTGGTATTCTGGAGCAGGAATTGCATGCTGTTCTCAATACGCATCAACATCGATTGTAAAGGCACTAGTTTTGGTGTATCGATATAGAGCAATGCATTAAACCAATCGTTCCAGTATCCCAAAGTACTAAACAAACCTATAGTGGCTAGTCCCGGAAGCGAGAGCGGCAGCACTAGTTTGACGAAAATCCCAAATTCACCGGCCCCGTCAATTTTTCCAGATTCAATAATGGCGTCGGGAACAGATGTGACGAAGAAAGTACGCATAATCATAATATAAAATGCATTTCCGGCCAAAGGCAAAATCAAAGCCCAGACTGAATCTTTAAGCCCCATCAGTTGTGTAACAACGATATATGTCGGCACAAGTCCACCGTTAAACAGCATCGTGAAGAAAGCAAAAAAACCGAAGGCATTGCGGAATTTAAAGCTTTTACGTGAAATCGCATAGGCAAACGTAGCTGTGATAAGCAAGCTTACAATCGTCCCAACCACAGTTACAAGAATGGTAACGCCATAGGAAAGCAGCAGCTGATCCCCCGCTTTGAAGAGATAGCGATAAGCCTCAAGGCTCCATTTTTCTGGGATAATGCGGTATCCATTCGTACTTAACGACTTCTCATCCGTAAATGAAATAATGGTTACAAACAAGAACGGAAAGATACAAGCGAGCGCAAACAGCCCCGCTACAAGATTAAAAATTATATTCAAAGCAGGCGGCAATTTATGAAAGTCACGGCTTTTCATTGGTTTAGCAATCATTTGAAAATCCTCCTTTCCATGAAAATAGTTTAGAACAACGCATTATCTTTATCGAATTTTCTAACGATATAGTTCGAAGTCATAACCAGGATGAAGCCGATAACCGATTGGTATAGACCAGCTGCGGTACTCATACCGATTTCTCCGGTAGATTTGAGGCCACGGTATACATACGTATCAATAACATTGGTTACAGAGTACAGTGTTCCTGAATCTCTTGGCACCTGCAGGAACAATCCGAAGTCTGCATAGAAAATGCGTCCGATAGCCAGCAATGTCAGAATTGTCATAAGAGGCTTCAGCATTGGGAACGTAATGTGCTTGATTTGCTGCCATTTGCTCGCTCCGTCAATCATTGCGGCTTCATACAACGATTTGTCGATCCCCATGATCGCGGCCAAATATACCACACTGCTGTAACCAACCGATTTCCACAGATAAACAAAAATGATAATAAGGGGCCAATACGTCTTGTCGTTATACCAACGAATCGGATCGATTCCAAACCCGGACAGAATGTGATTCAGCATACCTTTATCGACACTAAGAAAACTGAACACGAAGTAGCCGACGATTACCCACGATAGGAAATAAGGCAGGAACATTCCTGTTTGATAAAGCTTTGCCAGTTTTTTATTGACGATTTCTGATAAGACAATCGCTAAACCTACAGAAAGAACAAGCCCTGCAATAATGAACACAATATTATAGAGCAGTGTGTTCCTCGTAATGATGTAGGCGTCATTGGTGCTAAATAAAAATTTGAAATTTTGCAGTCCTACCCATTTGCTTTCCATAATACTTGCCCAAAAACCGTCGCGGCTATAGCGATACTGCTTAAAAGCAATCACCATACCCGCCATCGGCAAATAAGAGAAGAACAGGAACCAAAGCGTCGCCGGCAATGCCATTAGCAGCAGAACTCTACTTTGTTTAACATCTTTAAAAAATGCTCCTATTCCTTTCATAAAATCACCCCTCTAGATCATTGTAGTGAAAAAGATCAGGCGAATGTTGGACATTCGCCTAATCAACCATGTTGAATTATTTTTTGTTAGCTGCTTTCCAAGCATCAATCTGACTTTGCGCTTCAGCCATGATTTTATCCAAACCAGCCTTTTTGAATTTTTCGTTGGCTAGCGGAATGTATTTATCCGGGTCAACAGTACCCGTCATCAATGTTGCCCAGAACTCTTCTTTTACGTTTTGAACCGCGGCGATTTCATTGATTACTTTGGATGGATCGAAGTTGAAGCCAAGCAGAGGTGCAGGTTTGCCGGTATCGTTAAACTTTTTGAACTCTTCCCATTTGTTCGCAGGATCTTTAACATCTTTATACGTCAGCAGAACGTTTCCGAGTGAGAAAGTCGGCATATCGTAGTTTTTGGATTCTGGTAAATTTTCCATTTTGTCGTTGTCGACTTTTTTGTAGTGAACACCTTCAATACCGGAATCGACCATATTACGAAGCACTGGATCGGTATTCAGCAAGTTCAGGAATTCCATAGCTTTTTCCGGATATTTGGAATTAGCAGATATCGCTTGCATGGAGCCCATTACGGACCAGTTGTAAATCAAAGCAGGGCTTGCCGCTTTGGAAACGACTGGATAGCCATAACTAGCTGACCAAAGGTTGTCCGCAAACGGTTGATTCGTCGCTTTATCCGCGAACCATTTGCCAGTTACTTGTACATCGTTAAGCGAGGAAAGCGTCGATGCTTCCGTAGGAACATATCCTGCTTTGTAGTATTTGTTCATGGTTTTAAGTGCTTGCTTCATTTCTGGCGTATCAAAAATGTTGACAACTTTGAAATCCGCATTGTTTACACTCACGGCCATCGGCATTTTCTCGATAATGTAATCGTAAGGCACATATGGCATGTAATTTTTATCAACAGCTAATCCATAAATGTTCGGTTCTTTTTCTTTAATCGTTTTGAGCAGTGGCTCCAAGCTTTCAAGCGTGTTCACATTATCTAGGCTAAGGTTGTATTTATCAGCCAGGTTTTTGTTGAAACGCCATACGTCTTGAGCTGGCAGCTCTTTATTGGCAGGTACGCCGTAATTGTGCCCGTCCACTTTGGAACCGTTAAGAAAAGCAGGATCTAGCGCTTTCACGATACCTTGTCCATTTTTTTGAAGAAGCTCGTCAATCGGCTTAAATGCGCCTTTACGCACGTTTTGCACGTAATCAAAAGCCCATGAAGACGTAAACATAATGTCCATCGGTGTGCCGGATGCCGTCATGACTTGCATTTTTTGTGCGTAGTCGCCCCAGTCCGCCATGTTCATTTTCACGGTAACGCCGATTTTTTCCGCGGTGTATTTACTCACTTCAGCCATGACGCGGTCCACGTCTTTTTGTGGTGTTCCGATTGTGTACCAGATTAACTCAACCGGTTTATTTGTCGTTTCATTCCCTTTCGCACCGCCGGCATCTTTGGTGCTGCCGCACGCGCTAAGAGCCATGGAAACGGCTAGCGTCAATCCTAGTGTGGTGACCAAGCGTTTTTTCATTTTTGTATCCTCCCTGTTAAATGCTCTATTGTTTACGCCCCGTTGGGCTACCTTTACAGTACCTCATGAAAGCAGTTACAAATAGACGATAAACTAAATGAACCCTGTCTAAAGTTAAGAAAAAAGCAGCTATTTATCCTTTCCGGCAAAAAAAAGACTGCTCCTCAGTTTTCCCTAGAGCAATCCTCTGTAATCCGTTGGGGAGATTCCCACATACTTTTTAAATTGTTTATAAAAGTAACCCAATTCTGAGTAGCCCACCTCATTAGCAATGACATGAACCTTCGAATTCGTTGTCTTTAGCATTTCCTTTGCTTTCTCGATCCGGTACCGATTGATATATTCCGTAAACGTCTCATTGATTTCCTTATGGAACAATTGTCCCAAGTAAACGGGGTGAATATGATAGTGCGCCCCCAGCATTTTGAGCGAAAGCTCTTCCGCATAAGACTGATGGATATATTTTAAAACCTGCTGCACGATCGGACTTCGAACGTCAGAAATTAAGAATCCGATTGTCGTATGGGCAATTTCGAGGATGGCCGTTTCCAGCTGTTCCAGCGTAACCGCGCTCCTGATTTGGTGAAAAGCATGATTATACGCATCAAGTTCCTCAGTATGGCGAATCGCTTTGATCTCCAGCTTGAAATGGATGATCATCTCAAAAGCGATATTCTGAAAATCGTGCGGCGTAATGCCAGGGAGCGCTTGAATCCGTTTGAAATCGTTTTGAATTTGCTCGCGCAAATTCTCTTGATCTTTAGCAATAATTAATTTCGCGTAGACTGGCCAGTCAATAATGGAGAAATCGACCTTTCGATTGTCTTGATTCATAGCAAGCTCCGTATAATCAATCATGATCAGTTCTGGATATACCAAGAAATACTCCTGCGCTTTCTTCGCGGCCGTATAGCTTTGTCCAGCCTGTTCAGGTAGAGGCTCTACACTGCCGATAGATATGCGGAGAGGACGATCCTGAAGATCAGCTCGAAGCTGCTCAAGCAAAGCCGTCAAATCCGTTCTGCCGCGGCCAGCATCATCTACAGCTGCAAGCAGAACGATATCGCCATCCATATCGAAGAATGCGGTGATCCAATCATAGGCTTGTACCTTATTGGAGATACATTCGAAAACCTCATCTGCATCGGATGCCACTCGGAGTACAGCAGCTATCATATAGGCACGATCAAGGTTCATGCCCAGAAGGTCCGCGCGTTCATAAAATTCCAAAGGCGCAATCTGATGGGTTAACCAACGATGAAGCGTGTTGTCTTTCAACACTTGTTTGCTATAGGCCTGAACTTGCCGATTCTCTTCAAACGTATTCAGCTTCTCGACCGTATTATGAAGCGTTGCCTTCAGCTCTTGGATATTGATGGGCTTAAGCAGGTAATTTTCGATACCGAGCTGCATGCCTTCTTTTAAATAGGTAAACTCATCGAAACCGCTGAGCACAATGACTTTCAAATCGGGATGAACCGTTCGGGCTTGGCGAATCAGATCCAAACCGGTCATCACCGGCATGGAAATATCCGTCAACAAAATATCCACCGAGGTTTCCTGCAGGGCATCTAATGCCTTCTGCCCATTGCTGGCATGTCCGACAATTTCCAAACCCGCTTCGGCCCAATCAATAATGTCATACAACCCTTCAATAATGAAAGGCTCGTCGTCCACAAGAAAAACCCTAAACATCCTAACCCTCTTTTCCGTCGTCCATAGGCAGCCATATATCAACTACCGTTCCTTTACCAGGTTCACTATTTAATTGTAAGCCGAACCTGCTGCCGTAGAGCAGCTTTAGGCGTTGATTGATGCTCCGCAAGCCGAAGGATTCGCCTTCGGTTTCCTCTGCTTGTAAGAAGGACTCCAGCTCGCTCAAACGCTCTGGCGTAATACCATTTCCGTTGTCTTCCACTTGCACATGAAGGAAATCTTCCGTTTGTTTCACGCGAATATGAAGCTCATTATCGGTGCTTTCGCTTCGCAAGCCATGAACGATATAGTTCTCAATTACAGGCTGCAGCGACATTTTCATAATGCGTGTAGATGCCAGCTTCCGATCCCACTCGATCGAATACGTGAACTTGTCCTTATAGCGAATCTGGAACAGCTCGAGGTATAAGCGGCAAGCTTCAAGCTCATCCTTCAGTGTATAAATCTTTTTCTGCTGTACCAGGCTGCGGAATAACGCCGACAAGCTGTAAATCATTTCGCCAACGTCATGAGCCCCATGAGAGATAGCACGCATACGAATAACCTCGAGTGTATTGTATAAAAAGTGAGGATTGACGCGTGCTTGCAGAGCCGTTAACTCTGTATGCTTCTGCTTAATATCCGCCTTATACACCCTATCGATATATTGATTCAGCTCTTCGATCATCTCGTTGAAGCTGCGAGAAATTTGTCCCAGCTCGTCCTCTCGCACATCTGGAATCCGTACATTCAGATCACCTTGTTTGACCTTCCGCGTAAAGCGAATGATCTGATTGGTGCGTTTAGAGACATTCATCACAACAAGAGAAGGAATCAAGATCGCGAAAAAGATACAGACCGCACTAATCATAAAGATCGTGCTGCCGATTCGCCTTGAGGATGCTTCAAGTTCATTCTTCGGAATGATCCCGACGACAATAAAATCCCCTTTACTCTGCGTCAGCTTCGTCACATATCCGCTTTGATTCGAACCAATATTCTCGTATAACGAACTAACTTGATTCATATAAGGATAAGGCTTGCCGTAATATTGATCCGAAGAATCAAACAGGACGCCTCCATCCGGTGATAGAACGAGAATCGTTCCCTTTAACTCTTCCTTATCATTCAAGAGAATCTTCCAAATGCCGTCTGAGCTGAAGTACACAACCTGTTGTCCTATATTTTTCAAGGTTTGCTTGTCGTTGATGGGGGTCCTAATCGAGTACAGATGGTTATCCCATTGACCTGCGGCTTCACGGACCCATATATTCGGCAAGGTAACGCTCTTGTTATCAAGCGCCATGACTTCAGGAATGTAGGAGTGGGCTGCATTCGTAGGCACGATCTTCAATTGCCGGTTACGATCAAGCACATATAAGGTCATCTGATCCACACTGTAAAGCATCAGACTGCGAATATCTTCGTCATCTTCCACCCGATTTTTAAAATATTGCAGACCGGCATTCCACGTGCTGTTACCGCCTAAATTGTATTGCTCCAGACCATGCTGCACATACTCTTGGAAAGGGTGCTGCAGCATGAAAGAGATGCCCGCGGCAAGCGAGCTATCCCGATATAAGCCGAACACGATAGACTGCGCTGAATCGTATTTCCCCCCCAAATAATTGTTCACATTCGTCATTGCCTTCTTCTGTATATCCAGCTCTCGATTGATATTCGCTTGCGACATCGAATGGTACATGAAGTAAGAAAACGAAATAATCGTAATGACGGTAATCAATGAGAACAGGAGAAGCAGCTTCATAAACAAGTTATTTTTTAAGTAATTTCGGTACATCTTGCGGAACCCCATCCTGCCATCAACTCCTGCTGTTAATCGGGTACATTATAGCATATCAGCATCCACACATGAATTCGATCCGTTTTTGCGTGAATATCTCAAAAAACTACGACGGACCAAATTAGCGCACACAGCTAATGAAACGAAAATAGACGTTTAACGGATCTGGATGCCGTTAATTGCCTATTTGGGGCGATTATTCCGAACTAACGGACTTCAGCGCCGTTATTCGGTTTCAATTTATCCTATTTTCATCATTTGAAGGAGATTAAGGGCTGTTGAGTCCATTAGATGTTCAAATTCAATCATTTTCGTGGAATAACGTCGCTCCAGTCCTTTAGCCGGGAGAGAGGAATCTGACGTTGATTTCGTACCCACTTTTGCTCAACTGCTCCGAGAGTGTCTTGGGTCGAAGCTCGCGCATGTGCCCGAGAAGCTGGCAATATGCCTCTCAGCTGACCGGCCGTACTGTTTTAAGCGCGTTTTTCTCGCTTATTCGTACATCCTTGAACAATTAAGCGCGAAAAACGCGCTTACAGTTAGAGCTTCTCGGGTCGAAGCTCGCCCTCTTTGCCCGAGAAATTTTCTGCATTTCCATTACAATAAAAATGCCTAAACTGATAACTATCAGCCTAGGCATTGCATTTATTTACTTTGTTCGAGCTGCTTTACAGCATTACCGAAATGATCATTTACTTGAACAAGCGCATCCAAAGCTTTCTCGCGGCTTACGCCAAACATCAGCATCAGAATCGCGACTCTTGCATCTCCCTTAGCTTCCATTCCGACGCGGCGAGCCGTATCTTCATCTGTGCCAGTCGCCTCTTGAATAATCCGCACGGTACGATCCCTAAGTTTCTTATTCGTCGCCTGAACATTTACCATCAGATTGCCATAAACTTTGCCCATTTGAATCATCACAGTCGTCGAGATCATGTTGAGAACCATTTTTTGCGCTGTTCCCGCTTTTAATCTTGTCGACCCCGTAATAATCTCAGGTCCGACAGGCACCTCGATCGGATATTTCACAACAGCACTGAGCTGAGTATCCCGATTACAGCTTATGCCGATCGTCAATAGACCCAACCGGTTAGCCTCTCGTATAGCGCCGATTACATAGGGAGCGGTTCCACTTGCTGTAATACCGATGACTACGTCACCAGCACGTGCAACATCTGCTATCGCACGCACACCAGCTTCTTCATCATCTTCAGCGTTTTCTACAGCTGCACGAATGGCAATTTCTCCTCCAGCAATAATGCCGTTCACAAGCTCCGGCTCAACACCGAACGTAGGTGGGCATTCGGATGCATCTAGAACGCCGAGACGGCCACTGGTTCCAGCTCCAATGTAGAAAAGTCGGCCGCCGCGAGTCATTGCTTCGACCACCGCCTCAGCTGCATCAGAGATTTGCGGTAAAGCTCCGTTTACAGAGAGAGCTACCGTTTGGTCTTCTTCATTCATTAAAGTCACGATCTCCCGAACAGTAAGTCGGTCAAGGTGACTTGACTTTGCATTTCTCTGCTCGGTAACCGTTTGATTAACTTGTTGTACCATGTTACCTTGCCTCCTTTTTATCAATACGCTGCTTTGCGTCTATTTACGGAAGTTAAATGCTGCTATCCGTTGTTTCATTACTTCCGTTAATTCAAAGCCCCGTTCCTGCAAGGCAAGAAGGTAAGCTCCAATCACGGGTGGCCGTTCGAGCAGCCGGACATCGAACATGCCGGACTGTATCAACGGTGTTTGCATAAAGCGATGCTCGAACATTTGATCTGAAAATAAGCCGCCTGTTATCACAAGAGGGATTGTATTTTCCGCCAAATCATGGCTATCGCTTTCCTTCATTGGTTGTTGTTTCTCCATGGAAGTTATAACCGTATTTACGAGCTCTTCTAGCTCCTGAATCGCTTCTTCCACGAGCTTAACAGCAATCGGATCCTCATCGGCTGCAGCCTGCATGACGAGCTTGGATCCATCCGCAATCGCGGTCCGTACATTGTCATGGCCATAAATGGTGTTGATCAATTGCCCAGGATGCTGTAAGGACCAACGTTCAAGAACTAACCCTGTCAAAGCTGTAGGCTCTCCTCGGCCGTCATACGCCCGCATAACAGCCACAAGCGCTTTCCGCCCAAGATCAAACCCACTTCCTTCATCGCCGAGTAAATAGCCCCAGCCTCCGACTCTTACAAATCCGCCCGTCGCCGGATCGAATCCATACGCGATGGAGCCTGTGCCTGAAATGAGCGCAATGCCCTTCTGTCCCCATGTACCAGCAGCCAACGCGGTAACTGCATCATTGTGGACGGTGATCGGAACACCTTCCGGCAATTCGGTTTGGAGCCAGTCGCCGATCCGTTTCCGGTCTTCGGGGCGGTCACTCCCGGCCAACCCAAGGAAGATCCCACCTAATTGGGACATTTCTGTACCCGATTGGTCTAATACATCCCGGATGAGTGTGAGCAGAACACGCTGAACATCTTCCCATGGACGGGACTTCACACTGCTTGATTCACCGCGGCTTTCAGCCAAAATGTTACCTTCCGCATCGCCGAGAATACATACTGTTTTGGTCCCTCCGCCGTCAATCCCAATATAATTAGTTTCAGCCATATTATTTCACCGCTCCTGCCGTCATGCCTTCCATAAACTGTTTCGACGCTAGGAAAAACATGACAATCATTGGCACTGAAGCCAAGGTTAAGCCGGCAAATAGCATACTTAAATCTGTAGAGTACTGTCCGAACAGTGACAGCATGCCAACCGGTATCGTCTTTTTCATATCGTCTTGGATAAAAATCAGCGGGAAGAAGAAATCGTTCCACGCCATAATAAAATTCATAATCATGACCGTCCCCAGTGCAGGGCGAATAAGCGGCAGCAGAACGTGCCACATGACACCGAAATCCGAAGAACCATCAATGCGCGCTGCTTCCTCGAGCTCCTTCGGCAGCGTTCTAAAAAAGCCAGTTAAGATCAGGACAGCAAGCGGCATTCCGATCGCCGTATACACGCTAACAAGCGACCAAACGCTATTCAACAGGGCTAGCTTCTTCATTAATAGGAACAAGGGTACGATCCCAAGCTTAATTGGAATCATCATGCCTAAGAGGAAAAAGAAGAACAGCGCACCATTCCAACGGAACGGATATCGTGCAATATAAAATGAAGCCAAAACGC
This sequence comes from Paenibacillus sp. Soil724D2, assembly GCF_001427935.1. Classification (NCBI taxonomy): domain Bacteria; kingdom Bacillati; phylum Bacillota; class Bacilli; order Caryophanales; family Paenibacillaceae; genus Paenibacillus; species Paenibacillus sp. Soil724D2. The sequence goes on from NZ_LMRY01000056.1 coordinate 293,536, forward strand.
CAAACAGCAAGATCAAAGCTACGGAAACAACACTAACCACGACACTGTTCCAAAAATATGTTCCAAACGGAATTTGATGGATTAGCTTACTATATGCCGTAAACGATATAGAAGTCGGAAGCGACATCGGGTTTTTCAAAATCTGGATATTCGTCTTGAAAGAGGAGGTCAGCATCAGAAAGATCGGATACAAACTGACCAGTGCACCCAAGTACGCAGCAGCGTATTGGAGCCCCCGAACGGATTTGTTGGTTTTCATGGTGTGCCTCCTTTCTTAATGCTGTGACGATTGGTTCCTTGTGAAGTACAGGAACAACGCGGAAATGGTTGCGATAATGAAAAATAGTACGACTGCCAATGCCGAGCCCAGGCCTAATGCGACCGAATCGCCGCCAGACGAGCCGCCAAAAGCAATCCGATAAAAGAACACAGCAAGCGTGTCAGTGGAGTTGTAAGGTTCCCCTTGCGAACCTTCCATGGCATAGATAAGTTCGAACGCTTCGAATGCATGAATAAAGGTAAACACCGTAATGATGATTAATGACTGACTCATCATCGGCAGAATGATGGAACGGATCAGGCGGAAGCCTTTTACTCCGTCCAATCTCGCCGCTTCGATGACTTCTGTCGATATAGCGTGCAAACCTGCAAGAAATATCAACATGGAGAAGCCTATGCCAAACCAGCTGTTGACGATTGTAATGGATGTTAACGCATAAGCCGGATCCCCGAGCCAAGGCTTAGCCCACGAAACAAGACCGATCTTTTTGAGCAGCACATTGACAATACCATTGTTCGGGTTCAACATAAGTTTCCACAAAAAACCTACGACGATGACAGAAAGCAGCCTCGGTAAAAAGTAAGCCATTTTCAGAAAGTTCGAACCCTTAAGCTTGCTGTAAACCAGATAGGCAAGTACGAACGCAATCACGTTCTGAACAGCCATTTCAACAGCAAAATAATAAAGATTATGACCGAACGCATTCCAAAATAAATGGTTGAACGGTTCTTTTGTAAACAGGCTCACAAAGTTGCCCAGCCCCACAAACTCCCCGCGGGTGTGACCTTTCCAGTCATAAAAACTGTAACCGAAAGCCGAAAGGATCGGATAGATCACGAAGAGAATGTAAACGGCGAGGGCAGGAACCGGGAACAGATGAACTGCTCCCTTTTTCCACCAAGACGATTTTGCAAAGTTATTCATGTGCCCCCACCCCTCTTCTTAAACTGAATTATTTCTTAGGCTTGAACCATGTATCTGCACTCTTTTGAACTTCTTCCGCAACTTGCTCCGGAGTCAATTTGTTCAAATACATGCCTTGAATTGAGTTTTCTAAAGTGGCTTTGGTTGTAGGGTTGCCTGCATTGAAATAGACAACGGATGCGTAAGGCGTAGAAATCGTATCCGCATTCTTAGCAATTTTGGCTACAAGCGGATCTTTCGCCGCGACACCTGGGATTGTGCTTGGTTTCTGCAGTTCATTAACAGCTAGCGCTCCGAACTCTTTCGTTGTCAAAAACTCCATAAATTTCAGAGCTTCCGCCTTATGAGCAGATTTCGCATTCACTGAGAAAGATCCGTCTACCCAAGTTGTAACTGTTGCTTTGCCATCGGCTTTCATTGACGGTACTGGGAACACATCCATTTGCAGATCTGGATTCGTTTTCTTCATAACAGCATATTCCCAATCGCCCATGACCATCATGGCTGCTTGCTCGGAAACAAACATGTTTCTCATATCGTCCATCCCGATCCCTACATAATTATCAGGGAAGTACGGAGTCAAATCTTTGAGCATTTTAATCGAGCTTACATATTCCGGGCTTTTGAAATTCGCTTCGCCGGCAAGAATCTTCTTAATGAAATCAGTCCCGTAAACGGACGGTGCAAGTGTACCTTGGGTCAGGGATAGAATCCAACCTTCTTTTGAGCCGAAAGCAAATGGAGTCACTTTATTTTTCTTTAAAGTATCCGCCGTTTTCAACAACTCATCCCACGTTTTAGGCTCTGTGAGATTATACTTTTGGAAGATTTTCTTGTTGTAAAATACTTGTGTCGAACTGAATACAGTTGGAACGCCGTAGACTTTACCATCTGATCCTGTAGCAGCCAACAAAGTATCTTTCGAGAATACGTCCATTCCCTTGAGGCTTGTCAACGGCTCTAAATAACCGGCATCTGCTAACACAGCACCTGCCGCATAAGGACGAAGATGAATAATATCAGGGCCATTCCCACTTTGCAGACCTGTGTTAAGGGCAGTGTTATATTCCGTATTTTTTATCGGCTTGAAATCAATATCAATGTTCGGGTTGCTTTTCTTGAATTCAGCAATGATTTTAGCGTAAGCATCCGCATCTTCCGTACGCCAGCTTCCCATTGTCAACTTCACTTTTTCCTGAGGTGCTGCCGATGGTGTTGTACTAGCTCCACCAGGTGTCGTGCTAGGAGTTGCGGTATTGCTGTTGCTGCAAGCGACAAGCATGGAAGAAGCAGCGACCATAGTTAATAATGCCCCACTGAATAAACGTTTCATTTAGAAAGCCTCCCTTTAATGTTTACTTATATATTTTAACCTCATGATTGAAATGAGGACAAAACCGTTTCATGCAAAATTGGACGCAGCTCCCGGATCATGTTGTTTCGACCCAAATGAACCGCATTGGTAAGAAATATGACGCTGATGCCCTGTTCGGGGGCAACCCACAAGCTCGTTCCGGTAAAACCAGTATGACCGAAGCTACCCGTAGGCCAGCTTTCTCCGCAGCTCAGAACATTGGCGGGATCATGCTTGACTTCCCAGCCAAGTCCTCGGTCGCCTACGGGAGCAGCTGTGGTTTCTCGCATCAGCGATGGTGGAACAATATCCCAGCGTTCCGGTTGCAACCACCATGCCGCATAGCGGGCTAGGTCGTCCGCTGTTGCGAATAATCCCGCACTGCCGGTAACACCGCCGAGGTGGAAACTCTTTTCATCATGAACTTCGCCGATGATGTAAGCTCCATCTACCTGTTCGGTTGCAGCAATACGATCTTGAAGTTCGGGCCTGGGGTTAAAAACCGTATTCTGCATCTCAAGTGGATCGAATATTTGCTGCTTAACAAAACGATCCAACGGCTCGCCAGACACTCGTTCTACAATAATCCCTAGGAGGATCATACCGAGATCACTATACAGCTTTTCCTTACCTGGCTGAAATAAAAGCTCTTGCGCCAAAATTTCCTCGATTAGGTTAGGCCGAGCTGCTTTGCGCGGAAAATATGGCAAATCCGGCGGCAGCCCGGACGCATGCATCAAGAGATGACGCAGTGTGACTTGCGAATGGCGGAATGCAGGCAAGTAAGCCTGCACGGAGCTATCCATCGACAGTTTCCCTTTGGCCACTAGTACAAGAATTGCCGGAAGTGTAACGGTTACCTTCGTAAGGGATGCGATGTCAAACATTGTGTTCAAACGAATCGGATGTTCCTTTGTGCCGTCGGAGAATGATCCATATGCTTTTTGAAATCGCAAGCGGTTCGATACAGTAATGTCGAGCACAGCGCCGGGTAAGAGCCCCTCTCGCACCCATCCTTCTACCAAGCGGTCCACTTTATCCATTGCGTTTCCCCACCATGACGGCTTGTCTCGTCTTTTCTAGAGATTTGATACTTTCCTCATAATGGCGGCCAGCAATTCCGGCGTACAAAATATCGATCACATTCAGTTGAGAAATCCTCGAGGCCATCGCCCCGCTGCGAATGCTCTTCTCTAAGGTGCTTATAAACAACTGTATATCCGCAAGCTCCGCTACTGGATTAGCTCCAAACCGGGTCAGTGTAATGACAGAGGCACCGTTATTCTTAGCTACAGCGAGAGCACGAATCATGTCTTCGGTTTGGCCTGAATAGGAAATACCGAAAACTACGTCACCGGGAATTAGATTTGCTGCAATGGTTGCTTGAGCATCAAACCCGGTGCCAATTTCACACCAGCGATTAATACGCGTTAGCTTTTGCATGAAATCCTTCGCGATAACCGCCGATGCGCCTACACCGAAGACACCAACTTTTCTTGCGCTGCTCAGCGAATGAATGGCTTTTTCCACACTTTCCGGAGAAAGTACCGTTAATGTATCTTGGATAGAAACAATATTGTTATTGGAAACCGATTTAATGAGATCTACGATAGATCCGTCAGTGCGGATTTCTTGGTACGATTCTGCAGGTAGGGACGATTGTGATAAATCACCTGCGATCCTCAGCTTCAACTCTTGAAATCCTTTACAGTGAAGGGAGCGTGATAGCCTAACAATCGTCGCTTCACTTACGTCAGCAAACTCTGCCAGCTTCTGCACAGAAAGGCTGACTACCTGTTCAGGATGCTCCAAAATATATTGTGCAGCCCTGCGCTCCATCGGCTTTAAGCTCCCTATAGCCGCTTCTATACTTACTAATCCACCTTTTAACATGGGAGTCACCCTCTACGGTTCATCTATAGTTTTGAACTTGCATATCCTTATTATAGAGTTTTATTTCACTTTGTCTATATGTTTCTGAAATTTTATTTCACATTTTGCGTTAGGTTAGGTCCTGATCAATCAACCTGATAACTAAAAAAAAGATCAAGTCTCATTTGATTGAGGGCTTGATCTTATCTTTATCCGTTCACCATTGATACCGTCGATTTATTCTTCCAATCTTGCTATAGATTGAGGTGTCTTAAATCGGGATCCATCGTCATATATGCTAAATTGAGGTCATTCTATCCATAAGTTGGTGCAATAACACCCAGATCGGCAGCTCGCTTTTTCATCTCATGACCTTCAACCATATCGATCCATTCATTTCCTTTCACAGCAACTTGCCATTCGCGCCCTTCATACGAAATAACTCCTTCTACCGTTCGAACAGTCATACCGATAAACGACTTCAATTTTCCTTCACGGTCGGTTACAGCTCTTAAGCCATTTGGAAATTGAAGAGTTACCACACCGTTCCTATAAACCACTGATTCATCCTTCGTATTGACCAGTTCAAATGTAATACCGTCGATAACCCGACTGTAAGCAGTCCCATTCGCAATCTCTTCACCATGATCAACCGCATAAGGCAGCAGTCCTGTAAACCAAAGCTCATCATCTGGTCTAGGCATGATACCGCTCAAACGTTCAACGTAGTCCAACATACACAAAATCGCCGGTGAATAAGTCTCCGTGAAACCTTCCTCTCCTGTCCACGGACTTAGCGCTTGAGCGAATCGTGTCATTTTGTGAAATGCAGCCATTAACGGATATAACACATAGGTGAGTTCTACAAACCTTCCATGATGCTCAAAAGCATGCGGTGCACGGATTAAGCTAAGGAAATTGGATGGCCCTGCCCAGCTGTTATAACTGGAAAAAGGGTCAAATCTCGGATCGTCCATAGCCATCGACGTAAATGGGTATTTGGCAAAAAACTTTCGCGTATTCAACAAGTATTTGCGCAAAGCTTGATCAAAGAAGGCTCGATCTCCCACTTCACATGCGAGCACACGCAGAAGGACATCAGACTGTACACGAACATGCACATCATTTTTATCCAGATCATAAAAGAACTGATCCTTCTCATCAAAACAAAACTGGAACAAGCTGTTTAAGCTCATTTCCGCCTTTTCCCGCCAAAGCTCCCCACTCTCCTCGAGTTCTTCCGCAATTCTCGCTAGGTAGAGTCGCTGACAGTATACATTGGCCGTTAAGTCAGGCGCAACGAATGGCAAGATTGGGGAGTCCGGATTACAAATTCTTGCGTCATTACCATGGGGCGTATCCGGAACATGCCAAAAACGGGGGGATAAATCATGTCCCGTATCAAATGTGCAAAAGGCTTCCACTCCATTCGTTCCGCGTGTATTGCGATAGGTGTACAGCCAATCATCGTAACTCTGCATAGCTGTATACATTTTTCGTAAAAACGTCTTATCCTGCCCATTCAACTGATAGTGATTCCATACACTTCTAGCAAGCGGCGTCACCAACTGAATTTGTCTGTAAGAAGGACCTGAATCCGTGAGTTTATAAGGCATTAGACCATCTTCACGCTGGTAATCAGCAAATAATTCATAAGTCGATTGCGAAACAGAAGGAATGAAACGCGATAACAATTCAGCGTTAATCGTCCCCGTGCTTTCCAACCAGCATCCTAGATAAATACCACCTTCATGCAATATAGGCTTCTCTCCACCCGTCGGTACGACACAGTCCAATAGTTTACGCAGAGCCTCGTAGTACACGCCCTCCAATTTATCGGAAGATGCCGCAAACTTCACTCCCGACTGGTTCCATTCTGCAAGAACGGGGCCATCTGATTCCTTTTTTAAAGGGCCCATCCGCTCCTCCGTATGAATCCCACGCAGCTTGCTTAACAATGCTTCTTTCATATATCCGCCTCTTCTCTCTAGTTAGGAATACGTCTTTTGTCATCCAATTGAAAAGAAATAGACTGCCAATGGCAGCCTATTTCTCCCGACAAGCGGCTTTGTTATTAATTATTTTTATTTATTATTCGTTATTTGTTATTGTTGAAAATTTTTACGGTTCCGTTATAGAAATCCTCAACGCCCTTTTTCACATCTTTTTTACCAAAGCCAATTTCTTGCACAGTTGTTTCAATCAGTTTCGTATATTCCGTATTGCCTGGAGGGTTATAACTGATCGCAAACGGCTCTTTATTCGTCGCTGCCGAGACGCGGCTTGTGTAATCATAGATGATCTGCTCAACCGGGTTGGCATCCTTCTTCAGAAGATCACGCATTTTGGAAGTCACAGGAACACCACGATCATTACCCAAAATTTTCGCCGCGTCGGGATCATTGATCCAATAGTTCATGAGCATCGCAACCTCCTTTGGATGCTTTGTTTTCGCATAACCGGATAATCCTTGGCTCGATTCGAAAACAACACCGGTCCCTTTCGGTCCGCGAGGCAGTTGAACAAGTGCCAGTTTGTCTGGAATCAGGTTTTGATGAGCGCCCAACTGATTGGATGCGAGTAAGCTCATCGCTACTTTTCCGGTTACAACGAGTGATTTACTCGTATCTGACGGCGGATTGGATACTTGCAAAGCTGGTGTTACAACGCCGCCTGTTTTTGTCATCGTATTCCATAAATTGAACCACTCTTCCGCATCCTTCTGTTCAAAGCCTAGCTTAGCATTATCCATATCGTAGAGCTGCTTGCCTCTTTGTTTCAAATAAATATCCATGCCATCGACTGTAAAATTGTATGTCCCGAACACATCTTTACCGAGCTTATCCGTAATTTCTTTGCTGATTCGTCCATAATCGTCCCATGACCAACCATCTTGCGGAACAGGAATACCTGCTTTTTTGAACAACTCCGTATTAACGACAATACCACGTGCATTAGCTCCGGCGGAGACGTGTAGCAGCTTTCCTTTGAAGGTACCGTATTGGATCATCGATTTGTCCATATCGTTTAAATCAAGCTCTTTCCCCACGAATGGATCCAGTTCAAGCAGCACGTTTTTATTCGCATAATCGACTACGTTCCCTCCGAGGAAAAACGCATCTGGCGCAGTACCCGAAGCCAACTGCGTATTTAGTTTATCGAAATAACCTGAACTCGGGGCAAATTCACCGACAATTTTGATATTTGGGTTTTTCTCCTCGAACTTGCGAAGCGCTTCATTGGTACGATCTGCCCGTTTCTGGTCACCCCACCACATAATTCTTAGCTCTACCGGCTCTGCCTTTGCTACTTCTTTAGCTGTACCTGCAGCTGTTGCGTTTGGAGCGCTGCTGTTTCCCGTGCCGGTCCCTGAAGAACAAGCGGTTGTAATGGCCATCAACATGGCTAGTGTTGTTATCGCAAAACGTTTTTTCATCTGAAATCTCCCCCTGAACAAATATTAGAATTATTTAAGACCTGTGGTCGCAATACCTTCTAAAAAATACTTTTGGAAAGAAAGAAAAATCGTCATGATCGGAACTAGTGAAAGAACGGACATTGCGAGCAGCGCACCCCAATCGGATTCTCCCGAAGGATCAAATAACGAGCGAATACCGAGCTGAACGGTAAACAGCTTGATATTGTTGAGGTAAATCATTTGCGAAAAAAAGTCGTCCCATGTCCAGATGAACGTGAAAATAGCGGTTGTGATTAAAGCAGGAACAAGAAGCGGTAAAATGATGCGAAAATAAATCTGGCCTTGCCCGCAGCCATCAATGGTTGCGCTTTCGTCCAATTCCTTCGGAATTCCTCGAATGAACTGAACCATAAGTAAGATGAAGAACGAATCGTGTGCTAACCATTTCGGTACAATCAGCGGTAAATACGTGTTGATCCATTCAATCTTGTTATAAATAATGTATTGAGGAACCAAAGTGACATGGTACGGAAGCATAATGGTGACCAGCATAAGGCTAAACCAAAGCTTTTTGAATCTAAATTCTAGCCGTGCAAACGCATAGGCGGCAAAGGAGCATGTGATAATATTGCCTAGGACAGAGAGCACCGAGATTTGAGCTGAATTCAGGAAGAAACGCCCAAACGTTGTGCCCTGCAGCCCTTTCCAACCATTCATGTAATTGTCAAACGTCACTTTCTTGGGCCAAAGACTTGTATCTGAGAAAATCAATTGATTCGGCTTAAAGGAACTGCTAAGCAGCCATAAGACTGGATAGAGCATCAGCAAGCCAAAGGCGATAATCAACAGATGCTTCAGCAGCTTGGTGTAGTTCGTATTCGCAATCATCTGGTCATCCCCTTTCATCCTTGCCGTCCCCATAGAATACCCAATACTTCGATGTCACGAATACAATGGCTGTTAGCACACCGATTACGACCAGCATAATCCATGCAAGCGCTGAGGCGTATCCCATATCGAAAAAGGAAAACCCTTTCAGATACAAATACAAGGTGTAGAATAAGGTCGAGTTCACCGGTCCTCCGCGTCCATCTCCAATGACATAACCGGGTGTAAACACTTGGAACGAATTAATAATGCTCATCACTAGGTTGAAGAAAATGACCGGGGATAGCAGCGGAAGCGTAATTTGAAAAAACTGTCGTACTTTCCCTGCTCCATCTACTTGTGATGCTTCATAAAGATCAGCCGGCACCTGCTTAAGTCCTGCCAGAAAGATGACCATGGCCGATCCAAACTGCCATACAGACAAGGTAATGATCGTGGACATTATGTAATCAGGGTGAGCTACCCAAGCTGGGCCCTGAAGACCAAACCAACTTAAGAATTGATTGAATAATCCATCCCCATCGAATATTTTCCTCCAAACGATAGCAATCGCAACGCTCCCCCCAAGTAGGGATGGGATGTAATAAACCGTTCGATAAACCCCGAGTGCACGAATCCCTTTATTAAGCGCCAAGGCCACTATTAAAGCAAAAATAAGTCTTAGGGGCACAGATAATAGGGCATATTGAAAGGTAATCCCCATTGAGTGATAAAAGGAGTCATCTTCGTTAAAGATTTGCACATAATTGTCTAGTCCTAACCATCTGGGGGCATTTAACAAATTAAATTTCGTAAAGGATAGATACAGCGACCCCATCATAGGGCCCAATGTTAAGCAGAAAAAACCAACTAACCAAGGTAATAAAAATAAATAAGCTGTGCGATTTTGCCGCGAAAGGGCGGTTTTACTTAATGATGACATGAGAGCGCCCTCCTCCTTCGTGATCGATAGCGATGAATACTCATCACTCGTAAGATCATCATAAGGATTATAGGCGCTCCTTTGAATGCTATTTCTTCGGCTCTTGATTATCAATTTTTTCAGGTACTGTGAGACGCAGACGATAATCAGATGGCGGCATCCCATACATGCGTTTAAATTTAGAACTGAAGTAGCTGGCATTCGAAAAGCCTGTCAGTTCAGCGATATCCCATAAGCTCAGCATCGTTTCTTCAAGCAGTTGTACAGCTTTTGCCATTCGCACATCCGTGATGTATTGAATGAACGTTTTTCCGGCTTTGGCTTTGAACATTTCGGAAAAATACGAAGAATTATAATTAAAACGTTCGGCCAGCATAGTCAAATTAATATCGTACATATAGTTTTCATGAATGAATTGCTCTGCGGCTTGTATCATGGAAAGTTCATCTCCAACAGGATCATTGGCCGAGCTGACAATTTTATATGCCAGGTTATATAGAAATTGCTGTGCTTTAGCTGCCGTATCGAACCCCCATACTTGCTCGGGACGAATCCACAGCTGTTCTCCGTTATCCAAGTCAATACGGGTCGTATAAGCCAGCGTGTCCAGCATGAGATATAGCTGAAAAATAAGTTTAACGAATCTAGCCTGCGATGCTGCGAAAGCTTCATTCAATTCTTTGTGAATCGCCTGTTCGAAAGCAGCAAGCTCGCCACGAGCCAAATAACGCTGCATGACCTTATTCGTTTCCTCCGAGAGTGCAGCCTCCGGCGTTGATAGATTGTGCAGGGTTTGTGAATCTTTATTGCCCTTCAAGTTCCACTCCAAAAGTGAAGACAGATAACCATCCTTCCACTGATTAAGCCCAATAACCATTTTGCCGATGCTAATCACTGGCTGGTATCCCAAATGATCGGTCACGGCAATGCGAAGCGTATCGACCAAGTGATCTAGGTTTGTATGGGACGCCACAGCTATAAAATGCATTAATCCTGCATAGTTCGCATCGCGGAAGACTTGAATTTGACCCGGGATCATCTCTGCAACTTCCCTGCAAACCATTTCAAACGGCAGCCGCAGCTTGTCCGGCGAACGCTCCAATCGCCCCGCGCCACCAGTGCGTTCCATAAAACCAGCTGTAAGGAAACAAACACGGAATTCCTCCCAGGTATCCAATTGAAACAGCTTCGCCTTCTCCCTAATCGTTGCTTCCCGTGCCAATTCCTCTTTAACTAGGTGAACGATAAAATGCTCTTTCATTTCTTTATAATATTGCGAAAGCCGCCACGCCATCATAGCTTGCTGATCACGCTCGTTTCGCTGCGCATCGAGCTCATAAATTACCTTCAGCATAGCCTCTCTGAGTTCATCTTGCGTCACCGGCTTCAGCAAATAATCCCTTGCCTGATGACGAATAGCTGCCTTGGCATAATGAAAATCTTCATAGCCTGTAATGACGATCAGCCGTAAAGACGGATAGTGCTCATGACAAGCTTCCAAAAAGGATACCCCATCCATCAATGGCATGTTCATATCTGTAATCACGATGTCTACCGGATGATTCGTCAACCATGCAACAGCCTCTGCCCCGTTTCCCGCTTCCCCTACAATGGAAAGCCCGAGGCTTTCCCACTCTACTTTGAGCCTAAGTCCTTGCCGAATTTCAGGTTCATCATCGACTATGAGTACACTATACATCTATCATTCCTCCTTGCAGCGGCAAAATAAGTGCTATCTGGGTCCCATACTGCTTTGTGGAATCGATCTCAAAAGCAAACAACGGCCCATAATAAAGTTGGCATCTAGCTAAAACATTGCGTAATCCGATCTGCTGTGATCGGCTGTTCAATATTTGCTCAAACTGCGAGGTTAACGATTCCGTTCTCAGCTGCTGTACCAGCTCCTCTGGAATCCCGGGACCGTTATCCGCAACGGAAAGGATGAGTCGGTTATGTTCATGCCGTACCCGTATAATCACGTTAGCCTCAGCTTGTTCCCTAAAGCTGTACTTCACGGCATTTTCAATTAAAGGCTGCAAAATAAATTTAGGTATGACGCATTGACGCATATTATCGTCTTCTTCGACCGCAATTTGAAGCCGATCGGCAAATCGGATTTGCAAGATAGACACATAATGGCGAACATATTTCAGCTCTTCTTCCAGCGGTATCAGGTCGTCATTTATTTTCAATGAGAAGCGCATCATTTTCCCTAGAGATTCAATCACTCTCACCGTATCTTGTATGCGCTGCTGCATCGCCAGACTACTTAGCAATTCTAATGTATTAAATAGAAAATGAGGATTAATTTGCATCAATAATGCTTTATACTCTGCTTGCTGCCTAAGCAGCTTTAGTTCAAATTCCGTCGTAATATGGTGTCTTAACTGACTCACCATGTTCCTGAACGTTGTCGTCACATAGCCGACTTCATTCCGAACTCTTGCCTCGGCCGGAATCCGATTCTCAGCGGCGTGGAAATCGCCCATCTGCACATAACGCATCGCTGATGCGAGCCGAGAGAGCGGTTTGGAAATCCCATGCGAAAGCCATATAGCAGTAGCAATGGCTGCAACAAGTAATACGGATGCGAAGATAAGGATGTTCGTTCGAAGCTTGTACAGCTTTCCGTATAAATCAGCTTCAGGCACGATGCCAACCAGCAGCCAGTTATTGAGCTTCAGCTTTTTATAAACGAGAATGTCTTTGGCGCCATGCTCATTCTCTACATAGACCACCCCATTCTGGAGATGGTTCGCGCGGATCGCTTCCATTTGTTTCGCTGCCTCCGGATGGGAGGATGCATATTCCTGTTGACCCAAAACGGAATCTCCCTGCCCATCCAACAGGAAAATAGTGCCTTTCTCTCCAAGATGAATCCGACTTAGCGGTTCGAGAAAGAATTCGGATTTCACATTAACTTTCATCATGTTTTTGGATTTTGAGGGCTCAAACGTGCCAATGGGCAGCAATAAACTCAGCACGTCAAATGGCTTCGAACGTCTTACCTCAATCGGATCTTGATGAGCGGATACCCACTGGACTCCTCTTGTTTTAAAATGCTCATACCACTGCTCACTCTTGAACGATGTATCATTCATGATCTGATTATCCGCGGAGATCCACATCCCTTCTTGCCGATACACGGTGACCGACGATACAATCGAATAATTGTTCGTCGTCTGTGTCAAAAATTGGCTTAAATTAATGTTCGCGAGCATCTTTTCCCCGGCGGGCAAAGCAGGATCAGAGAGCGCAATGTCCCAACTTTTCGTTGTACTGCTGTTAAACACAATTGAGGAAACATCGTAGATTTGCACTAGTGCCATGTTGACGAAGGACCCATACTCGTCCATCTTTTCATAGGCTGACGACTCAATGTAGGAGCGAATAATTGAGCGGGATTCCGTAAAAAAAAGGTAAGACATTGTCCCGGTAGAAACGAGCAGTAAAACCACAAAACAAACAATCAATCGGTTTTTGAGCGAATAGAACATCGTGGACCCCCTCAGTCTGCACAACCATCGCTAGTTAATTACATCCATATAACGCCTAGAAGCTAGGGTTTGTCAACAAAAAACACATCCAATGAGGTGTCGAAGTTAATGTTCAAATTGTTATTTGCATAATCCTAGGAATAAAAGCGAATAATTCCTTTATTATGAAATGTTTCCGATTTGGCCTTAGATCATTTTACATTGAGGGGATTGGAAAATGGAACTAAAACAGGAACCCATCAGTACTTCCGTTTCCCAAAATCTAGAGAAATTATTGCAATATTTTAGTCAAAATGAATATCTGGTTGTCAGAAACATCACTACAAATGACGGTCAATCGTTAGCGTCTATTATTTACTTGAATATCCTTGTTGACGAAAACATCTTAAATCAACAAATCATCCGTAAAATGTCCGAAGATCTTCTTTACTGGAAGGGACCCGTTGATGATGCGATTACAGGATCGTTATACTCGTTAGGCGCAGTTAGACTTTTGCCAAATTTAGATGCGGTCGTGAGCATGATTACGGATGCAGGCTTCGTTATATTTGTTGAAGGTCGTTCAGAATCATACGGAATGATGTTGCCCGGATATGAAACACGCGCGATAGACGAACCAAAGCTTGAAGTCAACGTACGTGGGCCACGTGAGGGGTTCACCGAAGATTTGCAAATTAATTTGGGGATGGTTTATAGAAGACTGAAGACATCGGATTTGAAATCTAAATCCTATATTATTGGACGACGGAGTCAAACAAAAGTATCCGTCTTGTATCTCGATACTCAGGTTGATCATACCGTTCTAGAAAAATTGATGAGTAGACTCGATGCTATTGACTTGAATGTTCTAGGAGATAGCGCCCAAATAGAGGAATGGATTCAAGATAATACGTTCTCACCATTCCCGCAAATTCTAAATACGGAACGCCCCGATCGGATTGTTACCGCCTTGAACAGAGGGAAAATTGCGATCATCACCGATGGGACTCCGATAGCTTTAATTGCCCCCAGCTCATTTTTTGAAATGATGCATCCCAGCGAGGATCTTTACGAAAGGTTTTATTTTGCTAATTTTTTACGCTTAATACGGTTGATCACTCTGTTCACATCCTTGTTTGGGCCTTCTTTATATATCGCCTTAACTACCTTCCATCTGGAAATGGTCCCTACACCGCTAATGATGGCCTTCCTTTCTGCCAAAGCGGGGATCCCTTTTCCGAGTTTTATCGAAGCTTTCATCATGGAGGTGGCATTCGAGGTGCTGCGCGAAGCCAGCTTGCGGTTGCCTCGCGCTGTCGGCCAATCTGTCAGTATCGTAGGTGCACTCATCATCGGAGAAGCAGCGGTACAGTCGGGAATCGTTTCCCGTCCGGTTGTGATTGTAGTTGCCATGACAGGAATTGCTTCCTTTACAATTCCGTCTTTTAGTACAGCCATCGCTTTGCGAATGTTACGGTTTCCTCTCATGCTTCTTGCAGCTTCTACAGGTGTCTTTGGGCTCTCTTTGGGATTGTTCGCAATCCTTTTGCATCTATGTTCCTTACGGTTCTGTGGAGTACCGTTCTTAGAACCGGTCGATTCTGAAAGCTTAAGAAATACATTTAAGAAATTCATCCTCCTTCCGGCCCGATATCGAAGTTCCTCATCGTATAAGAGGAAATAAGATTATAAGGCAAAGGTGAAGGGGAAATTTATTTTTGGAATTGAAGGCGAGGGGTATGAAGAACGTTAAATGGTTTCTGGCTATGTGTTCAATCTTGTCACTATTAGTGGGCTGTTCACCTGATAATAAGGAAATCAGCGATATTGATTTAGTTATGGCAACTGGTATTGATTATGACAAGGAAAGCAATAAATATGTAATTACTATTTATTGTGTTTTACCCACATCGACAAGTACGGAGAAAACAGGTAAACAGTCGGAGTTGGTTGATAGTGCAGTTGGAGATTCGATAATGGACGCTGCAAGAAATATGCGTAACCGTGTAGGTAAATCCTTGGTATGGCAGCATAATAAATTCTTTATTATAGGTGAAGCTGCAGCACGTCATTCCCTCTATGATATCGTAGATTTCCTAACAAGGAACCGTCAAATCCGCATAACAGGTCACCTACTTGTTAGTGAGGGGAAAGCGGAGGATTTACTGAAAAGAAAATCCAATATTAGCGAACTAACTTCGAATGTGCTGCTAGGGATCGTCCGAAATGAAAAAGAGTGGGGCAAGAGCTACAGTCTAATGATACATAAAGTGGCCGACCGCTACAGTAATCCATACAGGGGCTTTGTTTTAGGCAAAATAATGACGTCACCAAAGACTGTTTCCTCTCCATCATCGCTGCTTTTAAATGGCGGAGCTGTTATTAACAAAGGGAAATTCGTTGACTGGCTGGATGGAAATGATGTGCGGGTTGTCCATTGGTTATCTGAGAAAAGTAAATGGAAAAACTATGAATTTACAGAATCATTGGAATTCAAATCCACGAAAGTGTCCTATTTTCTTCGAATCTCAAAAAGAGAAATTCACAGCGATTACGTCAATGGCAAACCAAAATTAGATGTCCAGTTGAATTTCAAAGCGACTTTGGGTGAAATGAATCAATATCTTGCACTGAGCGATCCGGTTATATTGGCTCAATTGGAACAAGTTACCTCCAAGCATTTGGAGAAAATCATTCATGATAGCTTAAAACATTTTCAACAAGATCTGAAAGTAGACCTACTTGGGGTTTCTGAATATTTCATCCAGCATCATCCAAAGGAATGGAAAAAGCTAAAAAAGGATTGGGATCATGTATATCCGACAATGTCAATTCCTGTTCATGTCAATGTAGAAATTGAAAAACTGGGCATGTCCCAAATCATAGGTGGCCGATAAATGCTTCTTAATAACTCGCTCTGCTTAATAGCTATTTGTTTGGGGCTGAAAGGATCTATTCGCTTATGGAAACAACAGACTAAAACAGATGCTATAGTTCTCCTGTTCTATTATCTCGTTATAATCGTCTATTTGAATCCCTTCATGGGTTTTTCAAAGCTTACCTTGGAGTCCTTAAACAAGATTATTTATGGTCCTGTCTCCGATTACATGATAGACCTATTAAAAGTACGAGTGGAGGAATGAAGATGACCGATTCTGAAAAAATCAATCATGGTCAATTGGGATTTCTCTGTTTTAGTTTTTTGTCTGGATTCTCAACCTTGTTTTTAATTGAGGCCAAGCTGGTCAAGCAGGATGTCTGGATTTCAAATCTTCTAGCTATTGTTTTTTCAATAGGAATATTATGGCTTCTATCCTATGTTCAATCGCAGCATCCTCAATTAAGTATGACGGAAGCTTGCGAAAAATTGTTGGGAAAATGGCTTGCCAAACTCGTACTTGTCATCTATCTTATCTATTTCCTTGATACAGGTGTGTTGGCTTATCGCGCAATATCTTGGTTCTATACGACGGCTATCCTTCCACACACCACCCCTAACTTTTTAATTTTACTCATTGTGTTGGTTAGTTCCTATTCCGTTTATTTAGGTTTAGGTACTTTAGTACGCACGGTTCAATTTATCCTACCGTTTTTCATTCTGTCCATCTGCATCGTCAGTTTGTTTATTCTGCGTGAAGTGGAAATTAATCCTTTCCTGCCCATGTTTCAAAGCAAATTATCCACAATCATTTACGGTGGGATGCTGTCTTTCGGTTTTCCATTTGGAAAATGCGTTGTCTTCGGTTTTCTTCTATCACGGGTAAAAAATACAAAAAAAACGTTCTCAAGTTTAACAACTGCAGTAGTTTTATCAGGTATTTATTTGTTACTGGCAAGTTATTTAACATTCGGTGCGCTTGGCATACATTTAACCAAATTGTCGGCGTTTCCCTATTTCACTTCCATACAATTAGTTAAATTCGGAGAATATATGGAAAGGATAGAAATTCTTATCATCGCAATTTGGACCATTTTCACTTTATTTGAACTTATTGTGCTTCACTACGTTTTTTTACTCGTGATCAAACAAATTTTCAAGATCAAAGAGACGAAACCTTTTATTTTACCTACTGGACTATTGTTCTATGTTTTGGCTCAGATTAGTTATACAAAGATGATGGATTTGGGAGCCTATGACTTTGAAATTCTTCCCTTCTCCTCACTAATCCCAACCTTAATCATACCTGTCCTTTTAGCTATTATAACTTGGGTAAGAACGCGGCAGGGTGCCGTGCAAGATCAAATGAGCCGAATATAGTACAGCAGATGGTCAAAATCATGCAAGTGGCAACTTATACATGGTTTTATCAAATAAACAATGAGATGGATAGTCAAAATTAACTTCAATGATCTATATCTTGTGATGCTGATCTACAGCAAAATCGATGCGGATATCCTCCTCTATTCACATTTGTATCTCTGTCTGTAACGATGTATTCATTCTTACAAACGAGTAAAAAGCAGTTTTATACGCTGAGCAAAGCTGTAATGATGTTTATCATCGTTGCAGATGCGAGGGGATGTGAAATCGTGTCTCTAACGATGTTTTTCATTCTTACAAACGAGTAAAATTGCAATTTGATACGCTGAGCGAAGCTGTAATGATGTTTTACATTCTTACAAACGAGTAAAAAGCAGTTTTATACGTTGAGCAAAGGCTGTAATGATGTTTTTCATCGTTACAGATGCGAGGGGATGTGAAATCGTGTCTGTAACGATGTTTTACATTATTACAAACGAGTAAAAAGCAGTTTTATACGCTGAGCAAAGCTGTAATGATGTTTTTCATCGTTACAGCTGCGAGGGGATGTGAAATCGTGTCTCTAACGATGTTTTACATTCTTACAAACGAGTAAAAAGCCGTTTTATACGCTGAGCAAAGGCTGTAATGATGTTTTTCATCGTTACAGATGCGAGGGGATGTGAAATCGTGTCTCTAACGATGTTTTACATTCTTACAAACGAGTAAAAAACAGTTTTATACGCTGAGCAAAGCTGTAATGATGTTTTTCATCGTTACAGATGCGCGGGGATGTGAAATCGTGTCTCTAACGATGTTTTTCATTCTTACAAACGAATAAAAAGCAGTTTTATACGCTGAGCAAAGCTGTAATGATGTTTTTCATCGTTACAGGCGCGAGGGAGAAGTGAAATCGTGTCTCTAACGATGTTTTACATTCTTCTATATTTTCTACACAAAAAGGATCTCCCAACTTCAAATTAAAATGAGCCTTCGCTAGCACACAACTAGCGAGGACTCATCCTTTCATTTGAAGCGATTCATTGAAAATAACGAAATGTCATACTCACTTTTGCCTGTCGTAATAAGTTGGGATAAGATTTCGCCGACTACACTACTGAATTTAAACCCATGTCCGGAAAATCCAGCGGCAAAGACAATATGCGGATACTCTGGATGTGCATCAATAATGAAATTTTCATCGGGAGTGAGGGTGTATGTACAGGTTTTACCCATGCGCAGTTCCGTATTGGCAAGAGGCATAAACCGGCTTAAAAACATTCGTAAGTCTTCTTCATCCTCCTGAAGTGCCCCAAACTCGGGAATGGCTTCATCCGGATGGATCCGAAGTCCCCCATCATGACGTCCTACCTTAAGACCAGCTCCCCCCATGCTGGGAAAACCGTAATAATGTCCCAAGGAGGTTTCAAACGTAAACGCAGGAAAGCGTTTCTCCCCGAATAAAAAGTCATCTGCTTCAAACCAGGCAAACGTCTTTCTTTTCGTAACAAGCGGTGGATGGATATTCATAAGAGGAAGCAGCTTAGAAGACCATGCCCCCGCTGTAACGATTAGAGCGCGTCCCTTATAACTTTCGTCGGCTGTTTGGACCGTCACCCCGTCAGAATCGATAGACAACTCTTGGACGGATGAATTCGTTAAAATGGTAACTTGATGACGTTCCAACAGTTCCCGATAAGCACGAATACATTCCTCGCTTTTAAGCACGCCTGAATTCGATTCGAAGCAGCCCACGTAGCCCTCTGGAAGCGAAATTCCAGGCCATAATGTATGGATTTTACTGGAATCCACGGTTTGCAGCGGAAGTGAATAGGCTTCGGAGCTAGAAACAACTTGTTGGATAAAGGTTGAATCACGAGTACCTACATTCAGCACCCCGGTTTGGTAGAACAGTTTTCTTCCCGACTCTCGCTCCAGATCGAACCAAAGCTTTTGTGCTCTGAGGGCTAACGGGACATAGCTCGTCCCTTCTCCATAGGCATGCCTGATGATACGGGTATCGCCATGATGTGCCCCGCGATCGTGCGGAGGGTTAAATGAATCCAGCAGTAAAACGCTCTTCCCTTCAAGGGTCAAATAATAGCCTGCAGCCATCCCCATCGAACCGGCACCAACAATAATTACGTCATAGTTCATCATTCCATCAATTCCCTCCAAATAAAGGTTCAACTCACAATACGGGCTCGAATGACATATGCTGCAGATTCATTGCCAGAATGGCTTATTTTTATATTCACTTTGTCCAATGAAGCTCTCCATGATAGTACGCAGAAGTCGCCCTTCTCTATCCATAGAGACTGATCTTCATTTATACTAAATCTAACTCGGCCCTCGGTACAATAAAAAGCTTCTGTCACTAGTGTAAATTCCACATCATTCTTGTGACAATCGATCTCCTGAGAAGTTCCTTCTTTGATCCATAAAGCTTCTAATTCTCCCCGGCATCCCGCCGCTGTGATGAGATTGAAGTCCGTTACCTTCCCCATACTCCGGGTGACCCATCCACCGCTGAAGCTCTCCTGCTCGTAAGGCTTTAATCCCACTTGATGTAATCCCTCATATTCTAGAATCACCTCTCCTTCAATAACCATTAGCTTTCTCCAAAAATCAGGAAGGCAGGTAAACAAAGAATGCTCATCTTGAATGCTGGCCGTGCTGATTCTCCATAAAAAATTCCGTTGATTATACTCCGCGTTTTCAGGATATATGGCTAGCTGCGTTGTCGTTCCACCTGACCAAGCGGACGTTATTTGCATATTCTTTTTAACGACTTTGATCGAATAAGACATATAGGCATCTCCTTGAAAATATTCCATAAGCGAATGAAAAAAAGGACCCGGAAATGCCAAGTCCCACCTACTAATCTGAACTATGCCTACTCTTACTTTATCATGTCAGCGTACCAAGAAAAATACGATCCTACCGCGTCGTTTTTGCGGATCAGCTTCTTTGTTCTATCCTTAACCTCTTCCGCATTGATGTATAAACGTGCGTACCCCGTATCCATGGCTGCTTGAGCAACGGCAGCCGCCACATTCGGAGCAATCATTGGATCAAATGGATTCGGAATCACATAGTCCCGATTTAACTTATGGGCTGGAACCAAACCGGCAATGGCATAAACAGCGGCTAGTTTCATGGCCTCATTAATCTCTCTAGCACGCACATCTAATACGCCGCGAAAAATGCCCGGAAACGCCAATACATTGTTGATCTGGTTGGGAAAATCGGAGCGTCCCGTGCCAACGATCGCAGCTCCAGCAGCTTTCGCTTCTTCCGGCATAATCTCCGGAACTGGATTCGCCAAGGCAAATATAATAGAATCACGGTTCATGGAGCTGACCATCTCTTTCGTAAGTGCCCCCGCAGCAGAAACTCCAATGAAAACATCGGCTCCTCTCACTGCATCGGTGAGCTTACCTGTTAGATGATCTTTATTCGTCATCCGTGCTATTTCCAGCTTGAACGGATTCATGCCTTCTTGTCTTTCTTCATGGATAATACCCTTCGTATCGCAAACGATGATATCCTTAGCACCCATATGGCCCAGAAGCTTCATGGCCGCTATGCCAGCTGCGCCTGCCCCGTTAATAACCACACGAATTTGGTCCATCGTTTTGTCGACTAATTGGAGAGCATTGATTAATCCGGCCGCAATGACAATAGCTGTACCATGCTGGTCATCATGGAAAACAGGAATAGCACATTCCTTTTTCAACCTCTCTTCAATTTCAAAACAATCCGGTGCAGCGATGTCTTCTAAATTAATACCGCCGAACGAAGGAGAAAGCTGTTTGACCGTTTCAATCACTTTCTCCTTTTCCAACGCATCTAAACAGATCGGAATCGCATCGACACCGGCAAATACTTTGAAAAGCAAAGCCTTTCCCTCCATCACCGGCATAGCCGCATGAGGACCGATATTTCCCAAACCGAGCACAGCCGTTCCATTGGTAACGACGGCAACCAGGTTTCCTTTCATCGTATAATCGTATACTTTATCTTCTTCCATACAAATGTCTTTACAAGGCTCTGCAACTCCCGGGGAGTAGGCAAGGCTCAAATCACGGACAGTGCCTACCGGAACCTTGGCAATAACCTCAAGCTTTCCGGCATACTTTTTATGCATGTGAAGTGCATCTTCACGTAAATTGTTCATGATTCATCACCTTCCAAGGCATTTTGATCAGAGCATTGATTAAATCCATCCGCGCCATTTTATCGCTTCCACCATTCGCTTTAAACCAACGATGTAGGCTGCCAATCTCATATCTACTTGCTTCTGCAAGGATAATTGATAGACGTTGTAAAAAGATTTTTTCAATATTTGTTGAAGCTTTTCATTCACTTCTTCTTCATTCCAATAATATCCCTGATTGTTTTGGACCCATTCAAAGTAAGATACGATTACCCCGCCTGAGCTAGCAAGCACGTCTGGAACGATCAGAACACCTTTATTTGTCAAAATTTCAGTAGCCTTCAACGTTGTCGGTCCGTTGGCCGCTTCTACCAAAATCTTCGCCTTAATATCGGAGGCATTGTCTTCGGTGATCTGGTTTTCAATCGCAGCTGGAACTAAAATATCACAATCTTGGATTAACAGCTCTTGGTTCGAGATGGCATTCGGGAACAAATTCGTCACCGTTCCGAAAGAATCACGCCGATCTAATAAATACTGCACGTCCAAGCCTTCAGGATCGTAGAGAGCCCCTTGAGCATCCGAAATGCCTACCACTTTGGCACCAGCCTCATGAAGGAACTGAGCAAGAAAGCTGCCTGCATTGCCAAAGCCTTGGATTATGACTCGTGCGCCCTCAATCGGAATCCCTGCGACATGAGCCGCTTCTCTTAGCAATAGCACCACGCCCATGGCAGTTGACGATTCTCTTCCAATCGATCCGCCTAAGACGAGCGGCTTGCCGGTAATAAAACCTGGCGAATCGAATTCCCGAATCCGGCTGTATTCATCCATCATCCACGCCATGATTTGTGAATTCGTGAACACGTCCGGCGCCGGAATATCCTTGGTCGGCCCGACCAGCTGGCTAATTGCCCGCACGTAACCACGGCTTAACCGTTCCAGCTCGCCGAAGGACAGCGTGCGCGGATCGCATTGGATTCCGCCTTTGCCTCCGCCGTACGGAAGATCGGCAATGCCGCATTTAATGGTCATCCACATGGAAAGAGCCTTCACTTCATCTTCGGTGACCCCGGGATGGAAGCGAATTCCGCCCTTGGTCGGTCCGACCGCATCATTATGCTGCGCACGATACCCTGTAAACACTTTCACAGAACCGTCGTCCATTTTCACAGGAATGCGTACAGTTAGCAACCGAAGTGGTTCCTTTAACAATTCGTATAAGGATTCTGCGCATCCCATTTTGTCGAGAGCAGCTTGGATAACAAGCTGCGTTCTGCTCAAAACATTCAAGCTTTCCGCCTGCATAGGCTTCTCTTTTACTTCCGTCGGAGCTTCCATGATGATCCCCCTTGAGTCTTCATACAGATTGTAACCCTTTAATGAATCCGTTTGCCGTCCGCGACTACCATTTTTCCTTGCTTGAATACGGAATGAACATGGTTGATCCCAAAGTGATATGGCAGATATGCCAAGTTATCAGCATTGAAAATAACAAGATCGGCCTGTTTACCCGCTTCCAAACTGCCAATTTCATCCGCTTTTCCGATCGCGTGAGCCGCATTGATGGTCACAGCCGTCAGAACTTCCTCCGGCGTCATCCCTAAATTCAAACAGCCCAGCGTCATGACGAGCTGCATAGATTCCGTTGGCGAGCTTCCCGGGTTATAATCCGTGGATAAAGCAACGGGAAGTCCCATTTCAATCATCCTACGCGCACGGGCGTGATGCTTTAGCCTTAAATTAAAGGAGGTAGCCGGCAGACAGACAGCAATGACGCCCGCCCGCTGCATCGCTTCCAATCCTTCATCTGATGCGGCGATCAAATGCTCGGCGGAGATACAACCCAGTTTGCCAGCAAGCTGCGCGCCACCCATTGGTTCGATTTCGTCCGCATGGATTTTCAAGCCGAAGCCCATCGCTTTTGCGGCCAACAGAATTTGCTCCGATTCTTCCACAGAAAATACGCCGTGCTCACAAAATACATCGCAAAATTCAGCAAGTCCCTGACGTTTCACTTCGGGGAGCATTTCTTCAATGATAAGCTGAACGAATTCTTGAGACCGGCCCTTATATTCTTCTGGCACCATATGAGCACCCATGAACGTAGACACCAAATCAACCGGATGTTCCTGATTGAGTTTGCGAGTGACCCTGAGCTGCTTAAGCTCATCATCCAGCGTTAGACCATATCCGCTCTTGGCTTCTGCTGTGGTAACCCCATAAGAAAGCATGGTATCCAAGCTTTTTTTCGCTTTTACGTACAACTCTTCTTCCGAAGCCTGACGGGTTGAACGGACTGTGCTGAGTATACCGCCGCCTTGAGCTAAAATTTCTAAATAAGAAGCACCTTTCAGCTTTAAGGCTAGTTCATTCTCACGAGAGCCGCCGTGAACCAAATGGGTATGAGGATCAATAAGTCCAGGGGTAACAAGCTTACCCTCAGCATCATGCTTCTGAGTTACCGGCCATTCACCGATTTGAGCCAAAACTTCTTCTTCCGTTCCCGCTGCAACAATGATACCGTCTTTGATTGCCACAGCTCCGCTTCGGACTGCTGCAACCTCAGACATTTCACCGCCTCGGCGCGGTTCCTGAGTTCCTTGCATGGTAATCAATGTACCAATATTGTGGATCAGCAGGTCAATTCGATTGTTCTCCATCGTTTCTCCCCCTCGAAATACAGCAAGCCCGAACGGGCTTGCTGCGAGTTATCATCATTCTTTTATATATTCAGAAACTTAGATACCCATCATCGGTACGCGAACGCCGCGTTCCTTCGCCGTTTGAATGGCAATGTCATAACCGGCATCTGCATGACGGATGACGCCCATTCCAGGGTCCGTGTTCAAAACGCGAGCTAATCTTTCGTCCGCTTCTTCGGAACCGTCCGCAACGACAACCATACCTGCGTGCAGGGAGTATCCCATGCCTACGCCGCCGCCATGATGGACGGAAACCCAGCTCGCACCGGATGCCGTATTCACTAGCGCATTTAATATCGCCCAGTCGCCAACAACATCGCTGCCGTCCTTCATCGACTCGGTCTCACGGTTTGGAGAAGCCACGGAACCGCAATCCAGATGATCACGTCCGATAACGATTGGCGCGGACAGTTCGCCATTGCGCACCATTTCGTTAATAGCCAGACCCATCTTGGCCCGTTCCCCGTAACCCAACCAGCAAATACGCGCTGGTAGACCTTGGAAAGCAACTTTCTCTCTTGCCAATTCGATCCATTTACGCAGATGCGCATTGTCTGGGAACAATTTCAAAGCAAGTTCATCGGTTTTATAGATATCCTCCGGATTACCGGACAGTGCCGCCCAACGAAACGGTCCTTTTCCTTCGCAGAAGAGCGGACGGATGTAAGCCGGAACAAATCCAGGGAAGTTAAAAGCGTCCTTAACCCCTTCATCAAGAGCTACTTGACGGATGTTGTTGCCATAATCAAATACGGTTGACCCCAGTTTTTGAAGATCAAGCATGGCCTGAACATGAGCAGCCATCGACTTTTTGGACAGCTTCACATACTGCGTCGGATCGTTTTTACGCAAGTCAGCCGCAGCTTCCAATGAATAACCGACCGGTATATAGCCGTTAAGCGGATCGTGAGCCGAGGTTTGATCGGTTACGAAATCAGGCACAATTCCCCGTTTCACAAATTCCGCGAAAACCTCTGCAGCGTTTCCTACTAGCCCAATAGCGAGCGCTTTTCCCTCAGCTTTCGCTTCGTTCGCAAGCTTCAACGCTTCATCCAGATCGTATACCATGACGTCGCAATAACGTGTGTCGATTCTGCGTTTAATACGGGTCGGATCTACATCTACACCAATAACGACGCCATCGTTCATCGTTACTGCGAGAGGTTGAGCGCCGCCCATACCGCCAAGTCCGGCCGTTAAAGTCAAAGTACCTCTTAATGTGCCTCCCGAATGCTGCCTAGCTGCCTCCGCGAAGGTCTCATAGGTTCCTTGCAAAATGCCTTGCGTACCGATATAAATCCAGCTGCCAGCCGTCATCTGGCCGTACATCATAAGACCCTGCTTATCGAGTTCATGGAACGTCTCCCAGTTGGCATAGGCCGGAACAATGACCGAGTTGGAGATGAGAACCCGCGGCGCATGCGAATGCGTTCTGAATACGCCAACCGGTTTCCCGGATTGTACAAGAAGCGTTTCATCCGCTTCCAGGTTCGTTAGACATTCTACGATCTTGTCATAAGACTCCCAGTTCCGCGCAGCCTTGCCGATTCCGCCATAGACGACGAGATCTTCCGGACGTTCGGCTACGTCAGGGTCCAGATTGTTCATCAACATACGCAGGACAGCTTCCTGCTGCCAACCTTTTGCCGTTAGCTTCGTTCCGTGTGCTGCTCGAATCGTACGTTTGACTTTTTGTTCCATGAATAGTCACTCCTCTATGTTGTGTTCGAATTAATCTCGTTTCATATAGCCCGTTAAGAAAGTCAAGATGACATGCAAAGCGGTCCTGACCGTCGCTCTGCGGGGATCTTGCATGGGATCCACACAAACAATATCAAAGCCTCGCACCTTGGGATGCTGTCCTAATAGGAATACCGCTTCCAACAA
The DNA here is from genome assembly GCF_001427935.1 of Paenibacillus sp. Soil724D2. NCBI lineage: Bacteria > Bacillati > Bacillota > Bacilli > Caryophanales > Paenibacillaceae > Paenibacillus > Paenibacillus sp. Soil724D2. The sequence goes on from NZ_LMRY01000056.1 coordinate 319,661, forward strand.
CTGCCATGAGGTCATTCCGGCTGGAACGAGCGCTGGCACACCTGGTGCATAAGCTTGATCCAGTACATCCATATCAACGGTTACATAAATGGCATCTGTCCCGTCACCGGCAACCTCTAGCGCCTTTTCCACCAAAGCATCGATTCCTTCTTTGGCTACCTGACGTGCCGTATATTGGGTAATTCCTTGCGCCATGGCGTATTCATGATACGCTCTTGAATTGGCGAAGCTGTGAAGACCGATTTGCGCAATATGGCGACCTTCAACCGTGCCCGATTCGATCAACCCGCGGATTGGCGTTCCGTTGGAAGGACCTCCGTCCTCCAGATTCCGGACATCCATGTGGGAGTCAAGCTGAACGATACCCACCTTACCACCGACATGGTGTTTAAATGCTTTCACAGAGGGGCAAGTGATGGAATGATCGCCGCCAGCAATAATCGGGAACAAATGAGGCATTGCTGCATAAACGTTCTTCAGCCCTTGTTCGATATTGGCATGACAGCGCAGCAGATCCGTCACATGCATCTGAATATCTCCAAGATCACGTGCTTGCAATTCCTGCAAATCGACACCATGGTCGATACTGTACGTTGTCACATTTGCAAATAATTCCCGCAAGGCATTCGGTGTCATCGAAGCGCCTGAAATACTGATCGACGTCTTAGAAAGCGGAACTCCGATGAAACCGACTTGGACTTCTTCCACGCCTTCCCAACGGGTCAACCACTGGGATACCTTGGTCTCGAATCGATCCCGCCAATTGGAGTTTCGTACGAATTCCGGCGGATTCAGCAGTTCAATTTGTCTCAAAGCTGCTTCCCTCCTGTAGGTTGATGAAACAAAGATTGTTTGTTTCTATGACTCCATCATACTGAAAAATGGATCATCTGAATCTAGCCGAATTTGCGGAAAGGTAGCACAATATTACGGTTTACCCCGAAATTGAACATTTCGATGAAAACGCTTAAAAGCCAACCCCTGAGCGGATTGGCTTAAAGTGATTATATCTATAACACTAGCACTGGGCTGATGACCGATAGTCCGTCGGGCTGCACCCCATAATCATTTTGAATTTCCTTGCAAAATAGTTCGCATCCTGAAAGCCGACTCGCGCGGCAATCTCTTGCATGGTCAATTCCGTTTTCTCTAATAGATAAACGGCCTTCTCAATACGAACTTTATTTAGAAAATCGACAAAGCTTACACCCGCTTCTTTTTTGAATACATGGGCAAAATAATGGGTGCTTAAGTAACAATGCTGGGCAATTTCTTTTAATAGCATTTTGTCTTGATGATGCTCTCTTATATAGACAATAGCGGATCTCACAATGGGGGACACCTCTAAGGCATGATCGTCCGATACCTGCTTGGCCAGCTTCCTCCAGTATGCGCACAGCTTTTTAACAAATTTGTCATATCGAATGGTACTGTACAAGTCTTGAAGCATTCTCGCGTTTTCAGATAAAATTTCAGAAGCATTACCTCCTAAGTCGACAACCATTCTTGACAAAGAGAGTACTAGATCATAGGCTTCCGACTTAAATAGATCAATATTATGCTTATACGATTGGGAGAGACTTTCTAATAACTCGACCAAATAAGTGATTGAGCCTTCTTCATCACCAATCCGGACACGTGACAGCAATTCGATTTTCTCTTCATGGGTCACCGGCTTTGCGCGTTCTTCCTGAATGCTTCTTTGTCCTTCATATTGAAAAATCATCCGGTTTCCTTGAAAGAAACGGTCGATCAATGATTCTTTGGCTTCGCTGTAGGAAAGATGAAGCTTGTAAGGATCTTCATAATAAGTGCCTATCCCAGCTGAAACGGAAAAGCCCTTCGTATCGACGAAGTTTTGAATTTTCCGGACCATGCCATACGTAACTTGTTTATAAGACGCTTCTACAGGTTGAACCGATTGGAGATCCAATAATACGGCCAGTACACCTTCTCCAACCCATACCCACAGGAATGGTAAGGTGACACTCTCAAAAATGGCATTCACCAACACCTGCCCGATCTCAATACTCCATTGCAATGACTTGTCCAAGGCCAAATCAGTATAACGGTCGATGGACAAAACGATAACGACTTGGGGCCGCGGTTCGATGCCAAGCCGCTCACGCATTTCTTCATAATCCGCTTCATGGATTAACGTCCCGGAAATGAGAAGTTGCGAAAAGGAGGCTTGGGCCGTATCCAATTTCATTGTCTAATCACCTCCCCTATCTTAAAAAAGGAAGCCGTTTTGCTCTTAAACTTCAGAGAAAACTGCTTCCATGTTATTTTATTCTATTTCACCTATCATGTCTTCAACAACCTTTACGATGTCGCCCTCATGAATTTGATGATAGATCGTCACAATGTCCGGATAGAGAAATCGGTCTTCCTCCACCGTCGGCACTTTCGATCGTATCAGATTATATACTGCCGCAATTACCGGAGAAGGTTTCAACGGACGATGAAAATCAAGAGCTTGTACGGCCGTCATTAATTCAATCGCCAAAATATATGTCAATTTCTTCGAAATTTGATAGGCTTTCCTTGAAGCAGCATAGGCGAAGCTGACAACATCCTCTTGATTGGCGCAAGTGGGAACATTATCTACGGAGGCTGGGTGAGAAAGAATTCTAATCTCTCCCAACAGTCCTACAGCCGTATATTGCGGGATCATATATCCGCTGTTTAATCCTGGATTCTTCACTAAAAAACTAGGCAGCTCGCTCAGGTGATAGTTCACTAATCGGTCAATTCTTCTCTCTGCTATTTTTGCCAGATTAGCCATGGCTATACACATAATATCTGCCTGAATGCCAACATAGGTACCGTCGAAATTACCTCCCATTAGAGCAATTCCGTCATTGTCTTCGGGATAAATAACAGGATTATCGCTTACGGAGTTCAGCTCATTATGGATTGTAAAGGCTGCATCCTTCAGATTTTTTTTGGAAGCTCCATGTACTTGAGGAATGCATCGTAAACTTAACGCATCTTGCAATCGATAATCTTTATAGGTTTCAACAATTTCACTGCCTTTAAGGATTCGGATTATATTTTGTGCCGTCTTAGCCTGTTCCTCATGTTTTTTTAAAGAATGAAGTCTTGGATCAAAGGCGTGAATCGTTCCTTTCAAAGCTTCAAGTGACATGGCGCCAGCAATATCCGCGGTTTTTACCGCTTGAATGGCATTATATAGGGTTAGAATGGCCATTGCAGTAACGGAGGATGTCCCGCTGGTCAGTGCCAGTCCTTCTTTACAGCTTAAAGTCGTAGGTTTTAATCCTGCTCTTTCAAGCGCCTCACTGCCTGAGATGAGTTCTTCCTTGTACCATGCTTTGCCCTCCCCAATAAGCACCAATGCCATATGAGCTTCCGGAGAAAGATATCCAACGGATCCATCACCTGGAGCAAAAGGGGTGATTCCTTGATTCAATAGCGAAGCCACAAGCTCTAGCAGTTCCAACCGAACCCCGGAATAACCATGACCCAAATGAATGAGAATCATCAGTTGAATGGCTCTTACAACTTCTTTCTCTAGTGGATCCCCTACGGAAACGGCATGCGATCTAATAATGTTGCGCTGCAGGGTTTCGGCGTCTTCGGTTGAGATGATCTCTGTCACATTACTCCCAAAGCCAGTCGTAACGCCATAAATGATGCGGTTTTCGTTTAAAAATTTCTCAATAAGGTGTCTGGATTGCTTGACGCGATCGCAGAAGCTTTGTGAAAAGGATATTTTGGCCCCAAAACGGGCTACTGCGACAAATTCGGAAATTGAGATCGGATGATCGCCAAGAATCACTGTATTTATGTCTTTGGGATGAATGGGGGCAGTTGCAATTTCCATGAAAAACATCTCCTTTAAAACCAATACATACTATGCAATAGTTGTCGGTTAAATATGCATACAAGAGATGTCCGAAAGACATCTCTTGTCAAAGTTTGATTAATGATAATGGATGTCATCATCCAGAGCAAGTGATTTCGTCTCCGGCGCCCAAGCGATAGAAACGATAGTTCCGATTAGCAGAACTACGCTCATACCAATCATTGATGGGGTCAATCCCATGGAACTAACACTTACCGGTAATAGAAAAGTTCCGATGGCCGAACCGATTCGGCTTATTGCGGTAACAACACCAACACCAGATCCCCGAATTTCGGTGGGAAAGAGCTCGGCTGGATATACTAAGGTAAGATTGGAAGCGGCAGACATAACAAAAGTAAATAAACAAAATATTGAAATTGCCACGATATGTGAACCTGCTGGTAAAAGAGTAAGCGCAAGCAAGGAGACTGTAAGGATAATAAATGTGCTAATCGTAAAACTCCTACGTGTATATTTCTCTGTAAACCACAGACCGGCAACCGAACCGACAAGCAGGAATAAATTCAGAATGGTGTCCATCAAGAACGTCTCTTCAAATCCCATTTTAGCTAAAATATCCGGCAGGAACGTATAAATGGCGAAGTACGGAATGACTTGACATACATAAAAGAGACCGCCAAAAGCCGTACGTTTCCAAAGCTGTTTTTTGAAAAGATCTTGAAAGCGGTACGTTTTAGAGGTATGCTCCAAACGCGTTTCATCAAGCTCCGCAAGTGGTCCGATATGCTTCTTCACGATTTCCCTTGCTTCCTCCACACGTCCCATGCTAATGAGCCATCTAGGGGATTCAGGTGTTCCGATCCGCAACAGAAGAACGATTACTGCCGGGATAGCCGCACTAGCTAGCATCCACCGCCAGGAATCCGGGCCTGTCTTAAGCAGATAATAACCAACAATGTTGGAGACTACATAACCGACGGTCCACATGACATTTAAGAAAGAAAGTAAAAAGCCTCGATGCTTTCTAGGCGCGAACTCGGCAAGCAGCGTCGACCCGATTGCGTAATCGCCACCCAAAGCAAAACCGATCAATATACGCAGGATGAACAGAATCGTAGGATCTTGTACAAAAAATTGTAAGAAAGATGCTAAAGCAATGACTACGAAGTTACCAAGGAAGATTTTCTGTCTACCTATACGGTCAGATAATCCTCCGAGGAGCAGACTGCCGAAAAAAAGTCCGATCAACGCTGAACTTCCTATTAATCCGCTCCAAATCGGGCTAAGGTTCATTTGAGGTCCAATCAAAGTCAGAGCCATTCCTATAATACCAAGAGCATATCCATCAGAAAAATTAGAACCAAACGTAAGTGCTGTAATTTTCAGATGAAACTTATTAAGTGGCGCGTCATCAATCTTATAAGGTTTCATGGATAGTTGTACGGACATAGCAGTAACCCCCGTTTATGAAAATCGATTTTATAAATATCTTGACTACGCCCTCCGGAGGCAAGTAACCACTTTTAAACATGAATAAATGGTACATCCTTTCCTGCAATTTTATCAGGTTAAGTGTCAAGGCTCCTCCTTCTAAATGTCAATTAACTTAACAAAAAATGAATAAAATCATTAAATTGAATATTTATGTTAAGTTTATTAACACTAGAATACCTTCAAACCAGATGAATGGAACTAAACAATATTGCCAAACACTAGCACGATTTTACTTTCCAATTTAGAACCAAACTGATCTCATTATTTTTGATTGTGACTAATAATGTGATACATTCCATTCTCTTTCTTCGTTCCAAAGCGATTTGAAGCGATTTAAAGCGTTTTCAAATTACCGATTTTCCTTTGAAATCCGCTGTAGTAAATAAAGTATAATCGTTCATTATGGATTGCGCTCTAGATAATAATTCGGATTACTAGCACAATATTGCTGGAAAGAACTGCTACTGGAAAGGTATATGAAATGACTTGGAACTGCCATAATTCATTCAGCATACCCAATTTCACAATAAAAATAACCATACAGCAGTTGCTGAATGGTTATTTTTAAAACTTCAAATCACATTATCCCTTCTATTATCGGGATGACGAAGTCGCCGCTTGACGGGGAATCTCCAAGCTTGACTGCTCTTTTTTATTGCCAATGATAAGATGGAGCAGCATCATAAGCACGACTACTATAACCATTCCGCCAAATGCCAGAACGAAGCTGCCTGTAGCATCATGTATCCAACCAACAAAGATTGGACCCAAAGAGCCAATCACATACCCACCAGACTGATTCATCGCTGCCCAAGCACTCGCGGTTTCCGCATCACCTGTTTCTTCCAGCGGCAGCATCAAAACGATCGGAAACAGTCCGCCTGCACCAATCCCGAGTAGGCTGGCACAGAACCAGGGATTACCGTTTATCATGAAAAGAAGCAATCCTGCAAGCTGTAAAATAGCGCAGCCCAATAACCAGTACATCCGTTTAGGAAAGCGCGCAATAAGGATCGGCAGCACAAAACTGACCGGTATTTGAATAACCGTGAATAACGTCAGCATTCCCCCGGCAAATGCTTTATCGTACCCCATACTTTCAATTGCTGGAGCTAGCCAGGCTGTTAACGAATAAAAAATGACCGCCATAAAGCCAAAGAGCAGCGTTATGTTCCACGCTTTCTTATTTCTCCATGGGAGTTTAACCCCTTCTGACGTATTCTTTATTGCTGTTGAATTCGAATTAGAACGTGATGCATGTGCAGCCAGCCGCCACCATACTGGAAGTGCAACAATGGCGAATAAAGCCCATGATGCTAAGGAAGCGCGCCACGAATCTTGCATAAGATTCTGAATCGGCACGGATAATCCTGAGCTGAGAGCAGCCCCAATGACCATTGCTGAGGAATAAATGCCAACTAAGGATGATGCACGATCAGCGAAATATCGTTTAATAAATCCAGATAGCAAGGGTCCCGTTATCGCAATGCCTACCCCCGCCAGAAAAGCGGTAATCAACAGCAGCAACGAGGAAGCCGCGAAATAGCGAAGAATGGTGCCAACACCTATGAGCAAAAGAGACCAAGTCAATGTCCTCTCCAACCCCCACCGATTACTTATCTTAACAGCTGTAGGCGAGAATAGACCCATGCATAGTACCGGAATTGAGGTAAGAAGGCTGGCCAATGCCCCGTTGATTCCAAGATCTTTCCGCATCGTTTCCAACAATGGCGCAATCGATGAAATAGCCGGACGTAAATTAATGGAAGCAAGAAACAGTGCACAAACTAAATATCCAAATCTTAATTTCATCTTGTATTTCCCCTTACACTTTCATTTTGTACGTTCGAGCTGCGCTCAGTTACACTAGTGTAAAAGAAAACGAATAATTGATCAATATTATCATCCCTATTATAATCATAAGCAATACTTATGATATGTAGAGGTGAAAGGCTTGGAATTTCGTCAATTAGAATATTTTATCGCCGTATGCGAGGAATTGCACTTCACCAGGGCTGCAGAAAAAATAGGAATTTCACAGCCCGCATTAAGTCAACAAATACGCTCGCTAGAAGATGAATTAAACATTCCTTTGTTTGACCGTATTGGCAAGAAAATCGCGATTACGGAGGCAGGCTCCATTCTTCTTGAGCAAAGCCGTGATGTTTTGAGAAGTCTGAAAAACGTCAATGAGTTTATCGGTGAACTTCATAATTTACAGAGAGGCACATTAATCGTAGGTGTCTTACCCTCGGATTTGGATTACAGAATATCAAAGATGTTAATTGATTTTTACCACGAATTCCCTAAAATTAAGCTCAGAATCGTGTCTTCCGTTGAGATTGTTGAACAAGTACTGTCAAATGAAGTCGATATAGGCATTGGAATCATGCCTCAACCGGATGACCGATTGGTACGAATTCCTCTGTGCCGTGAAGAATATGTGCTAGCGGTTTCCGAGAACCACGTTTTGGCCGGTAGACCTTCTATTGATATCGACGAACTACGTCATATTGAAACCGTAATGCCTCCTAAAGGCATGATTGGCAGAGAGCTCGTAGACGATTTTTGCCGTGAGTATGGGTTTGAATTAACCACTATTATGGAAACCACCTCACCGACTTCCATTATTAATCTAATAAGGGCAAGCATTGGGGCGACCATCCTCCCACGTCCTTTAATCCAATCCATAAATGCACCGGATCTGAGATGCATTCACATTTCTAAAAAAGCGCCAAGCCGTAATATTGGGGTCATCCACCGGTCCGATCGGTTTCTTGGTCAAGCGGCTAAAGCCTTTATTCAGAAAGTGACTGAGCATTTTAGGCAGGAATAAACGGCTCCTATTCATACCGACATTATTTGGGTGTCTCATTGATATCCAAATGGAGCAGCCTTATGAATCCTTGTAAACATGTTGTGTGGCTTTTGTCACACTTTCGCTCCATTTTATACCTCAAATGTTCTGACCTTCCAGTGTCTTCTTTCCTCATAGACCTTCTCTGTTCTCTTCTCGGAACTCCCGTGGTGATAGACCGTTTATCTTGCGGAACAGCTTCGAAAAATAATGCAAAGACGAAAATCCGTGTTTGTCTGCGATCTCGGTGATGCTCAGATTCGTAAAGAGGAGATCATCCTTTGCCCGATTGATCCTGAATTGGATGACATACTGGGTTGGCGGCAATCCAGTTGCATCTTTGAACAAATCAAAAAAGTATCCACGGCTTATGTGCAGCTCTTTGTAATAGATTTCCAAAGGCTGCAGATTGCCTTGTACCAGATCCTGATCCAATCGTTCAAGCAACTTGGACATGCGGAGATTGGGAATATGCTCCTCTTTCAGGGCAAAAGTTAGAAAAAACTCGATAAACTGCTGGAAGCTGCTCTGAACCTTTAAACTGCGAACGTACGTCCGCCCATTTGTATAGTGATTTTCGGTATAAAACTTCTCGAATAAATCCATCCACAGCCGCAGCTTCTCCACCTTCACATGCTCAGGTAATGAATAAGGAAATGCAGGTCCGATCAGAGTAGGAACCAGCGTGGCTGGATCATAACAGATCATGCTTGGGTGGGTGAACTCGGCCCGACGGTCTACGTAGGACCAATCGAAATAACAGCAGATGTGCACCATCGGGTCTTTGCTGTCCGCAACCCAATGGTGAGACTGCCCTGCTGGTATGTACACGAGAGAGCCGGCTACCGTTTCATAAGTGCGACCTTCGGTGTGAATGACACCTCTTCCCTCGCTAATCAAATATAGGGAGGACGCATAACAGATCCGATTGTTGCTAGTCTGTCCTTTAGAGAATGGGTACCGGGTTGCATAGTACACATAAGGATGTAAGTCGGCGAAATCCATCCATGATCACCACCTTATTCGAAAAAATAAAATGCAATTGATATGACGATTGTACAAATAATTGACGATTTTGCAAATACAAAATATACCGAATACTGTAGTATTTCTAAGTAAGGACGAAGATTTCTAAGGAGGATTTAACATGTTAGATACCAAGTATTTGTTGACAGATGAGCAAATGATGCAATTTATTACCAAAGGATATCTGGTGCTTCAGAACGACATGCCTCATCAACTTCATTTGAGCATCATGAACCAGATCAATCACGTTATGCATAATGAAGGAAACCCTGGAAACAACATTCTGCCTCGTGTCCCGGACATTCAGCAGCTGTTCGATACGCCGATTGTCAAGGGAGCGTTAAGCAGTGTACTTGGCCCAGACTTTTACATGCATCCACATCGACACTGTCATTACAATCAACCGGGAAATCAGACGCCAGGTGGCGGAAAATGGCACAAAGACGGCTATTGGTCTTCCATGCGCAGTCATCGACCGTGGTGGGCGATGATTTTCTATTACACCCATGATATTACCGAAGATTTAGGGCCTACTGCGATCATGCCAGGCACCCAATACTACGAGAAATTTCTTGGCGACCAAGGTGAGACGCTGCTGCCCACAGGCAAAGCGGGTACTATGGTACTCGTTCATTTCGACTTGTGGCATAGAGCTTCGCTTAATGTATCAGAGCTAGATCGTTATATGCTTAAGTTTCAATTTCTCAGATTGAGCGCACCGGAGTTCCCAAGCTGGAATCATCAAAGCAGGGAGATGATTGTACCGGAAGGAACGCCCGCTATCCATATGAATTTATGGCAAGACGTATGGAATTGGCTTCGCGGAGAACCTACGTCCAAGCAGGTTGTCACGACAACGACCGAGGAGCGATTGTTGGCATTAAGGCAAGAACTTGAGTCAGAGAACCCGACCGATCGCGCGCGGGCGGCGGATGAATTGGGACAAATCGGTGTAGAAGCGGCTTCTTGCGCTCCCTCACTAGGGCTTCTATTAAAAGACCCGGTGGAAACGACCGCTTTGAATGCAGCCTATGCGCTTGGACAACTTGGAACTCAAGGGATCGAGATGCTGATCAAGCAAATAACGGAGGGGTCGAGCCTGACAGCGGAACGGGCCGCATACGGATTGCAAGGAGCAGGCACTGAGGCGATTCCTGCCCTTCTCCGCGTTATGAAACATGAGGATGAAAAGCGCAGAGCATTGGCGGTTTTCGTACTTGGGATGATAGGTTCCTCCGAAGGTGAAGTGGTACCCTCACTGATCTCAAGCTTGCAGGATCAGAGCGAGTGGGTTCGCCGAAATGCGGTAGAATCATTAGGTATGCTCAAGAATGCTGGTGAACAGGTTGTTGCGGCATTAGCGAAAGTATTGAAGGATTCTATACGATGTGAAACTGACGATGCTTCAGAATCAAATCTTACGGAATCGATAAAGTCGTATGTAGGCGATCAGCCATACATTACCAATAAAGTCGGATATACTGCAGCACTTTCACTGCTGCGCACTGGTAAGACTGGCGACGTGAAAGATGCAGTCCAATCCTTGGAGCAAGCGCTTTACAGCAAGGACCGTTACGTTAGAGCTTATGCAGCGGAAGCACTCACCCATCTGAGAACGGACGAAGCGGTTGATATCTTGATCCGATATTACCGCACTTCCCGCTGGTGTCCGGATACAAGTAAAGTTAGCACTTTTTAAGGGCCCGATTACTAACTGAATACGAAAGCGCGGCTGTCCTATAAGTGGGTAAATCTACTGGAGGACAGCCCTTTAAGTTCTTGGCCTGCCATTTGACGAAATGCAGTTTTTGCTGGATGATATTCTCATTTCAACAATAGGTATGAACCCTACATAATTGTGCACCAAATGTCGGATTCACACATTCAATTCCTGCTATTCTTTTGATAAAGGAGGTCAGATAAATGGATTTGCTTACAAACATGAATGGTGCTTTAAGGTACATTGAGGAAAACCTTGCGAACGATATTGATTTTAAAGAGGTAGCAAAAAGGGCTTTCTGTTCCGAGTACCATTTTAAAAGGATGTTTTCCTTCCTTGCAGGTATTTCGCTATCGGAATACATCCGCCGCAGACGTCTTACTCTTGCAGCATTTGAGCTTAAAGGCAGCAGCGTTAAGGTCATAGACATTGCTGTGAAATACGGGTACAACTCACCAGATTCTTTTGCAAGAGCTTTTCAAAATTTGCATGGTATTGCACCGTCAGAAGCCAGAAATAATGGCCATTTACTTAAAGCTTACCCGCCAATGACCTTCCAGTTATCCATCAAAGGAGGAAATGAAATGATCTATCGAATTGAAGAAAAAGAGGCATTTCGCATTGTTGGAATTAAGAAAAGAGTTCCTATCCAATTCAACGGGGTTAATTCGGAGATTGCTTCGATGTGGAAAAGCTTAGATAGCGAAACGATCAATAGCCTTAAGAACCTTTCTAATGTCGAACCTATGGGACTCCTTAGTGCATCCACAAACTTTTCTGAGGGCAGAATGGAGGAAAAAGGGGAGCTTGATCACTATATTGGCGTTGCAACAACGAAGGAGTGTCCAGATAACCTAACACAGCTTAATGTTTCTGCCTCAACATGGGCTGTATTCGAAGCAATCGGACCATTTCCTGATACGCTGCAAAATATATGGGGACGCATTTATTCCGAGTGGTTTCCATCCTCAAACTATGAAGCAATTGAAGGACCAGAAATCCTTTGGAATGAGAATAAAGATGTAACCTCACCAACTTTTAAAAGCGAAATATGGATACCGATTTTGAAAAAGTAATTACGGATTGAAGCAATGAAGGAAGGTTCTTTTTGAACCTAGCAACAAAGGAATTGCGCAGTTTCATAAATAAATGTAAAACAGAGCCCGCAACCCCGCGTGGCTCCGTTTATTTTGCGCCCCCTACTATTCTCAAGACTGTTGAAAATAACCGCTTCGGACCCTAGCGCATTGATTTTTATAAAGGCTTTTATTCAATTATTATTGCATATACAATACCTGGACCATGAACACCGATGGTTAAATCATTCTCAATATCAGCGGAACGACTGGGACCAGAGATAAATTGAATACCTGCGGGCAGAGTACCATTTCCTATTTTCAATTGGTTTCCTTCTATTTTTTAATTAAGCCTGCTCTAATGAGAAATGAAGCTTGATTTCCTTCTGAGCATCCTTGCTACTCCATTGCGCGAGACGATAGTTGCCATTTCGATTCGGCATCAACCCAGGAAGAAGCTCTAGTTCCACTTCATCCGATTCAACTTCAGGCTGAATAGTATAGACAGCATTCGAATATAAGACGAAAAGCTTATTCCCATCCACACGGATGACCGTCCCATCGGTTCCATTCGTCACGAGCACCGGAACCGTTACACCAATTGCGGATAATTCCGTATCCTCTGCAGCCTCCACCGACCATGCCGTTGTCACGCCTTCGCGTGCAATGCGATAAGATTCCGTGGTCGCCGCTATGCCTTCGATGCCAGGCCTTGGCAGCATATCAGCGACGGCTCGCAAATAGGTTGGGTGCAGTTCATCATCCGGTGAACGCAAATCCATGTCATTTAAAAGCTGAAGCCCCGTAGACTCGTAACGTATTTTGAATGAAAGCGCATCGCCATCTTCATCCCCACTTACAAGCAAGGCATTCCAATGCAGCTTTTCAGGATGGGTTGGCGCCCCTTCTTCATTCAAGGAATGAAACGTTTCGTGCTTTCTTCTGCCATAGTTAGCTAATCTGTGCCAGACTCCGTACGCATCCCTCCATGACAGGCCGATAGCTGCCGGCGTATGGGGACGCGGAATGATTTGTTTGGCCACAAAATAATTCAAGTGAATATTGCCGCTCAGCCCAGCTATCCCCATCGAGAGCGCCGTTTCCTCCAGATAATCCGCTTTGTGGAGCCGCACCCATCCGGTTGCGTCATGCCCCATTTGCGCAGCAGTATCCATTACGAGATGATAAGCTCCTTGCTGAGGCCTCGAAGTGGCATAGATCCGATTGAAGGATTTAATTAGCACCACATATCCGCCCAAATCCGCCGGTGTTGCCTTCTCGGAAATGCTATCGTCAGCACTTTCAAAGCACGAAGCAGCAATTTGAGCGGCATACAAGCTGTATGTCGAATAATAGGCATAGAACTCCCAACCGTTACGGAGACCGCTATCGAACCGATTTTTCAACAACCTAAATTGGGTGGGATCCTCTATCCAGCGCAGAATGGATTGTAGTGCTTTGCGTGCAGCTCGTTTAAAGATACCTGCCCATTCTTGATCTCCTTCTTTAGCATAAAGCGATGCTTCCCGTTCACACAGATTGGCAAAGGTCAGTTCATTCCAAATAATCTGGTTACTCCTGCCTCCGCAGCTCGTTCCCCCGGTGGTAGACTGCATAAACAGCATCGTTTGAGCACCTTTGCGAAGCTGCCTTTCTAGAAATGTCTTCCATTCGCCGTTATAACCGGCATCTATTAACCCGCTAAGCTGTTGACGCGCAGCCAAATCATAGGCGACCGGAATATTCGGATCGCGGTATAGCCCTTCACGCGTAAAACGCGGCATTTGCGGTTTCAAATACTTATCAATGAAAGCCATAGAGTCCGTGAACCCTTCATTTAGCCTCATCATTTCGCCATGCATGGCATATGTAGCCCAATTACGGATGGTACGGATGTCTGGAAAACTTCGTTGCGTTTGGCAATACGTGACCTCAGGCTCAACGTTGGACAAACTCGCTTTCCATGTATCTTTCCGTTCCGCAGTTACCATCGGCGCCAGTATCTGATACGCCCGAACCAGCATGTGCGTAGTGAAATCGGCATGGTCATCAGGGACTTTATTCTCACCCAAACAGGTACTGGCCCAATCCATCGCGAGCAAAATCTGTTCTTTGAGATCCTTGCAGCGATCGTTGGCTAGTAGAATAGCCCCGGCTTTTACAAATGCAGCGGTTGCATATTCGTGTTCTTTCCCATCGCCTGAATCCAGAACCCCCCCGTATTCACTTAAAAATGGGGCGAATTGACGAACTCGCGCTTCGGCAAAGTCCAAATATTTGTCACGAGTTATTCCGGTTTCTTCGAGATCATCTAACATGCCTTTTTGTTTAAACGCGTCGATGTCTTGCTGAATCGGGTTTACCCCGGATAAGCTTTCTAAATAGTCCAGTTCGTTGGCTGTAAACATGCTGTTCCTCCGATAATATGTCCTGTCATCTTAACTATCTCAATAGTCACCGGCAAAAAAGTTCTTCGTTTCCTTACCTTCTATTAAGCTATCTCACTCATTTCAAAACGAAACTCGGAAATGATCTCCCGTTCTACCTGGGTGCGATTCAACACGATTCGGTAAAATGGAGTTCCCGTTTTATATTGCGAATCCACGAAAATGTGCTCAATTTCCAATTCCCACTGCTCCGGATCGTATACCAACGTCACAGAGTTCATCTGTAAACGCCCGGAACCTGTTTCCTGAGGCTGCACGGAGCTTATGAAAACCTCCTGAAAGGATTCAGGTCTATTAGTAAAAAGGGCTTTATCCGTAATAATCAACTGCGGAGTCTCATTGATCGGACGCTTCCATATAAATTCACGTGTGAGGCCTTCCAATGAAAGGCACGCATAGGCTTTGGTTAAATCCATGACAATTTGAACGTTATCTTCAGATATTTGGCTGTATACAATCTCAGACCGATATGATTTTCCAAACCCTTGTCTACAGCCGTCAATAATCGGAACCGAATGTCCATGAGAACCTGCATTGATCATCTCGTATCGATAGCTTGGTTGGAAATACTGCTTGGTATACAGCCCTAACCCTAGATCCGCCAGTATGTTTTGACCATCGACATGTATAATAAAATGTCCCAAATCATTATGATTGTGTGGCTCTTCATTATGTCCGCCCTTGGCAGCAAAAGCAGTGGTTCCACCTCTCGAATCCCTTACTTTGGAGATTACCCATTGATTACCGGTAAAAATTTGCTCTTGAACCCTCTCATCACTACCCGTTGAGGCTAACGATTCCGTATGTGATGACGACCAAAGCATCAGTCTTGTTGAATCTAGCCAATTGCCCGGAACTGGCTTCAAATGGTACTCTTCATTAGGAAGCTGTAAAGATGGTACATACTGTTTTAACCGTTGAATAAGGCCTGTATTTAAGGTTACTTCGTCAGGTGAATCGGAGAAATTGACCACCTTGCCCCCAGTTAACATGCAAAATTGCGGGAACTGCGCGATTCGTTCGACCTTCTCTTCCGAAAGGAGAGAGATTTGCCCATGTGTTCGTTCTTTCAACAATTCTGCAAAATAGACAAAGTAAGAAAAACCAAACTGCCAATAAGCTGGTCCTTCTGGTGTCGCTCCTTGCTCGTCGAAGCCTGAGAAGTAATTTCTCAGCACCCCAATCACACGCCAAAGCATTCCTGCCAGCTTCTCACTATCTTCGATCATATAGATAGCTGTTGCCCCTATACTTGCTGAGCAAACTGCCGGCCAATTGTTTGTTTTCAATTCCCAGTTTTGCGGAGTTGGATTATTGAAATACACTTGAAATATACGCTTATCGATCTCTTCTTTCACTCGATGAACCACCCAGGGATGTAATCTTTCTTTGAGTAAATACACAGTTTCCGCTAAAGTGAATGCGGTCATACCTGACAAAAGGTCTACCGTTTCACGAGGTGGTGCTGGTTGATCCCAGATGCCGTTCGGGTAATCATTATGGTAAAGTCCAACATGCGCTGGTAAAACCCATGTATATTCGTTACATACGTTCCAGATGGTATTCTCTAATCCTGACTTCCATTCTTGCTTATCCTCTGTCATCGCAAGCATGCTGAACGCATGGATTCCTGCATACAAATGATCTCGCTGTGTCTGAAATACCGCTCTGTTTCCTGTATCACCAAATAAAGTAAACTCAGTAAAAAGCGGTGATCGGACAGGATTTTCAATCAATTCTGCTGCTTGTTTCTCCAGAGCACGCCAGAATTCCGAGTAGTTCACATCTTCCCTGATTCGTCTCCAATTATCAGAAGAAGTTGCTTCTGAATAAAGTGTACGGGGGAGATGTTGCGTCTCCTCCAACGCATTCTTAAGTTGCCGAAAAGTTAATTGCTGTAGCATCTCATTCATCCTTCCCGTAGAACAAGTAATGGGGGAAACTACATCATGCTATCCTCCATTTGTCATTGTACTTTACAAGGTCACCGCAAAGTTTTCCTAAACTGCACTAAATTGTTGTTTTTTCGCACATCTTGATAATCATGGATTAATTAATGAGACGGGGCTACCCAAAGTTCGGATAGCCCAAATTCTCATGAGTGATTCAGTTATGAACGGATTTAGTTAAGGCTATTTTGTAGAAAACTTGCATCCCTAAGCAAATAGGCTGCTGCTTCACTTGAAATATGCTTGCCGCTTTGCGCCTGCACTTCATTTATGAAGCTCTCCAAGTTACCTTTTTCCAGTTCTTTCTGTAAGCTATTCGCAATTCCCCCGTTATCTATCCAATTGTTATCGCTGAAGCGAGTTACCAATGCTTTTAAGGAATCGATCGTAGTGATGGTCTGGAATGTCACCGTCTCTTGGTGCGTATTCCCCGCTAGGTCACTCGATGTTACTGTAATCGTGTGTGAGCCAAGCGCTAACGAATAGAGCGGAATCGTTGTTCCATGCTGTAAAGTCTGTCCATCTAGTGTAACGGTTGTCTTGCTGTTATCCACGCCAGAAATATCATCGGTCACGGTTAATTGCAGCCTTAAATCCCCGGAATCACTGTAGCTATTGCCATCAATAGGCGAAGAGATGGTAACGCTAGGCGTATGTGCGTCCAGATTGAAAGAGATGCTCCGTGCTGTTTCTACGTTCCCCGCGTTGTCAACCGATCGAAACATGATGATATAGCTGCCGTCTTGATTGATGGTTACAGGTGCCTGGTAATCTTGCCAGTTAGCCCCTCCGTCAACACTGTATTCAATTGCGGCCACGCCTGACAAATGATCTTCCGCAGTAAGGCTTACAGTTACCTCATCTACATACCATCCGTTCTGTCCGCCAGGCTGTACTGCGTAGACTGCTGCTGTAATGACAGGTGCGGTTCTATCAATTTTGATAATAGTTGATTTCTGAGTTTCCTGATTGCCTGCAGCATCGATGCTGTAGTACGTGAGCTCATTCAAGCCCTCTTCATCAATTTGAACTGTATTTCCTTCTGCGAACGAACTACCATTTAGGCTGAAAAAGGTTTGCGTAACGCCACTACTTACATCCGTTGCTGTTAACTGAATCGTCTGTGCATCTTGATGCCAACCGCTCTGCGCATCATCGGTCGTCACAGGCGAAGTAATATCCAGTATGCGAACCGTCACTGTGGAGACATCTGAATTTACAACTCCATCGTTTACGATGAAACTAAATGTATCGGTGCCAATCACATCAGGGTTTGGCGTATACGTAAACTCTCCAGTTGACGGATTCGTAACCACGGCAGTTCCTTTTGTGCCATTGCTCACAATGCTGTAAGTCAGGGGATCACCGTTTGCATCGCTCGCAGATAAAGTGCCGCTAAACATGCTAGTTTGCGGCGTAGTCAACTCTGTACTTACGGCTACAGGTTTGATGTTAGCATCTTTGATACTGATATCATCAAAGTACACTGTATTCGTATTACCAGACCACTGATCTCCTAAAATAATCCGCTTAAAACTAGTCACGCCAGTTGGTGATGCAACGAGCTTGCCATCGATGTACATATCTACTTTTGTGCCTGATGTATAGTCCCATTTGAACTCATGCCAACCTGTGGTTCTCGTTACATTTGTTGCCGTATGAGTACCATCTAAACGAATTGCGTATTTCGTTGATGAAGTCGGGGTATTGACTTCAATGGCTCTAGCCGATACGTTATCATCCACAAATCCTGCAACTTGCATATTCGTCGCACTGGCATTGTCATAAAACCACATAGTCACTATTTTGTTGTAGCTGGTGTTGAATATTTGTTGAATCGCATCCATATCCTCATTAACGATAAAGCTATTGCTGCCGGAATGCTTAACAGCCGTACTGGTCGATGGTGTCCCCTTGCCTGGTACCACTACCCAATTATCCAATCCGTTTTCAAAACCTTCAAATGCGTTTAAGGATTGATAAACAGGAGCAGGAGTCGAGTTCTCTGCCAAACCAAACTCATCCACATAACCAGTCAATCCGCCGCCACCTGATTTTTTGGCATATATGGTCACACTAGTATCGCTTGGTCCTGTAGTAAAGGAAAAGTTGCTAGGACGGCTTGCTGTGCCCTTCGTAAAGGTTGTTGTAGTAATCATACTTGTCACTGCACCACTCGTAAGTCCACTAGCTCCAAGTTCAATGTAATCCGTAACTGGATTAACGGTAGAATCAAACAATGTAAAATCAGCAAAATAGCAATTTAGAGGAACCGTAGTATTTGTATTTGAAAACACTAAGTAAACATCTTGAACCCCTGTCACGTTAGCGAGTGCAATGGCATTTCTATAATGCCATTGACCTTTTTGTCCCGAAGTTGCGTCATCGGAAAGAGGATCCGTTGCGACCAGAGTACCACCGTTCAATGGGTCACCAATGTACATCTCAATCTTACCAGTACCAGAGGCAGCAACTGTACCAAAATATACTTTGTCGTACAAGGCCGCTCCGAAATCAACACCAGTAAACTTGAGGGTAGTTTTCGTTCCCGGAATCATGTAACCATTCATGCTGCGATATTTAACAGGAGTAACAGGATCACTTCCAGCAGCCAACGTAGTTGCTGCAACTCGTTTTCCCAACACTTTACCCCAAACACTTACATCATAGGTGGTGTTTGGTTTCAAACCTGTAACCGTTTGAGAAATCCCATCGCCTTCATTCAAAGCAACACCATAAACGCCGTCTCTTATCAAACCGCTAGCTCTGAAATCCCATCCATTATGTTCTACGATTTCTGGTGTATTCGTAGTAGTCCAACCAGTCAGATCACCAGTAGGAAAACCGGCATTTATCAACAACTGCTTATAAGGAATATTGTTTAGCTTGAAAGTCGGGTTGATGTTTGCCGCATTGTCAAAATCGTGGCCCGATTGCCATGTTACGCCGGGTTGAACCGCACCTCTTACAGGTGTAGCAGAAGTAAATCCGTCGGTAACACCGGGAATCACGACACTTCGTTGACTGTCTGGGTTTTTCAGTGCAAAATTTTTGTTGTCTGGATCTACAAACATAGCTTGAAGATTGGTTCTTGTATCTATGGTGTTGCCTTGTTCATAAGCACCACCTGAAGCCTGAGATTCAAATCCAGTATTCTCCAGTATATTGCCCATAAGTACGCTTCCATATGAGCCGATTCCATCCGCAGCGGAATCCCCCCACGTACCATAAGACTGACTATTCGTTTTGTATACTGTATTATTTAACAAAATCATCCGTTCATTGGGTGTGTTGATGAGCATACCTACTGAAACATTCCAAATGATGTTGTTATAAACCACGGCATCGAAACTCAAGTTATCAAAATAAATACCTTCTCCTGGACTATCATGCACGGTATTGTGATGAATCTCTGAACTGCCAAAATTGCTGTTCACAACATAAAAAATACCACCGTCATAGGAGATCTTCATCACGTCATAGATGTCGTTATACGCAATGACTGAGCTAGTGAACGCGCCGCCAATAGCAGCACGACCTCCCGCATGAATACTATTGTGGCTAATCAGATGATTGTACCCATTGACATTGATACCATCGGCATAGAGTCCATAACGGTTAAAATCATGAATATGATTGTTAATCACATTGTTGTCGTGGCCTTTGATAACGATTCCAAAGCCAAACATATTTTTCACTTCACTATCACGAATCGTGTTATGGTCACCATCCAATACTAAACCGGATACAAATCCCGCCAACGTTGTATCAACAGCAAAAGGCTTGTTGTAAGAATCCACCATTTCAACGGTCGCACCCTTGAGCATGTTGTTGCTGGATTTTGCAAAGTTGACACCAGCAGCCCGAATGTTAATTCCGCTGATGGTAATACCTGTACGACCGGCTAAGTCAAAAGCAAACTCTCTTTTCTTCGCCTCAATCTTACCGGTATTTGGATCCGCTCCGCCCGGAACAGCAACATACAATTTTTGGTTAGCAACGTCCTTATACCAAGTTGCTACTCCCGGTACACCAGCTACGCCGGTAATCGGATTTGCCACATCGTAGAGCAGTGCCTGATAGGAGTTTGTGAGGTATAGACCAAACCCGGGAGATGCGGTTTTGGGAAGGTAACCGGTGGTGTAAGGCCACTCAAAATTCAAGGTAGTACTACTGCCTGTAACCTTTCCGGTATAGATGACGAACCCATTCGCCACTGTTGCAACAAGCAGAGCATCTTTCCAAGCATCTGCTGATGTGCTATTAGGCAATGGATTTGCAGCGGCAAGAGCGACATTGTCCATCTGCAGATTGGCTCCCCCGTTGCTAATAGAACCGGAAATAGCCCCCGTTGATGAAAATTTGGCATACTTTGTTTTGTCGAACATCAGGCTGTCAGGAATATTGGGCCATCTAGCTTGACTCAGCGATGTATCATTTCCCGCTGAATCCGTGTAATAGACAATATTGCCATAACCGTTTTGGTAATCCCAAGACATTGGTGCCGAATAGATACCAGCATCTGCTGTAGGAGTCCATCCAGTGACCAAATCACCTCCGGACAAAGTAACATTGTCACCGTTGTAGTTCTGAAACGTCACTCCATCACTTTTAGGTGTAACTGTTTCACGGTAAATACCGGCCATAATTTCGACCTTGTCGCCAGATCCTGCAACTTCGGCAGCTTTTTGGATGGTCTTGAAAGCTCCCCCAATAGTCAAGCCGTTGTTGGCATCACTACCATTTGTTCCATCAACGTAGTAGCTTGTTACAGCTGCTGCAAAAGTCTTTACCGGCATTGATAAAATGGGTGCGCAACTCAAAAGTAAAGCCAACGATAAGGCAATCTTTTTGTGCATTTTCATTACAGTCCACTGATGCATAAATTTTACCTCCATTCGATTTAAATTACGGACTCACTTTTAAACACTTTTTAATAAATGTTAACGCTTTCAAAAAAGCTGTTTAAAAGAAGCCATTGCGTGCTGTAGAAACAAGCAATGACTCCCTTCTATGCATTTGGCCTTTCTTTTACTTCAAACTATTTCTTCGTCTTCAAGAATTCGTCAACTTGCTTTTGTAATTCAGCTGCTATTTTCTCTGAACCCGCTTTTTTCATTTTCTCAATAAATTCCTTGTATTTCGCGTCAGTATCAGTAACAGCTCCTGTTTCAATGATTTGCGTTGCTCCAGAACCCGCATACTCTTTCACAACGGCTTGAATCTGTGCAAGCTCCGTTTTGATTGAATCCAGATTAGGTTTATATCCTAGTAATGGAGAAATCGTTGCACCTGCATTCGTATCTTGCCAAATTTTCGTGAAATTCTCAGGGTTGGCTTGTGTTTCGAAACTATTTGCTGTATTACCAGAAGCCCAGTTCCATTGACCATATTTGGCATCTGAAGTCCCTTGGCCAGAGTAGCCAATTGTTTCAATTTTATTCTCGGAAATCTTCTTGAAATGCTTGCCTTCAATCCCCCATACAAGAAGGTTATACAGATCTTTCCCTTTCTTCGAATCTAATAAATTAAGAAGCTGCATCGCACGCTCTGGATTTTTGGAAGTTCTAGGGATAGCTAAATTGGTGGCATCGGACAAGTTGGAGATCACATACTTCTCTTCCATTGGAATGACCTGAACCGGGAAGCCATATCTTGTACTATCAATCTTCGATTGATCTTCAATGCTGCCAACCATTGTATGGAACCAAGCAATATTTCCGTCTGGCTTGCCTTCATCTTGACGTTGATTTTGCATGCTCAAAATATCTTTACGTATGTAACCTTTGGCATACCAATCTGCCATCGTTTTGATAAACAGCTGCTCTTGCTCGGTTTCATACACATTGACTACCTTTAAGCTTTTCGGATCTTTCAAATCACCAACCAACTTGAATGGTGTAGATAACATGTTGTGATGCTGCATACCTGGAAGATTAGCCGGGCTAAAGCCTTTGCGTAATTGGTTGTTCTGCTTCAACTTCTCTAGGTAACCTTCGATGACAGCGAAAGACTCTTTGGAAACGGGACCATTCTTATAAAAGGTTTCCTGTGCTAGTTTCGGATCGATGTATCCCTTATCGATAAACTCTTTCGGTACACGCATTGTTGGACGATTATCTACCGCTTGTTGATAGTTTGGAATTGCATACAATTTGCCGTTAACACGAGCACGGTCTAATACCCAAGCAGGAATCTCTTTTTTGATATCAGGTGCAAATTTATCAACTAGAGCATCCAACTCCATGTAAGATCCTTTGTTAACCTCACCAGGATAATCCAATGCATATCCTGTCCATGCAATGTCAATCGGCTCAGCCGCCGCTGCCATAAGCTTCCACTTATTAGCAAATTCCGATCCCGTAATCGGTTCGAATTCTACCTTCGTATTCGGTAATAACGTAGCTAAACGCTTATTAAACTCATCCCAAACCTCTTGAGAATCTGCTTGTTTGCCTGCACCGAATGTTACAACCTTCAATGTTACCGGCTTTGTTGCTTCTGTTGCTGCAGCACTTGATGTCGCATTAGTCGTTGAGGTTGGATTGTCAGTACTCGTTTTACCACATCCGGATAATATTAACGCGGTTGTCATACTAAGAACAATCGTCTTGCTAAAAACACTTTTAAGCGTTTTCATTTTTCTTTATCCCCTTTCAATCTGCTCAAATAGTATATTATACAACTCCGAAGCCAAGCAATAACTCCGGAATTGGTATAAACAGGTAATTACCCTTTTACAGCTCCAACTGTAAGACCTTTAGAGAAATATTTTTGGAAAAACGGGAAAACCATCAGAAGTGGTCCTGCAGCCACTATGGCCATTGCAAACCGTAGTGTTTCAGAAGGCAGCTTATATAGATTAATGTTGTCAATATTCGTGTCATACGTCATTGAATTTTTCAAGAAATCTATTTCAAGCAAGATTTTTTGCAACAGAAATTGTAGAGAGTAAAGCTTTGTATCGCGAATATAAATTAAGGATGTAAACCAATCATTCCATCGATCCAGTAGAACGAATAATCCGATGGTTGCAAGCGCTGGCTTAGACAGCGGCAAAATAATTTGCCAATATACTCGGAATTCACTGGCTCCATCCATTTTCGCTGATTCAACCAGCGCATCTGGCAAGCCTTGAAAGAATGTACGTAGAATAATGATATAAAAGGCATTCGCAAGGAACGGTAGAATATACACGAAAATCGTATTATTGATGTGTAAATACTGCGTAATTAGGATGTAGCTCGGTATCAATCCGCCTCCAAACAACATCGTGAAGAAAATGAACAAGACGATTGGTCTGCGAAGCTTAAAACTTTTTCGTGACAGCGCATAAGCGCAAGTCGACATGACGAGCAATCCAAGAACCATGCCAGCTACCGCTTGAACGGAAGTGGTTAAGTAGGCATATAAGATTTGCTGAGGATTCCCGAATATTAAACCATAGGCGGTTAGATCCCAGTCTTTAGGAATTAATTTGTAACCATACTTCAATACGGATTCCTCATTGGAGAAAGATACGGCGATAACCAGTAGAAAAGGAATGATAAACGCTAGACTAAATAATATCATGAACATGTGTATGAGCTTATTGCCTATATTGGCAGTGAATGACTTAGGCATTCTTTAACCGCCTCCTTCTTACTCTTTTGTATACGATTAGAATAAAGCATTTTCTGGCTTCAATTTGGTTACAATCCAGTTACTCATGAGAATCAAGATGAGTCCAACCACCGATTGGAACAACCCCACTGCAGCTGAGATCCCGAAATCTCCATTACGTAATCCACGATATACATAAGTGTCGATCACATCTGTTGTTGGATATAACACACCGATATCTCTTGGTATTTGATAAAACAATCCAAAGTCTCCTCTGAAAATATTACCGACAGCCAGAATGACAATGATGGTCAATACTGGGGTAAGTGAAGGAAGCGAGATGGCGAATATTTGCCTGAATTTACCTGCTCCATCAATTTTGGCCGCTTCAAACAATTCCGGATCGACACTCATTAAAGCCGCATAATAGATAATAGAGCTTAATCCAACTGTCTTCCAAATCTCGGCAGATACGATAATATAAGGCCAGTATTTCGCATTCGAGTACACATCAATCGGCTCAAAACCAAAAAATTGAAGCATTTGATTAAAATAACCTAATGTTGGATTGAATATCGCATAGGTCATGTACCCAATTAAGACCCAAGATAAAAATCGCGGCATGATCATCGATGTTTGATAAAATTTCAAGGCTATTTTCCCGCGAATTTCAAACAGCAATAGTGCAACCGTTACTGCCGCCATATTACCCAAAACGATGAAAATTGCACCATATCCTACTGTATTCCTAGTAATTCGCCAAGCATCCAAGGAAGTAAAAAAGAACTCGAAATTTTTAAACCCGATCCATGCGCTCCCGAAAATTCCATCACTATATTTATAGTCTTTAAATGCCAGAATCACCCCAACCATTGGTGTATAGTGAAAGACTAGGAAATATAGAATAGCCGGTAAGGTTAGGGCAAATAGGGCTATATTCTCTCTAACTAATCGTTTAAATGAATTACTCCCAAGTGACTTCGCAATTACTTTGCTTTTCATTTGATCTGGCGTGTTATGAATGACGGTGTCTTTCATCCTTCGTTCCCCCTTTGCTTAATTTAATTCTACGAAATAGGGGTATAACTGAATAGGGAGGCAAATTAAAGATACGGTTACGAAGTTGCGTAAATCGATAGGATAAAGGCACTAAAAGCAAGTAAAGTAACTTTTTTCAACCAATCCTTAAAATCCCCTAGAAAGACTCCTATAATGACGTATCATTGCGCTATAATGAAGTGACAACAGCGAGAGGATGGCGAATCATGTACAAGCTTATTCTGGTTGACGACGAAGAGATTGTACGCAGAGGGTTGAGATATTTCCTAGATTGGGAATCACTTGGGTTTCAGATCATTGCTGATTTCGAGGACGGTAAAGAGACGATTGAATATTTAAAAACCCATGAGGTTGACATCGTGCTAACCGATATTCGAATGGCTGAGATTAATGGTATCCAGTTAGCCAAGCATATTTATGAGAACTATCCGCAGATTCGAGTCATTATCATTAGTGGTTACAAAGATTTCGAATATGCCCAACAAGCC
This sequence comes from Paenibacillus sp. Soil724D2, assembly GCF_001427935.1. Lineage (NCBI taxonomy): Bacteria > Bacillati > Bacillota > Bacilli > Caryophanales > Paenibacillaceae > Paenibacillus > Paenibacillus sp. Soil724D2. The sequence continues at coordinate 345,211 of NZ_LMRY01000056.1, forward strand.
ATTGCATATAATGTAGAGAATTATTTGTTAAAACCGACGAAATACGACGTAATCACAGATGTATTCCAGAACCTGAAGCTTAAGCTAGATCAACAGAAAAACGCTCATATCCACCAGCAACAGCAGTCTGTTCGCTTTGATGAGCTTCTCCCTCTATTGAAAGAGCAATTTTATACCGATCTGGTTATGGGCGCCTTACGGAATACGAATGAGCTTCATAAACGAATACAGTTATTATCCCTTTCCATAGATCCTGCCCATTGCTCTTGCGCTTTAATTGAATTGGAGCTATGTGAGCCGGAGAAGCTGACCATTAAGCCAGAAAAGTTAACCTATTCATTAAAAAGCATTTTCCTTGCTGAGAATGCAAATTTCTTGTATAAAGCCGTTTTCAATGAATATCAGGGGATGAAATTACTTGCTTTCCCAAACCATAATGCAGGCCAAGAGGAGCTTGGAAAGCAACTCGTTGTAGAGCTAAATCAAATTATCTCCCGAATCCGAAACAATTTTGACATCAAGATTCGTTATCACGTGACAGCCACATTCCATAACTTGGTTGAATTAGCACAATTTAGCGTACCGTTAAAACTGGTCTATGAAGAGACGCGAGGTAAAGAGCGGTTGGAGCCGATCGAATATGATAATCTCCTGGAGAAGTATAAGCTATTCATGGCGAATATAACGGACGGCCAAACAGAGGAAACCTTGAGCTTGCTTGACCGATTTATGGACGAGTTTCGTAATTTGCCAATCTCATTTGTGCATCGATTGATCATGGATCTGTTCGCTTTGGTATTTCGATACTATGCTGATCGCGGGCTGATAGGTAAAATACCTCATGAGACCGCTCACAATTACCATGCTGTCATTGAAATCAATAATTTGGAAGAAGTACGCAGGTGGGCCAAGCAATTCATCCGAGAGCTGATGGTGCTCAATGTAAATCCGAAAGAAACGAATGCGAATCTGATCGTCGAGGCAGCGCAGAAGTATATTTTACAGAACTTTCATCGGGATTTATCACTCGAAGAGGTGGCTAATCACGTATTCTTAAATCATATTTATTTTAGCCGAATCTTCAAGCAAGCCTTAGGTATCAATTATATTGATTATTTAACCCAATTGCGCATTCAAAAAGCGATTGATTTGTTAGAATCCCGTCAATATAAAATTCATGAGATTACTGAAAAAGTTGGCTATCTCAATAGTAAATACTTTACCCGCTTGTTCAAACAAACAACTGGTGTCAGTCCTAAGGATTATATTAGGCAAAAAAGCTTGCTTTCAAAAGGTGCTGAGCATGAAAACAAACCGTAATTTAATACAAGCTGTCCGAATGTACAAGTTTCAAAGTCTCTTTATCAAAAGTTTAATCCTGATATTTCTCTTAGTGATCGTTCCATTTACAGGTTTAAGCGTTGTGATGTATGTTCAAATGAATAAAGCCATTGAGACGGAAATAAGCGGCGTTAACATGAACGCCCTTTATCGCGTAAAGGACAGCATCGACACCATATTTAAACAGATGGATCGTGTTTCGCTAGAAATGATTTATCAAGATGATGTCGGTTCCTTCATGTTATCTCCTTCAGACTATAACAATAACAATCTTGCTGCCAAAATGCAGACAATCCATGACAAGATTTCGATGTACACACGTTCCTTTAAATACATGGATTCCCTTTACGTGTTTTCGGAGAAAAATACGTACATGCTTTCCAATCGATTTGACTCTCTTTTAACTGAATTTGATGACAAAACTTGGTATAACACCGTCTATCAGAAAATAGACAGCAATCGCTCTTATTTGGATCTACGTAAACGGAATGATACGTATCCATTCTACATTTCATTTACACGACCTGCTTATCTCTATGAGAATAAAATTGGGGCTGTCACCGCTAACATTGATATTGAAGAGCTTCGTAAATTTTTAAATCAAACCGGTGAGCAATTTGAAAACACATACATCTTGAGTGGAGATGTCGTCGTGTACAGCAATAATCGAAATGAATTTATGTCCAAGATCCATGACGTCGATCTCCTGAATCGTGCTGATGTCCTGTCGGATATTACTGCTCCTACTTCATTGATTAAAACCATTCATAACCAGAAATACATCATTTCTGTGCTCCCCTCAGGGGATAAACATTTGACCTATATCTCGTTGTTGCCTCTCAATAATTACGAGCAAAAGATGAAAGACTTACGTACATTTATGTATTTGTTCTTTGTAATCGGTGGTATCATCGTCTTGGCTGTTTCTTTATTGATCTCCATTAAAACGTTCTCACCCGTTAATCAAATCATGTCTATGATTGAGGACCAGGAAAAGTTAGAGCCTCTCATGGACTCCAATGAGAAAAGCAAATGGAACGAGGTACGAACCATCACCAGTTCGATCTTTCGAACCCTAGATGCGAAGAAAGGTCTCGAACAAGAGCTTCAGCTTCGTATGCATTCCTTACGGAAGGCTCAAACGATTGCCTTGCAAAATCAGACGACACCGCATTTCCTATACAATACCTTGGAAACGATTAAATACCTGGCCATCGAATTAACCAAAGGACACAACCCTGTTTCCAATATGGTAACAGCACTTTCGGATCTCTTACGTCGAAGTCTGGATACTGACCATCCATTGACCGATATTCGCGATGAAATCCAGCATGCCAAACAGTACGTGGAAATTATGCAAGCCAGATATCCGAACAAATTTGACGTCATATGGCAGATTCAAGAAAGTCTTCTTACTTGCCAAATCTTAAAAATTTCTATTCAACCATTATTGGAAAATGCTTTTCTGCACGGTATTATTCCTACCCGTATACCAGGACAGATTATTATTACGGGACTGCGTACGTCGGACGGGATCGTCATCACCGTTTCCGATAACGGGCAAGGGATTCCTGACACTCAGCTCGTTAGTCTTCAGCAAAAACTGGCCAGCGGGGTTAATTTAGAGGAAAAGCATATTGGTCTAAAAAACTTAAATCAACGGATTAAATTACTATTTGGCGATGAATACGGGGTGTTCGTTACAAGAAATCTACACAAAGGCACGGCGGTGTTCATTGTTATTCCGGAAAATAAAGACTTGCACGAAATCGTGTAAGTCGCTGAAACAGCAACAGCCGGTTAAGAGTCATTTGACTCCTAACCGGCTGTTGTCACATCATTCGCTCCATTTTTCGCCACAGCTGCTGCCCCTCTGGTGCTTCTTCCCATAGATCAAAATGAGGGTACATCACCTCATGCCAATTATCCGGTGAATGCTTTGTAGTCAACAAGACATGACGTTGTATTGGGCTCACCCTAGCAGGTAACTCATGATAAGAGAATAATAGTCGACCATGCATACCAATCATATACGTTTGATTAAAGCTGTTTGGTGACTCTGCTTGCTTCTGATAATGGTAATAGACATAGCTCGACACCATCTCTGGTTTCAATCTGGCTATCGAGCCTACTCGATCATCAATAGCATAATTTCCGCGCCAAGATTCGGCGTCTTCAGGTATTCCATCATGAAACACGTCGATCATGGGGATAGCCAATCTATGCAGCGTCTCACTTGCGTTGAAATTTGCATCAGGTTCAGTTGGCCACTTCTCCAGATATCGATCGAAGGAAACGGGCCAATCCCATGTTGAAGCACTCTGACCGCATACTGCCTCGGCATAGACACAAACATACATATCGCAGGTGAACACCGCGACATGCCTTAGACCTGCTGCGGCCCATTCTTCATGAAGTGTAGTTGCATTTTCCTTCACGATTTGCTTGAATTCTTTTGCCGTTCCTCTACGCGCTTGTGAGTAGAACAGTAGTCTTTGCACGCTGCTCCACTCTCCTAAATGCCCAAATAAAATACTTTAGTATTGTGCATGCGTACGTTCGCACGCTCCTTGTCGCTCCATTGATCAGGCAGCAGTAGTTCGAATAATTGAACAACATCGTGATAAGTGCCGGCCATTAAAGCTACAGGCCAGTCGCTGCCAAACATGATGCGGTTGGGACCGAATCGTTCTGCCGTGTGACGAATATATGGCACCAATCGCACGGGATTCATTCCATCTGCGGAAGTAATCATACCAGACCATTTACAATACACATTAAGAAATTCGGATAACTCATCGATGTATGCCGACCAAGGCTCGATTTCACCTGTACGAATAGGCGGACCACCTTGATGGTTAATAACCGCCTTTAAGTTAGGTACGGACTTTAAGCATTTAATTACATTTGGCATCTGATCTGGTCCGATGAGCAGGTCGATAGGAAAACCATCTTCTTCCAACATGCGAAGATGCACTATTAAACGATTTGGTACTTCCTCTTTGCACGGTTCGAAGACGGAACGGTCCAGCCTAATCCCAACAAATTTTGGGTTGTTACGTAAACGTCTATATTCGTCAACGAATGAATCTGCAAAAGGATCAAGCCAACCAACGACACCGAGGATTCGCTCATTTTTACCAGACAGTTCAAGTAAATACTCCGTCTCTGCCACTGTCGGTGCCGCCTGTACGGCGATAATTCCACGTAGACCATTAGCATCTGCAAGACCAAACAGATCCGATGGTACATAATTTTGATAAAGAACCGGATTACTCGGCTTAAGCCAATGATAATCGCCGCGCTCCAGCTTCCAGAAGTGGACATGGCTATCGATATAGGCATGGCTAACATCACTAGTAAATGATTGATGAATAGATGTCATGAATAACATACTCTCCTCATTCTTACTATTGTTGATTACGGCCTCGGATAAGCTTCGCCGTTCCCCCTGCCACTTCTGCACTCCACGGTGTCTCATAGGTCGGTTGATTCACATAACGCTTCATATGAAGTTTCAATTGAATTCCTGCTCCTGGAGCAAGGGTAACCGGTAACCATTTCCCATCGAGCTCTCCCTCGTCAACCTTCTGGCCGCTTTGATTAAAACTCTCCATATAGGTAAACTGGTGCTCACCGAAGCTGCCAGCTTGTACGATCAATTCACGTTCCTTGAACGCCGATAGGTTCACAAGCGTTAAGGTGACAAACTCATCACCAAGCGCTTCAACCAAAGCACCGATGTCCTCTGGAAGTCCACATCGTTTACGGTCAGCATCGAAATAACGCACTCTAGCATGTTGTAATCCACCGTGAGAAATGTGCATAGGAGCGCCAAGCATCATTTGCAGTAAACCTTCGAAATAGACAGGAGAATACTCCTGCCACTCATGAATACTGTAGGGATGATCCCAATCCCAGCTGGTTGGATCCCCCTTAGGAGAGCGAAGCTTCTCCAATTGAATCGCGATTAGCTCCAGATTTTGCTGTAAAATACGCTCTGGATAATCAGGAAATTGCCCTCGCATATATAAGTACCAAGGTACTGTATTTGCAATGTAATGCTTGGTTTCCTTGCGTGTAGCCGGATTTCTACCAGAAATCGTGGGCATATCAATCAACCGGAAATGATCTTCATAGGGAATCCGGTCTACACGTGCCGCATCTTCCTCAGCCATCGATATCGTCCATAAATAAATCGGGTAGGTTGGAACTTGGATTCGGTAGTCTGTCCAGCCGGAATCAAAATGCTTATTCGGAACATGCCATTTCCCATTAATTTCTTTGCCTAGATCCCAATTTCGGTCCAATTGCGAACGTGCCAAATCTAATTTGCTCCGATCACCAGAAAGAAGCACAGCGTTCATACCAGCATTGGTTAGCGGTTCGATGATGGACATGAATCCGTGCGGCCAACGGTAGCCGTAGTAACCTCCCCACCATTTACCATCGTTGTACTCACCTATGATATCGCTTAATCCGACGTTGTCTGGAATTAATCCGCCGTTACGAAGCGTACGCTCTTCCCACGCGGTCAAATAGTCCAATACCCACTGCCGATAAGATTCATCACCCGTATACATAAACGCATTGGTGATCAAGCCGGTTGCGTTCAAATTCAGCGGGACATCTCCCTTCGCTTTCCGTTCGTTCATTCTGGTAATGATTTCACCATAAATAGCATCGTCTGACCACTTGCACTTACCGCTGGCGAAGTCCACACCAGGAATATCCTCGAACGGTGCCAAATAATCATCGAGCACGCCTCTATGTGTTACCCAGTCCTCTTCCGTCATTTGGAAGCGCGGGCCTTTACTACCCGTAATTGGCGAGCGCATTAACTTTCGTTCTGCATCATAGTTCAGCACTTCCGGATTCTTTCCTGTATATAACTCGGCAAACTTGACCGCTCGCTGACTATTCTTCAGCAAATGCGGATCAGACAAGCCAAGGAAATAGAGATATAAGGAGCCCTCGCCATGGTGCATCCAGTCATAATAAGCATCAAATTCGTTATGAATCTGACCATATTCCGTCCATTGCCAAGTAATCGCATCATACATAAGGCGGGACAAGCGTAGAATCTCCTCATTGCCCCCGAGTGCATAAAGCAGGGATAAATTCATGAACGCTTCATAAGGATCATCCGACCCGTCCATCCCTGGCCAATCTTCACGCCAAACGATCGTTCCATCTTCCCGCGTATAACGACGTACATATTCAACCGCCGCCTCGTTCAGTGTATCAATTAACTTCCGCTCCGTAAGCGCCCAAGTTGGCGCTGTCCACGAATCTCGCGCATAGATGGCAGCGGAAGTAGACTTGGATTTGTTAATTGGTGTCATTGGATGCTCCCTCCTACCAGAATGTATCATGTACGCCGCGCAGCTTGCAGACTGCTTCAGCGAAGAAATAGTCGCCATAGATCATTGGGTTGTTAACATGTGCTTGTTTAGGACGGTTGGCAGTTCCCATCCGTAGAATCGCTTCCTCGTTCGGATCATCCCAGGCTGTGTATTTTTCATTTAATTTAAAAATCAGCTTCTCAGCAGCATTTCGATATAGCTCAGACTCGCACTTCGGCACCAACAAACTCAACTCCAGCATGCCGCTGGCTGCGCAAGCTGTCGCGCTTGAGTCCATTGCCATTCCTTCTTCCCAAGGGGCTCGGAAATCCCATGGCGGTAAACCATCTTTGGGAACATTGGCCAGGAAAAAATGCGCTGATCGCTTAGCTGCATCGATATAACGTTGATCTCCCGTGTAGCGTGCGCTTAGTGCCATGCCGTATAACGCCCATGCGGTTCCGCGGGACCATGCCGAATCCGGCGAATAGCCTTGTCCCCCTAGCGCTTCTTGTCTCTCTCCAGTCTCAGGATCGAAGCACACAATATGGTGAGAAGAGCCATCCGGACGAAGAAATTGACGTAACGTCGTATCCGCATGAAGAGCCGCCACGTGTTTAAAACGTGGATCGCCAGACTCCTCACTAGCCCAATATAGCAGCGGCAGATTCATCATGCAGTCAATGATCGCCCAACCAACCCGCTCCGGCTGGTTCCAGGCGCGAATAAACTGGCCTTTCGCATTGTAACGCCCAACCAGATGACTGGCTGCCGTCATGGCTCTCCGCTTCGAAATTTCACAACCAACCAGCTTATACTGCGCCACGGAAGATAAGCTCCACATAAACCCTACGTCATGATGCAGTGGGTAATAGTCGGTAAGTACCGGGTCCATTAAGGCCTCGATCTGTGCAGCTGTATCTTTGAGTTCTTCAACCTTATTCTCACGATACACCAGCCACATCAAGCCCGGCCAGAACCCATTCGTCCACCAATCTGCTTCTTCACTTTCATATTTTCCATTATATGATATATATGGAAATCCAACGCCAACTGACTGGCTCATTCGTTCCACTTTGCCGATGATTTTATCCCAAATTTCGTCTACCCACGGTGCACGTGATGCATCCGTTCCAATGCTTGCATTTACGTTAGACATTCTTCAACATCCCCCTATTACCATGTCATTGGCTGACCTGGAAATAAAATAAGCAGCCGATCCAATTCATCCTGAGGTAAGCCAACTCCATCACTATAGCTTGCATTAAGGGAAAGAGAGCGTAACGAAGTCGTTCCAGTTAATGTTACTGTAATGTCTGGACTAGAAAGGCTAAACCGCATAGCAGGCTCAATCAACCCTTTGGGCTCCGTCTTCCGTAAGAAGGCTATCTCTTGAATTCGACGCTCCGCTTCTTTCACTAGAGGCGAATCTTTCTTAATAAATGGCGCTGGATTATCCGCAAGAAGCCCCATTCCGAGAACGCTTCCATTAATAACGGATACGCCATGCTCTCGGGCAGTCGGCAGAAGCTCATCCATGGCCGAATAATCGATAAGCATGTAACGACAGAATGTCTGTACCGAGTCGATATGTCCTGAACGAACAAAGGGCAGCAGCAGCGCTGGATTAAAAGCATTTACTCCTATGGCTCGAACCTTCCCCTGCTCCTTCAGCTTCAGAAAGGCGGGAATGGTTTCGTTCATTCCTATTTCCGTGTTCAACTCCGAAAGTTCGTGCATTTGAATGAGATCCAGATAATCCGTCCCTAGGCGCTTAAGACTCTCCTCCACAGAACGAATCGTATTGTCGTACGAATAGGACTCCCCCCGCATAACAGCTTTGCTCGCAAGAAATACTTTCTCCCTCTTGCCTTGCAGCGCTTTCCCAATACGGCGTTCGCTTTCTCCTCTTCCATATAACGGTGCTGTATCGATAAAATTGATCCCTAGATCCAAGGCCCGATCGATCACCTCTGTTACTTGCTCATCTGTGACTGGACCGTAATCTCCGCCAAGCGGAGCACCCCCGAGACCTAGCTTTGATACCCGAGCTCCCGTTTTGCCAAATGTGGTGTATTCCACTATGTTCACATCCTTATTGTCTTAGTTAACAGATACCGATATTCCTATTATAATGCACAAAGTCATTATTTAGTTTTGCTGTATGACACCGAAATGTTGTTATTTTGCACAACCCATTGATGTTACATGGATTACGCATAGTAAAAAAACCTCTTTATTCACAAAAAGAGACATCGTCTCCTATTGTAATGAAGAGGTTAACTAATCAATGCAATTCGTTTCTTAACTTGCTTGGATTTACTCCGAAACGCGAATGAAATAATTTTGCGAAATGGTTGTAATTCTGAAAACCAACGTCTAATGAAACCTCTGAAGAAGATAATAGCAGCATTTCTACAACTAAATAGTAGACGATTTATTTTATTTAAACAATCAGCACCAAAAATAATCTTCGTAATAGCAGGATTACATGATAAATTAGCAAGATTATTACTTCATTCTACTTAAAATTCAACTTACACTATAGATTGTGAGATGGATGTCACTTACCATCCTATGACTTCGAGATAAGGGGTGAGAAACATGAACAATCAATTAGAAGTTCAAATGTCGTGGTGGGCGATGGATAATCTGGATATTTTTGAAGGAAATATATTGTCCGACGAAGAGAAAATAGCCTTAATCGCTAGCAATGGTTATGACGGCATTAATGGATTCCTTCCTTCACCCGAGAAAGCTGATTATTGGAAGCATCTTTTAGACAAGTATCACCTTTCGTTTAGTGTAAACGCTTACCCGAAATCGGTTGAAGATTTAGCTGATTTCCTATTAAGAGCAAAAGCCTTTGATGGTATTGGATTTATTAATGCACAAGTCATGCAACCATTCATGACAGGTCAATCTGCCATTCAGCTCTTGAAGGGGATTGAGCAACTGTCTAAAGATGCGGGAATTCCTGTTTTCATTGAAACACATAGGGGTACTATTACCCAAGATTTGATACGGACCGTTGAATACGTTAGAGAACTAAAGTCTCTACCTTTAACAATCGACTTTTCCCATTACATCGTCGCTGGGGAACTGCATACTGTTTCTCAACAAGCGGACGAGTTACTTCTTTCATTACTTTCGAACACTTCTAGCATACATACACGAATATCGAACGGAGAGCAAATACAAATTGACCCTGGTGAGGAACAAAATCATCCGATGTTCTCCCATTTTATGAAATGGTGGCAATTGGGAATGAAAAATTGGCTGCTTCAGGCTAGTACAAATGATGTATTCCCGGTCGTAATTGAACTAGGTCCTCCCCCTTATGCAATAACAACGAATGAAGCAAGCGGGAGAAACAAAGAGATTAGTGACCGATGGCAGCAGTCTCTGTACTTGCAGCGTGTAGTAAGAGATATATGGAACACGATCACACCCTGATTTTGAAGAAAAATCGATAATAGGAGGTTAATGAAAATGTCAGGAAACAGAGCTGTTGTCTACAGTAAGCCAGGTAGTGTAGAGGTTAGAAATACGGAATATCCAGATTTGGTTCTTAAGGACGGCCCAGGCGTTAATCCATTGAATGTGGGTCGCAAATGTGAGCATGGCGTTATTCTTAAAGTCGTGACAACTAATATTTGCGGTAGTGACCAACACATGGTTAGAGGTAGAACGACTGCACCATCAGGCCTCATTTTAGGTCATGAAATTACTGGTGAGGTTATTGAGGTTGGACGCGATGTGGAATTTATTAAAAAGGGGGATCTCGTCTCCGTTCCTTTCAATATTGCCTGCGGTCGTTGCCGGAGCTGTAAAGAACGGAATACAAACGTATGTCTAAATGTCAATCCGGATCGTCCAGGTTCCGCATATGGTTATGTCGATATGGGCGGTTGGGTTGGAGGACAATCGGAATATGTGATGGTGCCATATGCAGATTTCCAATTATTAAAGTTTCCGAATAAAGAGCAAGCGATGGAGAAAATCCTTGATCTAACCATGCTTTCTGATATTTTCCCAACGGGTTATCATGGTGCTGTTAGTGCAGGTGTGCGTCCTGGATCAACCGTATATGTTGCCGGCGCGGGACCAGTAGGTCTTGCAGCGGCTCACTCTGCTCAGTTACTGGGAGCGGCCGTTGTTATTGTCGGTGATTTAAATGCGGAACGACTTGCTCAGGCGAAAAGTTTTGGTTGTGAAACAGTTAATCTACGTGAAAATGGAGACTTAGCTGGCCAAATCGATCAAATATTGGGCTCACCTGAAGTGGATTCAGCTATTGATTGTGTAGGTTTTGAAGCTCATGGACATGGGAAATCTCATGGTGAAGCGCCAGCTACCGTGCTGAATTCAATTATGGAAGTAACACGCGCAGGAGGAAGCTTGGGAATTCCAGGGCTTTATGTGACTGGCGATCCAGGTGCTATTGACGAAGATTCAAAAATAGGTACACTAAAAATTCGTTTCGGACTGGGTTGGGCTAAATCCCATACCTTCGTTACTGGTCAGACACCTGTCATGAAATACCATAGAGATTTGATGATGGCTATTCTTAGCGGCAAAGCGCAAATTGCTAAAGCTGTAAATGCAACACTTATTTCATTGAATGATGCTCCCAAAGCCTATCAAGATTTTGATCGAGGCGTTTCGCGGAAATTTGTTATTGATCCACATGGCCTTGTTAAATAATTAATCCCAATGAACAAAGTGGGCAGGTATAATGGAAACTACCTTGCTGCACTTTGTTCATTTTTTTACTGTCTTCCACAATGAGTTTCAGCCTCTTCTGGTCTTATACATTTGCTATATGTTGGCTCATTTACATACCGTTCCACCGATACTGGTTCACCGTACGGAATCCAAATGGCACCAGCGTCCACACTATACTCCGTATCTGGCTCCATCTTACAAACTAGTCCAAAATACGAAAACGCTTTCCGTTTGAATGTTATGTGTGTATGCTTGCTGTACACTCATCCATTATTATCACCTCCTTTATCTTTGCTTATCGAAAATCCTGCTTTTTCAATTCACTAATATAATCTTTCATCCGTATTACTTTGCTCTCCAAACGCGACTTCTCCGCGGCGAATGCAATAAGATGGCTTTTAACGGAAACATCTGCACCGGTAAGTCCTTTTTCTTTACCCTCACTTTGAACTAGGCGTACGAAGTCTCGCATAATACCCGTATCTCCACCCCCATGCCCTTCCATGTCCACGTCAAGATTAATGACTTCTGTCTCCCGAGTTACGAAGCTAGTCACTTCAATGATGTTCTTCTCCATATCGCCTCTGATTTGGCCGTGTGTGCCCATCAGCTTCACCGATCTGCCACCTTCATAGGTAAAGGCACTCATCGTAAATGCGACTGTCACTTCATTAGCGAATTCCAAATTGACTACTTGGTGATCTACAACATTGTTATCGCAATGATAGACACATCTTCCATACGGGCCTTCCTTCAATTCACGAAGTACACCCTCGTCGCTCGTGTTATTACTGACAACCGTACGCAATACTTCTCCCACCCAATCATCTCGTTCAATATACATTTTGGGCGCATAATACGGGCATTCATCTTTCACGGGACAGCCGTCCAAGCAATACTTAGGCGCCCCCTCTGGCGCATTTTCTTTACGGAAATAGGTCAATGAGCCGAATGAAGAAACTTTCGTACAGTCCGAGTCGACAATCCATTGTAGAATATCCATGTCATGACAACTTTTTGCTAGAATCATCGGGCTCGAAACTTCCGAATCCCTCCAGTTGCCTCGTACAAAGCTGTGGGCTTGGTGACGATGCTCCACATTTTCCGTATGTTGAATCGAAATGAGTTTACCTATTTTTCCATCTGTAATCATTTTTTTAATCCTTGCAAAAAAATCCGTATAGCGAAGCACATGACAAATTGAAAATACACGTTGATATTTCTCAGCGTATTCACCCATGATGATGCATTCCAATGGATCCGGTGACATCGGTTTCTCTAAGAGAACATGATATCCTTTCTCCAATGCCTTCTTCGCAGGCTCGAAATGCATGTTATCCTGGGTGCAAATCAGAATGGCATCAGCCAGCTTTGGGCCTTCAAGGAGTTCTTCCCAGTTTGAAAAACAGTTGGCGTCTTGAATACAATGTGCTTTTTGAAAAAGCTCCCTTCGTTCAGGATCAGCTTCTGCAAAAGCAACGAATTGAAGTTCTTCCGGATTTTTTAATGCATAAGGAGCATACGCACCTGCCCCTCTTTGCCCAGCTCCAATTAATGCAGCAGTAACTTTCTTAATTTGATTTTTCTCCTTTTGCATAATGTAAGCGTTACCAAATTGATTTTTGAATCTCTTATTCCATATCATGCAGCTTCTCATTAGGTTGCAGGCTTCCTACGCCAAATAAGAAGGAAGCCTGCACTGGTGTAAATTATTTGTTTGTAGCTTTCCAAGCATCGAGTTGTTTTTGCTTTTCAGCGATAATCTTGTCTGAGCCAGCCTGTTTTAATTTATCAAGGAATTGCGGTAAGTACTTGTCAGGATCGATGGAACCAGAAGCTAAAGAATAATAAAGCTCAGCAATGACTGCATCGGTGTTCGCCTTCTCTGCCTTCACAGGTGTAAAGTCAAATACAAATCCTAACGCATTGGAAGGTGTGGCGTTTTTATTAAGATCTATCCACATTTGGGTAAACTTAGTATCGTTTCCTTTAGGATCACCTTCTGATAAATAAGAGAGTGTCATGTTACCGAATTCCCAAGGAGCGAAGATTTGGTAGCCCCCGTCTTTGTTCGTTTCAATTCGGTTATCAGCAACTTTCTTATAATGTTTACCGTCAACGCCCCAAACAAGCGTGTTGTAGACTTCTTTATCGGTGTTAAGCAGATTGAGGAACATCATGGCTCTCTCTTTGTTTGGCGAATTTGCAGAGATAGCAGTAATCGTCGCTGAAGCTTTGTCGGTTGTAAGCAGCGGCTTCACGAACTGGAAGTCATAGGACTGTATAGCTGGATTGAAGTTGGACATTCTTCCTGATGCTTCCATGCCAGCTTGCGCGAAAGCTACGGAGTCACTATCGATCTGACCCAATTCAAGCGCATATTTTCCAGCCTTCCGATCCGCTGAGGTTTCTTTTAATGTTGCAGCGTCTTTCTTTAAATATCCTTTGGTATACCAGTCTCTCATCATCGTTACATAGGCTTTGAATTCTGGCGTCTCATATTGATTAACAACCTTGCCTCCATCTTTTAAATAAAGATTTCCGGGAGTCTTAGGATCTCCTAAAGTCTCCATGCCAAACATTGGAGGTGCAGTAAGGAATGGATCGATCTGTTGGCTATATTCCCAAGGTATAAGATTAGGCTCGTTCTTCTTGACTGTTTCTAGGAAAGGTGTTAGGTCCGATAACTTGGTGACCGATTTCCAGTCAATTTTATATTTATCCGCTACTGACTTCTGTATTAAATAACCATACCCTGCCGTTGACTGTTGGAAGACAGGTACGCCATAAATATGTCCTTTTACTTTTACAGCATTCCAAAACATATCAGGAATCCCGCTCTTCATGGCGGGGTATTTAACAATCAAATCTTCTAATGGGGCATAAGCTCCATTTGCTACATTTTGAAAATAATTATTGAAATTACCTGCCGTCCAGACAAGATCGTATGGCTCGCCAGAAGCCATGGTGACTTTCATTTTCTCTTCGTAAGCACCCCAATCAATTAGCTTCAGGTGAACCTTGGCATTAATTTTCGGCTGGATAAGTTTATTTACGGCATCTTCTACGGTCTGCAAATCCTTCTGAGGTGAGTTAGGGAAGTAATAAGTAAGCTCAACTGGCGCTAATGGGGTTGCTGTTTGTTGAACCGCCGATTCCGTTGTTTTCGGTGCTGGAGTTGCAGATGTTGTTGTAGTATCCGTTTGTTTACCACATCCAACGAGTGCGATCGTGAAACCAAGACTTAGTACACCAAGTGTCTTTGCCTTCTTCTTCGTTCTGTTCATTGTCAGACCTCCATATTTGTTTATATATGCTAAATGGGCCCACGCCCAATAAAGCCACGCCTTAAGATTTCACTGCACCCAATGTAAGGCCCTTAACGAAATATTTCTGCAAATAAGGATATGCGAGAACGATCGGCCCCACTGAAATGATGCATGTTGCCATTCTGGCCGTCTCGTCGGGTTGGGCGGCTGCGGCTTTCGCAGTCAAAGCATTCCCTTGGAGGAACGCGATGTTGTTCATAATGGACTGAAGAAGAAACTGCAACGTATACAGCTTGCCGTTCTCAATGAATAATGCGGCAGTAAACCAATCATTCCAAAGAAAAACTGCTGTAAAAAGACCGATGGTTGCGAGCACTGGCGTCGATAAAGGAACGACGAGCTTGATAAAAGTATGAAACTCACCCGAACCATCAATTCTTGCAGACTCTATTATTGATTCTGGAATTGAGGCTTTAAAAAAATTCCTCATGATAAGAACATTGACCGATGAAACTAAGTAAGGTACGAAGAGCACATATAGCGAATCTTTCAGGTGAAGGTACTTTGAGAGCAGGATATACCAAGGTACTAATCCTCCGTTGAACAATAAGCAGAATACAACCAAGAAGGACACGATATGCCTATACTTCACTTCATTTCTTGAAAGGCTATATGCAAATAAAGACGAAATAATAAGATGCAATAGTGTACCTACGAGTGTAACGATGACGGTAACAAGGAAGGCTCTGATAATGGGTGAGTTTCCATTAAGTATGAATTGGTAAGCATTCAGACTAAGTTTCAAGGGAATGAGATGGTAGCCGAACTGGAATATAGACTGCTCATCGGATAACGAAATGGAAAGTACAACAAAGAGCGGGATCAGACATAGGGCGCAATACACCATAAAACATAAATTTATTATCGTGCTGGATACTGTAAATCGTTTGTTCATGCAATCATCCTCCTAAAACAGTGCGCTGTCACGATCATAGAGTCTGATCAAAAAGTTAGATGCAAGAACCAGGACAAATCCAACGCATGATTGGTACAATCCTACAGCGGAAGACATCCCGAAATCGCTCATACTTTTCAGAGATCTGTAAACATAGGTGTCGATTACATTTGTGGCACTGAACAGCACGCCTGACTCCTTGGGCAGGTTATAAAACAATCCCCAATCCCCAAATGCAGCGTAAAAGATTTTTCCAGCCTGAAGAAGCAGTAAAGTGAGCGTGATCGGTACTAGCATTGGAATGGTAATCTTGATGGCTTGTTGAAACTTGCTTGCCCCATCCATTTTCGCAGCTTCATAATACTCTCCGGAAATCCCTGCAATTCCTGCCGCAAAAATAACCGAGAAGTAGCCGATGTTCTTCCATACATAAGCCGCAGGTATAATAAACCGCCAATAGCTGGGTTCTGAATACCACAGAACAGGCTCAATCCCAAATACATTCAGAAAACTGTTTATTATTCCTTTGTCCATGCTTAGAAAAGAAAATAATAAATATTCTGCTACCACCCAAGACAAGAGATATGGAAGCAATATGATGCTTTTATAAGCTCCTGCAAGAAAGCGATTGCCTATTTCGTTTATCAGAATGGCAATGATGAGTGATAAACCAATTCCTAATATAATGAAGATTAAGTTATAGAAGATCGTATTGAATGTAATTTGAAAAATAGCATCCGATTTGAATAGAAACTTAAAATTCGTAAATCCAATCCATTTACTCTTGAAAATCCCTTTAATCGGATTATACTCTTCAAAAGCGATGACAACGCCGAACATAGGCAGGTAATACATGACAAGAATGTAGATCAGTCCGGGAAGCATCATAAAGTAAAATGTCTTATTCTTAACAAGTTCTCCTATTACAGGTATAGAGTGACGAACTTTTCCTCGTTTTTTGAATTTGTGTTGCAATGTAACATTACTCATTGGCATTCTCCTTAGGTAGGCAATCTAAATTATTTTGGTACCCCCATCATAAGTCTCGTCTATCCAAATTGAATACAATAAAAAGAGATAAAACTACAATTTTTAAATTTTGGATGGCTACAAAAATTAACAAAACTCTAAATAATAAACCTTTAACGGCTTTTTTATTGAGATATTTAGGTGGATATAATACATTTAATGTACGTAAGAGAACGAAAATACGAGACGAGGGTGGTCAGCATGAATAGCGTGGTCTCTAGAAGAAAGATAAGTATCTATAAAAAATTATTAATCTCATTTATTGCTATTATCACGTCTTTGATTTTGGCGCTCTCTTCATTGCTGTACTACAACTACACCACCTCAACCAGTGCTATGGTTAAAGGCATGAACGAAAACATCTTGTCCAAGATCAGCTACAGCTCGGTTTATATGGACAATCTCGCTAAGAATTTTTGCAAATCGCTGTCCCTCAACAACTACATCATTGCTTTTGCAAACAGTAACAATGAAGATATTCTAACTTTTGGCAACGCCATCAGGACTCTGGATGCGCTCACGATCCCCAACACGTACATTCATTCCGCTTATATCTATAATAGGAAGCTTGACACTTTCATTTCAGCGCCAGGCACATTTTATTACAGTTCCGAATTCTTTGACCAAGAAATTGTTCAAGCTTTACATGTGGCCGAGCAAAAGAAGCTACCGATTCTTTATCCCATTCCACGTAAAATCACAAATCCAAATGGCACCCAGACGAAACTCACAAATGTCTATACGTATATTTTGTTAGACACGAGTGACAATCAAGCAAACTTTAATAATGCAATCGTACTAAATGTTGATGCGGACTGGTTGAGATTGACGATCACTTCCTTGGATAATAAAATGAGCAGCGATGGCAATGAAATTATGGTTGTAGATGATAAAGGGGTCGTCATTAGCGAGTCGTCCCCAGATATGTTCATGGAAAATATTGCAGATCAAAACTACATGCATCAAATCCTTTCTTCAACAGCTCCTTCCGGCACGATCATTGATCAGCTTCATCAAAAAAAAGTGCTTGTCTCCTATGTATCTTCCGAGATATTAAGGTGGAAGTTTCTGAGTATTACACCGTATGAGACTGTTTTTTCCGCAGTGAGAAGAAACACCTATATCACCTTATTATTCTGTCTTATCGTACTACTCTTAGGCGTGTTCTTTGCCTTTCTCGCTTCAAGAAAGCTTTACCAGCCCATTGGTGCTCTCATCAATAAAACGAATGATTTGGAAACTATGCAGCGTGACAACACTCCCGTCCTAAAGAACGATTTCCTAAAAAAAGTGATAAACGGGCACGTTATTCTTTCCTCAGAGCGCATGGCTGCGAAAGAACAAGAGCTTCTTATTAATTTGAATTTTAGAAATAAGCTGTTTCTGTATCTATTAAAAATTGATTACTATCAAGATTTTGTAGCGAAGTACACGGATAAGGACCGATCGATTTACAAGTATGCTATTGCAAATGTAGCTGGAGAAGTTACTTCACAGCATTATAGTAATGAAGTGATCGATATTGGGGCCGACCAACTTGTCGTTCTGGTAGACCTTACCGATTCACCTGATCCTCCAGACATCTTGTATGAAACTTTTGAGAGCATCGTGGCTGACATTCAGAGCCATAGCCATCAGTACTTTGACTTATCCTTATCGGCATCGCTTGGCTATGTTGTAGATTCAGCAGAACATATCAAGCAGGTCTATGAAGAAACATTGGGCCTTTCCATGTACAGATTGAAATATGGGCACTCTAGCATTTTGACTCCAACACTATTGCAAGAAGTAAATGATGTTGCCTTTATGTTTCCGGCTGCAAAGGAAAAACAGCTTATAGACGCTCTTAAGCTAGGAAATGGTGAAACCGCAAAGGAATTATACCGAGACATGATTAGAACTATGGAGCATGCTTCTTACGGCAACATTATCAATTCTATTATTTATCTGAGTTACTCCCTCCACACTTCCATGAATCAGATCGTCGAAGGGTCACAATCGAAGCTTAATTCAATCTCCATTGATTTTCTTAAACATGTTACGGGGCTGGAGACATTGGATGAGCTCGAGCGATCATTTTTCAGTTTGTTCGATGACATTATTCATTTAAAAGAAGGTGCCAAAGACAAAAAGAAGAATGAGATCGTCAGCACAGTGGTAGACATGATTCAGAATATGTTTCCCGATAAGAATCTTTCCCTAAGTAGCTGCGCAGATGCGTTGTCCATCTCTTCTGTGTACCTCGGCAAGCTATTTCGGACTTCAACTGGTAAATCGGTAGCCGAATATATAACAACTGTACGTATGGAACATATGAAGCATTATTTAGAGCAGACTAACCTGCCTATTAACGATATTTTAGAGAAATGCGGCATTGAGAAGTCGAATTATTTTTATACGACCTTTAAAAAGCACTTCGGGGTTTCGCTGACAGAATACAGATTAAAGGATGTTAAAGTAAACCAAGACAGAAACACTTCCATTTAGTCGGTAAAGAGAACCAAAGAGCCATTGCTAACTCACACGTTAGGCAATGGCTCTCTTGCATTATATTAAATCTGTCTGCTTTATAGTTACACTGTATTACATGGAATTGTTGTTTTCTTGTCATGATTGATTAGGACATGTTACACTATTCTGAGCTAATCATCAGGAGGCAGCAGACGATGAAATTCTTACAAGATGTAGAATTACACGAAATCCCCTATCGCTTTAGCTATCGCAAGATAACGACAGAGAATTATAAAGGATTCTACCATTGCCATCAGGGGATGGAATTTTTATATGTGTATCAAGGCACTGGGCAAATTGTGGTGAATAGCAAAGTCTACACGATTCAGTCTGGCACCTTCCTCTACCTGCAACCATATCAATTACATCACATTCAAGTTGAAGTTCATCCGGATGCCCCATTCGAACGAACGATTATCTCCTTAGAGCCCTCTATATTTGAACCCTATTTTGCTTCATTTCCACACTTGAATGCTTATTTTCAGCATTTATGGAAAAAGGAACTCGAAGAGCAGGTGCTCCAACAAATTGATAATAATAGCTTTATCAGCCAATTATTTCAGCATCATCATGCAGGATTTTCCATATATCAGCACGATGCCAAACAGCAAAATTTCGCTTTACTCCTGCTGCAGATTTTTCAATTTCTCTATGCAAAAGGATTTGGAAATCCAATTGAAAATGGAAATGGATTTAATCCACATAGACAGCTTCGTTATTCTGAAAAAATCATGAATTGGCTAGAGGGGCATTATTCAGAAGAAATTTCACTCGATACGTTAGCGGATCATCTGCATATATCCAAATATTATGTTTCACGTATCTTTAAACAAGAAACCGGCGCTACGTTGATGGATTATATTCTCGCGAGACGAATCAGACAAGCCTGTCTATTTTTAATAACTAGCAACAAAGGGATTGAACAGATCAGCATTGAGGTGGGGATGAACAATTTCCCGTATTTCTGCCAGGCTTTCAAAAAGCTTGTAGGCACGACACCGATGAAATATAGAAAAAAACTACAACAGCATGATTGACGGACAACAATTCATATTTCTTTAGTCGTTTTTCAGAAAGCATTTCCAATCGACGTAATCGGTATAAAAATTTGATAAAGTGGAAAACTATTCCTTGTTGTTATTTTTAATAAAGGAGGTGTCACATGCCCAATCAAGATAATCAAGCAACAAAGGCAGAAGTACAGTCTACGGAGTTAAACAAAATGCCTGTCCCAGGTAAAGATGATACGGAATTTTCCGCAGAGGAAGCAGCAGAGGCATTTAAAGAAAATCAATCCTCCAGCAGCAGCTCACAAAATCAATGATCTTACTATGTCATGCGAAAAAAGCCCGGTTCCACTTGGACCGGGCTTTTCGTTTTCTATAAAATTATTTTTCGCAACAAATTGTCAGATTAATGACCAACCATTATTGGAATTTCTGCACCGTCCGTGGACTCGCCTTCCGACTTCTTGGGCTTTTGCAGCATAAGACCTAGCAATCCGCCGACAACCGCGATACCCAGCAGAACTAAGAACGTGTATCCAAAGGAAGAAGCATACAAGTCTAAATCCGGCTTCTGCTTACCTGATTCAACCATTAAATTTTTCATCTTCGTTGTAAAGATCGTCATCAAAATGGCGATAGCGAAGGACATCATAACTTGCTGTGCGGCGTTCGTTAGCGACGTTACACGCCCAACCAAATTCTGAGGTGCTGATTGGATCAAATGATTATTGAGAGGCATCATAAACAGTCCCATTCCCGCACCTAGCAGTGCAAGCGGCAGGATCACTGTACCTACACCTGAATCGCCAGAAATATTGGATAGTAACAAGGCTGAAATCGTTGTAAGAGCCATTCCCGCCAAGACAAGCGGACGCGCTCCGAAACGATCTGACAGTTTACCGCCAATTGGCATAAATAAACCGGAAGCCAGAGCTTGCGGAAGCATGATGAGCCCTGTCTTCAAAGGACTATAACCATGGGCCTGTTGTAAATATAGAGGGACAAGGAACATAGTTCCGAACATCGCAATCTGTGAAATCCATTGCACGATGATCCCTTTTGTAAAATTACCTGAGCGGAAAACGCGAAGCTCGAGCAGCGGATTCTCACGTCTTAACTCCACAATAACGAATAAAATAAGCGCTACAATACCGATTCCTGAGCCAATCAGCGTATCAGCATCCATCCAAGTGGATTTCCCGGTAATCGGGTCAATACCGCCATTAGAAACACCGTACACTAGCGCTGCAAAAGCAATTGGACCTAACAGCATGCCAAGTAAATCCAAGGATGCAACCGACTGCCGCCCAATATTCGGTAATGTACGGATTCCGAGGATAATACCGATGACACCGATAGGCAGGTTAATCAGGAAGATCCACTGCCAGCTGTGATATTCAACCAACCAGCCTGCAACGACAGGTCCTAGTGCCGGACCTAGCAAGATTGGAATCCCCATCATGCCCATAACTGCCCCTACTTTTCCCGGCGGCGACAGACGATAGATGAATGCCATAGCAATCGGTACCACAACACCGCCACCCAGGCCTTGGATGATACGGAAAGTAATCAGCATTTCAACCGAATTAGCCAGCGCACATAGGCCAGAACCGATCGTGAATAGACCTACCGAGATCAAGAAAATTTTCTTAGCGCCAAATCTGTCGGATAGCCAGCCCGCTAAAGGAATGACCGCGGCTTGTGCCAGTGCATATCCGATCACGGTCCATTGTACTAAGGACAAGTTCAATAGTTTAAATTCTTCCTGCAGCTTGGGAAGAGCAACGTTTACCGCCGTTCCGTCCAATATGACCATGAAAATCCCAACCACAATTGCTACCAAAGGCCCTAGTATGCTTCGCATTGAAAACGGGGCTTCTGTTGCTGCATTGTTATTACCTGAAGACATGTATTCCCTCCATCCGATTCAGCATCCTCTGCTGATCTCTCTTGTCTAATGCTAAATTTACGGACAATTGTCCGTTTCACAAATGATGCTATCGAAATATAGTTTATTTGTCAATAGGCTGGGAGATGTTCTCGGCACGGAGATAGCCTACGCGCTGATTCGGAACTTAGAAGATGATTTTCAGGCAACTTCGGTTTGGTTTGGCCTTCATTCTTGCTTCTATTATCTTTCCCGTCACCATTGTTGATGCAAACCAAATTACTCTCAAAACGTATATGCTTACATTCATTTGCTTATCCGTGAAATGTTGTATTTTGGAGACTGTCGATTGATTCACAACGGGTATTCACAACTCCAAAATGTGATTTTAGAGTCATTCAGCTTTCGTGAGGGCAGATGGGCAATAGTGATTACCAATGTTGTATTTTCTACAACAATTCACACGCCAAAAGGCTATTTTGCAACTTGAAGTTGCATTTCGTACAACATTTTGAGCAACATTTGTTGTGAAATGGTCTATATTGGGCCAAATTGTTGTACAATCTGCAACATCGAGGGGTGAAAGGCTGGATCTAGGCATCAATTGTTGCACTTTTTAGTCAATTTCATAATAAAAGTCCGATTTTTCCAAGTATGGATTCGGGAGAAAAGCAGTTGAATAAGAGCCTTTAGAGACTGCTATTTCTTCATTTCCAGCGTATTTTGTAAAAATAAGAGTCTGTAGAGGCTCTTATCCGTCAAGTAAAGTGTGAACTCGGGAGAAAAGCAATCGGATAAGAGCCTTTAGAGACTGCTATCTCTTCATTTTCACCGTATTATGTAAAAATAGAAGTCCCTAAAGACTCTTAACGTTCAAATGAAGTGTGGGATAAGAGCCTTTAGAGACTGCTATCTCTTCATTTTCACCGTATTATGTAAAAATAGAAGTCCCTAAAGACTCTTAACGTTCAAATGAAGTGTGGATTCGATAGAAATATCATCGGATAAACCTTAAGGAGCTAATTTCACTATTAAAGCACTATTTTCCCACAAGGCGCCATAAACATCGTACGAGCTATTGACATTCAAACCGATTACAGAATTCAGAAAGGGATTTAACCACTTAAATGCCCTGATTTCTAGTACTAAAACGGAGAATAACATGAAATTCTTGGCACCCAATGGATATCTTGGGTAGGTGACTGTTTTTGAATGCGCTATAAGTCCTTATGTAGCAAGGGTTGGAATTATGAAATTGATTCCTTTTTACAACATTATTCTACCGCGAATGAATGAATCGACGGTCTCTTTTGCACAACTTTAGGCAAGGTAATCCGCACTTTCCACAGAACTGTTTCAAAAAATACAACAATTCCAGCCAAAAGCAGCTCTAAAGCATGAAAAAAGGCTAAATTGGGGTAAGCTTAGACTTACCCCTTAATCACTCTAGCGCGCAAAAAAGGAGCTGCCGAAGCAGCTCCTTCCCGCTAAAGAATCAACTTAATAATCTTCGACTCCGCCGGTTCCAAGCGAACGCTTATGTCTCCTGATGACTGATTGGCGGTTCCCTCCCATAGATCATGCAGCTCATAAGTCGCATTTTTGGGCAGACCCATACGCTCGATGGATATACGTTTCTCAACCGTTTCATCTTTATTATAGTTAAACACAGCTATATAACAGTCGTCATCTGCCATTTGGAAAAAAACATCATCAGACGCCGCATCGGTATTTCCCTCAAGCGGAACAAAACTTCTTCCTGTCTTTGCAATTTTTAGAAGCTCCGCCCGGGTTAACCAGTCCTCTGCCCTGATTCTTGCTTCCTCCTTACGGAAATCGTCCCCCATCAGAAGAACCGTTCCGGCAATAAGGGAAGCGTTTAGACGACTCCTGCCTTCCTGAACCATCGTAGGTTCTTGGTTAAAGCTTTTGTACAGAACCGTATGGTCAGGATCATTGAAAGGATAGATGGTCCCATTCATCCACCAACCATATGTTAGTGAATTCAACATATACTCCGTATCTTTCAGTGTACCGAAAGCATCACATGAGATGCGCCTGCTATGGGCGTATTGATGTGGAAACATCGGCGCGATGGACAAGTTGATAAAGAATGGACGTCCGATAACCTTGGGATCAAGCCTATTCTTGATCAACGCCATGCCAAGGTTGTACGCTTGAAGCCCTGTACGCACTTCTTTATCGAAGTGCACGCCTTCCAAAGCACCGTGTCCAAGGAAGTCGAGTTTAATGTACTCGAACCCCCACCTGACAAACCGTTCAAGATGCCACTCCGTCCGCATCAGATTGCCAGGGTGCGTAGGATCAATCGCAAGTCCGCCGTCTAAATCGGGCAAAATTTGCCTTTGCTCATCACGCAGCAGGAGATCACGGTATGTATACTTACCGTCCGTGCCTTCCACAACCCGATCGAAATCGTTCCCCCAGAAGGCAAAAGGCGTCCAATAAATACCGGGCTTTTGTCCATTGTCGCGAACGTAACGCACAGCGTCTTCGAGCTGCTGCTGTGTTAAGTTCGTCCAGAAGGAATCAAAGTTAATATAAACTGTCCCCTGATGATGAAACCCGCCATCGTGCAAGCTTTTTAAGAAGTCCGACGTATGGGTGTAAAGCTCGTAATCGAGCTCTCCCCCTGCCGCCGACCAGCTATTCCATCCAAATGGAACGCCGTGTTCCCATTGAAGAGGTGGAGCTATCACAGCATTGGCTTTTCCGTATTCTTCTAGTCCGGTTCTGTAATCCGCATACATACCCACAAAGATACGCGGTGAAGCAATCGTTTTGCCGATCAGCGTACCGTGAGGAATGCTATCGCGCGTATACTCGCCTGCTGCTCCACCGTATACCTCCAGATGATGAATAGCCGCTCCTTCATGTCCGATCACTTTCAGACCGGTTTTCCATGTATCATGGGTAACCGAACCAACAACTAGCCCTTTTCTCGATGCAGGTTCGAAAATAGCCGTTACCTCATAGCTTTCCAGCTGGTTCGGCATGGCGGTTGATTCGTAACGTACCCACTTATCGTTATCGAAAGGCACCAACAACGCGCGCAGTTCCTCTGCCGCTATTTCCAAAGAAATCGCCGATGATCCCTTAGCTGCGTCCGCTGTCAATGGAGACATATAGTTTGTCTCCAATGCTTCCGATACACCCTCCATCTCAACCCGAACGAAAAAGTATGGCACTTTTTCATAAAGCCAAAACGTCTGCGTCATGACCGGAAGCAATTCAGCCGAATGAATCACAGAGAAGCGGCAGCCTGTACCGAAATCATCATGGATCATTTGAGTGCTGCTAGCGGCCAGTTTGTGCTCCGAATATTCGGTCGAAGCAACGTATTTGCCTCCTTCGATCCGCGCTGCGCTGTAAGCGCCGCTCAAGCAGCTACCGGAATCCCATTCATAATCGGTTAATCCGCTCGCCAGATCGACGATTATTCGGCATATCCCATTTTCTCCAACCACTTGCCCATTTAACTCTTGAATGGTAATCGTACTGGTTGTCATCATAATCCTGCTCCCTTCATGCCTATAGACATTTAAATGAAGAAGGAAGCCGGAACGGTGCCTCGGCTTCCTGATCTGCATCCTCTCTTATTTCCAAAGATCCATGCGTTTCTTGTAGTTGTCGTTAATGATTTTCTCCACTTTCTCATCGCCAGCTGCCTTCATATCGGCAAGCATTTTATCGAATAGAGCGGCTGCATCCGTATCGGACTTGGAGATGATGACTTTCGTAATCGTTTGGCTCATAATATCTGAAATTTTCTGGCTAACGAGCGCATCCGGGGTGCCGCCGGCAGGGCCGAGATTATCATAAGCCGATGTTTCCCACACCGTATCGGACAAGTTCTTCAGAGCCATCTGGTCGATCTCGCCACGCTGGTAACGGCCCGGCAAATCATACGGAGTACCGTCGGAGCCTTTACCGTTCTTCACGAACCAAGTCCATTTGCGAATACCTGTTTTCTTCGCGAAGTTATCCCAATCGTCTTTAAAGCCTTGAAGAACTTCCGGACGCGGCGTATGCTTGCCGTCCTTCATATCCCAGTGCACTCCCTCTATTCCCCACATCAGAAGGTATTGGCCTTCTTCGCTAGCTAGGAAGTCAATGAGTTTCATCGTTCTTTCTGGGTTTTTATTCGTTTTTGTGATCGCAATCGCATCCCAGCCTAGCGAGCTTTTTGGCCCTAATGTCGTTTTTGCCGGGTCAACGCCAGGTCCCACGAGCTTATACGGGTAGAGCTGCTTTTCAGGTCCGCCTGCTTTCTTAAGCACACCGTTAGGCGTTCCGAAATCCCAATAAGCGCCTGGTGATGCAAATACGAGTCCATTAGAAATTTTTTGCTCCCACGTTTGTTTCTTGTTGACTGGCCATTCCGGATCAATCAAACCCTCTCGGTACAGCTTATTCAAGTACATCAGCATGTCCTTATATTTCGGGTCCTTCACATCGTACTTCAGGGCTCCATTATCTTCGAAATAAGTCTTCATCCCCCACATGCCTTTAAACGTTCCGAGCACAGCGCCCATATTTTCACCGTTAAAGCTCATCGGGAATACATCTTTGCCGTCCGCTTTACCAAGCTTTGTTTTGAAATCCTTCAGCAGCGCCTCGAATTCATCTGCCGTGAACGGCTTTCCGCCTTCAGCTTTGTCCGGAGCAATCTCTTTAAGCCAATCCTTGCGCATATTCATGCCGAATACAGGCTCATTCTCCGGGCCGTACCAGTTAGAAAGATAGTAGTTTTTCCCGTCGGTAAACCGTGTCTTTTTCAAAGTGTCCCCATACATTTTCTGCACGTTGGGACCGTATTTCGCAATCAGATCATCCAGCGGAATAATCGCCCCTGCGGCGATGTACTTACTAACGATATCTCCTCCGCGGTCCATTAGCACAAGATCCGGCAAATCGCTGCTGGCGAGCATCAGATTCAGCTTTTCTGAAGGATTGCCCGTTGGCTGCTGAATTTCGATCGTAACACCTGTCCGTTTCGTTATTTCCTTGGCAACCTCGTTCGTGAAGGCGTCGCCTGTATTTTTATCAAAGAACGTCATTTTAATCGGTGTTATATCGTTTGCTTTACTATCGGTTGAGGCAGCTGGCTTAACGCTTGGCGAAGCCGTATTTTCTTTGGTAGAGCAACCAGCGATGACGGAACCCAAAAGAACCGTTGAAAGCAGTACGTTGAACGTTTTCTTGGTCTTGAACATGGATTAAAATCCCCCTTGACTAATTGTATTGAAAACAATCGATTACCTTTTATTGGATATTGTCCTATCCTCTGCGGATTGTGCTCTCAACCACCGCCTTTCAAGAATGAGAAAGCTGGATTAGGCTTTAACTGCTCCCACGGTCATACCTTTAACAAAATACTTTTGCAGGAACGGATATACAATGACAATGGGCAGTGTTGCGACGATCGTTGCAGCCATGCGGATCGAATCTGACGATACGGCGAGGCGTTTGGCGGAATCCGCCATCTGCTGCGCATCCGACACCATTGATGATGTCTGATACTGATTCAAAATTTTGACGAGAACGGCCTGCAGCGTCTTAAGTTCAGGCTTATAGGTGAATACATAGGAATCGAACCAAGAATTCCAATGGCCGATCGCCGTAAACAACCCAATCGTAGCAAGTACCGGAGTCGTCAGCGGCAATACGATCTTGATGAAAATTTGCAGATCGTTCGCGCCGTCCATCTTTGCAGATTCATCTAATTCCCCAGGAAGTTGCTGAATAAATGTACGTACCAATATCATAAAAAACACATTCATAAGACCTGGCGCAATATACACCCAGAAGGTATCTATCAGGTGAAGACTCTTTAAGATCATATAGTAAGGGATTAAGCCGCCGCCGAAATACATCGTAAAGATGAAGAAAAGTGTGATGAACTTCCCGCCGACCAAATCACGCTTGCTGAGCGGGTAAGAAAGCAGACTGATTACCAGAACGGCGAGGGGGGTGCCGATCAGTGTGCGTGCTAATGTCACTTTGACCCCATTGAGGATTTCTTGATCGGATAATATTTGCGTATAGCTTGTAAAGGAAAACTCCCTCGGCCAGAAATAAATGCCACCACGGATCGTATCATCTGCACTGTTTACAGACAGCACGAGAATGTTCCAGAAGGGGTAGAACGTTGCGATAAATACCAGAAGGAGGAACACATAAACGAACCCGGCGAAGACGATATCGCCACGCGATCTTGTTCTCATTCATACCCACCCTTTCCTATCTTTTCGTTTTAGAACAATGATTGTTGATTCATTCGCTTGGACAATGTATTAACGCTGATAACCAAAATGAAGGCAATGACCGATTTGAACAACCCAACCGCAGCGCCATAAGAGAACATGCCGTTCTGCAGTCCGTAGCGGTACGTATAGGTATCGATAACGTCAGAATATTTCAAGATGGTGTTGTTTTGCAACAAATACTGCTGATCGAAACCCGCGTTCAAGATACCGCCAATTGACAAAATAGCCAGAATTACGATCGTTGGGCGTAAAGACGGAAGTGTGACGTGAAACATTTGGCGCAATCGGCTGGCACCGTCAACTCTTGCTGCTTCATATAGTTCGGGATTAATAGCGGCAATTGCAGCCAAATACATGATTGCGTTAAATCCCATATCCTTCCACATATTGGAGACAGCAATGATCCCCCAGAAGTAATGGCCATTTTGGAAAAATTGTACCGGTTCCTCCGTGATGTGCAAAAGCATCAGTAACTTGTTGATCAGCCCCTGCGAGGATAGCAGCGTTATGATGATGTTTGCTGCTATGACCCAAGATATAAAGTGAGGCAGATACGATACCGTTTGTACCACTTTTTTGAATAAGCCGCTCTTCACCTCATTAATCATTAAGGCCAGCACAATCGGAGCCGGAAATCCAATCAACAGCGATAAGAAGCTCTGCGCAATCGTATTGCGCATGATGATATAAAAATCACCACTGGTAAAGAAGTATCGAAACCACTCGAAACCGACAAACTTGCTCGCAAAAAATTGGTGGATAAAGGAACCACCGCCGGGCGAGTAATTGATGAACGCCATGTACAAGCCGAACATCGGACCATATGAAAATAAGATGGTAGAGATGAAGGCGGGCAGGATCATTAAGTATAAATATTTTTGTCCTTTCATCCTTTTCAGTCGCGCTTCCATACGTATAACCCGCCTTTTCCAGGCTGCGGCGGCTTGTGCCGCTCAGTCACAACCAATCATTTTGTATACTCTCATTATAGGAATGAGCAGAAAACAATTCCATACAAGCATCTTCAGAAACGTATTCCAAATGAACGATCCTTTTGAGAAGTCATTGTTTATTTGAGTTATACGTTTTACAATAAATTTGAGTAATATCAGCGTTTGGAAAGGTGGGAACGCTTTCAATGTACAGTATACTGCTTGTAGACGATGAAAAAATGGAGCTCGAGATGCTGGCCGATTACGTTCGTTGGGGAGATATGGGCATTCGTGTTGCTGGAACGGCGAAGAACGGCAGAGAAGCGCTTCAGCGCATGGAAGAACTTCGACCTGATATCATATTAACGGACGTTCGTATGCCGATTATGGATGGACTGGAATTTAGCAGGCGGGCCAAACAAATCAATCGCAATGTCCAGATCGTATTCCTAAGTGGACACGATGAGTTTCAATATATTAAAGCAGCACTTTCCGTGGAAGCGATCGGCTATTTGTTGAAGCCCCTTGATATGGGAGAGCTACAGCAATTAATGGAGAAAGTCAAACAGAAATGCAAGGAATTCCGGATTTCTTCCCAAACCTCTGAAGTACTAAAAGAGACCTATCTGAAGGAGCTGGTCTTGGAAAGCAGTCCCATAGTTAGATCCCAATGGATTGATAAAATGTTACTACTGCCATCTATGATACCTTCGAGCGGTTTTTTTCAAATATTATATATAACAGTTGACCCATCCAGCAATTATGGTGTGGAGCTCGTGTCACTTATCCGCAATTTAACACAGGCGGAAATCCCCCGCTCCTTTCTCTGTCAAATCAAGGAAGGAACATTCGTACTTATCTGCAATAAGCTTGATACCTCGTCATTAGAACTTTGCCATGCTGCGGAGCAACTGATTCGGTATGTAAACGACAGCAACGACGCTATCCTTTCAATCGGCGTATCCGACGTTGGTATGGGTCTCGAAAGCCTATACGATTTATGTGCAGGCGCAAAACGAGCGAATGAAAGCAAATTTTATTACGGCTTGGGATCGTGTACAAAGGCCAATCAAGCTGTCGAGCCAGTCTTCAAAGAGGTGAACACTGAACCGGCAATTGTATCACTTTGTCATGCCATTTCACATTTGCAGGAATCTGCGGCTATCACCGTGATTCAAGACTTCTTTGATACTATGCGCACCTCGAAGGTCGACCGGGACCTGGTATGTTCAAGCTCGTTGCGGCTTATTACGGCCATTGAGCAGCATTTTGCCAATTTACTCGGGGGTGACTCCGTCAATTCGATGTATGTCGACGATTGGAAGCGTATCGCCAATTACTCCACCATAAATGAAATCGAAAATCACATCTTGGAGGTCTGCCATTCCATCCTTTCCCTAATGAAGGAAAAGGACAAGGACAAGAATCTTCATATCATTCATCAAATCGCAAACCTCATCGACCGCAGCTTCAGCAGACAGTTGACCATCGAGGATATCGCTAAACAGGTGTATCTGTCACCCAATTACGTGCGAACCATATTTAAAGATAAAACAGGAGAAACAATATTGGAATATTTGACCCGTGTACGGATTCATCATGCTGCTGAACTGCTTAAAGACAAATCCAAAAAAATCCATGAGATTGCTGCATCCGTTGGCTACGAAAACGTCTCTTATTTTTGCTCTGTGTTTCAGAAGTTCAAAGGAACGACACCCAACGAATACAGGAAAAAACTTTTATGATACAAGCACGATTGCCAATGCCACTCCGGTTTGTAGCCAAAACATTTCTTAATCTCAGTTTGCGCAGCAAGTTGTTCGCCGTCTTTTGCATCGTTTCGATCTTACCCTTATTGTTTTTCGTCAAATATTCCTATGACACGACCAAACGGGAACTAACGACGCAAATCTATACCAATATGATTGCAACGACAGATCAGCTTAACGCCAACTTGGAAACGAAGCTAGATTCCTATTCAAAAATATCCGCATCCATTTATTTGGATAATACGCTGCGGTTGCTGCTGACCAAAGATTACACCGAAAACAGTACTGACTACTTGGATTCGTACATTTACTTCAATAATGTGATTAATAATGTACTGGCAACTAATCCCGACATCCGTGCGGTATCCATCTACACGAGCAATACGACATTTCCTGCGGACAGCGTATATATTAAGCGAATTGATGCTGCGGCAAAAGCAACCAATTGGTACGAGTCAATCTCCCATTCTTACGGGAATGTGACTTACAGCGTATCCGCAACAACTACTGGCATTGAACCTGTATTCAAGCTGGCGCGTTTGCTCAATAATAACAGCCTTAACTTTCCTTACGGTATCCTTACCTTCGATATTGCCGAAGCCGACATTTATCGGCTTATGGAAAAGGAAGATAAACAAAAAGACATTTATATCGTTAACGAAAACGGAAATATCTTATCTAACCGCAACAAAGCGCTTCTGAACCAAAATATCGGCACACTAATCCCCGGTACTTTCGGTGAGAAAAACTCAGGAAGCTTCGATAGTATGTACAATGGAGAGAAATCGCTCGTCGTTTACAACACGATCAAGAATGGCTGGAAAACGATTTCTGTCATCCCTTACAAAAGCTTTATTACCAACGCTCAAATCGCCTCCAAGCGAATTCTAATCATTGCTTTGAGCAGCATAGCGATCTCCGTTGTTTTGATTTATATAACCGCACGGTTCTTCACCAAACGGATTGAATCCCTGCTTCAAGTTATCCGGCGGGTAGAACGGGAAGATTTCAATGTCAACATGACGTTTATGGGGCATGACGAAATTGGCCAGTTATCCTTTGCATTCCAAAAAATGACAGGTCGCCTGAAAGAACTGATTAATGAGGTCTACAAGAAGGAAATTTCGAAGAAAGAAGCGGAAATGAACATGCTGCAAGCCCAAATCAATCCGCACTTTTTATACAATACGCTGGCGTCTATCTCAGCATTAGCCGTTAAGCACAGAGATAACACCATTAATGAAATGGTCTCACACCTTGCCAAGTTTTACCGGATCTCTTTAAATAAAGGAAAAATGATATTGCCCATCAGTGAAGAAATCAAACTCACCAAGTATTACATCGCCATCCAACAGATTAGGTTCGAGGGACTGCTTCGGCTCCATTATACGATTGACGATTCCGTACTTGTTTATCAGACGGTTAAGCTGGCGTTACAGCCATTTGTCGAAAATGCCATCAATCATGCCGTGTGGGACGATGAAGTTGGAATTAATATCATCATCAAGGTGTACAAGGATGATCGTGATATTTATCTGGAAGTGATCGACGACGGGATGGGCATGCAGACTGAAACACTGGAACGTGCTCTGAGTAAAATCGACAACGTCTCGGGTTATGGGATTACCAATGTTGACCAGCGAATCAAATTAGCATTTGGCGACGAATACGGTGTTACGCTTTATAGTAAGTTCGGCATCGGGACGAAGGCGCAAATTCGTATTCCGCTGCACGGTATTAGTTCGTAAGCATGATCAGACTTGCAAAATAGCCTTTTGACGAGTGAATTGTTGCAGAAAATACAACATTGATAACTCCAATGGCCTTTCTACCTTCACAAAGCTGCCGAACCTCCTAGGCCAATTTGGAATCGCCATACCCTAACCCAATAAAAATAGGTAACTAAGTGGTTGTCCCATAAGTAGAAATCTACTTGCGATAGCCCCTTTTGCTCGATTGACCTTCTAGGACACTCGAATCGGATTCAGAACGAAATTCACATGTAAAAAGAACCTCCATCTCCCATGACTTTATTAGTGGAATTGGAGGTTCTTTTGTGTACATTTGGGACATCTCAATCATGCGAACACTTTTGGGAAAGCCCCATTTCCTTACAGCTATTTACTGGCATTTTGGATCAAGTAATCGATATCAGCGATGAGGATCGCAGAGAATTCTTTGGTGATCTTTTTGCCGGTTAAAGCTTCCACAAAGATGCGCAGCGCCTTTAATTGGCGGACAGTCACTTCTTTATTGTTGCTGCGAATAATCGTTTCCACTTTGGCAAGCAATTCCTTGCCTTTGTCTGAAATTGTGATCGAACCGTTCGCAACACCGATGTTGATGAGATCAATGAAATGATTGGCATCGATCTGTACCTGTAGCGTATACGTATTCGCTGTTACGTTGCCGGCCAGATCCGTCCCGGTAATCTCGATCACATGGTTTCCAACGGCTAAAGCCGCAGGGGCAGCATTGATTGGATTGCTCGTGATTTTCTTATCCAGTTGAACGGTGCTATTACTTATGCCGCTTAACGCATCCGTGATCTGAACAGTCAGGCTCAATGGATCTGTTTGCCAGACGGTTAATGGACCTGTTATTCGGACAACGGGTGCTGTGTGATCGATGCCGACAGTCACTTGCTTGGCTTCCTCCACATTGCCGTATCGATCCTTCGAACGATAATGAATGCTGTTAACGCCTTCCTCGGATAGTGTTACAGGTCCGTTAACCGTTATCCAATTTCCCCCGTTCAACTGATATTCAGTCAACAGGAGGCCGGTGCCTCCCGGTTGATCCGCTGCGTTGAATGTCATAATGATGTCTTTGTTGCTAAAAGTTCCGGAACCGCTGATCCCATCCAAGACGACGCTCGTCGTAGGAGGAATAGTATCAAGCTGAAGCTTAAACAGTTTAGACTCGGCCGGCTTCAGGGTTACGTTCAGCTTACCGCTCACCTTATCCTCGGCTCCTGACCATAAGTCTGTTCGCAGATAGTTACTGGTGCCATTCAATCCCGCACGGGTCAGATCGACGGACTTTGTCGAAGAGGAAGTACCGTTGTAATTGAAGACAGCCACATAATAAGTTCCATTGTCATTTAGTACGAACGTATCGGCCGCGCCCGCACCGGTGTTTCCTTCGACCGTTTGGAAAGCTTTGCCCATTAACGCGACACGGTTGACTTCTTTGTTCGTCAACAGTTCGTTCATGTAAGCTTGAGCGGTCACATTGTGAATGTCATCGGAATTCAAAAAGACTGTGCCGGAAATAACGGCAGAAGTTACTCTGCTGCGCGCTTCGTCCAAGGAACTGGCCCTCGACAACGCCATATGATCTGGGTCGGTGTAAGGGTAAATCGTACCATTCTGCCACCAGCCATAGGTGAGCGCGTTCAGCTCATATTCTGTCTCACTGATTTTGCCGTACACATCGCAAGAGATTCGACGGCTGTGTGCATATTGGCTGGGGAATAACGGCGCAATCGATTCGCTAATGAACATGCTGCCGCCTATGACACTGTTCACGTAGGCCATCCCTTGATTATAAGCTTGAATACCGGTGGTCACGGTTGGGTCGGCATGCTTCCCTTCCAAAGAACCGTGTGTTAAGAAATCCAATTTGATATAAGTGAAGCCTAAGGCCTTAAATTTGCCCAAATAGTAGTCCATTCGTGCTTTCGTTCCTGGATGAGTCAGATCAAGCGCATAGGCGCCGTCCAGAGTAGGCAATATTTTCCCAGTGCTATCCTTCAATACAATATCTCCGTACGTATATTGATTGTTTGTACCCTCAACAGTCTGACTCATATTATTGCCCCAGTAAACGAAAGGCGCCCAATAAATACCAGCTTGCTGACCATTTTGACGGATTGTTGCCACCGCATTCTGCAGCTGGGTATCCGTTAAATTGTCCCAATAGGAATCCAAGTTAATGTAGAGTGCACCTTTGTTGTTAAAATTATTGTTTTGAAGGTGCGTCTTAAAGTAATTCGACGTATCTATTACATCTTGGTAGGTGAGATTGCTGCCGTAGGCCCCCCAACTGTTCCAGCCTACCGGAACTTCTTGGGCAACAGAGCCGTGGAAGCTTAAAGGCGGAGTGAACACGGCGTTCGCACGTCCGTATTCCTCGAGACCGGCACGGTAATCCGCAAAATAGCCGACAAACACGGTTGGTGATGTTAATTCAGTACCAGAAATGCTTCCGTGAGCCTCGACGTCGTGCGTAATGTTGGAGGATGCTCCGCCATACACCGTGAGGTTGTTCAATTTATTATTAAATCCGTTCCATGCAATACCCGTCTTCCAAGTATCATGAGTGACGGAGCCGATCACGAGACCATTCCGATTCGTGTTATCATAAATAGCCGTTACCTCATACCCCGTATTCGAAGTGTTGATCGATTGGGCCTTATACCGAATCCAGTTATCATTATCAAATGGGACAAATAGCGCTCTGTTATCCGCATTGCTACCAATATCCACACCGCCACTATTGGTCACAATGATAGGCGCTATGTTATTCGTCGTCATGGATGAAGTGTTAACCGCTTTTAATTGAGTCAGGAAGAAGCTCTTTCCTTCATACACGGTATAAATCTGATGAAGCGCAGGTTTACCAGGCGATTCATTGATGACGGTAAAACGAAGTCCTGTACCAAAGCCGTCATGAACCGGGACAATTGCAGCATCCGATAAGGTATGACTGGTATAACTCTTGCTGGTGACGAGCTCGCCCAATTGTAAGCTGCCGTATACGCCTTTTACAATCTTGGCGTCCTTCCAGGAATAATCCGCCAGACCGCTGTCAGTATGGTACGAAATGGTAGTCTCACCGTTCGAAAAAGTCACGCCATACGTATAATGCGTTACGGTGATGGAACCGTACTGTTTCGACTCGCCGGGATCGCCAAGGCTGCCGCCGACGTTATCGTCCTCGCCAGGATTCGGTTCAATCTTCGGACCGACCACGATTTTATCCAAATCCGGGGAGTAGCCGTTGCCGTCAGCAAACTGGATCGTATTGCTGCCAGCCACTAAAGCTAAAGGTATAACGAACGTATTCACCGTGTTCCAGTCGGATGTTTTCGGAAAATCATACGTTTCAGCGGCTCCTCCGTTAACACTGACTTGTACAGAACGAGGATCGCCGGAAATATAAGAAACGGTTACTTGATAATTTCCGGTTGAACCCACCTCAACCCCATTAAATTGCAGGGAGCTGCCTTGATATAAATTGCCGACTTTTTTGCCTTCGGAACAGCTGATGCAGTTCGAAATGCTTGCTTTGCCTGCAAGTGTATTAGCGGAAGCTTCTGCTTCATAGGTAACGATTTTGGGCGACACTGCGATCTTATCGATATCAGGGGCGTACGCATTGCCGTCAGACAAGAGGATCGTGTTGCTGCCCGCCGCTAAAGAAAGATCAACGTCAAACGTGCCGACCGTATTCCAATCCGTCGTTTTCGGCAGATCATACAATTCGGCCGCCCCTCCGTTCGCACTGATTTGAACGGATCTGGGATCGCCAGAGATATAGTACAGTTTCACCGTGTAGTTACCGGGAGCATTCACTTGGATTTGATTGAATTGCAACGAGCTTCCTTGATACAAATTGCCGACTTTCTTGCCTCCTGAACACGTGCCGCAATTGGACACGGAAGCTTTGCCAGCAAGCATATTTACAGCAGACTCAGCCTCGTAATTTTGTGCGAATGTCGGGGGTGTTTCGCTTCCGCCACCTCCTCCGGGATTCGAAGTTACTGTAGGCGCTATTACGATCTTGTCAATGTCCGGAGAATACCAATTTCCGTCGTCGAACACGATTGCATTCGTACCGGCATTTAATTGAAGCGTGACATCAAAGGTGCCGACCGTGCTCCAATCAGCCGTTTTGGGAAAATCGATATTTTCCGCACTCCCTCCATTTACACGGATGTTCACCGAACGAGGATCGCCGGAAATGTAAGAAACCGACACCTTGTAGCTTCCAGCTTCGCTTACGGTAATTCCGTTGAATTGCAGCGAGCTGCCTTGATAGAGGCCACCTACCTTCTTTCCTCCCGAGCATACGGTGCATTCGGCCGCTGACGCGTTACCGCTCAAAACATTAACCGGTGCTTCCGCTTCGTAGGTTTGGCTTTCCGCATACGCTGTTTGAACGCCAATACCCGCGTTGGAGGAGACCGTCATAAACAAAAGCATGAACAAAGCTA
Source organism: Paenibacillus sp. Soil724D2 (assembly GCF_001427935.1). Classification (NCBI taxonomy): domain Bacteria; kingdom Bacillati; phylum Bacillota; class Bacilli; order Caryophanales; family Paenibacillaceae; genus Paenibacillus; species Paenibacillus sp. Soil724D2. The sequence goes on from NZ_LMRY01000056.1 coordinate 382,495, forward strand.
CCCATTTCGCAATCCTTTCTCGCATAAAATCTCTCCTTGTCAAATGTAATTACATTCATCTCCATTATAGGAATGAACTCTAAGAGATCTCTACACGATTATTTTCAGAAATATAACGATAATTAACGGTCTTTGTAAATCGCCAGCAAAAAAAGACCCACAGCAACGGGCTGAGGGTCTAATTTTTGAGTCCATTGGGGAATTGTTCAAGTAGTTCTTGCTTGAGAAATTGGTAAAGCTTCGAGCTTGCCTGTTTCAATGGAAATTCCGAAGGTTTGGAGAGAATGCCGAAAGTCATGTCTATAAGACTGCCGCTCATAGGCCGTATCGTTGTTCCTGTAGGAACTGGTTTCAAAACAATCTCTGGCACAAGAGCAATACCTAATCCGCTTTCTACATAATATTTCAAAGCTGTCATACTGCCAATCTCCATAGTGTCTATTGGATTGTTCCCTGATTCATGCAATACCATTTCAAGTTTTCTGCGGTACGGACAGGTTGCTGATGTGATAAGCAGACGATGTCCCCGAATATCATCCGGCGCTATAACCGCTTTTTGGGCAAGCGGATGGTTCTCCTGCATCAAGACCGCAAACTTTTCCTTAAATAAAGGTTCAAAATAGAGCTCGGAACCCAGGTCCGGTGCCGAACAAAGAGCCAAGTCAATATCCCCATTGAGAAGCCGCTCGCTTAATGTTGGCGTGTTTGCAAATTCCACAGAGATACGGATTTTCGGAAATTGTGATAAAAACCTCTCTAAGATACCAGGTATTCGATAACTGGCAGTTGGCTCCGTCACCCCTAAACGGATATTCCCCCTTTCGCCTAATTGCAAATCCGACAAGTTCGTTTGTAATTGCTCTATATTCTTTACAATTTGCAAACTCTGTTCATAGAACAGTCTCCCGGCTTCTGTTAACTTGATTTTTTTTCCGCGTTCGATGAGCTGAATGCCCAAGTCGGATTCAAGCTTTTGAATTTGCATCGTAACGGTGGATTGAACATAATTCATTTCATCAGCTGCACGAATAAAACTACCGTGCTTTACAATCAATTGAAACGTTTTTAATGTTTTAAGATCCATCGAAGTACCCCTAGCTCCAAGTTCAATTTTTTTGAACATATCGATCAATTAATTCAATTATACAAATTCAAATTGGCCATATACAATCATTAATATCATAGTGTAGCAAAAGGAGATGGGCTAATTATGGATTTAAAAGACAAAGTGGCTCTTGTAACTGGCGGTGGTACAGGGATCGGAAGGGCTATTAGCCTTGCACTTGCTGAGCGGGGGGCAACTGTCGCGGTGAACTATTCGGCCTCTAAAGCCGATGCGGAAGAAACAGCACAAATCATCCATACAAAAGGTGGCCGCGCCATAGCCATTAGGGCCGATGTTTCTCAAGACAAAGAAGTCAGGAAAATGGTGGATATATTGGTTCAACAATTTGGGACGATTGATTTGCTTGTGAATAATGCCAGCATTACTCGGCATATCCCATTTGATGATCTGGAAGCGGCAACAGAAGAAGTATGGGATGAGCTTTATGATGTTAATGTCAAAGGTATGTATTTCTGCGCTAGAGCTGTTGCCCCATTCATGAAAATGAATAAACAAGGAGCGATTGTCAATCTCGGCAGTATAGCGGGACAAACAGGATTAGGCTCCTCTCTTCCATACGCTGTATCTAAAGCGGCAGTTCACGGACTTACGAAATCGTTAGCACGCGCCTTAGCTCCAAATATTAAAGTCAACTGCGTTGCACCGGGAGCCGTCGCGACAAGATGGTGGACTGGAAGAGAAGAACAAATGAACAGGTTAGCGCCTAATCTTCTACTGCAGCGTATTTCCACACCTGAAGATATTGCTAAATTTATCTGTGCAGCCTTGGAACAAGAAGCAATGACAGGTCAAATCATTACAGTTGATAGCGGACAAACGTTATAATCAAGATTTTGTATTCCAAGAGCCGTAGCTTATTTCTTGATTAACTTAAAGTCATCATAATGAAACCCCGGCGCTACAACACAGGAGACAAAAACAGGCTCGGTTCCTAGCGGTTTTGCCGTCTGCCAAACGTTGGCCGGAACTAAGGCTTGTGGACACTGTCCATTGATCACATCTGGTCCGAGAATGATCTCTTGTGTTTCCTCAGGCTTGTCTTTTGTACCTCCGAGTGTTAATAACAATGGACTACCTGAATGCCAAAGCCAAAGTTCATCCGATAATACAGTATGCCACTCTGAAAACTCTTCTGGATGAAGCACAAAATAAATGGAAGTAGCCGCGTAGCGAGAACCTGTGTACGCTTCTTTAAGCACCTCTTTTGGAATTTCGAAGGAAGCTTTCCAAAGCTCCTTGTACCATCCGCCTTCACGATGAGGCTTTAAATCTAGTGCTGCAACTAAAGGTGATAAGGATTTTGTAATCATATGGTTTCTCTCTCTCTCTCTTCTATTTCTTTCTATATAAAATTCCTATTATATTATACACTTATAACCGGTAGGTATGGCCAGCAAAAATGCAAAGTTCTTTTCAGTTCTATACTTCCTCCATCTTACCCATAATCACCCCACCTGCAGAGGGACTTTTTTTCCTGAGGAAAAATGTGAGTGGTACTGCTATGACAACAAGTACCGTGCCGATTATAAACAAGTCCTGTATGCTATGGGAGAGTGCGCGCGAGGCCGCTTGACTATCATTAGCTCCTGATTGTCCCATATAACTAAGGGTTCTGGAAGAAAGAATGGTACTGAAAAGGCTGACAGAAAGCGCAGCGGTTCCTTGACGGATCCAGTTCATGAGTGCCGACGCTTGACCTGACGATTGCGACGGTATGGCGGACATACCGGCATTTGTTACGGGCATATTGCTCATAGCGATTCCAACGTAACGAATGGCAATCCAGGTAACGATGAAGATTGTACTAGAAGTCATGCTTAATCGGGACATAGCCCACGTAGCCACAGCCATCAGTATAACGCCGGACAGGACCAAACGGAATGGCCCCACCTTGTTATACACTTTCCCGACCAGTGAAGAAACAAGCGCCATTGCCAGTGTTCCCGGCAGCATGACAAGACCGGTGTGGAGTGTGGATTCATGTTGAATTTTTTGCAGGTAAATCGGGATAAGAAAAGTTCCTGCATATAGAGAAATTGTAATGGTGCAATTCAAAATTAAACTGTAGGTGAACCGTGGTATTTTGAATAAGCGCAAATGAAGTAGTGGTTCGTTTGACTTAAGCGAACGCATAACAAAGTAAGCAATCATGATAATGCCCACAAGCATAAGCAATATCGTTTTCCATGATGTCCACCCCCAGCTATGACTTTGGCTAAAGGATGTAAGCAGCGAGCTCGTTCCGATGATGACTGTAAGGAATCCGATGAAGTCCAAGGACAAGCCTTTCCCCAGCCGATAGTACGGAATAAAACGCTGAGTGACGATCATGGCTATGATCCCGATCGGAACGTTCATGAGGAATAGGGCTTTCCAGCCATAAGATTCCGTTAACCAGCCCCCGAGCGTTGGGCCGAATGCCGGTGCCAGCATGGCAGAAACGGTCCAAAGGCTGATTGCACTGGCTTGCTTCTCTTTTGGAATTACCTGATAAATAATCGTCATCGTAGTGGGCATAATGATACCGCTAAAGAGCCCCTGAAGAATTCGAAACGCGATAAGCGATTCCATATTCCATGCGAAAATGCAAAGTAAGGAGGTTAGTGTAAATCCGCCTAATGCGTAGACATACAGCCGTTTGTAGCTTAATTTATCCCCGATGAATCCAATGACAGGAGCAATAACACCTGTTGCCAGCATGAATCCAGACATCATCCATTGAACGGTATTCAGCGGAGCATTAAAATCGTCCATGAAAACGGGCAGCGCCACATTAATGGTAGTCGTGCTCAAGGCCGCCATGAAATTCCCAAAAAATACAGCAAAAACAATACGCCAGAATGGTTTCTGTATTGAGTCACTACTCTCCACTTCTTTTCCTCCAACTTGCCGCTGTACGTTCTATCCTTTCCTTTAGCATCCTTATAAAATGGACTGGAAGGAATACCGAATAACATCCCCCCTGCTGATTATTCCGACAAGAACGCCTTGGTTTAGAACCGGCAGTTTTTTAATTCGTTTTTTACCCAATATGGCAGCAATTTGCTCAATATCCTCATCCGAATCTACGGTAAAAACCTTCTTTCGGGCGATTTTCATCACATTCAAAGGAAGCAATCTACGAACTCTTTCGTGGAACTCTTCATTGTCTCCCTTGATGACGGCCGTATAAAAATATGAACCGAAGACATGGTCATCGTGCTTGCCGATAAAACGCATAATATCCCCATCACTAATGTAAGCAACCACTTCATTCCGGTCATTAACGACGGGAAGCCCACTGATTCTGTGCTTAATAAACTTTTCAATCACGTCGCGTACAGAATCGCCTTCCTTTACTTTGTAGACTTGACGAACCATGATTTCATTTGCCTTAATGACGGTTCCCCTCCAGTTTAGAAATTGCCTTCTGTTCAAATAAGTTGTATGATGAAACTATATACTTGCATTATACAACTATATGATGCGAAGTCAATCCATATTCAGTCCGTATGTTCGAAGATATTCAAAACATACCGGGTATGTTACGATAAAAGTAATGAAGTTGTATAAAGAAATGAAAACGAGGTAACCTATGACGAAACATCCTGCCGAAACCATTGAGCTTGAATTAACCATTCTTATGCGCCGGTTTATGGCCGCAACTACCAATAAAAAAGTTGGAAATCTGGATCGTTCAGCCTATCTTTTACTTCATCAAATCTCTTCACAGGGATCTGCTGGTGTCAAAGCCTTGGCAGAGGAATTTCATCTGGATATCTCGACAATCAGCCGACAATCGGCCGCTTTGGAACAAAAAGGCTATGTATACCGGATTCTAGATCCCCAGGATGGACGTGCCTATTCCCTACAAATCACGGAAAGCGGGGCCAAAGAACTGGCTTCAAACAAACAGGCTCGATTCGAACGAGTAGCGGAGCTATTGCAAGAATGGTCTTTGGAAGATCAGCAAATGTTCGGAGAACTTTTGAGTAAGTTTAATCGCACTTTTATTTAGACCCTTCTCTATTGACCATTTGCATCAATAAATTGCTTTGTATTCTTTTATGTGATATGATGACCTTATAAAACGTGTTAACATAAATTCACATATTGAAAAGGTGATCATTTGTGTAATGGTACCTTTTTCAATGTGTGATTTTTTTATCTAAAAAAACATGTTAAATAACTATTTGGAGGTAATTGATTATGGAAACAGGAACAGTAAAATGGTTTAACGCAGAGAAAGGCTTTGGCTTTATTGAAGTGGAGGGCGGAAATGACGTATTCGTGCATTTCTCCGCGATTCAAGGTGATGGTTTCAAATCACTTGACGAAGGACAACGTGTTGAATTTAATGTAGCTCAAGGCAACCGCGGACCTCAAGCCGAAAATGTTGTAAAACTGTAATACACAGATACAGTAAACTGTCCTTAACAAGTGTTAAGGGCAGTTTTTTTAATCTAAGGAGGATAACTATGTATTTTCGAAGAAAATCGTTAGAGGATCTCCCTCAGGAAAACACTAAAATCTGGGCTTGCAAGGAAGAAGATTGTAAGGGTTGGATTCGGGACAATTTTGCGTTTGAGTACGTTCCCACTTGCCACCTTTGCCTCTCTCCCATGATTAGCAGCGTGAAGATGCTACCTCTGATTGCCAACTCCAACATAGATATGAAGTCCCTTAATAAAGGCAGACTGATCTCGTAGACGGTTCCATATTGAAATATATCTTGTGTTTCATCCAGATTTTTTATTCTAGATCTCGTTAACTTCGGTAGAATAACAAAAAGGCTGGTTCCTGTTGCGAACAGGAACCAGCTTTTTCCGTTGTATGATGAGATCAACTTACTTGTTGGTTATTCCACGTTGTGATAAACCTGCTGCACATCCTCTAAATCTTCCAAAGCATCAATCAATTTGTCGAATTGGGCTTGTCCTTCTTCTGATAAAGTGATGCTGTTCTGCGCTAACATCGTCAGTTCAGCAATGGCAAACTCCGTGATTCCGGCCTTTTTGAATGATTCTTGAACAGCATGGAACTGCTCCGGATCCGCGTAAACCATAACGATGTCATCTTCTTCAGCAATGTCACGAACGTCTACATCTGCTTCAAGAAAAATTTCCATGATGTCATCGATGCTCTTGCCTTCAATACCGATGACAGCAGTGGCATCGAACATGTAAGCGACTGAGCCGTTTACACCCATATTGCCGCCATTTTTACTGAATGCTGCACGTACGCTTGAAGCTGTACGGTTCACGTTATTCGTTAGTGCGTCCACTATGACCATCGCACCGTTTGGTCCGAAGCCCTCGTAACGAAGCTCCTCATAAATTTCATCCGAGCTGCCTTTTGCTTTATCAATGGCACGATCAATAATTGCTTTCGGCACATTATAAGTTTTTGCCCGTTCGAGCACAACTTTCAGAGCACGATTCGCTTCAGGATCCGGTTCACCCTTCCGTGCTGCTACATAAATTTCAAGGCCGAACTTAGCGTAAATTCGACTTGTATTTGCATCTTTAGAAGCTTTCTTCTCTTTAATGTTATTCCACTTACGGCCCACGATTGATCCCACTTTCTATTTTTATTTCATTAATATAATAACCGATTTTCATTCTAAATGGAAAAAAAGTTGCATCATAATTCCCGTACTAACATTTTTCGTTGTCGTTTTCACGCCAATTTGTTCGGTGGCGCTCGAATAAGTGCGGTTTTCGTGCTTACTTAGCACGCACGCGCGGGACAAACTGCTGAGAAGTCGATTTTCGGCTTCTCAGGCTCTAATGACGAGCTTTAGCTTGCCGAACCGTAAGGAAAGGGCTATCCTCGACCGATTCCCTTCGGATTCGGAGGATAGCCCTCGAAGATGGTTCACATATAGACTTACTTTACTGCTGAAAAACAACCGTCGGATTGGAAAAGATATCGTACACGCTTTCCTTGTGTGTCCCCCCGTAGTATCTCGTCGCAATTCAACGCATTGTGTTGCTTAATACCCGCGTTCCGATTTGAAATATTCTTTGTTGAAACTCCATCTGTCTATATCATATTGCTGGGATTTCAGAAGGCACCTTCAAGTGTGTTACATCGATCCCTTTTTCATCGCGCGCTTTTAAGTCTTTTAGAAACTCAAGGAAGCCATAACGAGGTTTCCAACCAATTGCCTTTTCAGCTTCAGAAAGGTCATGTTGTTCCACTTGCTCAGGCAATTCGATCTCGTATTTATTAAGCAAATGAATGGCGCCAGGAACCTGTGTCTCACACCACTCTGGACCATATTTTCTAAAGTCTTGGATTACTTCTATCGGCATGCCGTGATTCGTATGAACAATTGTACGAAAAAGCCCCACTCTCTTCTCCAAAACTGCCTTGACAGAAGCAACTGTAGCTTCAGCAACATCCCTTCTATCCACACCATTACGAAGCAAACGTGCCCCGAACTCTAAATACGGGCGAGGTATGAACTCATGGTAACGAAGCATGGCTATCGATGCACCGGTCATTTCATGATAAGTCTTACATAGATCTTCCCCAATAACTTTGCTAACGCCATAGACTGACCACCAACCATATGCCATTGAAGAAGCATATACAATAGATTGAATCCCCGCTTGCCTGCAGGCTTCCAGAACATGGAATGTTCCATCCACATTTACAGCAAAAATCGTTTCATCGCTTACGGGTGGATTATGCGCGCAATGCCATGCTGCTAGATGAACAACAGCATCCATTCCATTTACCGCTGAACGCACATCACCAGGGGATCTCGTGTCACACCTAACGAATTCAATTTCTCTCAAATCGTCAGCACTTGGAGGCATAACGTCTGCCATCCTAACCGAAAAGCCTGCTTGAATTAATGCTCTGCAAACAGCTTGTCCACCATTGCCGGCAGCACCGGTAACCAGAACTTTCATGTTTTTACGCCACCTAACTTCGTATTTAGGTTATCTATTCGTCATCCTTAATGATACACCTGCAATTGGATGAAATTTCAGTTCCATCCTTTAGCGATAACCGGTTTCTTTTTATTATTCAAAACCCTACCTAATAAACTCAATTTCTTTTTTCGTTTGAGAGCGAGTTTAACACCTTCAATTAGTAGTATTGATCTCAATTCGTCGCGACGATTGAGCGTGTGTAACCTCTTTATGAACTGCTTGTCCATATTGACCATCCTCTCAAGTGTCAGTAAATGAGTAGCATGACTTCTTATTCTGTTATATATACATTATAAGCTTGCATTGGATAAAATGTTTGTCACATTATAGATGAGTACTGCGCTTATTTTGTCGACAAGTATCGACGGTCGGCATTGGTGGTGTGTATGCTTTGTCAGCATTTTCAAGCAACCACTTTGCAAAGGATTTATGCTCTTGAATCAATTAATAACTGTCGTCTTCCCTGGACCACTAGCACCTGTCACTAAAAACAACGGTATTTTTCCGTCCATGCTTCTTCCCCTAATGAGATAAAAGCAGCCAATCCATATTGGACGGCTGCCTTTGTCTTTCACTTAAATTTCATTCCACAATTTTCTTAAGTTATTCATGCCTATCCGCGAACCGACTTCACAGTCTTCCATCCCTTCGAATTCTACGGTTACATAGCCGTCATAGCCCGTATTTTTGATCAGCTTTATGATTTCTCTGATCTCGATGTCCCCATGGCCGACGATTGCGCCCCTTAAATAATTTCCGTTTGTAGTCCGGAACCAATTGCCTTCTCCCGGGTCTTGATAGTACGGTCTGAAGTAAAAATCTTTAAAATGGATTAAGGAAGCGTAAGGCAGATTTTTGCGCACGCCGACAAGCGGGGGTTCGTCTACGCACATAAAATTACCTACATCCAATGTCGTTTTAAAATTGGGGCAATTCACTTCGGCTAGGACGCGCTGCACCCGATCGCTCGCCTGCACGGAGAAACCGTGATTTTCAATCGTTGTCGTAATGCCGTAGTTTGCCGCATAGTCGGCAATAATTCGGCTTCCACGAACGATAAGCGGTAAACTGTTTTCAAAGTACTCGATTGTCATTTTCTCCGGAGGCAGTGTAAAGGCCGTAACATCATGGCGCATATGCCTCATGCCCAATCGATGCACAAGATCAACGTGCTGCTTGACGCGGTCCATCTCATCTTCGAACGCTTCCTCCGTCTCCTGTACGAAGTTAGCAGGAATCGAATAATTCGATAAATCGATACCGACCGATCTCGCCTTATCTCTGAGCGCATCCGCTAGCTCCAGATTATCCACAAGCGTATAGCCATACGGAACAAGTTCCAGATGCTCGCCGCCGTTGTCTTTTACCCACTGAACAACATCCAGAATTGTCATTTTTTCCGACTTCAACGCCTGCAGCAAACTGTAAGAACTAAGCCCGATTTTCATCTTCATACCTCCAAGTATTCATCGATTAACGTTCAAACTTCGAATCAGCTTACCGAGTAAGCGGCAAATTTGCGTACAATCGGCGTCGCTGCGCACTCGGTAAACCGGACTCTCAGTTCGCTTGTCTTTACCGCTGTAAATCTATCGATTTTCTTGTGACCAATGGCGCTTCCTTTTACAAGCTCCACCCACTCGCCGTTACGCTGCGCTTCAAGCACATATTCCCGTACCCGTTCGCCTTGTGCGATGTCTTCCATAATAATAACATGATCGACGGATTGCTCACCCTGCAATTGAAGCGTTATTTCCATGCCTCCTCCTGTTGTAACGGCAAGCGGAGCGTCAAACCGGCGACGGATTTCATCGCCTAGTTCGATTACGCGCTGCACGTCCACTTCCGGCAGTAAACCGCGGTCATCAGGGGCAACGTTTAACAACAGTGTCGCGCCATGCCCCACAGAGCGGTAGTAAAGATCCATCAAGTGTTCCAAGCTGTGCAGGCTGATCTCGTCGTCAGGATGCCAAAACCAATGGCGTTTGCGGATCGGTACATCGCACTCCGCAGGCACCCATGAGGTAGTGCCTTCCATCCAAGTAAGCATGTCGCTCGTGAACATACTCTCTCGCGCACTCTCCGCTGTATTCCAGCATGGGTATGGGGCAACGCCGTCTTCGTTTCCAACCCAACGAATTGTCGGCTGCCCCATATTGAACACCATCGCATCCGGTTGGTACTTTGTGACAAGTCCGATAATTCTCTGCCAGTCGTACTCCCGGCCCTGAGAACCTGCCCCATCAAACCATACCTCGACAAGCGGACCGTATTGTGTCAACAGCTCGGTCAATTGTTCCGCATAGAAATCGTCGTATGCCGCTTTGTCCGAATAGCACGGCTCATGACGGTCCCAAGGCGACAAGTACAAACCGAACAGCAAGCCTTCCTCCCGGCAGGCATCCGACACTTCGCGGACAACGTCCCCTTGTCCATCTTTCCATGGGCTCGACTTGACCGAATAATCGGTCGTCTTCGTTGGCCATAAGCAGAACCCGTCATGATGCTTGGCAGTCAAAACAAAATATTTAAACCCAGCCAGCTTTGCTGTCCTCACCCACTGGCGCGCATCCAGCTGCGTTGGATTGAACTTAAGCGGTGAGTCTGTTCCCTCTCCCCATTCCTGATCGCAAAACGTGTTCATGCCAAAATGACAAAACATACCCAGCTCCAAGTCCTGCCAGGCCATCTGCTGCAGGGTCGGTTTCGCTAAAACGTCAATATCCATGAATGAGCCACACTCGCTTCCTTTAATTTGTATGATCATCGCCTTAGTTATAGCAGTCAGAAATCGCATAGTTCCGCCATCAGATCAGATCCGAAGGCGGAACATAAGGAAGCTCTAGTATTACTTTTTGGCAATTGCCTTTTGATAGATTTCGATATACTTGCCTAGCTGCAAGCCGTCAAAACCTTTTACATAGCTATCCCAATCTTTCTCAATGTCCTTGCTGCCCGTAATGAACTGCGCCATGTTGGACTTAATGTAATCGCGGATTGTCGTTTTCAGTTGGGCTGCCACTTCCGCATCTTCCAATGCAATGAACACGCTGGACGGATACATCATCTTCGATTGGAAAGGTTCATATTTCGCCGATTCACGCTTCAGTCGAACTTCGTATGCGCCTTCAGCAAACGGATCCTGAAGAGCTGCCCACGAATCGCGGTATTGGAACGTGCGGAGAGACGGACCGATCTGTTCCCAACCATCATTGTGCGTCGTTTTGGTATCAGTTATCGGAATAATCGCATATTTCGCCGGTTTGCCGTTCATATCCAGCTCGCCGTCCTTCGCTTTGCGCCATCCTTGGCCTTCCGGACCGCGCTCTTCAAGTACGATCGCTTCTTCTGTGTATAAATAGTCGGCCAAACGGATTGCAGCAATTTGCTGTTCTTTCGTCGCTTTATTCGTAATCGCCATCTGCGAACTGCCCACTCCCGCATAATACCCTGCTTGCTGCACACCGTTCGGTCCTTTGAGCGGAGGAACGGTTACATACTCTTTATGGCGCGGGTGCTTTTCGTCCGGCGAATGAGCGTAACTGATCAAAGCTGTAGTAATGCCTCCCATCACATTGGCGTCCTGGCGGTTGCCGAGCTGCTGAATCGCATCGGAATTTTGTGTAAATGACGCTGGATCGATCAATCCTTCCTTATATAACTTGTTCAGGTACAACAATCCCTGCTTCCATTCTGCCTTGTTGGCGGATAAATCCACTTTGCCGTCCTTCAACTGGAGGAACGTACCGCTGTCTTTGTCCACCTGGTCGTCGATAATGAACGAGTTCATCAAAAAGGAGGCGATGTTGCCTGCCCACATGTCGTCGGAACCTGTAAGCGGAATTTCATCTTTTTTGCCATTACCGTTCGGATCTTTTTCCTTAAATGCTTTCATCACTTCATAAAACTCATCCGTCGTTGTCGGCATTTTCAGTCCGAGCTTATCCAGCCATGACTGGTTTATCCACAGCTTCTGGGCGTAGTTGCAGTGATAGCACTCGTTAATTTGCGGAAGCGCATAAATGTTGCCATCCGGCGCCGTGATGGAGCTCTTCAGATAAGGCAGATCGGCCATCGCTTTCTTGAAGTTCGGCGCGTATTTATCAATCAAATCGTTCAGCGGAATAAACACGCCCTGCTTGCCGTACTTCATCTGCTCATCTTTGGTCAAGGACCCATGTAAAATCACTTCCGGATAATCACCGCTTGCCAGCATCAGTTGTTTGCGGTCGTTAAGCGCTTTGTCAGGTACTAGGTCCCATTTAATTTGAATGTTCGTCTTGTCCTGAACGTATTTCGTAAATGTATTGGTCTCCATATTCTCGATGCTGGCGAGCTGAGGTGCAAACATTTTAATCGTCATCGGTTTCTTTACAATTGGGTATTGCCCTACAGGTGAGAACACATCGGTCGCGACAGGCGCGCTGGTTGAAGGTGTGTTTGCCGCAGGCGTACCTGATTCTGTGCTGCAAGCGCACAAAACGAGCGAAAAGCTTAATGCTACCCCCATCGTACCCGTGTAAGCTTTATTCCATTTTTTCATATAGACGACTCCTCCCATTTTATCGAACCCTGTCATTTGAATCTAAAGGAAGTAATCTAAGCTGCAAGACTAACGTACCACCACCTTTCAAGTTAATTGAGCTGTTTGGCCGCCATAGCGTTACCCTTTCAATGAACCGATCATGACGCCCTTAACAAAATGCTTCTGCACGAACGGATAGATGATCAGCACGGGGGCACTCGCAACAACGATAAGCGAATACTTGAGCAAGTCCTTCAGCCCCTGTTGAGCCAACATTTGATCCACTTTGGACACCATGGTCGCATCAATTGTGTTCAGAATCAGAATGTTGCGCAGCACGATTTGCAAAGGGAACAAATTCGGCGATTTCAGGAAAATCAAGGCATCGAAATAAGCGTTCCAATGGCCGACTGCATACATCAGCATTAGCACAGCCAGAATCGGTTTGGAAAGCGGAAGCACGATACTGGTAATGAACCGGATGTCGCTGCAGCCGTCGAGTTCCGCAGCTTCGGCGATCTCATCGGGAATCGTTGTCTGGAAAAAGGTGCGGGCAACAATAACCTGAAACACCGCCATCGCCCCTGGTAAAATCATCGCCCAGCGAGAATCGAGCAAATGCAGGTTTTTCACGACTAGATAGAAAGGGATAAGCCCTCCGTCAAACATCATCGTGATGACCAGGAGTACCATAATAAAATTGCGGCCGTAGAACGTTTTTCTGGCCAGCGGATAAGCAAGCATAACTGTCAATGCAACGTTGACAGCCGTACCGGCGACTGCATAAATCAGCGAATTCATGTAACCGGATACGATTTGCGGATTGCGGAACACCGCTTTATAGCCCTCTAGCGTAAACTCGACTGGAAACAGCCACACCTTACCGGATACAACAGCTTGCGGCGAGCTAAATGATGAGCTGATGATGAATATGAGCGGGAAAAGGACGACGATCAGCACAACAGTTAATAGCATGTAGATGCCGAGCAGAAACAACCGATCGCCCTGCGATTCCCGAATCGTTGTCGATTTTAGCATAAATGATCCTCCTTACTGTGGACTGACGCTCCTGAATTGTGCGCAACATCGGGTTCTAGCGACTCCGTCCGTTACCACAAGCTCGAATTGGACAGCTTCTTGGCTATGTAGTTGACACCTACGAGAAGAATCAGGTTGACGACTGAGTTAAAGAAGCCGATTGCTGCTGAAAAGCTAAAGCTGGAGCTAAGCAGACCCACCTTGTACACATAGGTTGAAATGACTTCCGACGTGCTGACGTTGAGTGGATTTTGCATCAAATATATTTTTTCGAAGCCAAGCTTCATAATGTTGCCTAAATTCAAAATAAGCAGAATGACGGAAACTGGGATCAGACTTGGGATATCGATATTAATGATCTTTTGAGGCCTCGACGCGCCATCCACTTTTGCCGATTCATACAGTTCAGGGTTAACGCCTGACAGAGCCGCTATATAAATGATGGCACCGTAGCCCGTATACTGCCATACATCCGACCAGACATAGATCGATTTGAACAAGCTGGGGATGCCCATGAAGTTTGTGTTATCCACGCCGAGCATTTGCAGAAACTTGCTGATGATTCCGACGTTCGGCGACAGTGTTACGATGAGAATGGACACCATGATAACCGTTGAAATAAAGTAAGGCGCGTAAGTGACCATCTGCACGCTCTTTTTGAAAAATCCGTTGCGTATTTCATTCAAAGCCAGCGCCAGTAGGATCGGGGCCGGAAAGCCGACAAGCAGACCGTACATACTGATGCCGAGCGTGTTTTTCATATACATCCAAAAATTCGGCGATTCGAAAAATTGTTCAAAATATTTCAAACCGACCCAGGGGCTTCCCCAAATACCTTTGATGACGTTGTAGTCTTTGAAAGCAATGACAACACCAGCCATAGGAATGTACTTAAAAATAACCAAATAAAGAAGCGGAAGCAATACAACCAAATATAACTGCCAGTGACGCTTCATTTTTTTCCCAACGATGTTTAAAGATGACTTGCTGCCGGGCACTGCCGTTTTATGCTGATTGCTGTTGTTTGGAGGTATGGACGTCCTTAACTCCTTTTGGATGATTGACATTAGCTCCTTCTCCTTTCGTCTGATCTGATGGCGCTTTTCATATCTTAATACTAGAGTGCGATAGCAGGATGCTGCAAGAAACAAGAATCGTGTCCCTAACCTTTTTCGCATAGCCTGAAAATACGCGCAGCTCCGGTTAATAGCCGGAGCTGCTGCTTGATAACCATTATTAAACTGATGGGTGAACAAGCTCTGCAAACTCTTTTCTACCACTTAACCAATTTCACCCAGTTGCCTACGTGCCGCTTCCTCGCGGAATTCGCTAGGGGAGCTGCCAACCACTTTCTTAAACGCGCGGCTGAATGAAATCGCACTCGTATAACCGACCTGTTCGGCTACCTCCTGCATGGAAGCTTGTGATTCCGTAAGGAGACGCTGCGCAACCTGCATGCGAATATCGATCAGGAAGTCGACGAACTTCTGTCCGGTCTCTTCCTTAAACAGCTTACTTACATATTTGGCATTGATGTTGAAGTTTGAACTGAGATAATCGAGCGACATATTCGGATTGGCGTATTGCTCTTCGATGAATTTCCGCATATCGCGAATCGTAGCTGCATGCAGACGCTGCTCCTGCGCTTCCTGCAACACGGTGCCCAGACTATTCAGCAAAGCCAAAGTCTCTTCCCGCATTTGTTCGAGAGAATGGCAAAGATCAACGGTTTCGCTTAGTTTCGGCAAACCGTCTCGTGCCCATATGTCTTGAAACTCTTTTGTCATTCCCGCCATTTCCCGACCCAAATAGTAAATGAAATAATTCATCAGATTCGTAATCTCGTCCTTCGTCAACAGCCCCTGTTTCATTTCGCCAAACAGCTCGTCGAACTTCGTCTTCCAGTCTTCGTCGAGCAGTCTGAACGACTGGACAATGGAGCGAATCGCGTTAAGATGCGAGAACACTTCTGCTTGGCCGTGATTTGCGATGTGCTTGCTTGTAATGAGACGGTTTTCCCCTAGCACAATTTTGTGTTTCAGTGCCGTAAGCGCCTCTTTGTATGAATTTGCAACATCGGAAAGTTGTACAACCTGCTCGCCGATACCGATAGTTACCGTAAACTTAAGGTTATCCTGTGTCCACAGACGAACACTCTCAAAAAGCTCGAGAATCACAGAATGCTCGCTGGCCTCCTCTTCGCCCTCAAGGAAGACCATAACGCTAAGCTGAGACGCGGAAGTCCACTCTGCCCACAGCTCGAGTCCATGCTTGGGGGCAAGTTCCTGAATGACGCTGCGAAGCGCGAATTTAAGGAGATTCTGGTCTATGCGCGAGTATTGGCGGCAAAAGTCGTTGTATTTATCCATTTCGATCACAAGCACCACTTGTCCGTCGGAAGGGCGCGGAAGCTGCAGACTGCTCGTTTCTTCCATCCATTCGTCGATCGTTAAGCCCGTACCGCCTTCAATGAGTTGATGGAACAAGTACCTCGTTCGAAGATGCATGTCCTCTTTGTGCTTTTGCTGATACTGATTAGATTGCTCAATAATATTAACGAGCGCAGACTCGATGAACGAGAACTCATCCCCACCCTCCTTGGACACACTGCCTGACAGCGGAAGACGGTAACCTCGAATACGCGCAACAATCTGCTCAAGCGGTTTCGAATTGCGTCTGGTCACATAAACTAACCATATGAATCCAAATACAATCATCGCGATCCCGATAATAAACCACACGTTATACAGCGAGGAGACGATATGAAACACCTTGCCGTTGACAAGTCCGCTTTGAAAGGACCATCCCGTATAGCTCGATACATAATTAGAGAATATCCTCGCTTGTCCCTTAGAGTTCGAATCTTTAAACAAATCTTTGCCTGAAGCATCCTGAACCCCGATAAAGCTTGCTTTCGAATCGTACAGGTCGGCGATATTTTTTTGCAAAGAATCGGTCGCCACGTTAACAACGATCATTCCTTTCTCGCTCGTTATGAACGGCGCCCCCCGAACAAGACTAACAACAGGCTTACTGCCTTTCACCGTAAACTGTTCAAAGTCTCTAACACCCGACCAGTGTTTGGACAACTGCGGAACCATGGCTCGTTTAATGAACGGTTCATCCTTATAATTGCTGAGTTGATCGCTTGTCGCATTGCTGAGAACGAAATTGTCTTCAAAACGCACCAAATAGATCGAATCGATAATTGGATAGGAAGAGATCATTTCCTGCATTTTTTTAACCGCACTTATGTTTATGTAAACGTTATCTTTTGCATCATTATTAAAGAAATCAATCAATTGCTTATTATTAATCGATTCGGTCATCACCATATTGTCAATCGCTTTCAGGGAGGTATCAATCAGACGCATCGCCTGCAGTGACAACATTTTGTTGGCGTTCAGCGCCTCCTTCCGGCTTTGCTCGCTGAGCAGCTGAAAAAATACGAAAAACGTAAACGTGACCACGATAAAAAAGATAGGTACATACGAAAGCAGCAGCCGATGAAATAACGTTTTTCCCATGTTCAGCCTCCAATTTAGAATACCTGCTACTGTTTATTTCTTTATTCAGAGGTTATTCCCTTCGAACTTATTAAAACTAAATGAAAAAGTCAGACTTCATAGAATTATACGGCCGTTAGCTAAACAGCAAAAATGACCCACAGCAATGGGCTGAGGGTCTGAGGTTTATATATTTAAACCATTCGTCGTTTAGTCTCTATTTAGAAACATGTTCGGCAAACAAATCCACGTATTGGAACAGAAATCCGTGACCGGAATCCAGATAAATAATCAGTTGTGCATTAGGAATGCATTGGGAAACAATACTGTTTCTGCTGTTGCTCCACTTTGTTTAAATGGATTCATGATCTATCTTCTCCCCGGAGATTAATTTTATCCAAAAGATGATTTTTATTTAAATCTTAGGCCATTTGTGGTTTTCTCAATGTCGATCTGAGATAACCAATTGCGCAACCGATGGATAGGATTACAACTATCGTTAGACCCCAATAGATATTGCTATAAGCACTCGCTTGAGGGATGTTCTTCTGCCAAACAAGGGCACTTGCTGTCATAGCAACACCAAAGGCACCGCTAAAAAATTGGAGAAGTTGAAATAGACCGAGTCCTGATCCAATCTGCGATGGCAGCAGTATTCTAGACATTTCATTAGATACACTGCTATTCAAAATAGTGATACTAACGCTCATAAGCATATAAATCAACATGATCGAAACAAATGAAGTTCCTTCGAACAAGGCGAACAAAATGACAGAAGCGAGAAGGAACAAGGGTAAAAATCTGATAATCGTGTTGTTTCCGCGCGCATCAATGATACGGCCAACCCGTCGGGATACGAACACGGCTAATATCGAGCCCGGAAAAATGACAAGACCGGCTTGAATTGCACTTAGGCCATACTGTTTAACAAGGATCTGCGGCATTAGGAATAGTGTAGCAAAGCTACAAAGATACGCTGCTATCCCCACAGCTCCTAGAATGAGAAAAGACCGATTCAAGAATAGTGATGGGAGTACGAAAGGCTCTTTAACCGATCGAATGCGGACGATAAATAAGGCAAGAGCGACAAGTCCGAACATCAACATGATCCATGAGTGGTTGGTTAAGAAAAGCAGAAGTCCTGTCGTTCCAACGCCAATAAATAGTGCGCCTAGGGCATCAAAAGACCCTTTACGCGGCTCCTCCTTCGGAATGAGAACTACAAAGAAAGGCACTAACAGTAAAGTAACTGCAGTTACGACGAACAAAATATGCCAACCTAGGTATTGGACAATGGCTCCGCCGACGACTGGACCTAAGCCAAGGCCTAGCGATATGGAAGACATAATCAGAGCCATTGCTTTACCCCGCCGCTCAACCGGAACATACCGGGAAATCAAGTTTAGGGACAAGGCAGGGATTGAACCTGCTCCAGATGCTTGCAGAATGCGGACGATTAGCAGCATGATGAAATTGTTACTGAACAATCCAGCGATTGCCGCAAGGCTGAGAAATAATATTCCTATAATAAAGAGCCTTCGGATTGGAATGAAGTCAGCTAATCGGCTATACGTTATGGATGCCATCGCGAAAACAATAGAGTAACCCGTCACGATCCACGAGGTAGATGAAGCAGACAGATGAAAATCTTTTGAAACAGCAGGTAAAGCCAAATTAAACATCATCGTGTTCATGATGACGAGTACGATCGCTATACCGAGTAGAAGGGTAACCACACCTTCTTTCATAACACCCTGATCTTTCACATCGATAGAAGTATTCTTTATTTTAAACATCTTTTGTTTACCCCTTCCCAAAGCTTCCCCAAAATTCTTTAGTTCTAATTTTCCCACTGTGGTGGATTTAAATAATTTTTCTATTCAATTATTCATAAGTACCCTCCATTTGAATTTGATTTCAATTCCTAATAATTATTAAAGAACGACCATTCTCAAATAGACAGAGAGATAATCGTTATCGGCTGCGTTATCTAAGCACAACTATACGCCATTTAAGAATGAACAGTCAAATATAATATTTGGATATGAGGATATACCCTTGGTTTTTCGAAGTCGTAATGAATAATATTCAAAGTAAACTGGCTATTCATTTTGACTAACCGTTCTTAAATTACTATACTATCCTTAAGGAGGTTATCCTATGCCCAGACCAAAAGAATTTGATCAAGAACTCGCTTTAGATAAAGCCATGGAGCTATTTTGGCAGCAAGGCTACGAAAGAACTTCTATTCAAGACCTTGTGGAAAAGACGGGTGTTCACCGCGGAAGCCTGTATGATACGTTCGGAGACAAAAATCAATTTTTCTTGACCTGCCTGGATCGGTTCCGTCAAGTTTCCAACCATAGACTTTTTTCTATCTTAGAGGAATCCGGTTCTCCTAAAGAGGTGCTTGCCCATTTCTTTGATAAGGTGATCGACAGTGCCTTGAGGAGCGAAACGCAGCGAAGGGGATGTTTTATTGCAAATACGGCCATGGAGCTTGCAGCAATCGATCCCGGCATCGCCAGTAGGGTTGAAGCTTATAACCTCGATATGGAGTCTCGATTTTACCAATTTCTATTGAAGGCGCAAAAACAGGGTGGTATGAAATTCCACCATACGCTACGCGAGCTTTCACGGTTTTTGGTTAATACGCGCAACGGCCTTTATGTACTAGGCAAAACCGCTTCAGATCGGCAATCTCTGCAGGATGTTGTGAAAGTAGCCTTATCTATTTTGTGAATCGATAAAGCCAAATATAAGTTTCTAATATTAATAAGAACCTAAGAGCCCCAATAAAAAAATGATAGGAATGATGCCAGGGTATAAACGGAAGAGCTGTCCCGAGGAACAACTCTTTGTTATGGTTGCACTTCGTGTTCAAGCAGACTCTCATACGTACTAGACTCAACGGATGTCTTGTGCGCTAGCCACATCGCTTGGCTAAGACTTCATAATCTTCTCCTGCTTCTTATTTTCCGGGATCGGAGCAGGCTCTGAACTTTGGTCGTTCGCGGTAAGATCGATGCCGTAGTCCTTGGCGAACACCATAAAGGTATCAACAAGAACGTTCTCGGCGTGTTCGTCGAGCTGGAATACCCGGGCACCACGGAGACGATTCCGATCTGCGCCGGGCAAACCGTAAGCACCGAAGCCCGTGCTTCCGGCATAGCCCAGCAACACGCCGTAGTAGTTGCCGTGATACGTATTGACGTGATCATGGCCGCAAAAGATGCCCTTGACATCGCCTCTGGCCTGAATTGCTGAAAACATGCCACTATTGATCGGACCGGGGCATTCATCTTCATTCCGTTCCCCCACAATCTGGTGCTTGCCGACGGCCCTTGCATGGTCAGCCTCGGACCTTCCGTCCACGCTTGCGTACCACATGAATCGGTGCTCCCAGAGAGGGATATGAATGAACATAAGCGAAGGCACTTTATAACCCTGTTTCTCCTCCAGCTTTTTGGAGGTTTCGTAATACCACGCTACTTGATCGAACCGCAGCCAGTCCCAGACCGGATATCCTTCGAAGTCTTGCCCAGCTATCGTATGAGGCGCATACCTTCCACTATCCAGCAGCCAGAGGTTGAAGGCCGCCTTCGACCCTTTGGAGGACTGGATCAACAGATTGATATTTCCCGTCCCGGTAATCCCTCGTTCTCCGGGCTGGTTCACATTGTGTTTGTACGCCATATAAAATTGCAGCATATCCTCTTCGCCCAGACCAGCGCTCGGAGTCGAGTCTTCGTCGTGATTCCCGAAGGTTACAGCCCACTTGATTCCGCGCTGCTCCATTGGCTGGGCAATGTTGTTCATTGCCTGCTTCATCTCTATCGCCGTATTGCAGCCCGAGCTAATGTTGTCACCGTTAAGGACGACAAAATCCGGCTTTTCAGCGTCAAGCACTTTCTCCATCAGCTCCACAGTCCGCCGATCGATATGCTCGTCGTCCTGCATGTCGTTGAACTGGACAATTTTGAACTTTCCGTCGTTGTTGAATTGCAGCTTCACATTGTCGTTGGTTGCGGCTTGTACCTTTCCTCCGCCAAACAATTTGGCGGGAACACCCGCCGATCCGAGAGTGATAGCCAGCGCACCCGCCCCACCGACTTTAATAAAATCCCTCCTGCTCATGCTCTTACTTGTCTCATCAAGGCTCATCGAACAGATACCTCCTACTATTTATTGAGATAACCACACTCCCAATCTATCTAAAAAATGTGTGATGTGTATTAATTCGATCTAAAGGTTATGTAAATCTATTAATCCATGACATATAACTCGACTAATCAAGATGTACATGCCGCAGTTACATAGGTTCCGTAACCTGGACCCCAAACCACAAACCAAATAAATTCTTATGGTTTGTTGAGATTGGTTTTCTTCGCCGACACTCATCATGCCGCTAAACTACAAAAAGGCCACCGATGCACCGGCAGCCTTCCTTCATTTTTACTACACAATTCTATATGTCTTTATTCAACATCATTTCGAGAATAAGCTTATCAATCTCAGATGTTGCTTCATTACCTATACGGCAAAAGTTGTCTATCGTTTTCTCTGCTTCATTTTCGATAAATCCATTCGTCGAGGAAATAGTCATCCCTTTTGATGCGAGAAGCGCAGATTGTACCGCTGCACTCGTACAGGTCGCTACTTTCATAGCGCAGCCGCCTTTTGCTCCATCGCACATCATCCCGGATACATTACCGAGCATGTTTTGGATCGCCGCTTTAATCTCCGTTTTCCCTCCACCAAGCAGATAGGTAATGCCGCAGCTTGCACCCGTACCGGATACGGTGACCCCACATAATGCGGATAATCGCCCAAACTTGGACTTGATATGAATGGTGATTAAATGGCTTAGCGCAACGGCACGAATGAGTTTCTCCTCAGAGGCGCCAAGCTTTTCTGCCGCCGCTACAACAGGATTCGTCGCTGCAATGCCTTGGTTTCCGCTTCCCGAATTTGCCATAACCGGCATCGAGGATCCCGCCATGCGAGCATCCGATCCAGCTGCTGAAAGAGCCATAGCATGAGAGATTAAATCGTCGGACAGAATACCTTTTTGCACATTTTCTTTAATCGTTTTACCGACTTCGAGACCGTACGCATGTTCCAAACCATCTAATCCTGCTTTACGGTTTAGCTCAATACTTTGCTTGACCAAACCGAGGTCCGCAAGATCCACCGTGTTCACGAAATCCACAATCGAATCAATCGTTAGCTCGCTTCGATCTTCTTTGGAACTCTTAAAACTCGCGTTGGCACAGCCTCCCATGTCAACGATCTGCCCGTCTACTTCTATCAATGTTATATTCGTATGATTATCCGTAATAACAACCTTCGCGTACCTTTTCTCTGCTTCAATAATAACCTCAATATATAATTTCTTTGGTGTATCGGCGAGATGGACAACAGAAATCCCTCGTTCCACCATATTCTGCGCCACTGAAATATCTTCGGGCTTAATATCGGCAAGCACTTCTAGCTGCTTCTCCGCATTACCGGCAACTGCACCTAACGCAGCGACAAAATCGATCCCTGTCAGGCCAGTACCGGGTATACCAACTGCAAGTGCATTCTTGATTATACCTGCGCTTGCATAAACCGTAATTTTATCAATAGTGCCATCCACATAAGTCCTAGCCTTCGCCGCAGCTAAGGCAATCGCTACCGGCTCTGTGCAGCCAAGAGCAACAACGAGCTCGTTTTGCAGTATGCTAATGAATGTATTCGTCCTCATGATGACCTCCCCTAACACCGAAAGGCACCAAAAGACCTTCGAATGATTCTTAAAATATACTATAGTTGCTTCGCGTAGTTCAACACGTACATTTTGAGAAAATTTGGCAGATAAAGAAAATCCGCCATTTAGGCGGATATCATCGGACCATATTCTTTTTACTCGGCAGCAGGGAACATTCCGGTAGAAATGGCAATACGGTTCCAAGCATTAATCGTATTGATCGCCATGATAAGCGTCACATATTCCTTTTCATCAAAATGCTCCCGCACTTTCTCATAAACGGCTTGTGGTACACCATTCTCCGAGATTCGGGTCACGGTTTCTGTCAACTCCAGCAATGCTCTTTCTTTGTCGGAATAAAAGGGAGCTTCGCGCCATGCAGTGAGTAAATTAATCCTTTGCTGTGTTTCACCCATGTTCCGCAGATCCCTTGTATGCATGTCGATGCAATAAGCGCAACCGTTGATTTGTGACGCTCTTATTTTGATAAGCTCATATAACTTTGCATCTAAACCGCTTGTTTTAATAAAACCTTCCAGCTTCAGCATCGTTTGCAATGCTTCTGGATTTACTTTGTTATACGTTAATCTAACTTCCATTTGAATCTCCTCCGTAACGATTAATTTAGGTTTGCCTCTATAAGACAAATAAGTCCTGAGATTTGTGACAATTCAGCACGGAAGAAATATGTTGAAGTTTATCAGGATTCAAAATCTGAAAAACCTGATTGGCTTGCAACCGTTTCTCATCCATATCAAAACAAATAACCATGTCAGCGATTTGATCCTTTACGAGAACAAGTCCGGTTTGACCGTTGATGAGAATAGGCTTCCATTGCCCCTTCAGCGAGCCTTTTGCTGCAATACCTTCGAAGAGGCTCAGAATACGTTGCTTGCCGAATATGGTATTGAGAGCTGTTCGTCTTTTTCCACCGCCATCAGATATCAGCACGGCATCATCGGTTAGCAAGGAGACAAAATCTTTAAAGTTCCCCGTATGGACAGCATGCATAAATTTCTTTACAAGCGGCTCTGAATCCCCGATTCCTCCAACATTCCGCTCCTTTGCATGGTTGACTTTCACTTTTGCTCGACTATAGATTTTACGGCAATTGATTTCAGTTTTATTTAGCATGTCTGCGACCTCTGCGTACTCATAGCCAAGCACTTCTCTTAGCACGAACACAGCTCTCTCCACAGATGATAATTCTTGCAGCAATACAAGGAAAGCATAAGAAATGGTTTCATCTTGAACGATTTGTCCCATGGGATCATCGTTGTTTGCCATCATCAGCGGCTCGGGCAGCCAAGAACCAACGTAAATTTCTCTTTGCTTGCGAGCCGATTTCAAGTAATTCAGGCAGCGGTTGGTCATCATTTTGACTAAATAAGATTTCAGGTTGCTGATGTTATCCGAATCTAACGTTTGCAGGGAGGTAAACAGATCCTGCATCATATCTTCCGCGTCTGACACAGAGCCTAGCATCCGGTAAGCCACTGAGAATAGTAAATGCTTATACGTGCGATAAATCGTTTCGAAGTCCATAAACTAAATATCTCCAATCTTGTATTAAAAAATGTATGTCGCAAAAAAGCGTCCAGAAACATCTCAACTTCCTTAGCATAGCGCGGTCCGTTCGTAAAATCTATCCTTTCGGCGCCGCCGCGTGCGGCAAACTGATTCACGGTAGAGGGGAAACGTTACATGCTTGTCACGCTCGGATGAGACAAGACTTTGTCTCACTCCCTAATCGACAAAGCCTGTACTCCCCTTAAGTAGTGGAGCTTCCCCGACTTTAGTACAGCTACCATAACCGTCGGCGGTCCGTTTTCGTAGAAGCTCAAAGAAGCTACAATAAAGACATAAGAACGAAGCAGACATACAAAATGCTTATATTTGAGAGGAGACTTATATAATGAACAAATTATTCAGATCCACTACAGACAGTAAATTAACCGGCCTTTGCGGAGGTATTGCAGAATGGCTCGGAGTTAATCCAACCATCATTCGCCTAATCGTAGTTTTTTCTGCTCTATGCAGCTTTGGAACCGTCACACTGCTTTACTTCATCGGCTCTATCCTTGTTCCGAAAATGCCTTATAGCCATATATAATACTAGAAAAGCAAAAAATCCAGCCCTATTAAGTATAACGGGTTGGATTTTTTGCTTTAATTATTGAATAGTTGTTATCGGTGAAATTTCAACCCCAATATCTGTCCCTTGTAACATGGAAGTTATTTTTTTAATGTCGTAAGACAGCACTCTATCTTTTTCCAAGAACGGTACCTGTTCGCGGCACTTGGCATAAATCCACTTTGTCCCTTTGCCCAGATACTCGGGATTACGATAATCAATAGCTTGAGAAGCACATAAAAGCTCAATAGCGATAACGGAGTAAGCATTTTCTACAATTTGCTTCGCTTTTCTGGCCCCGATCGTCCCCATACTTACGTGATCCTCTTGATTGCCTGAAGATGGAATGGAATCGACACTAGCTGGATGAGCCAAAGATTTATTTTCGGAAACCACTGAAGCAGCAGCATATTGGGCAATCATAAACCCGGATTGAAGACCTCCATGTTTTGTCAAAAAGGGAGGTAGATCACCATTTAACTGCGGATTGACTAAGCGCTCGATCCTTCTCTCGGATATGTTGGCCAATTCTGACATACAGATGGATAAAAAGTCCATAGCCAATGCGATCGGTTGCCCATGAAAATTGCCGCCCGAAATTACCCTCTCCTGCTCCTCAAATATGAGTGGATTATCAGTGACTGAATTTATCTCCACCTCAATTTTTTCCAATACATAAGAAATCGCATCACGGCTTGCTCCATGAACCTGCGGTATACAGCGAAGGGAATACGCATCCTGCACTCTTAATTCTCCTTGATTTGTCATCAATTGGCTTCCCATTGTCAGTCTTTTTATATTTTCGGCAACCTGCAGTTGGCCTTTATGTGGTCTAATTTCATGCGTTTGCGCATCGAAAGCGTCCCTGATTCCCAATAATGCTTCACAACTCAGAGCTCCCGTCGCATCCGCCCATTTCGCCAAATTCAAAGCGTCATAACAGGCTATTGCCCCGACCGCGGTCATGACCTGGGTTCCATTTATTAACGCAAGTCCTTCTTTAGCTTCTAAAGATATCGGTTGAATGCCCGCCATTTTCATAGCCACTCCGCCATCTAGACGCCGACCTTTGTAAACCGCCTCACCTTCTCCAAATATGACTAAAGCTACATGCGACAATGGAGCCAAATCGCCACTGGCACCGAGCGAACCTTTCTCTGGCACGACCGGAACGACATCCTTATTCAGCATCTCGATCATCGTTTGGACAACCTCAAGCCGGATGCCCGAGTAACCTAACGAAAGCGATTTGATTCGAAGCAGCATAATCGCCCTAACGACTTCTACTGGCAATGCTTGCCCTATTCCGCAAGCATGACTGCGAATGAGATTTTCCTGGAGCTCTTTTGTATCTTCACTTGAAATATAAGTATCACTGAATTTACCAAATCCGGTAGTAAGTCCATAAACCGTTTTTTTCTCTCGAAGAAGCTTTTCCACATAACTTCTGCTGCGATTCATTTTTTCCACACTTGTATGGTTCAAAGCTACCTTAGCCTTGTTTCGAGAGACTTCAATTACATCTTTTAATGTTAGTGTTATTCCGCTACCTACTATGATTTCTGTCTTCAATGTCTGCATCATGATCTCTCCTCGTATGAAAATATAAAAAAGGAGCCAATACCAAATAAGGTATCGGCTCCTAAATCACTAAAATTACTAATAGCCTGGTTTATTATTAAATTCACTTCCATTGTTTCATGTGCAAAGAATGGTCATTCATCACTAAATAGCTAAATATGATTAAATCCATAGCCAAAGGCTTCATGCTCAAAACCCTTTTTAGGAGCACCAATGGTTCCGTAAATAGATACCGCGATCCACTCGCCGCTTTGCTCAGAGGATTCTCCTAACTTACCGCGAACAATGGAGAATGTCAGCCCTACGGTCCGTAATATATCACCGAACTGTACCATACCTCTGCCAACACCTTGAAGAGCTTCAATGATAGCGTGGTATAAAGCGTGCACTTCGTGATAAATATCTTTATTAATAATTAGATTGTTTTTAGCCGTCGTTTCTATGGCTGCGATAACTTTGTTTAAATCCATCGCTCCAACTTTACCTACAACGTATCGATAGCCTTTTTCTTTCAACTCATTTTCAACAGCTTCATTCCATGAATGATCCCTTAAAACGGCTAATAACATAGACAATTTACCGATCGGAAAAGATGTCTTTTCTGGACTCGTCATTGGATCGCCTCCTAAAAATATTATTTTATACTTTTTGGATCCAAAGCATCGCTTAATGCAATATTAGATAACGTTTACATTTGATGAATTAGCGTGGATGACAAACCTGATCTTTGATTGTCTGTTGCTTTTATTACAATAAAAAACAAAAAAAGATCGCGTTAAAAGTAAGTAGATACTTACGTATCCTTATTACTTTAGCCCGGATCTTCTAAATAACTAATTGCTAAACGACTGAACTGTATAATGAAATATAACATGGTGATTAGTGGATGTCAACAAGAAGAGAATCTATATTAAGCAGCTTTAGGGGCTGGTTCTTTAACAGTACTACGCGCTGGGAGAAACCAGAGGAGCACAACAACAAGAGCCGCTGTTATAAATACAACTGAACCCACTATGGAAACAGAAATAGCGTGTGCAAATTGTTGTTTCAATGGTAACTCTGATCGGTTTACGGTCTCAAAGACCGTAATAAGAATAGCTAAACCCATCGAACAACCCGTTTGTTGTGCGACATTGATAAGACCTGACGCGGCACCCGAATCGCGTGAATCAACATCAGACAGACCAAAAGATGTTAATGGTTGAAATACCATCCCAGCGCCCATCCCCATGATGATCAACGGAACGAAGATTTGCGGAAAGAATTGTGAATCTACTGAGATTTGGCTCAACCAGCTCGTACCTATAATCGCAATGATCAAACCGGCAATTAGCACTTTTAAATTTCCAAACCGGGTTACCAACCAAGGCATAAGATACATCATCCCGAACTGCACACTCGTAAAAGGCAGAAATGCGAGCCCAGCTTCAAAAGAACTAAAACCAAGAACGTTTTGTAAAAATTGCGGGATAAAGAAAAACAATGAAAAATTGCCACACAAAAACAGGAACCTTCCGAGATATGCCCCTGACCGCTGACGGCTCGAAAACAAACGAAGCGGTGTAATGGGTTGTTTCGCACGAGCTTCGATAAACACAAATGCCACTAACAATATAACACCAACAATAAGTGAAATTAATGTCTCTATATTACCCCAGCCATGAGCTGCCGCTTGTACAAAACCAAATACCAGTGCAGTAATTCCGATTACAGATGTCAATGCCCCCATTATATCAAAGCGCCCCGAGTTTTTCTCCGTCTCCTTTAAATATCGTGGCACCATAATGAGCAGGGCAATTCCAATGGGTACGTTGATAAACATCCCTACGCGCCAAGAAATTAAGTCCGTCAGTACTCCGCCAAGGATGAGTCCAATACTGCCGCCTGCTCCTGATACAGCACTGTATATGGCGATCGCTTTCGTACGTTCTTTGGCTTCTACAAAGGTCACCGACAATAATGCGAGCGTAGATGGTGTTGCTATTGCTGCCGCAAGGCCTTGTAATGCACGAGTAATGATCAGAAATTCCGCTGATTGAGCTAATCCAACCATTATTGAGGCAAGCGTAAATAATGCAATACCAACACTAAACATTCTCCTTCTCCCCAAGATATCCCCCGCCCGGGCACCTAACAATAAGAAACCCCCAAAGGCCAAAATATATGCATTTTGTAACCATGTCAAACTGGTTGTCGATATATGAAGTGTACGACCGATTTCAGGCAGCGCCGTTACCATGATGGATGAATCGAGTACAACCATAAGTTGACATGCAATGATAATAGTTAAAATAATTTGTTTAGACTGGTGCATTCAGTTCGCCTCTCCTTCTCAAATGCTTGATTTGAACTATAGCACACAATATTTCTAAAGTAAACATTTTATATGTATTTTGTCTATTTTGTTTTTATTGTAAAATTTGTAGGAAGGACTTTTAGCATACAAAAAGACCTGCTTGATATTTCTCATCAGCAGGTCTTCACTTTATCCATATAGTTTATTGAGAACGAAGCAAAGTAAATTGTTTGGCAAGATAAAGCGGCGTATACGGCATATCCTTACGAAGCCAAGCTACGATTGTACCGATCAAGGCTGAAGATCCGTACCAAATGGCAATATCCTTTTGAATACCTACTGTAGAAAGGAAGGATTCGTTCCCCATTCTCTCTACTCTTGCGGTTACCAATTCCGTCAGCAGCTTTAACAACCGCTCCGTAAAGATCGGGGTACGTTTCGACGCGAGAATAACTTTATAAAATTTAGCATGTTCGGCAATATGTTCAAGCAAGTTCACAAGTAGCGGCCAATCCTCTTCTTCTGTGGAATTCTGATTCCCAGGCGCACAGTTCAAAATTCCATTAATGTCCCCGATCATATCATCCGCCATCTTCTCCAGCATATCCGGAATGTCCCGATAATGAAGATAAAAGGTAACTCGGTTGATGGTAGCGCGTTCTGCGATGCGATTTACCGAAATTTTCTCGATATCCATTTCCTGAAGCAATTCCACAAAAGCGTCTTTAAGCAATTGACGTGTGCGGAGTATGCGGGGATCGGTGCGGGATGTTCTATTATTCATATATCCCTTTCTTTTCCTTTATTTAGCAAGTTACATCTATTTTATATTATGTAAATTATATTACAAACTGTAAATTTAGTCCACGTTAGACCCATCCTCTTCCATGTCCCTCGGGATTGCTCCAAACGCGAAAAAAAGGGTTGAGCCGGTAAGCTACAATTTCCGGAATTTACGTCGTATTTTTTCAAGATAAACTACAAAAAAGATTTCAATGTATACTAAATTACACTTCGTCAAAGTTTGTCGCTTGTAAACAACATGTTTCTGGATATAATTTAATTTACAGTTTGTTTATTATATAACATATTGTAAATTTATTTGATAGACATGAAAGGATGAACTAAGTTGAGTAAAGGTTTAGAATCAAAAAGCAGTTCGATAAAAAAGGGACCGATCTTGTTCATTATGATTTTGGGTGCCTTTCTTGCGACGCTAAATCAAACGGTCATGAGTGTTGCCGTTCCGGAATTAATGGTTGATTTTAACATTTCGGCTGCAACTGCCCAGTGGCTGACAACAGGCTACATGTTGGTTAACGGTGTTCTGATTCCGATCACAGCGTTTTTAATGCAGCGGTTTACTACACGTGAGCTTTTTCAAACTTCGATGTGGATTTTCCTTGCCGGAACGATCATATCGGCCATCGCAACCGACTTTCCCGTTTTGCTGACTGGGCGTCTGATTCAGGCAGCCGGTGCCGGGATTATTATGCCGCTGCTCATGAATGTTATTTTAACGCTATTCCCTCCCAATAAGAGAGGAGCCGCCATGGGCTTGGTCGGGTTCGCCATTATTTTCGCACCTGCGATCGGACCTACTCTTGCCGGTTATATTCTGGAAAATTATCCTTGGGAGACCATGTTTTACGGCATGATTCCGTTTACTATCATTGTTATCATTTGCGGCTATGTTTATCTAAAAAACGTGTCGGAGCGAGTCTACGCCAAAATTGACCTTACCAGCGTCGCCCTTTCCACCGTCGGATTCGGTGTCCTGCTGTACGGCTTCAGCCGAGCCGGCAGCCAAAGTTGGTCAAGTGCGGAGGTGCTTGTATCTATTATTGCGGGAATCCTTGCCCTCGTCTTGTTTACTTGGCGGCAAATCGTTTCTCAAAATCCGCTTCTCGATCTCCGAGCCTTCAAATACAACATGTTCTCCTTAACTACCATCATTAATATCGCAGTTACCATTGTGATGTATGCGGATATGATGCTGCTTCCGCTGTACCTTCAGAATGCCCGTGGCTTTACTGCTCTTGAGTCCGGCTTGCTGATGCTCCCCGGCTCGCTCCTGATGGGCTTCATGATGCCGATCACCGGGAGGCTGTTCGATCGGTTCGGCGCGAAATGGCTTTCCATCGTTGGAATGGCCATTACGATCGCCACTACCATTGGCTTTATTAACTTAACGGACTCAACCAGCTATACCTATTTGGTCCTCATGTCTACGGGGCGCCGCTTCGGCATGGCCATGCTCCTTATGCCTATTACCACAGCAGGTTTAAATCAGTTGCCAGCCAGACTTAATGCGCATGGTACAGCTATTTCCAATACCATCAAGCAAGTGGCCGGAGCCGTAGGTACTTCTTTGCTCGTGACCGTGATGACGAATCGTACCAAAACTCATCTTCAGGAAATAATGGCGACAGGCGGGGCAGATGGGGCAACGCAAAAGCACATGATTATGGAAGCATCCATTCAGGGTATTAATGATGCATATCTCGTTATTGTTGGGATCGGCCTCATCGGATTACTGCTTTCCTTCTTTATCAAACATGTTGCAGAAACCTCAGAGGAAAAGTCCATAGTAAATGTGATAAAGGCAACTGTCAAAGAAGCCTAAAGAATTTTGAAATTGAAAATTAAGGAGAGAGAAATTGTAAAATCGGAATGGATAGTGCTGTTATCATCAGGTAAGTATTCGCTTCCCTGTGTACTTCGTCCGTAATCAGGTTAGTCTTCAGAAGACAGTAAGAGATCAACAACAAAGGAGCTTGCCGCGGCAAGCTCCTTTATCTGTTTATATAGAGGATTTCGAAAGATACTCACTCTTTATATACCTATAAGACCTTAATCTTCCTTCTTCTCTAACCCAAGCATCTATGGATTTTGGTCTTGTTGGACTATTCTAATAAAAAATTAAAGGAAAAGTAAAGGTAACGAAAGCTGCCCAAAGTCCGTAGACCGGCAAATACTTAGTGACGGCATCTTGGATGTTGGAAGGTCCGGTTTTGTTTTGTAGAAAACGCATATAGGCGATCATAATCCAAATTAGATTGGCCCAGATCAGTATGTTTACTCCTAGAACAGCAAGTCTGTTGGGAGTAATCCCATAAGAAGAAAGCCTGAACACGATGGCTGATAAAGCCACACTGTCAATGATAAGAGCAAGAACAATTAGGCCAAAATTTATAAAATCAGAAATGTTCTTTTTCTCGTCTGTGCCGCTTTCGGTAATGGAGAATATGGTGATAGCCAATACACTAAGGAGTATTCCGTTGAAGGATAGGAGGAAATTGCGGTCCAAGAATGGATTTTTCCCGACCCAAATAACCGTAATAAGATAGACCAACAATGTTGCCATTACAAGAGGACTAAAAATTTTGGCTATATATGGTGCTATATTTTTAGCAAGTTTAAGGTTCCTTGATACCAAGTATGTAGCCACAATAGCGAGAGCGGCAGCACCAAATAATACGACATTTTTAAAATAGAATTCAGATATATCCATGCCGACAAATCTAAATAACTGCATAGTTAAACCTGTTAGCAGCATTCCGCTAATTGCCATGCTGGCGTAGAGTATGCAAAATTCCCCATTAAATTTAAGATAGGCTAATCTTAGCCTGCCTCTGCCATATTCATTTCCTGTAAAGGCAAGCCCTACTAATACCCATAAGAATATGGGTAGGTGTATATAAGCCAGGATAATGCTATCTTTATGCTCTAATGGTAAAATATTTAGAAAAAAACCGGAGATTAGAAATGACGATGCTAAGGTGTACAGAACCTTTTTTTTCGGGGTATTATTGGTTATAAAAAAGATAGCGATAAAGGGAAGGATTCCAAAAACAAGGTTAATTGGAGCTATTTCTTGCTGTTCAACAAAATGGAAAAGTATCCTTGTGCTAATCCCGGACAGAATTGCTAAAATCCCCATGGATAAGAAATCTTTCTGAAACAAGGAAGCTTTTTCTGTATGTACCGTCTCCTTGAAATGCAATCTTTCATACCAAACGGCAAGAATCTTCGAATCTGGGTTCTGTTCCCAGGCGTAGGAGAATGATTTTTTAAAAGCTTCGGGTTCTTTTCTAAACATTCTCTCCAGCTCATGGGGGTCAGCCATATTTTCAATAATCAGATTGTTAATGTCCAAGGTTATACCTCCCCCTAATATTCGTCACTTTTGTATTCTAAAATATCGCCAGGCTGACATTCTAAAGCCTTACAAATCGCCTCTAAAGTGGATAATCGAATCGCTTTTGCCTTACCGTTTTTCAATATAGAAAGGTTAGCCATTGTGATTCCAACCCTCTCCGAAAGTTCTGTTACGCTCATTTTCCTTTTAGCCAACATCACATCAATATTGATAATAATTGCCATGTTATTCACCTCAGACCGTTAAGTCATTTTCTGATTTTATATCTATGGCATTTTTTAAAAGCCTTTGGAGAACAGCAGCAAAAACAGCAATCACCATGGAGGCAAAAATCATAACCAGTCCGATTACTATGATACCTGGGGCATCGTCTTTCTCCGCAATGAGATAAAAGAGCGGCATGCCTACAACATACAAGCTACTGATTGTGATTGCACAGTATTTTATATTCTTTAAAGCTCGTATAGATAATTCCGAGAAAGCTGTGTTCTTGTCAATATAGCTTAAAAGTTTAAAAGCTTGATACAGAGCAAAGTAAAAAGGTATCGCCGTTGCATACAAATCAATTAAAAAGAGATATTTTATATAAGCAATATCTGGATACAATTCTACAGCAAAATTCCCTATCTCAGGCACTAAAAATATGCACAAAGCAAGAACAGGAATTCCAATAAGAATAACAGCTATCTTTAAAAAGAGTGTTGTTCCTCGTTTCATAAAAAGCACCTCACTTATTTAATATTAAGTTGACTTTACCATACGATTTATCGTTTTACAATAAAATATTATTGTTTCAACTAACCTCACGTTTGACGAGGCTGCCCAACATTCCCGGCAGCCTCGTGTCCCGTTATTTGATTTCTTCGGTTTTGTTTTTTTCGGTAAGAAAGTAAAGCAAAGCTAAAAGAGGCAAGACGACTCCAATAATAGAGGCAAAATTCCAGCCCCCGTATGCATAAGACCAACCGCCCAAAGATGAACCAATGGCTCCGCCAACGAAGAAAATAGACATAAAAAGCCCGTTAAGACGCCCTCTTGCTTCCCTTCCCAATGAATAAATGACACGCTGTCCAAGTACAAGATTTCCCGACACGGCCATATCAAGTGTAATCGCGGAAAGAAAGAGCAGTATGAGAGCAAAAGTTGAATGGCTTTGAAATAGATAGATTAGCAAAAAAGACAAGACGGCAATGATCATGGCCAGCCCGGTTAACCATTTGCTCCATCCTTTATCCGCTAATCTCCCGGCAATCGGCGCAGCTACCGCACCACCCACACCTACTAAAGCAAATAATGCAATACCTTGTTGTGACATTCCGAAATCATTCGCTAATCTTAAAGGAACCACCGTCCAAAAAAGGCTAAAAGCTCCAAATAAACAAGCTTGATATAGGGCACGGCGTCGCAATGCAGGCGTTTGTTTTAAAAGGCTGCCTAAAGAGACAATTAGTTTACCGTAGGTTACCGATGGGGTAGGCCTGCGCTCGGGAAGAATACGCGACAATAGAACCGTCAATAGCGTGACAACAATCGCCGACAAAACAAATACGGCTTGCCATCCCCAGATGCTCGTTAACAAGCTTGCCACCGGCCGTGCAAACATAATCCCGAGCAAGAGGCCGCTCATCACATTTCCGACTACTCGGCCGCGCTGCTCTTCAGACGCTAAATAGGTAGCATAAGGCACCAATATTTGGGCTACCACAGATCCAATTCCAATAAACAGAGACGCGGTCAAGAATAACGGCGCATTGGGGGCGAATGCGGCAGCTAGCAAGGCACCGACTGTAACCATTAGCGATACTACCGTGAGGCGCCGATTTTCAATAATGTCGATGAGCGGTACGATAAACAGCAGCCCAACAACATAACCGATTTGTGTTAAAGTGACAATAAATCCTGCTGCTGTGGAAGAAATGCCCGTAGAGACACTGATAGGTCCTACAAGGGTTTGAGCATAATAAAGATTGGCAACGATAAGACCGCAAGCGGCTGCCAACAGAAACATCATCCAACCTGAAATCCGGTTGCCTTTCATCACTTGTTCACTTTGCATGATAATCCTCCTCGTAATTGAATTTCTGAGTGTTCTGCAGCACCTATCTTTTAAGCACTGCCATTATAAAATAGATACTAGACGTATAGTTCAATAATTATAACCAAATAATATACTGAACGTATAGTTTTGTAAATGGTCAATTTCATTTTATTTTTATTTAAAAATCAGTATACTAAACGTATAGTTTATATTTTCTAGTTTATTTATGCGAAAGGGGAGGATTCTGGTGCAGGGCAAAAGAGGACGGCCACGTAATGTTGAAACGCAAAACTCTATCCTTTCCGCTTCCTATGATTTATTATTGGAAAATGGCTTTGGAGCAGTTACAGTAGAAAAAATTGCTGATCGTGCCAAGGTTAGCAAAGCCACGATTTATAAATGGTGGCCTAACAAGGCTGCTGTGGTGATGGATGGATTTCTATATGCCGCCTCGGCAAGACTGCCCGTGCCTGACACGGGAACAGTACTCGATGATATTCTGGTTCATGCCACAAATTTAACCCGGTTTTTGGCAAGTCGGGAGGGTAAAATCATTACGGAGTTATTAGGCGAAGGGCAGTTTGATGCAGGATTGGCGGAGGCATATCGGACGCGATACTTCCAACCTCGCCGGCTTGAGGCAAGGCGTCTTATGGAACAGGGGGTTCAGCGCGGGGAATTGAAGAAAAATCTCGATATCGAATTAAGCACGGATCTCATTTACGGACCGATTTTCTATCGCTTACTGGTAACTGGTGAAAAATTGGACGATTCCTACGTGCAACATCTTGTAAATAATGTATTCGAAGGGATCCGCTAAATCTGAAGCCTCTCAGGGGACTGCCCAAATGCTTAAGGAGGCTGCCGATCCATTGATTTCGGGAGCCTTTCACTCCCCTTTAAAGTAGTGAATAGCTGGATAAGGTCTGGCAAATAAAAAAGACCAGCCCATTAGGCCAGTCTTTACATTTATGAAAGCTTCTTTCCAGCAGCATATTCGGCAGATATCTTCTTAAACACCTCATAGCTGCGCTTGGCGCAATCCGAAATCACAATCGGATGAAATCCTGTCACTTCTGCGTATAACGTATCGTGAAGCGGCTCGGCCCAATAGGCCGGAAGCTTATCAGCCCCTAGCTTAGCTCCCATAATCGACCCAACAGTAGCTCCGTTGCAATCGGTATCCCAACCGCCTAGAACCGCTGTCGTAATAGCCAGCTCAAAATCGTCCTTAGCAAAGATCAGCGACGCAGCAACTAAGGCTGCATTATTATTGGTATGGACACAATGATAGTGCTTGAATGCTTCCCAGATCCGATCGACTAAATCCAATTGGTCAACAGCACTGCGCGCAATTTCTACGGCTTGTCGAATATCGTGAGCTAGTCGGCTATCTCTAGGAATTTCACTAAGTCCAATTTCTACAATACGTCCATTATCGGTTTCGTTAAAAGCCGCTGCAATCATGGCTGCCACAAACATTTCCCCATAAATACCGTTCTTCACATGGGAAAAGGAAGCGTCCCGCCAAGCTAATTCAGCTGCCAGTTCTGGATTTCCCGCCGCGCCGTAGGCAAAGCCATCGGCTCTGATTTGAGCTCCAATCCACTCCCGATACGGATTTAACCAGGTTCGCACCCATTCACTCTTCTGTGCCCAGTCCTCCGTTTTTTCACCTTGCATATGGGAGGTTACCTGAGCGAAATTCAAATAAGATTGCGTCTCAGCTGTACACACTTGCTGATAGCTCAGATACTTATGCCATAGCTTGCCAATATCCCAGCTATCAAAATCTAATCCTTTTTCCTCTAAAAGAATTAAGCCTAACACGGTATAACGAATATCATCGTCGGATTCCATAAACTGAATATGTTCTTTCCAGCTTTTCTGACACCATTCATTCACTTTCAAATCGTACTGGGCTGACGCCCGCGAACTCCCTGGGGTATATCCCCGAATGGGCCAAGCATCTGCCCCTTTGAACCAGAGCTCAATATTTTTCCAGCCTGCTCTTCCTCCGCTGCCATCCATAAATTGACGGTTCTCAAACGGTTTCCCCAAGGCACACCCTATACTCCGGCCGAGCCACGCACCTTGAAATTGATTGAGCCATTCAGTTTCAGATTTATCCGCCGTTAGTTTTCGCGGTCCTTCTGGCCGCATGGCAAGTATACTAGGCAAATCTGAAGGCTCTCGATATGGGAAATTACCACTAATTTCAAGCTCCATCAACTGATGATATACCGCCATCAGCTTCGTTTCATCCTCTCCAGCTGTGGCCCATTTGTCATGAAACCCGCTTACATCGCAGCCTTCTTCTCCCCTTTGTATAATTTCCAAATGTACAATATCCTTTAATCGCTCCCAGCCAGCCATCGTAAAACCACCTTTAATGTAAGATTTTAAGCTGATTATACGGATTTAGCTCTAGCGAATCTTCTCAATTTCCTTCATAATTCTCAAAATAATTGCTTAACGCCAAATTGTTTACGGTATTCTTGAGGCGACATACCAACAACAGAGTTAAAGGCTCGATAGAAGGACGCCAAGCTCTGAAACCCGCTGGAAAAACTAATGTTTGCGATACTATCAAGGTTAGTGACAAGTTGTTTCCTTGCTTCGCTAATGCGCAGCTGTGTAATATAATTCAAAAAGCTGCTGCCTGTGTGCTCCTTAAACAAGCGGCTTGTCCGCGCACTGCTCCAGCCTAGATGAGCAGCAACATCTGTAAGCTGAAGAGGCTCAAGAAACCGTTCTTTGACAAATATCATCATTTCTTTGATCTCACGCTGTGACTTGGACATCTTTAGCCATTGCTCGTTGCTAAAAGCAGTCCTGTAATGGCGAAGCAGTGTAACACCCAGCTCCAGCAATTTGCATCGGGAAATCGTAATATAACCCTCAGCTTTCGCGTTCAGCTCCTCATAAATCTGTTGAATTAATGACCCTATTTTTTGGGCAAGCGATGTCCCAGCTGCTATATGATTCTCAAATCTCTCAGAGCGATAAGCAAATGGCAGCAATAATCTTTCATCTTCTTCAAGGAAGAGACTAGGATCAAAATTAACAAAAATATATCGGCTCGGATCATGCTGAGCGGATTGTGCAATATGCAGCTCCGTATTATTGACAATAAATACATCACCTTTGCTAACCTTATACTGCTTATTTTCAAAAACAAATTGCCCTTTGCCTTCCAAGCAATAGCCCATTTCCAAGCTGGAATGAAAATGAAGAGGCTGCAGATACGGTTTGGGACACCAAAGATAAGCATTAATTGGAATTAGATTGTCATATTCTATTTTCTGCTTCATTTAGTTTCAGTCCACCTTCGAAATTATGATAGCTATATTTTACCATTAGCAAAAACTGTTTAGTCTAACTTTACAAGAGCTAATTTCCCCTCAAACAGCAAAAGCGCCCTGTAGTTCCCGCACCCTCGCTGTAATAACACTTTTTGCTAGAATAGCGGCTTGACGTTCCCTTATCTCCGCGTGAGGCAGCTGGGATAACTCCTCGATCGCTCCATAACAGATATAGGCAAGCTAAATGTGCTTATTGCCGCCAACTTTGCGGTATTTCGCGAGATAAGACCACAGTGCGTGCTTATCTGCTGCATTTCCTAACTTACTAGACTCAAGAACGCACAATAAGCACTCGTACCTTGCTAATGCCTCCATTGCCGCAGCCATTCGAACAAATAAGCACGTTCAGCTATCTTATTCTCAGCGAACGCATCGACTACACCCACGAGAGGATCGAATTTCATGGCGAATCCGTAACTCTTGACATATACTAATTTGACCAATAATCTTCATGTTAGAAATGAGGGATCACCATAATTAAACTGGACGATACCATTAAGCGAAAAATAAAAGGGAAGAAACGGATTGGCTCTGGTGGAACGCGAATTGTGTACGATTTAGGAAACGGTTATGTTATAAAGATTGCCAAATCGAAAAAAGGGATTAATTGTAACCGTATTGA
The DNA here is from genome assembly GCF_001427935.1 of Paenibacillus sp. Soil724D2. Classification (NCBI taxonomy): domain Bacteria; kingdom Bacillati; phylum Bacillota; class Bacilli; order Caryophanales; family Paenibacillaceae; genus Paenibacillus; species Paenibacillus sp. Soil724D2. Next base: position 421,566 of record NZ_LMRY01000056.1, read on the forward strand.
AGTAAATATTTATTATTCCTTATTAGAACCGATTAAAAAATATGTAGCTAAGATTAAAGAGTACCATAAAGAATATCACTGGATTGCCATGAAAAAATATGATCGTAAATTCCCAGTTTCTTCAAACTATAAACTAAAACTTATGAAATTGGTAAAAACGTTTCGGGCAAATGGAATTATTCCTTCAAAAGGAATACGTCACTATTATAAACCATATGCACCGAATATCCGGTTAAAGCGGGGTGGCCAGATCGTGATCATTGATTATGGAGGGTTTAAATATGCCCGTAAATAAAAAAATATCAGCGGATCTGGATCGGTCTTGTACCATGCTACAGCGAAAGTACTGGTAAACGAAATCCCTCGGAAACTCGCAAAGGAAACAAATCTCTCCGATCGGCACTTCTTGAAGCTTCACAATCCGTATGCAGATCTGACAATTATCTCGGAGCTCTTTACAGACTAATCGCAGCACGAAACAGTAACAATCGCTGCTCCCGACGCCTTATGATAACTCGATCATATTAAAATACTAGACGCAGCCTTTTGAAAAACGTCATAGCTGCGCCTAGTTTCTTATTGCCATTTTCAGTTCTGCTATATGAGATTTTCAGGAAGTTATCTATTTCAGTAGATAATGACCTGCGTCACCACTTTTTCCGTCTACATGCCTATTTATTTATATTAAGGATGCATACCCAATCAAGTAATTATAGACATACGTATCTATGTATCAGTGTAAATGAACTCATGGCATGAGTCAGAAAGGGGAAAAAAGATCCCATGCAGCCTGAGGAAGAGACGAAACAGAGAATATTGGAGACTTATGGGCTTCCTATAGTGTTTGTTCCCAATGGTGCACTGTTGAATGAAGCGGTTCGGTTCTATGCGGAAGATAGAGAATTTTGCTATACCTTTAGCCAGGAACAAGTTGGGATGACCTTCTTTGAGTTGGATCCTAAACTATCGTTTATTCATAAACCTAGTCTGGCTATGCGTTTTTTGAATGCCCGTTCCGACGTGACCCCTGAAGGAACATCACCTGAAACAGGACGCGGTAGTGATCCTAATGAACTTTACTCGAATCTCCCCATCTTTCGGGAAGTCATCTACCGGCAGATGTGGCCTAGCATTGATGTGGTATTTCAAGGACACGAAGGGAATATGAAATATGATGTGATGCTGCAGCCGGGTGCCCGGATGGAGGATATTCGGTTCATCTGTGAGGGGGCAGACGAGATCCGGATCGATGATGCCGGTAATTTGTTAATCATTACCCCCTTCGGGACGTTCATGGACCTCAAACCGATGGGTTATCAGAAAAAGGATCACATCCAAAACCCAGTCGATTACCAGTTTGTAATTAGAGCCGAAGCGGATGGAAGCCAAAGCATTGGATTTGAGATGACCGAAGGCTATCATACAGGTTATTCCTTGGTGGGTAACGCAGACGCGACTGAAGACATTAATTCCTCCAATTTCCCCATCGAGCCCGGTACCTTTCCTACTACTTTAGGCGGTATTCAAGAAGAATTTATTACAATACGGAGAATTACCTGCCCCGTAATGCAAGGACCAACGGGACTTCTAGGGGAACCCGGACCTCTCAGTTTACCAGAACCTCAGATAACCCAAGAAATGGAAGACTACGCAGGGCCTCCTGAATCGCAAGGATTACAATGTGAGCCTGGACCTTTCGGGTCGCCTGGTTCTCGAACGCATAAAAAACGAAAACGAATAAGTAAAACGAATAAAATAACATGCACCCAATCTCTGAGAACGGATATTGTTTCATTAGACAAACATATAAAAAAAATGATTCAAGGAAAAAACATTATCGGTTTGGGTTCAAGACGAGTTGTATATGATCTGGGTAATGGGTACGTTCTAAAGGTAGCTAAGTCCAAATATGGGGTAAAAAGTAACAAGAAAGAAGTAACGATATGCATGACATCTCCAACCGATATAAAAAAACATCTTGGGCACATACTAAAGCACGATGATAGATACAATTGGATAATAATGAAAAACTATAAAACAAATTTTCGGAGAAATAAGGAAAACATGAAAAAATTCTTGGATATGAAAGGGAAATTTAGGAAAAATCGAATAATTCCTTATGAGATTTCAGGTCGTGATGGACCCAATTATCAAAACCTGCGTCTAAATTCTGACGGGGAGATCATTGTGATTGACTATGGAAATTTTAAGTATCAATATTAATTGTTGCTTATTTACAAAATATAGCGTTTTGTTCAACTGACAGGAGCGATTGTTGAAATATATACCAGTCAATGTCACCACACCCATCCGCAGTGCTTACAAAATTTTTCCTTGGTCGCCACTTTAACGAGGCCTATTTGTGGTAGATTTTGTAACTTATTAGCGCTGTTGAATAGAATAACAAGACACCTTTTGACGGGAGGGGAACATTGTTACATGAAGAAGATTAATAAAATGAAAGTTATCGGGGTAGGTAAGTGGCGAGTAGCATATGATTTGGGTAATCGCCGTGTAATAAAAGTTGCTAAATCAAAAAATGGGAGATCAAGCAACAAGCAAGAAGTAATTGTATATAAATCAGCTCCATCTAGGATCAAAAAACACCTTGGAACAATCACAACTTATGGGTATGGCTATCACATTTTAGTAATGAAAAAGTACAAAAGGAAGTTTCCCAGATCCAAAAAATATAAGAGAAAACTAATCGCTTTGAGAAGGAAATTCATGAGGAATGGAATCATTCCTCATGATCTTAATTCTAATAACATACGTTTAAAAAATGATGGACGAATCGTTTTTATTGATTATGGGAATTTTCAAAAACACCGCAAAAAGTGATATGCACACGTATTTTTACATTCTGGGAGGAGATATCGTGAGCCAAAGAAAGCGGGGAATATCGATCATCACGTGTACGAATAGGCCAAGTTTTATTGGTAATGTTTTGTCAAATTATAAAAGACAGCGTTACCCGATAAAAGAATTAATTATCGTATTAAATAAAAGCGGTATGAAATTATCCAAGTACCGAAAAAAAACAAAGGACCATAAACATGTTTCCGTTTACAAGAGGCCGGAAAAAGTCTCTTTGGGTGAGTGTCTAAATTACGCAATAAAACGGACAAAGCACCCCTATATTGCAAAATTCGATGATGATGACTACTACTCCAAATATTATTTGACTGAGCAGATAAAGGCGATGCGTCGTACGAAAGCGCACGTTGTGGGAAAAAGAGCTTATCTGGCTTTTATCAAAAGGAAAAATCTGCTCATCCTCCACTCAGCCAAAAAACAACATAAATACGTAAAATGGGTGACTGGTGGAACCATTTTTTTTAAAAGGCGTGTTTTTAATAAAGTCCGATTTCCAAACGTTTCACTAAACGAAGATGTGATCTTTGCAAAGAGATGCAGGATTAATCATTTTAAAGTGTACTCCTCAAGTCCTTACAATTATGTAATGATCCGCAGAAAAAACAAAAAAGGCCACACATGGAAAGCCAGTGACGACCATCTTCTTTCAAGAAGCAAAATAGTTGCAAAAACCAGGGATTTCCGAAAAAGGGTCACCCGAGCAAAATAAGATATTTCAAATCAATCTAACACATGTACCAAATTCCCACATTCCATGACGACAATCCCCCTTTATTTCGGCGCTCCACCCTTTTTAAAAAATGAATAACAAGGAGCAGCTGCTACCGTAGACTGCTCCTTGTTTTGTTCAACTAACTTAAATAAAATAATTATTTATTAGCTGTTCTGTTGACATCCTCAATGATATTAGTTCGTTAAGGGCTTTCTTTAGCATGTCATTTTTTCCCTTCATGATAGTTTTCCCATAATGGGCCGATGTATTTTTCTAATGTTTTAACAATACCATCTCTTTGGCTTTCTTTGACATTTCCAATGTCATTTGCAATATCATTTCTAACTCGTATGAGCACAAATAAAGGTGGTAAGTCAGTCTCACGGAAAGCCTTAATCATGGATTCTTCTTGTGGTGTAATATCCATAAAGCATTCTCTTCCTTTCCAGTTTGAATGGAAATCCTGTTATCTCCATAACTTCCCCAAATCTTCAGTTGCACCCTCTCCTTCTGCTCAACATAATCTTATTCTAAACCCTGACGTAAGTGTTAAGGTCAAGCGAAAATAAGTGATGATTAAATGTTAAATGTTCCATTTCACAATGCCAAATCTGATCGGGACCATGGACCATGTTCTTCTCACTCGTTGGGAATGGGATGAAGTATTCGTTGAAAATAAAGTTCCTGACTCGTCTCAAAGTCAATCGGCGCAATGCCTTCCGCTTTCCACACCGTGCCTCTTTGCGTATGATATGAAACTGGCAATCTGAATGGACATGCTATTTATGGGTATAATTAGATAAAATCAATTTTAGAGGAGATGTATATGAGCACATTATATGAGAAGTTTGGCGGCGAAGAGACAATTGCTAAAGTGGTGGACTACTTCTATGATTTAGTTTTAGCAGATGAGACTGTTAAACACTTTTTTGAACATACAGATATGGAAAAACAACGAAAACATCAAACGAAATTTATAAGCTATGCGTTAGGTGGACCTAACCAGTACTCTGGCGGTGCTATGTCAAAAGTACACGAAGGAATGGATTTGCAACCTCCCCACTTCGATGCTATTGTTAAACATCTTCATACTGCTCTTGTACATTTTGGTGTAAGTGAAGTTGATATTAGTAAGGCATTAGATAAAGTAGAGTCCTTGCGAGGAGATATCCTTTATAAATAAAATGGATGGGAAAGGGTTGCCGCTGATGAAGAAATAGTGTTGAACGTCGGAAGCGTCGGGCAGCCATTTGATGGGTTTACTCTGGCCTCCTATTCAGCCAAAAGTTCAACGCAGTGCCAGCCACGGATTTAAATTCTAAGTTGTAAAAAATAGCCCCTGGTGAAGGAAATTCACACCAAGGGCTTATACCGCCGTTCTATCTATAACATAATCCGACCATTCCTTATGAAAGAAAGGATCGGCTGCTGAATCGCGAAACTTAATTTTTGATTCATATGGCTCCCTCCCGACTTAGTTTAATCCAAAAAACTAAAGCCTCCGCGCCGCTATGCGCCATCACATGTCCAAAAATGACATCAACACCGGCTTGTTCGCATGCTTTTCCAATTTTTGAATACATTTAAGTATTCGATAAACAGGAGGACACAAGTCATGTCACAACACGGGCAATCGTTCATGAGAGGTACGCTGGTCTTGTCTGTCGCTGCTTTCATCAACCGTATTCTCGGTTTTATCAGCGGCATGTATATCGCTCGCGTACTGGGCGCAGAGGGAATCGGCATCTTGATGATGGCGCATCCGCTCGTCCCGCTCGTCATTACGATTACGGAGCTTGGATTGCCGGTGGCAATCTCAAAGTTGGTCGCAGAGGCCCACGCTCGCGGCGAACGGATGAAAGTGAGGCGTATCCTGCATGTCTCGCTCGCTGTCACGGGTGTCTTGAGCGTAGCGCTCACGACCATATCGTTACTTGGATCTGAGTGGATCGCATCCATTCTGCTAAGCGACCAACGCGCTTATTACGCGATGCTGGCGATTACGCCGATCGCGCCGATCGTCGCTGTCTCCGCCGTATTAAAGGGATATTTCCGCGGCATGCAGCAGATGAAGACCATAGCCGCTTCCGATGTGCTGGAGTATACGGTGCAAATTGCCTGTGTACTTACGCTGGTCCACCTGATGCTGCCTTACGGCGTCGCTTATGCGGCTGCCGGAGCAATGGCTGCCTCTGTTGTCAGCGAAGCGATCAGCCTCCTTTTCCTGGTGGCAAGCTACAAGCTATACGGTGAATCAAAGATACCGGGCGAAACTTGGGCAAGCCACTTGAAACAAGGAAGAAGTACACTCGGCGAGCTGCTGCAGATCGGACTGCCGACGACCGTGCACGGTGTCATTCATTCGTTATACAGCACCTTCCAGCCGCTTCTTATTACAACCAGCCTGGCGCTGGCCGGCATCGGCACGGCGTTAGCCACGAAACAATTCGGCCAGCTGGCCGGCTATGCGTTTCCGTTGCTGTTCATGCCAAGCTTTATCACGCAGTCCTTGTCCACCGCTCTCATTCCAGCGATTGGCGAGGCAGCGGCGAACAAGAACAGTCTGCTCATACATGAGCGGATGAATCAGGCTATGATCTTGGGACTCCTGATCGGCGCGCCGGCGACCGTTATCCTGTACGAGTGGGCAACTCCACTAACGGCACTTGTCTATAATGCGCCGGAAGCAGGATTGCTTCTGAAAATACTGGCGCCGATGTTTTTCCTGCATTATTTCGACGCTCCGCTTCATGCGATTCTGCTCGGGCTCGGCCGTGCGAAAGCTACGCTGTGGAATTACTTAATAGCCACCGTATTCAAGGGTATCTCGATCTTCGTGTTCGGCAGCCAATTTGGTATTATTGGCGTTGCCTACGGCATCGGTATCGGCATTGTGATGCAAACACTGCTGAACTTCTATTCCATCTCAAGCTCGATCGGATTTTATTGGAGTGTTCGTCCTTATGTCAAGGTTGGGATCTGCATGATGCTGATGGTGATATGCGGACACTGGACCTATAACTATGTTGCCAGCCATGGTATGCCGCAGTTATGGTGCGTAATCACTTCAATCGTCTGTTCCTTGTTTCTCTATTTCGCCGCACTCGTATTGACGGGTACGTTGAATTGGAAAAGTAGCCGCCACAGATTTTCGATTCCATGGTAAGTTTACTTGAAAAGAAAAAAGCAGCCATGATCGGCTGCTTTTTCGCTGTCGGTTTATAGCGTAGAGGTATCCAGCGTCCCGGCTTTAGCCATTACGGACCGTTAATCGGAAATATTGGGGCCGTTATCCACGTCCGGCGATCCATAAATTGGATTCAGCCATGAGCGGAGGCCATCGTGTCAATCTTTAGGTCCTCTCCCAACCGTCTGCGCTCCCGTACTTCTGTCACATTCACATCTATGCCATCTCTTCCGCCCCACGCTCGGCACTTAAGCCATTTTCCTGAACCCATGCCCACATAGCCGCAAAAATAGGCTGCAGATTCCACCCTCGCTCAGTTAGCTCATATTCGACGTGCAGGGGCACACCGGGGTACTGCGTGCGCGTTATAATCCCCTTTTCCTCCAGCACCCGCAGTCGATCCGTCAACGTCTTCGGACTAATCGGGTGTAGCTTTCGCCGCAGATCTCCAAATCGCTTGGTGCCAACAAACAACTCTAGCAGAAGAGGGAGGGTCCACTTACCATCCAAGATTTCCATCAAAGGATCAATGGCTTCGATACAAGAGCGATCCAACATTGACGTTTCCTCCATAGTTCATTTTTTGAAACTACTGCACTTTATTGTAACTACTTTTCAAATATACCACAGTGTTGTAGTCTTATTGAAGAGCCGAAACACAAAGTTCTACGCCATATCGATATTAACCCCTGAGTAGTGCGCGCAACCGGGGCGCTCAATCGATATTAACAGGACTTTGAATCACATCAATAATCTGAATATTCAGATATATATTCCATGAATTTATACGATGCTTGAAACAATTGGCAGATTGGAGGCATACATGCAAAGACCGTTTGATGTAGATGCATCGGAGTATCCGTTCAAGGACCACTGGATGCCTTATCGCGATGGCATGATTCATTACGTTGACGAGGGGCAGGGGCCTGTCATTCTTCTCCTACACGGAAACCCCACCTGGTCGTATCTTTACCGGAACGTCATCAAAGAATTGAGCGGCGAATGCCGTCTGATTGCATTGGATTACCCGGGACTCGGGATGTCACGAGCTCCTTCCGATTATGGCTATACGCCGAAGGAGCATTCTGAGGCTGTCACCGAATTCATCCGGCGAATGAATCTCAAGGACTTCGTACTAGTAGTCCAAGATTGGGGAGGCCCGATCGGATTCAACTACGCTGTAAGGCACCGTGAGAACCTGCGCGGAATTGTCGTGATGAATACCTGGGCATGGCCAGCCACGCTCCCTGCGATGAAGCTATTCTCGTTTGCCATGGGCGGATGGCCCTTCGGATATTGGCTGCAGACAAGGCGAAACTTCTTCGCCAAGAAGATTGTCCCGCATGGGATCTATCATTCCGAGAAAATCACGGATATCTTGAGAAAGGCCTACACCGATCCATTCCCAACCCCAAAATCCCGGAAACCGACTTGGGTATTCCCAAGGCAGATCCGAAAAGCGCGTCCGTGGCTCGCGGAAATCGAGGCGAAACTGCCGGTTCTTTCCAATTTGCCAGCACAGATTCTGTGGGGGATGAAGGATAGCGCGGGCTTTCCACCCGAAGAGATGGCTAAATGGCAAGGTTATTTGAAATTGAACGAAACCGAGTCGTTAGACGATGCCTCCCACTACGTGCAGGAAGATCGGCCGGACCGGGTGGTCGCATCCATCCGCAGAGTCCTTGAGCGGACATCGCAGCAATCAAGAAAGCTAGGCTGAAATATAATCATCATTTATTTTCATCGACTATTAGGAGGCTATCCAATGAAAACAATTCTATGGGCAACACTAACAGGCAATGGTAACTACGCGCAATCGAGTCCGAATAATCCCCCAAAAAAGGAAGCACTCGGCGATTTTGCGGCACATGCTCAAGCAGCTGGGAATTTCATTGTCGGTAGGCGTACATTTGAAGGGATGCAGGCGAGCGGTGGCGGGAGTGCTTTTGCCAGCATGGATATCGTCGTCGTATCGGCAAGCGTGAAAGAAATTCACGGTGTGACGGTTGTCGGCTCACCGCTCGAAGCCTTGAACTACCTGCAGGATAAAGGCTATCAAACCGCCCTCATCTCGGGGGGCGCAGACCTTCACAATGCTTTTCTGGGTCAAGGGCTTGTTGACGAGCTCATATTCAATATCGCGCCGGTACTAGAAGGGAAAGGACTCAATCTATTGATTGACACGGAGAAGTACCAATACAAGGAAATGGAATTGTTGAACTTCAAACCACTCGGCAGCGGCGTCGTTCAATTGCACTATGCGATTGGTCATTAAAACGGCAGCCAGGTAGATCGCACCAAACGTATGAGTGGGGCAATTGAGCAATGATCTGGACGGGTATTAATAAACAAAGGCGTTCATGATGACCCTTTCGCTCCATTTGGAGGGTTCAAACAGTCAGGACTTGGACGGGATTCTGGGGTATATGGTTTAGAAGAACATGTTGAACCTAAAGCAATTTTGGGGTATTGAGGAATAAAGTCTTTTATTACTGAAAATACCATTACTCGTATTCGGAGTAATGGTATTTTCAGCCTGAACTTTTTTCAATTTTTGACCAGTTCTCTCTTCTTTTCTGAGATGCCTTGAGTAACCGAAGCAAGAAAGATTACACTGATCAAAATCGTGATGATTAGAAAAACGGATCGAATGGAACCTAGAGAAAATAAAGTTTGAATGCCATTAGTAATCAGCGGTGAAATAAACTGACCAATGTTGGCAAATCCAGTCATTAGCATAACCGCTAGAGTCATCTGTGCGATCGGATTAATTTAATGACATGTTTCCGTGTGACCGGTATGCCAGTAGCTGCGCTAAAACACATTGTCGATTTAGCTCTTCAAGGCGATTCAACCATTTCGGAAAGAAGAGCGATACTGGAAAAGCATAAGGAGGAACTAAAAAAACAGCAATTGGAGTTGGATCGCGCTTTTGAAGCTGTAAACTATAAATTATCGAAATACGACTCAATTCAAAACGGAAAGTCAGACTCGAGTTCAGAATTCACTATGAACCCTTAATCGGAAGATATCCTGTTAAGGCTAAGAAATAGCCTTTGTCAAAAAAAGAGCGCCTCAGTATGATGGGTTTGTCCACGGGTTCGAAACCCAACACCATCAAGGAGGCGCTCTTATTATGAAGTTTAAAGTATCAAAATTGAATTTGCTTTTAGCAAGTGGAATACCTTTATTCACTTTGAAAGGCTGCCGGCATGAACGGCAGCCTTTGCTCACATAACGGACAGCATTGTCCGGATACTCATGTGTTTACACGAGAAATTGATAATATTCTGAAGAGCTGGGGATGAGGGTGGCAAACGACTGAAACGAACGATACAACTCAGCGATTACGCGATGACCCATCCAATCGGATGGAAGCAAAGACACCGGGAGCATGGGATCCCTAAGGCTAATCTCGCTGATAATCTCTCCAACATGCAAATAAAGGACAAACAGCTCTAAGGGATCCATCCTGCCCCTGATTTCTTTATTCAAAGCCGGCACGAATTCGTCTTGATACCATTGCCACTTCTCCTGATGCAAGCGATGGATGTCGGCTAGAGGCCAAATGTTGGCTGCCCGCTCAGGGGTAATATCACGAAACAAAATCGACGCTTCCGAGATAGTGACGTATTCATCCATGGAGGCCGCATGAATCAATGACAAAAGCTGCTTTCTGTAATCCCAAGGAGAGACATATACGCCTTTATATAGTTGACCGAAGCCAAGCTGCAGCAGCTGCAAACGGAATTGATCCCTTCTTTGCCTCTCTGGCTCCGGTACCTCGAAGTGCACAAAATACCATTTGCGGTTCCAATCCACATCGTATTGCCGCGGTTTCCGGTTCACGAAGGATAAAAACTGCTCCCCTTTGTCCATTATGGAATACAGGGAACGCTCTTCTGCGTGAATATACTTTTCTTTCTTCATTCGTGATAGAACGTTCCTGATTGACTGCTCCTTATAGCCGCGTTTCGTATAAATTTGTACTAATTCTTTAGCATGCATGCAACGCTTTTTTGTCAGCAGGAAAAGTATCTGCTTCTCGATTGACAGCATTCGGTTTTTGATCCCCTTCCAGAATACTTGCTATCCTCATATTACAGTAATTTGACAAAAAAAGAAATAAAGAATATACTCACGTTATCGTCAAACGAATAATAAATAGTATATGGAGGAAGAAAAAATGAACCTTATTTTTCACGGACACTCTTGCATTCAGATCTCGGATGGAGAGCGCTCGATCATCATCGATCCGTTCCTGAGCGGCAATCCCGTTGCCAAAGCGAAAGCCGAGGACATTCAAGTTCAATACATCTTTCTTACACACGGACACACGGATCACACCGCTGATGCGGAAGCTATCGCCAGAGCTAACGATGCAACCATTATCGCTACCTTTGAGCTCGCTACCTATTACTCTTGGAAGGGCTTGAAGACGATCGGAATGAACATCGGAGGAACTGTGGACTTGGGATTTGCCAAAGCAAAGCTTGTTCACGCATTCCACAGCTCTTCAATTATAGCGGACGATTCCCAAAGCATCGTCTATGCAGGCATGCCGGGCGGATTTGTCATGGATTGGAACGGAGTTACACTTTATCATGCCGGCGACACCTCCTTGTTCGGAGATATGAAAATGATCGGCGAGCTCCACGATATTGATTACGCGGTACTGCCGATCGGGGATTTTTACACAATGGGACCTAAGGATGCCCTGATTGCAGCAATGTGGCTGCAAGCAAAGAACGTGATCCCTGTTCATCACAGCACATTCCCAGGCATCGTACAAGATTCTGCTGCTTTCACCGCACAGCTGAAGGAGCAAGGAATCGAAGGCTTCGCTCTCCAGCCAGGAGAACAGCTTACACTTGTAAAATAAAGTGGGTGTCAACGCAATACATATCGACCATGACATCTCATTCTGACGTCACGCTTGAAGCAACGTGTAATTTGAGCAAGGTACTGACTTCGGCGCCGGAAAGCGCTGCAACTCGGGCAGCACAAGCTGAACTTGCAATAGTACGGACACAAGTTCGAGTCGAAGGCTGCGAAGCCCACGCCGGGCTCAAGATTAAAGAAATCTGCTATTTACCAAAAACTCACTCAGACTGATTTTTGAGATGTTTCCCAAATGAAATAGAGACGCAGCGGCACACTTAGACGAGAAAATATTGTCTTAATCTGCCGCTGTTTTAACTATCGGTGTCTGATGTTTCAAGAACAAAACAAATTGGAAGAGGTCTGAGTAGTTGGTTGTTATTAAAGCATTGACGCATCTTCATTAATCTTTAACTAGCAAGTTTTTGCTTTGTAGAACTAAATATATAATTTCTTAATGATATAGATGCCCCACTCAATATTAACGATAAAAATCCCACCAATACTACGTATTGGGTACCTAATTCTGATATAAATAACCCGCCTACAACTGCACCCAATGTTGTTCCTACGTTACAGGAAGAAATAAATAATCCATTGGCAAAATCAGGTGCTTCGGGAGCTGCAGACGCAATTAAATATTGATTAATGTTTGCCATTATCCCTCCGGCCAATATTCCCCAAATTAAAGTTAAAATTTCCATAGGTACGATAAACTGTCCTGTAAAGAATAAAATCATGTAAACAGCACCCAATAACAATGGAAAAGATACTACAGACTTAATTGCACTATGAGTAAGTAACTTTCCTGCGACAATATTCCCAATAATATTGGCTCCACCGAAGAATAATAACGTTAAACTTATGGTATTCGGAGACATATTCGTTACTGTTTTCAGATATTCAGCAAGATAACTATATACTCCGAATATAGCTGAATTTAATAAAATGACAGTCACGATGGAAAGCCATACAATAGATTTTTTTAACACGGAAAATTGTGTACCATAAGAAAGTCTTTCTTCAACAGGTATAGATGGTACAAAAATCAATGTAGCAATGAAAACAATAAAATTAACAATAGCAAAGAATGCCATCGCCATTTCATACGAAACGGCACTATCAATAAAACTTGCGATCGGTACGCCGGCTACCATACCAGCAGATACTCCTATAAATACTTTAGAAACAGCTTTTGGAGCTTCTTCTTTACTTACTGAGGAAGCAGCAACTGTAAATGCCAAAGAACAATAAATTGGATGAAAAAAGGCCGGAATTATACGAGCAATTAATAGAATGGTAAAGTTAGATGTAAATATGGATACAATGTTTCCCAAAACGAAAACACCTAATACAAGTAACATGACCTTCTTACGATTTATCCTAGTAAACAATAACGGCAACGTTGGTCCAGACACAGCAATAGTAAGAGCAAAAAGACTTACAAGCAAACCTGCTTTTGATATGCTGACATTAAAGTGATCAGCAATGGAAGGCAATAACCCAATAACGCCCATTTCCGTATTTAAGATACCGAAAACACCGATGGTTAATATCAGTATCAGTAAATTCTTTTGTTTCTCCATAATCCCCCACCTTTATCACCTTTGATTTCTGCAGCTAACAATTATCGCCAAATAATCCCTGATAAAGTTCAAAAGAGAATCTTCTCCGCCCCATCCAAATGGGTAATATATGAAGAGCTTGTAACCCATATTTTCCTTAATGGAAGCCTGTACACCATAGACAACAATAAACACCATTGCCAATAACATGAAGACCAGCATCAATCCTCGAGTTTGAAGCTTTTCATCCTATCTAAAGTGAACCTATAATCATCCCGCAGAGGGTTTCGTCAAGCTTTCCATCTTTGTATATCACAAGAGTAACAACGGTTCCATCAGGGAGCGGTTTGCCGTTTTTTGCCGCCTCAATCGCTTCCCGGCTTGTATATAGCGGCTCTGTGATATTCCTCGTTTTATTGTAGAATAAAGCACTCCATGCTCAATGTTATACAATATGTCATTTTTGTTGCTTCCACATGCGGAGAATATAGAAACTGTTACCGCCAAACTGAGAAAGAGCCATAAAAATCTTTTCAACCGTATTCCTCCGTTCATGTTAAAATAAAGACTACGATTGATGTATTCTCGACATCTGTCTATAATCTATACAATTAACAAAAAAAATACAAGGCATAAAGCTCGTTAATTTAATCAGTTTTGATGTGTAAACAACAAGTCAACAAAAATTGTCGACTATCTAAAGAAAGGTATGGTGTTAATAAAATGGCAACAGTGGATAGAAGAATATTAAGAACTCAAGAAGCAATAAAAAAAGGATTTCTTGAATTGATGTCAGAAAAAAATTTCGATAGCATTACTATTCAGGATATTTCTGACAGAGCAAATATTAACCGTGCAACTGTTTATCTTCATTACTTAGATAAATTTGATCTTCTGGATAAGATTATAGAAGAACATATCAATAACATGAGTAATTTTTGTGAGTCGGAAACTGAAATGGATTGGATTGAATCCACTGTACATTGCATGGAATATCTTGAAAGTAATTATTTGTTTTTTTCGACGATGTTGGCGAGTGGAGGAGCTCCGTATTTCCGCAGTCGGTTTGTTCAACATAATATTGAAGCGTTCAAAAAAGACGTGGATATAACAAAAGGCAAAAATTCGGGTCAAAACGAAGATGTAATTGCCGAATTTGTTGCAAATGCTTACGTAGGTGTAGTGGAATGGTGGATAAAAAACGGCATGCCTTATTCACCTCGTATTCTTGCTGAACAAGTAGGAGAATTGTTAGATAGAATTTTATAACTGATTGGACACTCAATAAGGAGCAGTTCACCTGGCAATGCTCTATAACTATCCTCCCGTTAGCGCAATAACGGCTACCCCGCGGCAGCCGTTTTGGTTTTTATCTCTCACGAGCAAATTACTGGCATGCGGTTGAGAGGATTGATTCAAGATTTTGTGGTGGACGACCAGTCCGTTTCTCAATGTCTCCCTTTAAACCGGAAACTTCACGCCGATTAGATCTTCACTTAACTCCCAGAGTTGCTCAGCAAATTCGGGATTAGTAGCCCAAGGCCTTACGCCTGGAGGTTGCGGACTATCTGCCGGAACTGCCCTAGCAATATCGACATTCTCGCAATAGACACCTCCCATTCCATCCAACTGCTTGTTTACGGCACACCAGACGATCGTAGCTGCCCCTTCTTCTATTGTCTTAAACTCCTCATTATATTCATTAAGAACTCGCTTTCCATTCTCGTCCATTGCTCCCATTGCCCGCATTTCTTCATCGGATAAATTACGTGACAAATCGGTTACGATGGTTCCTGGATGTACCGAAAAAGCCCTGATGCCATAACTTATCCCTTTCTTATCTAACTCGATTGCAAATAGCGCATTAGCCGTTTTGGACTGCCCGTAAGCTTTCCATTTGTCATACTCGCGTATCTCAAAATTGGGGTCATTGAAGTCTATTCCACTGATCCGATGGCCTCTGGAAGAAACAGATACGACTCTTGCACCCTTTGCCTTAGTTAAGGCTGGCCAAAGACGCGCCGTTAATTGAAAATGCCCCAAATGGTTCGTTGCAAATTGGGACTCAAAGCCGCGTTTGTCTCGTGCAAGCGGTGAGGCCATAATACCTGCGCTATTGATAAGAATATGCAAGGGACGATTCGAGTTAAGAAAGCGCTGCGCGAAAGCATCTATGGAAGCAGGATCTAAAAGATCCATTGTTTCCAGTTCAGCCCCCGGAATACGCGAGACGGAAGCTCGCGCCTTTTCCGGTGTGCGTGCAGGTATAATAACCGTTGCACCGGATTCGGCCAGAACACGAGCTGTCTCAAGACCGAGGCCCGAATAGCCACCCGTCACAATGGCGACTTTGCCTCTTAAATCCTCCCCGCCTAATGCCTCCAGCGCCGTTGTTCGTGGTCCAAAACCTGAATGAATGGGCGCCTGAATGGTTAGTTCATTATTCCTAATCCTTTGCATTTACAATTCCTCCATCAATTTAGTTTTTTATAAGTTTTCCTGTTTTTATATTTTGAAAGTGATTCAGTTTATAATTTAAGATATCTAAAGTAGCATGTATTTCAGTTAATTGAGACTCCACTTGCTTCTTATGCGCATCGAGTATGTTGATACAGATGGGGGAAGTAGGTGGATCTTCTCGTAATATCGGATTGTGTCTTGACTCAATCCCACTTTTCGAGAAACTTCTGCAATCGTAAATGTGGGTTCCATATCTAGCCTCCTTTTGCTTGATTTCAAGCATATTACTTGGAGTATACTCCATGTCAAGCGCTTGATTTTAAGGACTTGGCCTATCTTATTACGCTTCAAGTTCTAAGATAAATATGAAATACCAGTCAGAGACTCCGATACGTCCCACAACCGTTTAGTAATCTGTGGGTTATAAAGGTTAAGCACGGAATTATCAATTTTGGGGTAGCCTTTGTTTCCACCTTTTCCATCCGGACCGATGTATTCACCGCCTTTGAGCATTGGATAAGTTGCTGCATACAGAGTTGGTAAAGACCCCATTGCCGCTGATTGTGTTCCTATAAGTTTCACCACTATTTTCATTAGGGGGCTTGCTTGTTTGCCGGATCCAAGCGAGTACAGATTGGTATTTGCTCTGCCAGGGTGACTGCCCAAACTGATGGTCGTTGAACCGCTTGCCTTCAGTCGTACATTCAGCTCTTGGGCAAATAATAAATTGGCCAGCTTGCTCTGACCATAGAATTTCACCTTGTTGTAGCCTTTGCTGCCATCTAGATTATCAAAATTAATTTTGGCGCCCTTTATAGCGGTGCTGCTTAGCGTAATAACACGAGATGATGGGACATGACTCATCATAGGTAACAAAAGTCCTGTAAGTGCGAAATGACCGAGATGATTACTGCCGAACTGGAGTTCAAAACCGTCCTTGGTTTTTGTAAACGGCGGGATCATGACGCCAGCGTTGTTGATTAGCAAAGTGAGTGAATCATAAGTTTGCTGATACTCATGGACAAAATTGCGGACGCTGGCAAGATCGCTAAGATCCAGCTTCATCAGGTTTAGTGCTGCGCTAGGATACTCCTTCTTAATTTGTCTGGCGACCTCTTCTCCTTTTTCTAAATTCCGGATAGCAAAAACCACTTCTGCCCCTTTTGCCGCAAAAGCCAGAGCAGTTTCATAACCGATTCCGCTGCTCGCGCCTGTAATCACAACCCGATTGCCTCGCTGATCTGGCATTTGATCAGTTGTCCATTTAATTCCCATAACCAATACCTCCTAATTTGATTGATATCTCTCGTATCTCGGTTATAACCGTGCGTATAAGCCACGGATGAAATGTTGATGATATGTCCCGATTTCTGTTCCCTCGCCATTTTGGGCCAATAACTTAGCCGTAGCTTCTCCTATTCCACTGGATGCTCCGGTAATAATGATTACCTTAGATTTTAAATTTTCCATTCTTTATCGCCCCTTAAAGGAAATGTATTAACTTACTGATACAACTCATAATACGACAGTCTTTTCACATAACGTTTATTATTCAACTCTTGTTGATTATTTATCTGTCGTTGATTATTATTATATAGAGAAGATAAGTTAATTCAATCGCTAATAAAGGCACTTTTGTTCCATATACAACAATCAGAATAAAAATGTTCATTAACAAGAGGAGGCATATAAAGAATGAGTACGACAACCAAAATAGATAGACGAATCGCAAGAACAAAGGAAGCCATTAACAAGGCGTTTCTGGAACTGTTTTCCGAAAAAGAACTCGAACAAATCACAATTAATGATATTTCTGAACGGGCAAATGTAAACCGCGGAACCATCTACCTTCACTACACGGATAAATATGACCTGCTTAATTCCTGCATAGATGACCATTTAAGCAAAATGTTCCTATCATGCGCACCAAACGAATTTATTCAAGACAAAATAGATCTAATCAGTGAGCTAAAGCCCGTATTTACTTATTTCGAGGAGAATTTCTTATTCTTTTCTTCTATGCTTTCTAATAATAGGGCCTCTGTATTCCGGGAACGTATGCTGCAGATCGTTGCAGCTAACGTAAAAGAGAAGATAGATAAGCAGGAAATTACTCAGGGACTGGATATGGAATTGATTACACGATTTATGGCTTCAGCTTTTGTCGGTACAGTGGAATGGTGGATTCTAAATAACATGCCACATTCACCTCAAATTATGGCAGAGCAAGTATGGAGATTATTTGAAAAGAATGATATATACAAGGTCGGCTCATCTGCGCCAACGTAACCCATCTTAAACCTTAGAGTGCACTTTAAGTCAACCACAATATGTAAAAAAGTCTTGAGCAAACCGTTGATGGTTCACGCAAGACCCTTTTCTTTTTAAGATTGAAATAATGTTTGTAGAGGCAGTTTAACGATGAATTTAGCCTCCTGCAAATTGCATGTTTTTTATTAATGGTACTTTTAACGATAATTGCCTGCAAAACCGTTTCTTCCTCAGCATTTTCAACAAGAAAGCACATGAACAGCATCTTCTACACATACTTTTCATATGAAGGAATATGAGCGGTAACGAAAGGAAGTTGACATCATGGTGCAGTATAAAAAAATGAATATCGATGGATTAGAAATATTTTTTCGTGAAGCCGGGTATTCGTACAATCCGACCATTATCCTTCTTCATGGATTTCCAAGTTCCTCCCATATGTTCAGAAATCTCATTCCTCAACTGGCAGACAGATTCCATGTCATCGCTCCTGATTACCCTGGATTTGGATATAGCAGCATGCCATCAACGGGAGACTATCCGTACACTTTCGAGAATTTATCCCTAGTGATTGAAAAGCTAATCGCTAAGCTCTACATTTCTCGCTATATATTGTATGTCCATGATTATGGAGGACCTATCGGATTCAGATTGGCTATCCGCAATCCAACGCAGATTCTTGGTTTCGTTATTCAGAATGCGGTAGCTGATGAGAAAGGGCTAGGGAAACCATTCGATCTCTTCAAAGCACTTTGGGCTAACCGAAACCCAGTAACAGAAGCGGCTTTTTCCGAGCTTGTAACATTTGATTTTACAAAAAAACAATATTTAACTGGTGTGTGTCAACCCTACCTGATTAGCCCTGATGGATATATGATGGACCAGTCTTTACTAAACCGACCTGGAAACAACCAAATCCAACTAGAGCTAGGCTATGATTATAGAAAAAATGTAGAAGAGTACCCTGTTTGGCAACAATACTTGAGAACCTATCAACCTCCTACGCTCATAGCTTGGGGAAAAAACGATTTTATTTTTACGTTGGAGGGTGCTCATGCCTTTAGTAATCAACTCATTCCTATTCAAACTTATTTCTTATGCGGCGGACATTTTGTATTGGAGGAACAAAGCTGGCATGTTTCCGAGCTAATTAAAAGCTTTTTCGGTCGCCTATACATTTATCCGCCTTATTCGTCCAACTACATAGAAAAATATCGGTAATGCAATGATATTTATAGGGAAGACGTATTTGATCCACACTTGAGTGGCATATTCCATCGCATATACGGAATTCGAAGGAATGAACGATAACAAAAGGAGGCTTCCTGCGACAGGTACTATTAGTCTCTTCCATTTCGTTATATGGAATAGTTGTGCTATGCCATAGCTGTTCACAAACAAATAAAGGGACATTTTTACGAATACAGCAAAAATCCATACAAATATAATCCATACATCCATGTTTTGAATAAACTCTAGAAATGCTATGAATCGAACCATACTGAAATAGGGATAATGGAGTTCTCCTCCTAATTGAGTTCCAAATGTTGTTACAATCATTACCGCTGTGATAACTCCTATGAGAGATGGCAAAAGTATGGCTAGCAATATCGGTTTCAGTGCACGGTCCGGCTTCGTTAAGAAAGGGAAGAGCATCATGATTAAAATCGACTCTCCAAGAAACGAGGCATTGGTTATGGAGCCTTTTAGAATATTAATCGCCCCTGAATCAAAATAGACAGGCAAAAGAAGTTTAGGATGCACATTAGACAGATTCAATAAAAGGGTTATGATAATGCCCAATAAAAATAAAGGGCCCACAATTTCACTGAAACGAGCTATCGCTTCAACGCTGCCTTTATAGTTGATATAACTCATAGCCACAACGAAGACCAATGAAATAACCCACCATGGCGTATTGTGAAAGAGCACACTTTGAATGGAATCCGACACATCCCTCAGAATCACAGCAGCTACTGTATACCAACCAATGAAATATAATAAGCAAATGAATCTACCAATCCATTTCCCCAGTAATAGCTGACTAAATTCAACAATAGTCAAATTTGTGTGACGGAAGCTTACCTTTAAAGCTACGAAAGTGCTTGTTAAGCCTATAACAGCAGCCACCAATAAAGAAATCCAGGCATCTTGCCTGACAGTGCGAATGGCCGGTGAAATCGTCAGCCAAATCGTCATACTGATTTCTACCGTTAACAGCAGCCAAAATAATTGCCAGTTAGAAATCTTCATAATGGCTCCTTTCTACAAATCCAGCGACTTCCCTATATTCCCAGTACTTCTTATTTTCAGACGTACATCCACTATGACGGAGGCAAGAGGAAATTCCTGATCCCAACGATTTTTTATTGATTTCCATACAATCGGATGCTCTTCATGCAATACTTCTCCGAAACCAAATACATCTTGACCATAATTCTCTTGCACTTTTTTTATCATTTTTTCGATGTGTTCTTTTGTTTTTTTATTTATTTCATGCTCAATTCCAGGTAATTGATTTGCTGAAGAGGGGTTGGTTCTTGTCGTATTCTCCAATATTCGTCCATTCCCAGTTAGTTTAACCACAAAATTAAGTTTACCATCGCTAATTTCGGACGTGATATGACTCCTTAAGTTAGATTCGTAGATCGAGTAAATACCGTGTTCCATATCAACCGTAATATATCGATCACGCTGAACTCCCTTTATCCAAAACATATCCATGGAGTCAATTTGCCCAAGAGTACCAACCATTTCTAGATTCTTATTATACATAGCTGCTTTTTGGATTATAAAAGTATTTCTCTCCTTCTTATTCACTTCGATTACCGGCATACTCGGTCTGATTCCGTCTCTAGTTGAGTCTACGATTAGATCACGAAGTACAGTATCACCAACGCGACAGTACTTGTCCTGATCCACAGCAGCTACAGCCGAGAAAGGGTTAAACGGACTACTCACTTCCAGAGCATCCTTGCCCTCTCCACCCTGTACCATGAAAACATCTGTCCGCAAGCGTGTATCAGGATTTCTAACAAATTGGTCAATTGCATTCTTTATTCCAGAACGAGCCATTTTTTCACCAAAAAATATAGTTCTTCGATGTCCGACAAAAATTCTGCGCGGCAATTTTTCTTGAATATTTTGAAGAGTTTCAATCAAACTTTTTCCCGTTGCCGAAACCACAATCGTAGCCTTCTCTTTTTCACTTTTACTTCCCCCAGTGCTTCTAAATTGTGAAGGAATGGCAATTTGAGCACTCACTTTGAATGAACCGTCCTCATTGAGGTCGATGGAACTCCCGATCCAGAACGCATAGTCGTTAATTTCAGTTCGATCCCAACAGCCTGTCAAGAAGATAACAATAAACAATAATGGGCAGCTCAAATTGAAAGTTCTCATAGTACATCTCCCCATTCTCATTAGGTTTAGATCACATAAATGGGATATTACTTCTTGAATCTATGGTGCATACGGATGAGGGTGTCCTTCCACTGCTTTCTGGTAAAAGGAGCGATTGGCTTCAAATAGGGTACACCAAACGAATTTAACGTTACGAGATGAATAAGAATAAAAACAATACCCATGGCTACACCGTAAATGCCCAGAAGACCGCCTGCAATAAGCATGGGGAATCGAAGAAGTCTGAACGGGAGCGCCAAACTGTATCTCGGGAAGGCAAAGGATGCAATTCCTGTTCCAGCAACAATCATGACAATGGGTGCGGATATGAAGCCGGCTTGAACAGCAGCCTCACCGATGACTAGCGCACCTACGATACTTACAGCTGAGCCAATTGCTTTAGGAAGTCTCAAACCGGCTTCACGCAGTCCTTCGAACATCATTTCCATGAGAAGAGTTTCTACAACCGTCGGGAAGGGTAGTCCTTCTCTGGATGCCGCAATGCTCATCATGAGATTAAGCGGAATCATTTGAGGATGAAACGTAGTAAGCGCTACATAGATGGAAGGCAGAAAAATGGACAGGAAAACCAATAAGATACGTAGGCATCTTACGGCGGACACATAAATAAATCTTTCGTAATGATCCTCAGCGGATTGAAACCCAGACCAGAATGTCATTGGGATGATTAAGGCATTTGGAGATCCGTCTACGATTAGTGCTACTTTCCCTTCCATCAAACTTGCTGCAACAGTATCCGGACGTTCGGTATTTAGAATTTGTGGGAACACAGACATAGGATGATCTTCTATGAATTCTTCCACATATGCAGAATCAAATATCCGATCCGTATGAATGTTATTAATTCGCTTCCTTGCTTCTGCTAAAACTTCAGGGATCACATACCCTTCCATATAAACTAGAACCATTGGTGTTTTAGTGGTAGTACCTATTTCATACGCTTGAAATTTAAGCTGTGTGCTTTTAATTTTTCTTCGGATAAGGCTAGTATTGGTACGTAGAGACTCGGTAAAGCCTTCTCTAGGTCCTCGAATTGAAGCTTCAGTGGTTGGCTCTTCCACAGATCTTTGTTTATAATCACTCAGTTCTGCTAGAAATCCAAAGGATTGGCCTTCTAGAAGAATAACTACTTTTCCCTCGAGAACACCTTCCGTAACCTCAGATAGATCTACTATTTCTTTATACTTAAATGCCAAATCATCCCTATTGGTCGAATTCAAGGATGAAATGGATGGAATCAAGACCTGTTCCAATAATTTGGCATCAATCAAACCATCGGTGTATACAACCAAACAATTTAAAGATGCTGGGCTTTGTAAGGCTCGAATTTGAATATCTGAACAATTGCGAAACTCATATTTGAGCTGATCTTCATTCTCAGAGAGGACCTGGCTTATCGGAAGATTCGTTTGTGGCGAAGTAGTTGAAGTAATCAAGCTGTTCCACTCCTCACTATGATATCTTTATCGTCTCCGCCTTATGGAAATAATATGCATTGGATAACGGTTCTCAGCAGCTGTTGGGTATCTACCTATAGAAAAAAAAGCACAAAATCGACAATCATGTCGTTTGAGCTTTTGGTAAGAATTACAATTTGGAAGGCAAGAAAAAGAACTGTCCCTTTTTAAATTAAAAATCCTGAGCATGCTTGAAATCCAGCAGGACTTCAAACGACTGACCAGAATAAAAAATATCCTGTGCGACCACTGGGCCGCACGGGATAGCTTTGCTTGCAACGTTATTTCTTGAATGATTTATCGTAGGATTGCTGCATAATTTCCAGATAGCGTTTCAGATTTAATTTATTCAAGCCAGTTACATACGCATCCCAGTCCTTATTTAAATCTTTCGAACCAGTAACGAACTGCAGCGCATTCTGGTCAATGTAATTTTTGATGTTCGTCTTCAGCATTGCCGCTTCATCGGCCGTGGTTGGATCGATCCAGATGGCCCAATGTGGAAACACATCTTTGGGTTGCTTAGAATCATATAGATGGGTTGCTTCCTGTAATCGACGCTCGTAGCCTGTCGTGTCATAAATGTCGGTAGCTGCAATCCACCCGTCTCGGAATGCTTTAGGTTGGAAATATTGCGCCATTGGGCTCCAAGACGAGTTGTGGGGAGTTTCACCTGTTAGAGTAGGAATCGTAGCCAATATGGAAGCGACTCCCTTCTCAACTGGAACATCAGTATCCTTTGGTTTTCTCCAGTCTTTGCCTTCTTCCCCGAAGTGACCACGGATTTGACCTTCTTGCGTGAATAAATAGTCGACTAATTTAATCGCAGCGATTTGCGCATCTTTGCTCGCTTTATTCGTCAGAACGAAGGTAGCGCCGGGATCACTCGGGTAATTGTAAGTTGCATAAGCTCCGTTTGGTCCAGCCAACGGTGGAACTGCATCATAAGTTTTAGAGTTATCCGATCCACCAGTAACGAAAATATAAGGATGCATGCCAGCGCCAGCGCCCAATATTTGCGCTTCGGCATTATCGCCGATTTTCTTAAAGGCCGCAGCATTTTGCGTAAACGCCCCTTTATCGATGAGGCCTTCATCATACATCGACTTAACGAATTGCAGGCCTTGCTTCCATTCTGCTTTATTAGCCGCCATATCCACTTTCCCGTTGTTCAAAAGCAGATACGTTTTATCGTCGTTATAGATGAAACCATTCATAAAATACGGAATAATATGAACGCCATAATCCTCGATTGAACCGCTCAACGGCACTTCGTCCGCTTTCCCGTTGCCGTTCGGGTCCTTCGACTTAAATGCTTGCAATACTTTTTTATATTCGTCCAGCGTTTTTGGCATCTGGAGATTTAGCTTTTTCAACCAGCTGGAATTGATCCACATTTTATTCGGATAGGAACAGTGGTAGCATTCGATCAATTGCGTCAATCCATAAATTTTGCCGTCCGGCGCGGTATTCATGGCCTTAAAGTACGGGAATTTGTCCATCGCCGCTTTCACGTTAGGTGCATATTTATTGATCAGGTCGTCAAGCGGTAGAATAACACCCTGCTGCGAGTAGCGTAGAATATCCGTCTGTGAAAATTTATCAACCCACGGTATCAGCATGTAGAGGTCCGGGTAGTCTCCGCTTGCAAGAGATATTTGTCGTTTCTCGGCCGCACCGTCGAAAGGAACCGTCTGCCATTGAAATTTAATATTAAACTTCTCTTCAACTAATTTCGAGAAGCTGTTTGTCGCTAAATCTGTATTCGCGTCTTGTTGTGCGAAAATTTTGATTGCTACCGAACTGTTGCTTCCCACCGCTTTTGGTGAATCCTTGGCGTCCGGAGTATTCTTATCAGAATCAGTTGGGGATGAACAAGCCGCGAGAACTAGACTGATAGCAAGCAACATTATCATTAGGAATGGTACTGTTTTTTTCAAATTCGCCCTCTCCCTTTCATTGTCAAGTGGTAACCCCTGCATGTTCCATTTTTGAAATTAAACACTTCTACTTCCTGTTTGATTGCCCTGCATCACCTCCTCTAATTTATTCACAGACTCCCATTTATCCTTTCACAGAGCCAATCAGCATCCCTTTTACGAAATACCGCTGCACGAAAGGATAAATGACCAAAACGGGCAAGCTTGCTACAACAATGAGTGAGTATTTGGTCAAATCAGCAAACTGTTGTCTCCTCAGCTGTTCCGCTGCATCGATGTTGCTCGAAGCCGCCGAATTAAGAATCAAAATGCTGCGAAGGATCAATTGAAGTGGATAAAGGCTTTGTGATTTCAAATAAATTAATGCATCAAAGTAAGCATTCCATTGTCCAATCGCATACATTAAGATCAGCACTGCGATGATAGGCTTGGAAAGCGGGAGCACAACGCTCCACAGAAAGCGTAAATCGGTGCATCCGTCTATTTCGCTCGCTTCCGCCAGCTCTTCGGGAATCGATGACTGAAAGAACGTCCTGGCAATAATGATTTGCCATACCCAGATCGCTTGAGGGATGAGCAGAGCCCACCTTGTATCGAGCAGCCCGAGCTGTTTGACGACCAAATAAGTAGGGATCAAACCGCCGGAAAACAACATGGTAAACGTGATGAAAATCATAAGCGCATTGCGGCCGAAAAATGACCTTCGCGATAAAGGATAAGCCAAAACGACCGTTAACGTAACGCTAATCAAGGTGCCCATCAAGGCGTAAAACAGCGAGTTCCCGTAGCCTTTCAGTACTTGCGGATTGCTCAAGACGACCCTGTATCCGTCGAGTGTTATATCCACCGGCCATAACCAGACTCGTCCCGATGAAACCGCGAGCGGACTGCTTAACGACGAGCTAACAATGAATATTAACGGATAAAGAACTACGATAAGCGCGATAACTAGAAATACATACACGCCCGCAAGGAATAACCGATCCCCATTCGATTCACGAATGCTGCGCCCATACCCAAGCATGTCGACGCCTCCTTTCTCTTTTACCAAAGACTCGAACTGGAAATTCTTTTTGCGAGCGAGTTAACCAGCAAAAGCAAAATCAGGTTGACAACGGAATTGAACAAACCAACAGCCGTAGCGAAGCTGAAGTTCGCATTCAACAACCCGATCTTATACACGTAGGTGGCGATAATTTCGGACGTTTCCAGATTAAGCGGATTTTGCAATAAATAAATTTTCTCGAACCCGACGGACATAATGTTGCCTACACTTAAGATCAAAATAATGACAGCCGTTGGCATAATGCCGGGAATATCGATATGGATTATCTTCTGAAATCTGGAAGCCCCGTCGACTTTAGCTGCCTCGTACAGCGATTGATCAACCCCAGCAAGTGCGGCCAAATAGATAACAGCTGAGTATCCCGCACCCTGCCAAACGTCCGACCATACATAGACGCTACGGAACATATTGGGTATACCGAGGAAGTTGATCGTTTCCAGTCCGAAGCTTTGCAAAATAATGTTGATAACCCCCAATCTCGGGGAGAGAAGCAGCATAATCATCGAAACCATGACAACCGTTGAAATGAAGTAAGGTGCATAGGTAACGAGTTGGACCGCCCTTTTGAAAATCCCGTTCCGGATTTCATTCAGTGCCAAAGCTAACAGGATGGGAAGTGGAAACCCGATGACGATCTGATACAGACTGAGGAACAGTGTGTTCTTCATCAGAACCCAAAATTGCGGATTGTTGAAAAACAGATGGAAATGCTTGAACCCGGCCCAAGGGCTCGCCCAAATCCCTTTGACGACGCTGTAATCCTTGAATGCAATAACGGCGTTCAGCATCGGGATGTATTTGAAAATAATAAAATAAAGAACGGCTGGTAGGATGAGTAAATAAAACTGCCAATGCTTCCGGAAGCTCTTATTCGCTTCTGTCCAAATTTTAGACTTCTTCGTAGTACTCGGAGCACGTGCCTCTCTGACCGTTACTGTTTTCAAAACAATCCCTCCTAATTTGGTAGCGCTTTCTATATGTCTACAAGACCACATTTGCCACTACACCGTAAAGGTACACCTCAAAATGAAGGGTACACCTGTCTTTTAGCTGGAAGGTACACTTCCTTCTAACGGGGACATTACTAAATGAAACATCAAACGACGGATTCAATGGAACCCGCCGTTTACGTAATTATCTTCATTCAGCTGTAAATGTTATGAGGGTTCTCTAACAGCATATAAACAATTAATTTACGGTTTTTCGGTAAATGCTAGGCGAGACACCCGATACACGCTTGAACGCTCTCCGAAACGCGTGTGCGCTATTATAGCCGACATGCTGCGAAATTTCATCAATCGTATGCTCGCTGTTGAAGAGAAGATCAGTCGCATTTTTAATGCGGATCTTCTCTAGGTAGTCCGATAGATTCTCGCCAGTTTGCTCCTTAAATAACTGCGAAATGTATTTCTCCGGGAGTTCAACAGCTACCGAAATCCGATAAAGATTTAAATCAGATTCAGGATAATGACTATCCAGGAAGGTCACAATTTTGCTAATTATTTCTCCAGTGCTATCTTCTTTTTTCTTCAACACCCTATTGCAGAACGCCTCAAGTAGCCCCAGAATTTCATTACGGAAGCGGTCCAAGCTTGTTGATAACTGTAATTGCTCCACGCGGGATTTCAACCCTTCCGATACGGCTTGATCCGTAAACGGGCTATGCAGCAGCAACTTAAAGAAAGTCCCTTTTAATTCGCCGAATAATTGCTGAACCATCTCCGCTGATAACTGCCTTTCCGAGAAATTCTGCTCCAGCAGCTGTTCAAAAATGCGATGAACCTCTTGAAGTTCGCCGATTTTAGCGGCATTCATGATCCGTAGCTCCATATCAATTGGATAATAATACGTTGTTGATTCCTTGATCACATCCTGATACCAAATTGTTTTTGCTTCTTCAATCAGAACTGAGTAATCAAGCGCTTGTCTCGCTTCTTCAAATGAACGACTGCTGTCGGAGAGCGCCTGGAAGCTGCTGCCGATCGCAACTGTAATTTGAATCCGATACTCCGCCTTTACATAATCCCGAAGCTGGTCAAACACGGCTGCAAGCTCATTTGCCTCCGAAGAGTGGACCGCTTCGCCGAAAGTGATCAAAATAGCCATTTTATCCAAATCTATATCGGTTACATTCAGTTGAAATACACCCTCAACCTCATGAAGAAACTTTTTCATTAGTAATCTGGCTGCATTCAGCTCGTGAATAATTTCTTTACTGACTAGACCGCTGTAGCCGTTAATTCGGATGATCGCTACATAACCGGCATCTCCTTTCAAATTCATGTTAGGTAGTGAATACATTAATGTCCGCACTTCCTGGAGGGAGTCAAACTCTCCCTTCAGGAGCCGCTTAACAAAAGCATCCTCCAATAAGGGTTGCTGGCGTTTTAGCTCCTCCTCGAGTGACTTTTGACTTGCTAGTAAATTAGAGATGTTTCCTTGCAGAAAATCATATTCATTCTTTCCTTTGTAACCGGCTAGATTGGCTTGGTCCCAAAAGACCGTGACAATCCGGTTTATCGGAGCACTGTTCCTGTAAGCAAATAACAATGCGGCCACAATCCCTAGCAATAATGTAGAAGCGGTTATCGTCCACGTCACCTTTGCGATGAACGCCGACTGCCTCATGACGGTGTTTTTTGGCAAACCAACGACGTATACCCACCCATTATAGGTTGATTTTGAGGAAATGAGCAGCGTTTTGTCTTCAACTAAGGTGTTGGTTGAACCTTTGCCGATAAGATCCGGTATATTTAGTGCTTTTATTTGCGAATCCTCGATGCCGACTCTAGCAATAGTATTACCTTCCTTATCACATATATAGGCCCAGCCCCCATATTGTTCCGGTACACGATGCAGCATTTTGGCAATTTCACTTTCGTCAATCAAGATGACAGCCGTTCCAAGCGAATGCTGAAAGGTATCAAAGGGAATCGACTGCAAATACGTGATCACGTTTGTTTTTTTTCCATTATTGATGAACGGTTGCGACGGCAAGGTCTCTCTGCGATGAATTTTCCCCAGAATTTCCTGTTTCCACTGGCTGCGTTCCATATTCTGATAATGGTACAAATCAAAGTAATCATCAGGACGCACAAAAACACCAGAGGGTGTAAAAATAACTTGATAATTGTTCAAATAAATGTAGAAATCTTCTAGGAAGTTATTGGTCAAGCTATATGCCGAGGTATTGCGCCAAGATTTCCAAAGTGCGTAAACATTGAAATAATCCACATCCACCTGCTCGTTCAGCAAATAATTCAGGTCTTGGTCCAGTGAAAGCTGCCTTGTGATATTTTCAACCTCTTCCATTCTTCTGTCTAAAATGTCCTTGCTCTGGTTCAGCAGCATCGCGCTCGCCTCAAGTGAATTGGTTTTAATAATGTCCGAGGAAACAAAATAGGAGATGAACCCTGTAAGCATCGGGATAAGCAAGATGAGCACATAAGAAATAAGGAAGCTTCTGAAAATGGGGGAATGCTTGAATTTCAGATTAAACTTCAGCTTCAACACGGATTATTCACCTCAATTGGCATATATGACCAGAATTTATTTAATGCAAACGCTTTCAATTTTGGCTATTATAAAACGAAAACGAGGCATTGTCTGTCGAAATAAGGCATTTTCCCAAAAATGAAGCGGTATCTGTACGGATAATAAAAAAACCCCGGCGTTTGCCGGGGGAATCACTTCCATTTATCAAATGGTGATGTTCATTCTGGTTAGTGAACGTTCAAACGAGACATCGATGTGATCATCACCCGTGACGTAACGCCATAGCTTTGCCCGCATGACATGATCGAACCTTGCCTCATTTCCTTGCCATTGCTCATAGCCTCTATCCAGGATCGCCGTAACCTCCGGATCCCTATACCCATCGGTGTTAAACAACGCGCGCTGCTGCTGCCCGGGACGTAACCGTAGCTTAAACACGAATCGCGTCTTATCCGTAGAATTAGGCTGAGCGCAGTGCCAGATGCCTTGGTGAACGAAAAACATCGTTCCGGCTCTGGACACCATCTTTTTCTGACCTTTAATGTTTTTATATCGGCCGATACTAGACGTATTAACTCTACGCAGATGAGAACCTGGAAGAACAAGCGTTGGTCCCATCTCCTCTGGGGCATCGTGGGCAAAATAGAAGGCTTGAATGTCAAAGCCGTAATCTCTTGTATCAATGATGGAATCCGCATGCCATTCTTGCGCTTTGCTGTGCTGGGGTTTTACTACATGCAAGTAAGAATGATCATAGATCGAATACTCGCCAACTAAACTTTGAATTATTCCTTTGACTTGAGGCAGCGCGAACACCTTCTGGATGTATTGAGACTGGTTCCAATATAAGTGCCCGGGGATGTTTTCCAGCCGCTGCTCTTCATCAACAAGCTCATTCCACTCCTGAGGCACGAGATCCTCCACCAGCAAGTACCCGTCTGTTACGAATTTGGCCATTTGTTTGGCCGATAGTAAGTGCTCTTTTCCTATGAGTTTCATTGGACAGCAACTCTCCTCTCCAAGACGTACTCGTATGGCAGATGCCCAGATTCGTGCTCGTTCCCCCGTAAATAAACAGGCAATGCTGCTAATTGAATGACGAACCATCCGTCTCTCATTGCATGAAGCACGGATGGATAGGGTGGTTCTTGCTGATCCCCGGTATTCATCTGCCTTTGGCTCTCTGGAAGCGAACCATCATACAGCGCCCAAGCAACTGTTGAAGATTCTAAATCAGGCATGGCTAGGTGTAGGATTAGAATTTGTTGTCTTAGCTCCGACATTTTCGATACCCTCCTTTTACAACCTCTACCATCAAAAAAACATACTTTGCTTTCTTATGTAAAGGTACACTTAAACCAGCAGCGTACATTAGGCTAGGACACATCATTCCGATCGTACCTATGGAGATCCTCGAAGCTCGAAACAACGCAAAATCATATAATATGACTTTATAATGTCATGTTATAAGGTGTATGCTACCAAGAGAGGTGAAGCATATGTCGTTGAGCAGACATTTTGAAATCGTTTATATGTTACTCCATAAGAAAAAAGTGACTGCTGATGAATTGGCAAAGCATTTTGAGGTTTCCAAACGAACGATATTTCGGGATATAGATGCCTTAAGCGCAGCCGGGATACCCATCTACAGCAGCAGAGGCAAGGGTGGCGGAATATCATTGATGGAGGGTTATGTCTTAAACACCTCTTTACTGTCCGAGCAGGAACAAGGTGATATCTTAATGGCCCTTCAGAGTGTGGCTGCCGCTACCATCCCACAGGTAGAAGAAGTGCTGAACAAATTAAGTAGGCTGTTTAAAAAAGACATGGGTAACTGGATCGAGGTGGATTTTTCCCCATGGGGAAGCCAAGACAGCCAGAGACAGCTATTTTCTCTCATACGCAACGCAATAATCACGAATCGTATTATAAAGTTCCGCTACTATAACGTCGCCGGGAAACAGAGCTATCGCAGCATCGAACCTGCCAAGCTCTTGTTTAAAGATAAATCCTGGTATGTGGAAGGTCACTGTTTACATACCGAAAGTCATCGTGTGTTTAAGATTAGCCGAATGAAGGATATTGAAGTTACCGAAACTAGTTATGAGCCAAGAACGGTGGTAACGTCTGCAGATACAAAGCAAAACAACTTATTTCATACAATCGAAGTGACTCTTCGAATTTCTGCTCAAGGTGCTCACCGAGTGTACGACGAATTTGCTGAGAAAACGATTACTCAGGAGGAAAACGGCTCTTTTACCGTCACGGCACAATTTCCTGTAGGTAATTGGCTGGACAGTTATCTGCTATCCTTTGGCCCCCTCCTTACAGAGGTTAGCCCCGAACAAGTACGTACAAGACTATTGTCTCATCTAGAAACAATGAAAAAAAATTTAAATGATCCTTTTAAAACATGACACGATGTAGTCATATTATGACTGCTATGATGAGTTTGTAGTTATCTCTCACAACATACTCACCATAGGAGGTTGAAGGATCAATGAATCCACATAGAACCATGCCAGCAGCAGTAGAAACTTACTTTACATCAGCGAACAAAACCCAGCTTGAGGCTTTTACTTCCGCTTTTGATAAAGATGCGTTGATCTTGGATAACCATCGCGAAATCAAAGGTATGAATGCCATAAAATCATGGTGTGAAGCAGAAATAATAGGGCCGAATGTCACCTTCGAGATCGTGGATACGGATTACACGAATAATTACATTGTCGTAACTGCAAAAGTAAACGGGGACTTTGACAAATCGAATCTTCCCGACCCACTCCTTCTTAAACATCAATTCCTAGTAAACAACGATAAAATTAAAGAACTCATTATTACACTTCCATAAAGTAATTTAAAAATAAGAAGGATGGAAAAACGTATATGCCCGCTTATGTTGTTTTTATACGGGAACAGAGTTTTGATCAAAGTGAACTCCTACGCTATTCTCAGTTGGCACCGGCAGGTTTGGCCGGGCATTCCGTCAAACCTCTTGCCATGTATGGCACACACCAGATTCTAGAGGGACCCGAGATTGAAGGGCTGGCCATCTTGGAATTTCCCACTTTTGAGGAAGCACAAGATTGGTACACTAGTCCAGCCTATCAAAAAGCCCTAAAGCATCGACTTCGCGGAGGTCGGTACCGAGGTGTCATTGTCAAAGGTATACAAGGTTCCCAAGACAAGTTAACTCAGAACGGGGATACCTAGAAGTATTTTCAGCAAAAAAGTGAAAATCAGGAGGAAATATTCGCATGAGTTTTCAATTAGAAAGCATTTTAAGTGAATTTAAAGGCAAAAAAGCCTTGGTCACAGGCGGTACTAAAGGAATGGGCGAGGCCATTGCTAAGAGACTTACGGCTGCAGGTGCTACCGTAATAACTACGGCTCGAACTACTCCAGTTCATTTAGAAAATCCAGACCTGTTTATTCCCGCCGATATTAGTTCGCCTGAAGGTGTAGATAAAGTGGTGAACGGTGTTCTTGAGCGCCTAGGCGGTGTAGATATTCTTGTCAACAATGTTGGAGGCTCGTCAGCCCCATCAGGCGGAGCTCTTATTTTGACGGACGAACATTGGCAGCAAACTTTTAACGCCAATCTGTTCGCTTCCGTCCGTTTAGACCGTGGGCTGCTACCGGCTATGGTGGAAAAGGGGTTCGGTGTTATTATTCATATTTCATCCATTCAACGTCGCTTACCTCTGTACGATGCAACGTTGGCTTATGCTGCGGCCAAAGCAGCTTTAACCACTTACAGCAAAGGATTATCCAAGCAGTTTTCGCCTCAAGGCATTCGTATTAATACAGTTGCGCCAGGTTTTATCGAAACGAATGCAGCACAAAGGTTGATTGATCGGATTGCTGAGACGACAGGCGACCGAGAAAGTGCATTAAAGCAACTGATGGACTCGTTGGGAGGAATTCCAATTGGTCGTCCAGGACTACCAGAAGAAGTCGCTGAGCTTGTTGCTTTTCTGGTATCCGACCGAGCCGGTTCCATTACAGGAAGTGAATATACTATTGATGGTGGAACAGTTCCAACCGTTTAAAAGTCAATTTAAATACGTTTCTAAATAATATAGAACTAGTCAAATGATTAAAATCAATAGGCCCGAATTAGCATAAATTAAGCTAATGGGCCTATTTTATAGGTAGAGATTACGATAGTTTTATTGAATTGTCTCGTCCTCTTCATGCTCATCGTATTTGTTAATATGAGCTGTCATGGCCTCTACTGCTTCATTCACATTCGTTGTTGCAGGAACTTCTTTTACCTCATCCTCGGTTTTATCTAGAAAATTTGCTTGATCTACTTTAATTGCATCTAAGCTGTTGCTCATAAAAATCCTCCAATTTTAAGTTTATTCTTCAAATCCAAAACCGACCCCATGACTACCTAAGTTGTACCACTTGCACGTAGAAACTTATTTGAAATCATACTTCAAACGAAGTCCTTAATTCCATCTCTATCAGTTGAATCTCAATGGTATTATATAAATTTACAATTTCTATCAAGTCGTTGATTTCTTTTAGTATTTTAATGATATAAATAAAGTGATTTTGCAAATCGAGAATTAAGTTATTAATTATTTGGTTTTCAGTTATCTCGATTTTTTGTAAATGTTGCTCAAGTGTAAGTTCTTCTTTCGCTTCAGATACCATTAAAATCCTTGGTTCTACATTTTTTAATTCAATTAAAGGATCAAGTTCATTTGCTAATTCTATATAAGTTTCACTTAATTTTTTTCGAGAACTATTAATAATTTGATGCTTATTAATATTATTATTATTATTTGATTCGACTAAGGTCCACCAGCCTAGGGTAAGCAAAATGCTTATTATACATACCAAAAGAAAGGGGAAAGTAAACATTTTATTTACTTTATTTACTTCCTTTCTTAAATCTTTTTTTAAAAGGGAGGCATTAGGATAAACGCCTCCCTTTTATTTATTGTAATTTATTATTAGTTTGGTTATTATTGCTAAAATTTTGATTTTGACCTTGAATAGATTGTTGATTAAGTTGGTTCGTTTGTTGTTGTGATTGCTGAACCAATTGCTGCATTTGGTTTAACATTTGAAATGATTGAACTGTTTGGTTAGCTTGTGTTAAAGTTTGTGTTGCTTGCTGGATGGATTGTTGTAATTGTTGTAATGATTGTTTTTGTTGATTTTGAATTTGAGTACTAAATTGATTCATCTGACTCACAAGTTGCCCAAGTTGTTGGTTTTGAGGACTATTTGTAGTTCCCGCGTTTTGCTGTTGTGAATTTTGAACTTGGGTTAATATCATTTACATTTGGCTTAATTGATTTTCTAAAGGAGTTAATTCATTTGCGATTTCCATTTTGACCGTATCCGCAATTTCATCTGCAATTCCCACTTTTGTAAGTTATTCTGTCTTTAAAGTAATGAATTATACGGACGTTTTTTAGTTATAAAAATTCCCAATGAACTCACTGATTATGTAATGATCCTTCTTTTTACTTATCCTTATCATCATTTTTATTATCTTTTTTGTCCTCTACTTTATTAGCACTTTCATCTTTACCATTTATTTTTTCAACTTCTTTATCGGTCTTTTTGGCTTCTTGTTTATCTTTTTGTTTCTCTGAATCATCAGATGAACTTTTGGAGCTCTCATTTTTCACCTTTGTTTTTGGATTTGCATTACAGCCAGTAAATGATATCGCAAGAGTTAATATACTCAGAGTAGCAATAATCCTCTTTAATTTAGGCAATTCTGTTTTCGCTCCTTCAATGGTAATATAATCACACTTCGCCTACTCAACATTCGTTACAGATTTATTATCTCTATTCTTCTGCGTCATTCTTAAGTGTCAATCAGTATCGAGGTTAAATTTCAAGGTGCTTCTCTCACTTAATACATTGTGTTATACTAGAATACTGTTTCAATCCATCCCAATTGCCCCATATGCATTCTCGGCACTTCTTAGGTTGTCTAGGTTTTATTTCAATGCTCATATATACCCCCCTAGCTTGATTCCAGTTTACAACAAATGTTAATTTATCCTATCATTTCATAAGTATACTATGATACAAAAAGTGCCCTAGGAACGATTTCTTTTGAGTCCTGCCGACCTTATAAACGAATAAAAAACCGAATTTTGGACTGGGCCATTGAATTGCACTGTAATTCAATTTCTTTCTGAGAAATATCACCTTTTAGAGCGGAATCTCCTCCTGTGAAAAATGGATGCGGTTTACAATAATGTCCCCATTGAAGTAACTTTTTATCATATTCAACCCGCCCTTAGTTGAATGGTAAAAAAGAGACCCACAGCAACGGGCTGAGGGTCGTCATACGCCATTCGAAATCAAGACAGGCACCTCGACAATTCGTTCATCAGGCAGCTGCCTTATAGCTCCCCGATTGCGGACGTTCAAAATATCCACGCTTTGGGTGTCCCCGCGATGCAAAGCAAGTGCGATGTCGACGGGGTGCTCCCAACTGTCATGATGGAAAAGGTCGGCCCAATCCCGCTCCTTTTTAGCAACAGCTTGGAGCTCTTCAAGCCTGCGCTTACGTTCCTCTTCTGAGCCGTAATATGGTGGTGTCGTGGTGTAATGAATATCATCTTGCATAGGTATTCAGCATGATGATCCACAGCCCCCGCTACAATGGCTCCGTAAATTTCAAGCCAACGGCGCATGACATGAAGCACCCTATGTTTGCCTTCACTTTGCGCAGACCAGTCTCCTTCTCGAAGATAAGCTGTAAGTGAATTATGAAAGATCCGGCCTTAAAAAGAAAAAAACCGCACAGTATCAAGGCTTCGCGGGTTATTGAATGACGTAACTTTTTTGTTTTTTTCTGAAAATCGGCTTATCAACAACTACATAAATGAATCTGTTCTTCGGATGGAGAAATGCCCAGTTCCCGGCTAAGCACCGAACATAATCGGTATACAGACCAGAATTAATTATAAAACGGAGCCCGCAAAACCTGCCGGACTCCGTTATTGTTGATTAAGAATTGTTTAGAATTTGTTGTGTGCCGCGGTGAAATTACTGTTTTGTCTCAGAATTTGTTAGAAAAAAATATATGGTTTTCGTCAAGCCGCCTCTTTCGACCCTTTTTTCACTAAAAGGAAGTAAGACAGCATCGCTGCGGCGCTAGTGGATAAAATAATGACACCCAGCGGAACAGCCGTGTCTTCCCCGGCAATACCGACTAGCGGAGAAACGACCGCACCGAGCAAAAATGGAATGACGCCCATCAGCGCAGCCGCACTGCCCGCCATATGCCCCTGGCTCTCCATTGCAAGTGGGAAAGCTGCCGTGGATGTAATACCGATCGCCGCTACAAAGAAAACGAGCGGAATCACAAGTGCGTACAGGGGCCCGTGGAAAATAGCCACCAGTAAGACGACAATGCTGGCTGCGCCGGCAAGCCATAGACCGAACAGCAAGAAGGCTTGCTCCGACACACGGTGAGCCATCCGACCAACCAACTGCGAGCCGATGATCAAAGTGATGCCATTCGAACCGAACAACATTGCAAATACCGTAGGGGAAACCCCGTAAATATTTTGATAAATAAAAGGTGTTCCGGAAACGTATGCGAAGACCCCCGCGATCATGACCCCCTGCGCGAGCATGTAGCCCGTAAATGAGCGGTCTCGCAAAAGCGATCTATAGTTTCGTAGTTGTTGAACAAAATTGCTGGGACTGCGACGCTCGACAGGCAAGGTCTCTTGAAGTCTCCATTTTGTCATTGCAAGGAGGAATGTCCCCAGTAGAGCCAAAGCAATAAAGACGCCGATCCAGCTCGTGAGCGCTAGAACTCCACTTCCCGTTACAGGCGCCACAAGCGGGCCCAAATTTCCGACAAGTAAGAGCAGCGAGAAAAATTTGGTGAGTTCGTGGCCGCTAAACAAGTCGCGTGCGATTGCACGGGAAATGACAATGCCTGCCGAAGCAACAAACCCCTGTATTAGCCGTGAAAGGATCAGCAGCCAAATACTTGGCGAGACCGCACAAGCTATGGATGCCACAACATATATAGCCATGGAAATTAGCAATGGCTTGCGCCTGCCATAGACGTCGCTGAGCGAACCCATGACCAGTTGGCCGATACCCAGTCCGAGTAAACATGCGGTCAGACTGAGCTGGACGAGGGATGCTGTCGTACCGAATTGTTCTACAATCTGAGGAAAGGCCGGTAAATACATATCGATGGTAAAAGGCCCGAGTGTCGAAAATAAACCTAACAGCAGCGCTAGTCTAACGGCATGCTGATTGTTCTTGTTGGTCATCGTATAATGTTCTCCTCTTTCTTCATTCCATATCCGGAACTCTTATCTGTTTTTTGTTACACCTTAGCACAACTGTATAGTTATTGACAACAGTTACTTTTGACATGATAAAAGCAAAAAGCAGCCGCTCTAGGAGTTCCCTGTATCAGCTGCTTCTCATTAGTTTGCTAAAAAAGGTCGCTAAAACTGTTCGGCAAACGTTGTTACATTCTGGAAGCATAAAAGGTTGCTTTCCCCAATTTGCAAAAACACAGTTGCATTTGTTTGCATTAATGCAATCATTCTTTGCTTCAAAATAAACATTATCAACAGTATCTACAAAAGGTATCAATCGAATCGCCTGTAAAAAGTTCTGCGAAGAATATAAAAAATAGCCCTAGCCCGTTAAGGCCCAGAGCTTCAACTCAATTAAGCGTCTAGAAAATCTATGAACTTCACACCCCATGTTCTGTTAAACATAACGCGCGAAGGAATATTGGCGGGATGGTTTCTGGATACATGGTTCCGTCATTATAGGGAATTCCAATCATTTCTTAACATGCCATATACAATGTGATCAATGTAATGGTCATATAACCATTCGGCTTCACGGATTCGACCTTCATTAGTAAACCCTAATTTCTCTGGAATCGCCCTGCTTTTTAGGTTGTTAAGCCCACATCTTATTTCAACTCTGTTTAACCCTAATTCGTTAAAGCTATAATCAACTAATCTTTTGCAAGATTTTGTAATGATTCCATTACCCTGAAATTTTTCGCCTAGCCAATAACCAATACTGGTTTTTTTATTAGCCCAATCAATAGAGTGATAACCGATACATCCTACGATTTCCCCTTTAAACCATATGCCTGTATTGAATCCATTGTTAGAAGCATGTTGATTTTGACAGAATTGTATAAAGGATTTCGTATATTCGACACTTAGAGTCCCATCAACCCAGGGCAACCATTCTCTAAGGTAACCTCTAGAATCATCCGTTAATGCAAATAATTTTTCTGAATCGTCTTGTTCGAGTAATTTAAGCATCTTATCATCGTCAATTTCTAAGAGCATTTTATTCCTCTCCCCAATATCCATTTAATGTAATTATATCAAATAATATTGAAGGTTATAAACTTCTTTTTATTTACATTACTGCTCATTACAACAATGAACATCAAAAAGGAGCTGATCTTGCGGCAGGTCCCACACTATCGTTCTCCCTTAGCGTAATTCGAAATCACCCGATACGAAAGACGATTTCATTCCCAGTCGATTTATCTTATGGAGAATTGAACTCATTAAAGACAAAATCCATGCCTGAAATATCATCAGGTAATGCTGGCGATACGACGTAGTTAAATGATAAATGCACTGAACTACCTCCACCACTATCCATTCGACAATGTATGTTTCCCCTAGATACAATTCAAAATGTTTTGTTTTATTCAACTTTAACGACTGGTCACTCATTACAT
This sequence comes from Paenibacillus sp. Soil724D2, assembly GCF_001427935.1. Taxonomy (NCBI): domain Bacteria; kingdom Bacillati; phylum Bacillota; class Bacilli; order Caryophanales; family Paenibacillaceae; genus Paenibacillus; species Paenibacillus sp. Soil724D2. The sequence continues at coordinate 460,639 of NZ_LMRY01000056.1, forward strand.
CCCAATCAATATTAAAGGTTATTACACTTGCGTTACTGTACTGCCGCATAGAGGTCACGGTATAGAAAAACTCTTCTTGTTCCTTGAATTTCAGAATGGGGACATTTTTTCTGAATCCAAGAGGTTCAACTATCGGTTTATAATGCTCTTCATTTCTCAGAACATGGAAAACTGATTTCAAATAATCCTCGTAGAGGTCAAAGGGAATTGCCCATTTCTCAATATACTCGAATTTCGGATAACCTTGATTATTGCTCGAAATTTCTTTGCGTTGTTTTAACAATTCGCAAATTTGCTTCTTGAGTGTCTTCATCGCTTCTGTACTCCAAAATATCACCTGGCTGACAATCCAAAGTCTTACATATCGCTTCTAATGTTGAAAAACGAACCGCTTTAGCTTTCCCATTTTTCAGAATGGAAAGATTCGCCATTGTAATTCCAACCCTCTCCGAAAGTTCTGTTACGCTCATTTTCCTTTTTGCCAACATCACATCAACATTGATGATAATCGCCATGATATTCACCTCAGATCGTTAAATCATTTTCTGATTTTATGTTAATAGCTTCTTGTAAAAGTCTTTGGAGAACAGCAGCAAAAACAGCGATCACTATAGAGGCGAAAATAATGACCAATCCGATTGGTATGAAACTTGGAGGGTCAACTCTTTTCCCCATGAAATAGTAGAGTGGCATACCTAGCAGGTACAAGGTACTGATCGTGATGGCACAGTATTTTATATTTTTTAAAGCCTTTACCGATAATTCCGAGAACGCTTGGTTCTTATCAATATAGCTTAAAAGTTTAAAAGCTTGATACAGAGCAAAGTAAAAAGGTATCGCTGCTGCGTACATATCGATTAAAACGAGAGATTTCATATAAGCAATATCTGGATACAATTCTCCAGCAAAATTCCCGATCTTAGGCACCAAAAATATGCACAATGCAAGAACTGGGATTCCTATAAAAATAACAGCTAGCTTTAAAAAGAGTGTCGTAACATGTTTCATAAAAAGCACCTCGTTTATTAAATTTTACCGAAACGTTAATCATTTTCTGGTTTTAATTCAAGGATGCTTTTTAATGGCTTTTTTGAAGTGCATCCACAATTAATTACCTTTAAGAAAGTGGTTGAACCTCGTTTAACATTCATTTAAAACACCTCCACTTATTTATTGACAACATGATTTTAGCATGTAATTTATCGTTTTTCAATAAATTTCTATTGTTTTATATTATATTATCATTGAAATATCCTTTTAATTTTGACAAATAAAAAAAAGCATTTCTCATTACAAAGAAATGCTCTTACTTTAAAATGTTAAATTTACAACTGGTTCAACAAAACTCCCGTTAGCGTGGAAAAGGCAGCCGATCTATCTAGCGGCTGCCGTCATGTCATTTTTCAACTATCGTTCTCCGTGCCAATCATTCTCCAGATTAAAAAGTGTCAATCCGCGAGTCGGTGTTTGTTATGTTCCAACGAATGAAGACGTAGCGCTATGAGGCCTGTTTCTCGTTCGATAAGCTAAAGACCAACATTGAAGCAATGAAGAGCCCAATACAGATAGGTGTGTATCCGAAGAGGTTGAGCCAATAGAAAATAGTTTTAGGATCTGCTCCTATACCAAATACCCAAACAATACCCGCAAGACTCCGTAAGAAAAGCCCTGTAGAAAGCAATAACAATCCAGATTTAAGAAGCCTGTCAGGTATAAGATTGTTAAACTTTCCAAGAAACCGTATTTTCGCCAACACGATAATTGTTGCGGTAAACAAGAGTAATGCAAGTGGAATGACAACCCATGGTCCAAACGATACATCTGCATTAAGGACTGCATGTGAAAGCGTTTTGGCATTAGCAGCAGGCCAAGTACTTCCTGTGGCCCAGTAAAGATGAACCAATCCATCTACCATGAGCACTGTTGCCAGAATGACTCCAGATCGCAACTTCGTTTCAAACCTCATTTTCCAATTCTCCAATAACTGATTTCAATGATTTCCTATACTCACCACGATAAAAAAAACCAAGTGATCCCCCATATACGAAATGGCCTAAGAGATTGATCATGACCCACATAACTCCATAATCTACACCTATGAAAGAAGGTTCAAACAATAAGCCATCTACAATCAGCCAAAGAAAGATTATCCCATAAAGTAAACCCGTCCATATGGATCGTTTTGGAATGAAACGAGCATATATATAGGAGAAGATTACTCCCCCAGCTAAAAACACAACATATCCTGCAATTCGTATAACCAAGGGGGATTGCAACATGAACATTTGTCCGATTCCAACTGCGACATCCAAACTATGGTGTAAAAACAAGTCTGTTAGGCGGTAAAATATCTCCATTAACAAGGTAGCAAGAAAGCCATTTCGTAAAACCTGAATCAATGAAACATTTTTTAAGACCCAAGCCATTAACATTTTCCTTTCTGTATTTAGTTTTGTTAACGTTCAGCCAAAATCCCATAGAAGAAAGTGTCTGACATTTGTTTAGCGAGTGTGTCGATGTCACGCTCATTTGTGAGAATTATACGGTAAGTAAATCGATCCAACATGGCAATAAAACCTTCTGCAGCGACCTCTATAAATAAGGAACTTCGTATAAGGCCTACTTCTTGATAATGTTTGAAAATTGAAGCCATCATTTCAATCATCACAAGTCGGAATTCTTCTCCTTGCTCCGATTGGTAAAAAGCGACTTTTGTCAGGTTTGGATCAGATGCGAAAAATTGAAATAGATGGGACAAGCCTACTTGAATTCTTTGCGGTACCTCATCATGAGGCAACTTGGCAATTTCGTAGGTTCTCTCAACAAAAGGAATTAACTGTTTACGGAAGTGGCTAATCAACTCCTGAAATATTGCTTCTTTGTTTTTGAAGTATAAATAAAATGACGGTTGAGTGAGGTTAACGTTTGATACAATTGTGCTGATTTTAGCTTCATGGTACCCTCGCTCAGCAAATTCCTTTGCAGCTGATTGTAAAAGTCGTTGTTTGGTGAGTTCACCTTTTGACAATTTATTCGAATTCATTAACAACCTCCTGATAAAACATTTTGTTACTTTGTATTAATATTACTATAGAATAACATTACTCACAAGTATCTTTTGGAAATTTCTTCTGCAAATATGAATCAGCTCAAAAGATTCCTTGGTATTTATCCCATCATGATTGCTGCTCAATTAATCCAGATCAATGAACTCATTACTGTACTCTACCAGTGGAAAAAGCAGCCGATTTTTGCAACGGCTGCCTCCATGTCCATATTGAGCTATTGGTCGTACTTATCCATTACTTCAGTGACTTTAAGGATGCCTCATTGTTTATATGGATCCAAGGGAGATCGAACCACTGACCTCATTGCTACCAGCGATGCGCAATCCCAGCCGAGCTATGCCCCCCACGTTATCAACGTTCTCTTATTTTTCTGGAAGGATTTCCATCGACTACGGATTAGTACATAACGATACCGATACCATCCTTCCAAGATATCATGTTTCTAAACGTAAAATTATTTCATTGACTGCTCTATTCTCCCGTTTTTAGCTCGGATTCCTTAATTTCCTTCACTCCTTGCACGATTTTCTCCTTGAGAATCTCAGGTAGTGAATAAACGACCGGTGCCGAAGGAATGTCGAATTTCAGATGGGAGTGAGGAATTTCCGTAAGCAAAGTACCTACCGGATTGCCTTGCCTGTCACGGATCACGTTCCAAAATATTCTCGATCTGTTATCTTCCGTGCCCCATTTCTCAAGGGAGTTTCTGAAAATCAAGCACTTGGCGATGACGAAATCGTTCTCCTCAAGCTTCTCCATCGCACTATAACCGGCACTTTCCAGTTCTTCGAATATGGCCGGCATCAGACCGTCCAAATAAAGGCCGTAGGCAGCATCTTCTATTTCAGCAAAAGCTGCCGTCAAGTCCTTATGCATCGCCTCGTACAAGGGCTTCCATTCGGACTCAATATAACGGTTGGCCGCCTCACCCATTTCTTTTATTGTCATGTCTTGGCGGAAATTCGGGAACTGTTTATTCATACACTTTCGCCTCCTTTTCATCATTGCAAATAAATTGTACAACATACAAGCAAATTGAAAGGTTTATCGAATAATAAGAAGGAGAATCTTATAAATTTCCAGAAAACCTTACAAGTAACTTTAATTCTGATTTTTTAGGGGGAGATCGCAATTTGAAAATGCGTCCCAAAAAAATGGCAGCAACATTCATGATTAGCCCCAGCACCTTACGTAACTATGAAGCCAATGGCCTCATCCCTCCTGCGGAAAGATCAGTGAACGGCTATCGTTTTTATTCGGACCTGCATGCAGCTTACTTGGCATGTATTCAAACCTTGGCCCCGGCATTCGGGATGGAAGTGACAACTGAGGTGCTTCATTATCTTCAGCTGGACAAGACACATAACGCTTTGTGGGCCATCAGGGAAAAGGAAATCGTTTTATACGACGATAAAAAGAGATTGGAGAGGTTGATCGAGGATATTCGAATACAAGCGATTGAAAATATATCTCCATATGCCAAAGAGCGCTTTACCATCAATGAAGTATCCGAGTTGACGAAAATACCTAAATCAACGATCCGTTATTGGGAAAAAGCAGGTTATGTAGCAGCGGACCGAGATCCTGAAAACCATTATCGTTGTTACGATGGAGGTCATCTGCAAAAAATGAGATTGATCCAAGTGCTGCAAAACTCCGTTTATTCAGAGGAAACCGTGAAATATAAGCAATCGATTGCCGCCACCGAACATGGGGATCTGCAAAGTATCATGAAGCTGGCCGAGAATATCCGGACTTACCTTGATAAGAGGATCGAGTCTCAAATGTGTGGAATATCAAGGTTATACAAATTAATTCAATTGATAAAACCACCGATCTAACCCCGTCGGAAATCAAACATTAGAAACAGAGGGATTAATATGCACCTCATTTTATGTTTATCCCTCGATAAAGTCGTGCAAATCCTGAAATACAAAATAACCTTAATTCTTCATTGTGCGAGAAATTGTTTCCCTTTAAATAAAAATGTGAAATACGATTCTTCGGGCACCCACCCCGAAGAATTTCTTTCCACGTCCATTATGATTTATGTGCATATTTAAATCCTCCATAATCAATGACCACGATCTGTTTGCTTCCTTTCAATCGTAAGTGCTTCAGGCGCAGGTTAGGAGCATACGGATTATAATAACGACCTATCCTCTTTGATGGAATGATTCCTTGATCCAACAATTTTTTAACCAATTGCATAAGTTGCCGTTTATATATCAAAGAATCGGAAGGAAATTTTTGAATGTATTTTTTCATGATTAACCAGCGGTAAACCTTATCGTAATTGATAATCGGTGCAAGATATTTTTTAATTACGTTCGACGATGACTGGTATAAGGTTACTTCCATTTTGTTGCAACGGATCCCTTTTTGAGACTTAGCTATTTTTATAACATAGCCGTTACCTAAATCGTAAACAACGCGCGTTGCGCCGGATCCAATAAATTTTTTCCTTCTTATCATCCTTTTCATGTAGTCATTCATTTTAATCAAGGTGGCATCCTACTCATTTCATCAATGTGATATCCAACTGTTCTTGCGGATTCTAATGACAATATATTATAAAGGATCAGATTGGTTTTGGACTTAACGGGAAATTGGGTACCTGTTACCAGTGTTGGGCTGCGGAAAAATAAAGAATTGATGATACTTCCCCGCACTAACTGTAACGGCAAGTTTTTGGGCCATCCTTTGCGGGATGGCCCTTTCTTTGAGCGCTTTCTTCAACTAAAGTTCAAGGTTGAGATCGGGGAACGCGGCAGCATCCATATCGTGTATTGATGCATTCCGAAATCGAATTCTGAAGGAAGCCAAAAAAATATTAAAACACTACTGACATACTGTTGTCAGTAATGTTTTTTATAATCGGAGTAAGTAATCGTAAAGGAGTGGGAGATAAATGCGAAGTATTTTGGCCCAAAATGATATGATAAGGTATTGTATCATTTGTTATAGGAAGGATGGTATCTCATGAATTTTGCTTCTGTACGCATCATTACCGACGACGTGGATCGTCTCGTCGAGTTCTATGAGAAAGTCATGGGTGTTTCGGCGGAACGCCCCGCGCCCGTCTTTGCCGAATTCGTTGTGCCGTCGTGCACCCTGGCGATCGGCCACTCCCAGACGGTGCAACTGTTCGGCGCTGGTTCCGCAGTGGCGGCCGACAATCACACTGTCATCATCGAGTTCCGCGTCCACGATGTCGATGCCGAATACGAGCGCTTGAAGCCGTTTGTTGGCGAGTGGGTAAAGGAACCAACTACGATGCCGTGGGGGAACCGCGCTGTGCTGTTTCGCGATCCCGACGGCAACCTGGTTAACCTCTTCGCGCCAGTGACCGAGGAAGCGATCAAACGGTTCAGCGGTAGGCGTTGACGGACAGTTGAAGTGAGTGTGGCGAATTTCGTAATTAGTAATTTTACTGAGCGCTTCATAGGAAGAGACCATAGCAACGAGCTATGGTCTCTTCATTTTATCTAGGTTCTTCATTATTTATTGAGAAATGGATCTATTTCGCGACCCTCGCTGATGCTGGCAGCCTATTTGTAATTGTGCTATCGTTCGCCGTCAGCGTAATGAGGGGTGAGTTCTAATCAATTCCAAAAACCAACATCACCAGTTTCATACAATATTTCACCTTTTTTATTCGTTGCCCGAATAGTAATAGGCATCTTCAAAATGTTTTCGACCAACGAGTACCATATCGAATATTCGCCATTATTAATAATTTGAGCTGTCTTATCTCCCTCACGAATTAAAAGAATCTGAGTTATTTCTGGATCTTTAACAACTCCATAAAGCATATGAATATTAAATTTTTGGTTTTCTGAACCATGCCAGCTTAAGACTTGATCTGTAAACATTGGACTTATATTTATATATTCACTTAATTCATATCCACGAATTTTCTTCTGTAGTAAAACAACACCTAATTCTGACCTATTATTTTTATAAAATGCCATTGTCCGCTCTCTGTCAGTATGTATATGTATTAATTCACTATAGCCCGAATCAGATTCTGAAATTACTTTTCCAATTTGATCATACAGAGGTTTATTTTATTGAATTAACCATATCAAAAAAATGATCGAAATAAAAAAGACAACGACGAGCGGAATATAAATTTTATTTATCTTCATTTTTCCTCCTCTAACAAAAAAATGGTACTTAATTTATATTCGCAGAACGACATCATATCACCTTTTTCTGTAATGGCTTATTCAACTAAGTAGAGTAAAGGGCTGGGGATTCCAGCCCCTCCTCATCAAACCGTACGTGCGGTTTTCCCGCATACGGCTTTCCGACGTTCTTCACCCAGGGCAGTACGGATTCCCCATGTACTTACAGTTTTCAAGCCTGAACGCTGAAGCAGCAGATGCATCTCACTCCAAATTAGCCTGTGCTTCTTGTGCTTCTTATTCCAGAAAAGCCTCATTCTCCTAAGGATGTACCAGTCTACCTTGGCTAGGAAGCCATTGGACTTCTTCCGATCTGCATCCAGATGAGCGTAATAGTTACGCAATCCCTGAATCATCGGATTAAGTTTTTCCACCATCAATTTTAGTGACCATTGGAGTCGGCCTCTTGGAGACGTTTCTTCTTTCACGCGCAGACGCATCTTCTTCATCGCTTTCTTTGATGGAAAACTTCGAAGTCTATACATAACTCCGCTTTTATGAAGATACGGCATTTTTCGATGGTGAAAACCAAGGAAGTCAAACCCGTCCTCGTTCTTCCAAAGACGTACTAACTTCGACTTGCTAGTATTCATGGTTAGTTCCAGTTTCCCAAAGATGGACTTAAGGATTCGAATTGATTCGAGTGCCTGCGGTTTGAACCTGCATAGAATGACTAGATCATCAGCATACCTAACCAGTTTTCCAAGATGAGAAAACCGCTTTTCCCAAATAGTATCAAGGTAGTTCAGATAGATATTGGCGAGTAACGGAGATATCACTCCGCCCTGCAGACTTCCGATTTCCGTTTTGTGCCAAATCCCTTCCTTCATTACACCTGCTTCAAGCCATTGCCTGATTAATTTCAGGATGCGCTTGTCACAGATACGCTCTTCTACCAGTCTCAATAGTTTGCTATGCAAGATGTTATCGAAATAGCCCGTAATATCTACGTCGACTACCCAATTAACAATTCCCCCATTGACGCTATCCCGAATACATTTGATGGCATGGTGTGCCGACCTCTTCGGGCGAAATCCATAAGAGCAATCTTTAAAATCCGCCTCAAAGATACCTTCGATCACCATTTTTGTTGCCATCTGTACAGTTCGGTCTCTGATCGTCGGAATTCCTAAGGGACGAGTTTTTCCGTCCGGTTTAGGTATCTCCTTCCGCTTCACAGGGGATGGCTTGTATGTCCCGTCCGCCAGCTGCTGTCTGATTTCTTCGATAAAGGTTTCTTCTCCGTATGCTTGAACGATGGACTCAATTGTTTGTCCATCTACACCGGCACTGCCTCGATTCTTCTTCACCCGCATCCATGCTTCTCGCAGGACGTCTTTCCGGAATATTTTATCGTACAGAGCATGAAACTTGCGTTTAGGGTTGGCCTTAGCCGCAAGATAGAGGGTATTTTGGAGTCGTCAAGCGTTTTCATTGGTGGCGTTAGCCGTATGTTCGGCATTCACTTGCTCTTACCTCCTCAAATTCCCATGAACGAAGTGGGGTATTGCCTTTCGGCGCCCTTCCCTCCCCGGGGTTATGTTGTCCACCGGATCCACGGTAGTATGGCCCCCTCCGACTCCCTTCCCGCAGCTCGCCACTTCACCTTTGGGGCTTATAGGTCTACCGTTTACGAAATAGAAACTTCGTGCGGGGGAGGGTCTCCCTAGTTCCAGATACAACTTTCTCTACATGCCGATCCCCTTACACCGGAGGGTTCTTCCGCGCTGCGGTTCCAAGATCTTTGCGCGTTCTATGGCCTTCGCCGGGGCAGACGTGGCTCGGCTCCCTCTTGTCCCTTTCGGGTTCAGTTTCACGATGCGGTAGGATTCACTTTATTACGGCCTGCAGATTTGCTTCATCACGATAATTCGTGACTTTTCACAGGGCTTCAGCCGTTGGATTTCGCCAACGTCTGCCTGCTAGCTACGAGGCGGCTTGGTCCTTACCCCGACTGAACTTGCATCAGTTAGTTGTACCTAGCTTGGCTAGGCGCGCCCTGCCCGTTACTTGAACAGGCTGCCGAACAAAGCTGGCAGCCTTTATTATTGTTGCTATAGTTCCTCGTTAAATGAGTTCGTTAGAAGTAATCTGTTACTTCAGTGGTACATAATTTGAATCATGGTAGAAATTTCAAAAAAAATCTTTCCAAGCGATTTCGGTAGTTTCACTGCGGTAGGCTTTGTACCATACATTGTCAATTGAATAAGTGCTTCCAGGTCCTGAAAGAATGGAATGCCTAACACCCTTTTCATCAATGAGGGTTATTGATGATCCGCCTGTGAAAGCAGGCACAGGCAGGATTTTTTTTGCGAAATTTAATGGATTCCATGGCTCCTTGATACTTGGCTTTCAATGACTTACCATCCGTTTCGTAGAACTTTCCATTGCATTTACTTAACAATGAATCAAAACAGTTCACTGAAATAGCTCAGTAATTTAAAGTGAGTCCACAAGCATTATTTATTCGTTTAGGTAAGATTGGTGTTATTTAAATTATGAGTTAGCGCAAAAAAGAGGCAATCTTTTTAGATTGTCTCTTTTTTTACACTTTAATTTTAGGCTCTGTTATTCTATATTGTTGATTCTCAACCAAAAGAAAGACCGCCTCATGATAAGGCGGTTAATTGAACTATCGTGCCCGTTAGCTCAACTCAACACCAAAATCCATCAATTGGTTGTTCCTTATATATGTAATTATTTTTTTGCACTCTTCCCTTACTCTTGCTGTTCCTATTTCATTCATAAACCAAGTATCTCTTCTTGTATCTTCGTCATTGACTGGACAAAATGTATAAGAAATTGAATCGGGCAGAAATGTCATCATGGTTAGATGGCAACGCCGCATATGATAAGCAGTTGTAACAATCAAAATTCTTTGAACATTAGCTAATCCCATACTGCTCTCCAATACTTCTGAAGAAAATAAAACATTTTCTTTTGTATACTTAGATAATGGTTCGATCAAGATATCCTCTTTAGGAATGCCTTGTTTTATTGCTTCTTCTCTCATCATTTTTGCCTCAACATCATTTTGACCATCCCATTGCATCCCACCTGAAAACAAGATTCTTGGAGCACGTTTTTGTTTGTATAGCTTAATTGCTTCAGGGACTCGATATATTAAAGATTTTTGGCTTCCAAACACAAAAATAACATCGCCTTTAGAACCATCATCCACCAGATTATTAAATAATATCGAGTCAATATGATTTTGAAGAAGGTTCTCAGGATCGAACTGCGAGATCAGCAATTTAATCCCTCCATTACTTTTTCCTTTTATTGTAACACAAACCTAGCACCTGAATCGCATTGCGTTATCCTGCCCTTAGCTTAACGTCACCCAGCCAAAAAGCATGCTACTGATCTTTGACAGAATCTCGGCGGTTTTACAATTTCCTTTCCAACAAATGACTGGATGTCCATGTTAGAAAACGTTGCTTATTAACCTAAAATCGTGGTTTTGCGTCATGTTTAGTCACATGGTACAAGCAAAACAACATATATAATATACGAGGCGTTATTTGTTTGAAGGAGGAAGGTAATTATGGCTTGGAAACCAAGAAAAGTCGCTATTGTCGGGATGGGATTAGTTGGTTCAAACTGTGCTTACGCCATAATCAATCAATCCGTTTGCGAAGAATTAATGCTTATTAATCGCACACCAGAATACGCATTGGCCCAAGCATTAGACCTGTCTCACTGCATGGACTTCACTCACTCGCGAACCCAAGTATTTGCGGGCAATTACGATCAATGTGGGGATGTGGACGTTGTGATTCTGACACCCGGGGCAAGCATGAACAAAGATCAAAATCGTCTTGATCTTATGGAATCTTCCATTCATATCATGAAGGATATCATTCAACCGATCATGCAAAGCGGGTTTAACGGAATCTTCCTTGTCGCCACAAATCCTGTAGACATCATTACATATACTGTATGGAAACTATCCAGTCTTCCACGAAATCGTGTGATCGGAACAGGCACCTCCATCGATTGTTCACGGCTGAAAAAGATCTTATCCGAAATCTTTCCAGTCGAACCGAAGAGCGTACAAGGGTATGTAATGGGCGAACATGGTGAATCCCAGTTCGTGGCTTGGTCACACGTAACTATTGGCGGTAAACCGTTGCATCAGATCATAAGCCAGCATCCGCATCGATTCGGTCTCGTCGATCTTGACCAATTGGAGCAACGGACCAAACTGGCGGGATGGGAAATATTCAACCTTAAAGGATCCACTTCTTTTGGTATCGGCAATGCATTGGCTTTCATCACTCGATCTTTATTAAACGACGATCACAAGATTATCGCCGTGTCCGCGATCTTAGATGGAGAATACGGTGAGAGAAACGTATGTGTTGGCGTTCCGGCCATCATATCTCGAGATGGCGTTAAGGAAGTAGTTGAGCTACATCTCGATAATATGGAACAAGAGAAATTTCGTTACTCCTGCAGCGTAATTCGTAAGCACCTTCTTCAAGCGTCTATGATCGGCAGTTTGTGATGCCCACAACGGAACAACAAGGGAATCCAATCCAACCCCAAGTCCAAAACTTCGAATCCGGTGTCAACACATACACCGACTGCATACAGTGATTTCTTCTGGAGTTGGATTCCATGCATGTTGTGCATCACTAAACATTTTCCGCCTCCCCTTCGCTTTCATTAAACTCTCGTATCCCGTTAACTCTTTTAACAGAAGGATTGCTTAATAGAGGAATGTAGTCCTCCATTTTCATATTCATTGGGAACCAATGTATGAATTCAGTTAATGCTGGTGCCTGCCCCAAACTACTGATATTTTTCAGGCCTTTCATGCTTTCCAGAAGAATTTTTCTCAACCTAGGTAAGCCGCTCAATACGGGTAGTACCTCTACATTGGTAAGCGATTGAATGAAAAGGTATTGCAGACCAGTTAGGGTGGAAATGAATTTCTTTCTCGTTTGTAACCCGTGGTTTAAATTAATTTTTTAGTCAGAATGATTTCCATCGGCTCATTTTCGAGTAATAAACATCCAGCATCCCTATATCCTAAATTTCTGTAGAAGTGCTGTGCCTCTTCATTAGCCTGAGTAGACGTCATAACCAATTTAAAGCCATTTTGTTTCATTTCATCTTCCCATAATAGGACAACTTGCTTGCCTACACCCTTGCCTCGATATAGTTCGTCAACCCAAATCATATTCATGAAGGGTGTGTTATCCCAGAAATATCCGTACCTCATCCATCCAATATTACTTTCATCTTGGTTCCGTAGTATGTATATTTCTTTTTTCTTTATTTTTGGCAATATTAAGTTCTCTAAAATATGATGGTCACGTTCTCGTATGTATCCATAGTCTGAATCAGTTGCAACAACTATCTTCATCTTTCCTCCCCTTGATGCCAGTAATGGATCCATCACGATTAACTGAGAACCTCGACAGTAAATCCACCGGGGGCTTTGACATAGAAAGTCCAAGCATGTGACCTTTGTGGTGGCTCCACCTTAAACCCATCATCCTTCAAGCGTTGATTGATCTCGTTAACCCGATCCTCGCTCTCCTGAATGAAGCCGATATGAAAGGTGTTGGGATAGCTGACTTGATCACCTTTCATCAAGGTAAGCACTAACCCGCTGTCGTCAAATAGTACAGCGAATGAATTACCACGCGTATTCCGGATTTGTAATTCGAAATATTTCTCCAAGAACTCACTAGCCGCTTTAACGTCGTTGACCGTGAGATTGAGATGATTTAGTTTCATAAACTACACTTCCTCTTCTTAGTGATTTATTCCATAAAGATTATTGTCTTTTACATAGCTAAAAATTTGATTTTAATATCCATATTTTAACACAATGTTATGCTAATCTGTTTAATGAAGAAAGAGGAGCTACATCTCACAGCAAGCTCCTCTACTATCTTATCCGTTAGTAATTAATCTCTTCTGCCCGTTCAATGACGGACTAAGAGATCTTCATCATTTTACTTAAAAAATAGCTCCTTCGGGAATGAGATAATGTTCTTGTCACCTGACAACTTATGACGGTTCCGTAATACTCATGGAGAAGATCATTGGAGATAACAAAGAAGTAATGATAGCGACCACAATGACAGCATCTTGAATTTCCTTGTTAATGACTCCCAATCTCATGCCGATCGATGCCGCAACAACGATTAGTGTCATACGTGACGAGAGCAAAAATCCACCTGCCAGAGCTCTCCTCATGCCTAGAATCGGTCCGAGACACATCATCGGGAGAACTTTAACGATATAGGCTGTAGATAGAAGAAGGGGAACCCAACCTAACGCCTCAGGGGATCTCACAAACTCTGATATATTAAAACGGAATCCGACCATGACGAAGAAAATAGGAATAATCAAGCCGTAGCCTATTCCTTCTAACTGCTCCTTAAACGGATGATGATCATGAAGATGAAAACTCGCTAAAAGAAACCCCGCCAAAAAACTACCTAGAATAGCCTCTGACCCTGTCATATCAGTAATGATTCCATATAGGCCGAGAACAGCCAGTAGCCCCTGCAATCGGACCACGGAATTCTTGTGGAATTCCTTATGCCAAAATGAGGTTTTCCTCAGTCTGAATATGGCTTGATAGATAATTACGGATAAAGGCAGAAGCAAACCTACGGAAGCCTGACGCCACGTAAATCCAATATGGTAGGATCCTCCAATGATGGAGAGGATGATCATTGTGATGAGATCGGCGAGAATTGCGGACGTTAGAAGCAGTTGGCCATACTGGCTTTTGATGACTCTCGTTTCCTTGAGGACCGGCATCACAATCCCGAGTGAGGTTGTCAAAAGAATAAGCATAATCATCCAGGACTTTATTGAGGGTTCTATTTGGTGAATTCTTGTACCTAACAGAAAAGCCAACAAAGCGCTCCCCACAAAGACTAACAATCCGATAATAAGAGGGTTTTGACGGACATTCGCTCCTTTTTGATAACGAAGGAATTTAAAATCTATCTCCATACCTGACAAGAACATTAAATAATAAAGTCCAAACTCACTAAGACCGTCCAGCCATTTCATTTGCTCCTGATGAAACAACCCTCTACCGTAGTAGGAAAGTAGTATCCCTAAAATCAAATAGGCCAAGACCGAAGGAATCCGGATAACTTTCATTCTGCTAAGCAGCATTTGCACGACAAATATACTTAGATACAACCAAAAAAGAGGTATTAAAGCACCATGTCCCATAATAATCAGTCCCCCATCCCTTATTAGGGTATGCTAGTCCGATTCGTAATTATAACTATCTGCATCCACTTTTGATCTTATATTGCCTAGGATATTCGGACTCATTGTTCAGACCGTTGGCTTAACGCCCAGATGCACATCTATACAAAAATAATTAATTTGTAAACATGTTAAAAGGAGCTGCCTCGGCAGCTCCTTCATAGTTAGTATATAGTTATTTATTCAACTATTGTTTCCGTTAGCGGATAGAATTATATTACCGTTAAAATTTGATTTTTATGATGGTTGTCGTGATCGTTAAATTCGTGAATGATATAAAGTAAGGAATAGGGTGTGCCAGTGTGCGGGCAAGTTTCTACTCCGTTCACGGTAACATGTTTAGAAACAACGTCTCTATTGGCTAACAGTATTTCAACCAGTTGAAGACGGGTTAGCTTAAATTCATCGAGCAGGCGATCTTTAGAAATTCCCGATCTGGCATATTCATAAGCTATTTTGTTAAATGAATCGAAATCCGGAAATACCATTTCTTCACCATTTTTAATCGTTGGTATAATCGTCGAGATGAGATAAGTATCCCAATTTTTAAGATGCGAAATAATTTCTCCTATTGATGCTTTTCTTTCAGCGATAGGTTGTAACCAAATGCTCCCGTCTACATCATGTAAGGTATCCGTCCACTCTGTAAATTCTTTATACCGAAGAATCGTACTTTCACCCAAGCTAATCATATTGGAATCTCCATTTCATCTTGGAATAATAACCCATTTCTATGATACCGAATATACGTTCGTTTGTGAAGGTGTAATATTTAACTATACTGCCCTATACTTCAGCAAAATAGGGACCGTCAGACTGCTCGGCAGCTCCGTCCCTGTTTCCTCAATTAATTCACGTATAATCGCAGCTTTTAGGCTTAAATCCTTTTCTTCAATGTTTTCGATGTTTTATGAACCAATAGTAATTTATCCCCTTGGCATACTATAGCTCCAACGCTTTACGGACGGTAATGGGAAACAATCCCATATAATTCAATGTCATACTCGTTATTTGTAATAATAGTCTTATTTAATGATGTGGGTAGGTTAAGGTTATTCTGAAAAACAAAAAAACCGTTTCTTAGTAAATAGAATTGCCTATTTACGAAAGAAACGGTTTTTACATTTTTCTCAAGGAAGCGGCGACGTCCCCTGTCCAGCTTCTCCTTTTCGGGATCCGCCATCAGTTCTGAACTCCTCGATTGTCTCGGGTCCGCCTTCTTTTCGCCTTAATTATAGACTACTTAATAACGACGTATTCCAAGTTAACCAGCTTGGCGTAGGTCACGATTTGGTCTGTCGTCAGGTTCAAGGAAACGACCGTATGGTGGCCGCCACCATTCTCTATCCAGGCTCTCACACCATCCTGGAAGTTCGGCTTCACGCTCCAGAGTACACGAGCTACAGGAAGCTTCGGTGCCGGAACCGTCGGCTCGAAAGCGGAAACTTCGTTGATCAACAATTTATAATGAGTGCCGAAGTCCGCCATGGATACGACGACGCCTTCTCCGGCTTTACCGTCGAATACCAGACGCGCTGGATCTTCTTTACCGCCGATTCCAAGTGGGGAAACAATGATTTTGGGCTTGTTGCTTGCCAAGGATGGATCTACCTCGAGCATATGGGATTGCAGGATCGCTTCCTGACCAGCCGCCATCTCGTAAGTGTAATCCTCCATAAAGCCTGTATTTTGATTGTGGCTCATCACTTTCAGCAAGCGAGCAAGCGCGGCCGTCTTCCAGTCGCCCTCGCCAGCAAAGCCGTAGCCCTGTGCCATCAGACGTTGAACAGCAAGACCAGGAAGCTGTTTCATTCCATGTAAATCTTCGAAGTTCGTCGTAAAGGCATTATAACCTTTCTCATCCAAGAAACGTTTGATGGCAATTTCATAGCTCGCTTGGATTCTGACGCTCGCTTCCCAGGCTTCTTTACTGTTCGTGCCGTAATCGAATTCGTAGAGCTCCGCATACTGGCCCATCAGATCATCAATTTCTTGCTCTGTAACGGCATTCACGTATTGCACGAGGTCGCCGATGCCGAAGTAGTCCACGGTCCATCCGAATTGAATTTGGGCCTCGACCTTGTCCCCTTCTGTTACGCCAACGTTGCGCATGTTGTCGCCGAAACGGGCGACTTTGATGTTGAAGCTTTCGTTATAGGCAACCGCTACGTCCATCCAATCCGCAATCTGCTGCTGCACTTCCGGACGTTCCCAGTAGCCTACGACGATTTTATTTTGTTTCTTCAGACGGGCATTAATGAAGCCGTATTCGCGATCGCCGTGAGCGGCTTGGTTCAGGTTCATGAAGTCCATGTCAATCGTTGCCCAAGGAATGCTTTCATTGAACTGGGTTGCCAAGTGAAGCAGAGGCTTCGTCAGCAGTTTTGTACCGCGAATCCACATTTTTGCAGGCGAGAACGTATGCATCCATGTGATGACACCCGCCACTTCATCGCGATAGTTGACCTCTTTCATGATGCTTGTAATTTTATCCGCGCTTATTGCCAGGTCCTGCAAGACAAGCGGATAAGGGAGCACACCGCTATTATTCAAGGCATCCGTCATCGTCTGCGCGTGAGCTTTCACTTCAGCCAGCGCTTCTTCCCCGTACAGATGTTGCGAACCTACGACGAACCAAAATTGTTTAGCTGCTGTTTTTGACAACTTAATCATCCTCTTTTCTGTATTTAAGAATATGTAAGGCTATTACTTCTGCCCGTAGTAGGCATCTTTCCCGTGTTTCCGAAGATAGTGTTTATCTAGAATGCCTTGAGGCAGTTCTTTTGCAAAATGATTCAATTGCCTTGCATACAAATTCATTTTGCAAACTTCCTCCAGCACGACACTGTTCACAACCGCCGACTTCACGTCTTTCCCCCAAGTAAACGGCGCATGTCCTTGGAGCAGGACGGCCGGGATTGCCATAACATCCAGTCCGAGCTTCTCGAACGTCTCGATGATGACGTGACCCGTCTCGGCTTCGTAGCCCCGGTCAACCTCCTCTTGGTTCAAGAAGCGCGCGCAAGGGACGGCGCCATAGAAGGTGTCCGCATGCGTCGTTCCCATGACGGGTACATCCAATCCCGCTTGCGCCCAGATGGTTGCCCAGGTCGAGTGGGTATGCACGATGCCGCCGATTTGCGGATAGTGTTTGTACAACACGGCGTGGGTCGCGGTATCGGAGGAAGGTCTCAGCTCTCCCTCGACCACATTACCGTCGAGATCCACGACTACCATGTCGCTCGCTTTCATCTTTTCATAGCTGACTCCGCTCGGTTTGATCACGAACAGACCGCTTTCCCGATCGATGGCGCTCGCATTACCCCAAGTAAATTTTACGAGTCCGTGCTTCGGCAAATCCAGATTCGCTTGATATACCTCTTCTTTCAGTTGTTCTAACAACTTTAGTCCCTCCCGTTCTCTAGCAGATGGTCTACTGCGGCCTGTTCGATGGTGAGCCCTGCTTGGTATCGTTTGATGAATGCTTGGAACCCTTTTACATCCGCTCTATCCGGAGCAATCTCCTGCCCTTCGACATCTTTAAAGACCTTCTGCTCGAGGAAGTTATCCAGGCTCTCTTCTTGATCCTTGTTGATCATATATGAAGCCAGAAGCGCCATGCCCCATGCCCCGCCTTCGCCGGCCGTGGACATGACCGAGATTGGTACGTTCAGCGCGCCCGCTAAGATTTTTTGTCCGACGACAGGAGTCTTGAATAGGCCGCCATGAGCCAAAATGCTGTCAATGGCCACTTTTTCATTTTCGGTCAAAATGTCCATTCCGAGCTTCAATGCTCCGAAAGCAGTAAATAAGTGCGTTCGCATGAAATTAGCCAGATTAAAGTTGCTTTCTGGCGAGCGAACGAACAACGGCCGGCCTTTGTCGATTCCCGTAATATTCTCGCCCGAGAGATAACCGTAGCTAAGCAAACCCCCGCCATCCGGGTCGGCTTCCAATGCCTTATTCAACAGCACGCTGAACAATTTGCCGGAATCTACGCCGTATCCCATAGCTTCGGAGAATTCACGGAACAATCCCATCCAAGCGTTGAGATCGCTGGAGCAGTTGTTGGCATGCACCATGCCGACCGGACTGCCGTTCGGCGTCGTGACCATATCGATCTCCGGATAAACCTTGGATAATTCTTTCTCCAATACAATCATCGCAAAAACGGAAGTGCCCACAGAAATGTTACCTGTACGCTTCCTGACGCTATTCGTCGCAACCATGCCTGTGCCGGCATCACCTTCCGGAGGACATAACGGAATACCCGGCTGCAGATCCCCGGCCGGGTCCAGAATGCCGGCTCCCGCCCCTGTTAGTTCGCCAACTTGCTCGCCGGAGAGATATACTTTAGGAAGAAGATCCTCAAGCTTCCACAGATAGCCTTTGGCTGCGATAAGTTCATCGAATTGCTTAACCATCGATGGATGGTAATTACGGCTTGCTTCATCAATAGGGAAGATGCCGGAAGCATCTCCGATGCCGATCGCTTTATTCCCGGTCAGCAGCCAGTGAATATATCCAGCCAGCGTCGTTATGAAATCAATGCGAGGCACATGTTCCTCTTGATTTAATATCGCTTGGAACAAATGAGCGATACTCCAGCGCTCGGGGATATTAAATTGGAACAAGTCCGTTAATTCCCTAGCTGCCGCGCCGGTTGTTGCGTTGCGCCAAGTCCGAAACGGCACCAGCAGCTCACCCGTACTGTCGAATGCCATATAACCGTGCATCATAGCGGAAAACCCGATCGAGCCCACGGTCCGAAGGGTTGCCCCGTAATTCCGTTCCACTTCCTGCTTCATTTCACGATAAGCGGTTTGGAGGCCTTTAATAATATCCTCCTGGTTGTACGTCCAATATCCGTCTTTCAACAAATTTTCCCACTCATAGCTTCCCGATGCGATGGTCTCGAAACGACGATCGATCAACACCGCTTTGATCCGCGTAGATCCGAATTCGATACCTAGCGAAGTTTCACCCTTGGTTATCGCTTCTTTCAAGTCTACATGATTCATAATCACGTATCTCCCCTCTCTATTCGTGGCTTAAACCCAAACGATTGCGAATCGTATAATAGCCTGATTCCGATCGAACCGGTCACTCGATGAGATAAACGGAAGATTCGATCGAAAGAAGGCGCTTTCTCTTACTGACAGTTTTAGTATATTTTCTGTACGTACATTTGTCAATATAGTCTAATAGTTATACTAACATAAGCTGCAATTCCACCCCTGTTCATCTCACCATAGTATCTTTCTAAGGATAAGAATCGAACTTGTACCATTGAGATCATAAACAAATATGACTTCATTTGCATTCCATGCGATTTATGTTAGAATGTGTACGTACAACTTATTGAACAACGATGAAAGAAGTGGATTTCATGAAGCCAAAGTACCAGATCATCATAGATGAGATTAAAAGTTATATCCTCTCGGGAACTTACAAAGCAGGCGAGAAAATCCCTTCGGAATTCGCTTTGCAGGAGGACTACAACGTTAGCCGGCAGACGGTTAGAAAGGCTATTCTGGAGTTATCGAACGAGGGTTTCCTAAGAAGCGAGAAAGGATCCGGCACGTACGTTAGCACCCAATACCGGTCCAGAACGAGTGGGAAAACCATGAATAAAACGATTGGTGTCATCACGACCTATATCTCGGATTACATCTTTCCCTCCATTATCCGCGGCATTGAAAGCCGATTAAATGAAGATAACTATTCCTTGCTGTTAGCCAGTACAAATAACGATATCTCCCAAGAAAAAAAGGCGTTAGAAATGATGCTGTCCTACGGCGTAGATGGACTGATTATAGAACCTACCAGAAGCAATGTATACAACCCCAATATCGCTTACTACCTGTCTTTTAAGGAGCAGGAGGTTCCGTTCACGATGATCAATGCCTATTATGAAGAGTTGGAGGTTCCTTTCTTCTGTCTAGATGACGTGCAGTCCAGCTATCTAGCAACTCGGGAGCTGATTGCCAAAGGACATACCCAGATCGGCATCATCGCGAAAATGGATGATTTGCAAGGGAAGTATAGAATGAAGGGATTTATCAAGGCTCTTGGGGAAGCCAAATTACGGTTCCAGCAAGAGCATGTACTTTCTTTCGATACGGCGACGAAGTCGGACCTGTCCGCTAACTTGGAAGTGTATCTGAACGACAATCGGGATGACTTAACTGCGCTTGTTTGTTACAACGACGAGGTAGGCTTGGAAGTCGTACATGTCTGCAGAAAACTGGGTATCTCCATTCCAGACGAGCTATCCATCATTGGCCAGGACAATTCATATATCGCCAAAAACGCGAATATCAAACTAACGACGCTGACCCACCCCCAAGAACAAATGGGACGCGACGCAGCGGACTGGGTCATTAAGAATTTACAAGGCAAAAAAGACTTGCCCACCAACACCTACTACCAGCCCGTATTCATTGAGGGCGAAACCGTAAAAGCGATCGAAGTGGAATAGTCATGGACTGTGTTATTACTTATGGTACGGTTCTCCTCGATTGATCTTCAACAAAACTGCCCGTCCCTCGGTTTTAAGGGTTTATCTCACATATACTCACTCATTCGCAGGATTTTGACACCTTGGTTTGCAGATGTTGTTCAGGAGAGCGCTCATCAGATG
>NZ_LMRY01000057.1:0-1846 GCF_001427935.1 Paenibacillus sp. Soil724D2
AGTGAGTCATGTAGGATTCGAACCTACGACACCCTGATTAAAAGTCAGGTGCTCTACCAACTGAGCTAATGACTCAAGTGAAGAACTGGGGATCAAGGATTTGAACCTTGGCATGACGGAGTCAAAGTCCGTTGCCTTACCGCTTGGCTAATCCCCAATGGTTTGGAATGGAGGCTGATGGATTCGAACCACCGAACTCGAAGAGAGCAGATTTACAGTCTGCCGTGTTTAGCCACTTCACTAAGCCTCCACATTTAAAACCTTACCGTGCCCCGGAAAAGTAATAGACGATGCTACAAAGCTTTGCTTCACTTTTTTTGGGAATAGTGGTGCCGTCGAGAGGACTTGAACCCCCAACCTACTGATTACAAGTCAGTTGCTCTACCAGTTGAGCTACAACGGCATATTCATTTTAAAAATGGCGGAGCTGACGGGATTCGAACCCGCGGTCTCCTGCGTGACAGGCAGGCATGTTAGGCCACTACACCACAGCTCCACACTAAGTAAAACAACTCTCAGAAAGAGTTTGGTTGCGGGGGCAGGATTTGAACCTGCGGCCTTCGGGTTATGAGCCCGACGAGCTACCGGGCTGCTCCACCCCGCGACATGACTAGCGTAATACAAAATATGGTGGAGGCTGACGGGATCGAACCGCCGACCCTCTGCTTGTAAGGCAGATGCTCTCCCAGCTGAGCTAAGCCTCCATAATGGGAATGAAGAATTGGGGTCCACGCAAAGTAATGTCTAAACTCTTATCGTAGTCATGCCAAGAAGTATGACCGCAAATTAAGGTAAGTTTAGACGCCGAACGAGTTAGCACTCGTTGCGGACGGAATATGCTTCGTCAGCTATACGTCACTTTGTGGGGATTATTGGTGACCCGTAGGGGACTCGAACCCCTGTTACCTCCGTGAAAGGGAGGTGTCTTAACCACTTGACCAACGGGCCAAACTTAAAAAATTTACCGACGGAGAGAGAGGGATTCGAACCCTCGCACCACTTACGCAGTCTAACCCCTTAGCAGAGGGTCCCCTTATAGCCACTTGGGTATCTCTCCAATTTATCTAGTAGCGGCAGAGGGGCTCGAACCCCCGACCTTACGGGTATGAACCGTACGCTCTAGCCAGCTGAGCTACGCCGCCATATTGTCTTTCCTTTATCTAAAGAAACGGAGAAGGAGGGAATCGAACCCTCGAGACGCTTGTGACGCCTACACGATTTCCAATCGTGCTCCTTCGGCCGCTCGGACACTTCTCCAAAAGTGGCTCCCCGAACAGGACTCGAACCTGTGACAACTCGATTAACAGTCGAGTGCTCTACCAACTGAGCTATCAGGGAATATGGTGGAGCCAAGCGGGATCGAACCGCTGACCTCCTGCTTGCAAGGCAGGCGCTCTCCCAGCTGAGCTATGGCCCCATAAATTTAATTAAATGGTGGGCCCTAGTGGACTCGAACCACCGACCTCACCCTTATCAGGGGTGCGCTCTAACCAGCTGAGCTAAGGGCCCTAATGTGTAAACCGTTTACGGGCTGGCAAAAAAAATACCCACTAGGGGTATTCTGCTTGGCAACGTTCTACTCTCCCAGAACCCTGCGGTTCAAGTACCATCGACGCTGGAGGGCTTAACGGTCGTGTTCGAGATGGGAACGTGTGGGTCCCCTCCGCCATCATCACCAAACAGTCAAAGCGTGTTTGCGCCTTGAAAACTAGATACGAAACTTGCGTAAAGTAAGATTACTTAGGAATTTTGGTTAAGCCCTCGACCGATTAGTATTCGTCAGCTGCATGCATTGCTGCACTTCCACCTCGAACCTATCAACCTCGTCGTCTACAAGGGGTCTTAC
>NZ_LMRY01000058.1:0-207721 GCF_001427935.1 Paenibacillus sp. Soil724D2
CGTCGGATAAACCTTAAGGAGCTAATTTCACTATTAAAGCACTATTTTCCCACAAGGCGCCATAATATCTTGGGTAGGTGACTGTTTTTGAATGCGCTATAAGTCCTTATGTAGCAAGGGTTATGAATTACGAAATTGACTCTAAAATGCAACAATTGCCGTCTAAATCCCGCCTCTCTCCCTTTATTGTTGCAGCATGTACAACAATTTGATCCTATACAGGCCATTTCTCAGCAAAAGAAAGGACTCAAATTGTTGTACAAACTGAACTTTAAGTTGCAAATTAGCCATTAGGCGTGTGAATTGTTGTAGAAAATACAACATTGGCAGCCATTATTGGGCTCCTAGCCATTTCGCAATAAATGGGTTTGAAGTGTTGTGCAAACTGCAATATCAACTTGCCAAATAGCTTTTTGGCGTGTGCATTGTTGCAGCGCCGGCTACATCGGAGAGATTACTTTAAACATTGGATTAAAGTAAGTGTCATGTTAAGAAGCTTCTCGCATATATTGTGTTAGGTTATTAACTTTTAAAAAAGAGTGAAAGCGATTTCGGTTCGTCATTTTAAGTGACAAAATTCACAATGCTGACAAGCTTAGATCCTTTTGCTGTCGAATGTGCAAGCAAGTTTTCCAAGAAATAGGAGGATGCAGAGATGCTGCATATTGTCGTTTGTATCAAGCAGGTACCTGACTCTAGAGAAATTCGCATTGACCCCAAAAATAATACGTTAATTCGCCAAGGTGTCCCTAGTATCGTGAATTTCTATGATATGCATGGGCTGGAAGAGGCGCTCCGTATTAAGGATGAACAGGGTGCGAGGATAACAGTAGTAACCATGGGACCTCCGCCTGCAGAGAAAGGTTTAAAGGAATGCATCTCCCTCGGAGCAGACGATGCTGTGTTAGTGACGGATCGTGGCTTCGCGGGAGCGGACACGCTGGCGACTTCGTACGTTGTTGCCCGAACCATCCGTAAAATTGCTGAAACGTGGGGACCGGTAGATATCGTTTTTTGCGGCAAACAAACGTTGGACGGCGACACGGGGCAAGTTGGGCCTGGCGTCGCATGCCGATTGGACTTGGAACAGCTTACTTATGTAAACAAAGTCGCCAGTGTGGATGAAAAGCGGAGAAAAGTTCGTGTGCATCGGCTTTTGGAAGATGGCATTGAAGTTGTTGAGACAAGCATGCCGGTGCTGATCACGGCGCTGAAGGAACTGAATAAGGTGAGACGAGCATCGCTGCCTGGCATGATTCGGGCTGCACGCTATAAGCCGACTGTTTGGACGACAGCTGATTTTCCGGATCTTGAAAAAGCGAAAATCGGGCTAAAAGGCTCACCAACGATCGTAGCCAAAACTTGGGTGCCGGAGGTAAAAGCGGTTAAAACGCATATGATCGCGTTTGATTCGCCAGAAGCAGCGGCTGCTCAATTAGCTGATCAGCTCATGACGAAAGAGATGCAAACTTTGTTGGACTGGTCTTCGTGAAAGTTAAGCATGTGTACGACTTAAACTCTGAATCACCGTTATGGGAATGGAGGAAGACACGATGACAAATGAACAAACACAGGACCAGCCTGAAGCGCCGATGCCCGATTGGTCGGCTTATCGGGGGGTATTGATCGTTGTAGAGCAGCGAGATGGAGCTGCAAAGAAGGTCTCCTGGCAGCTTCTAGGCGAAGGCAAGAAGCTGGCCGCGAAGCTTGACGCGCCGCTCATGGCGCTCGTCATCGGCGAGAATGTGGGCCACCTCGCCGAAGAAGCCGTGCATTACGGCGCGGACAGGGTGTACTTATGCGAAGCACCCGAGCTTCGCACCTACAGAACTCGGCCATATAGCCGAGTTTGCTTGAAGCTGATCGAGGAAGCGAAGCCCGAGATCGTGCTGTTCGGCGCGACAGCGACGGGCCGCGACTTGGCAGGCGCGATAGCGACGCACCTGCCGACGGGGCTGACGGCCGACACGACGCAGCTCGACGTGGAGCCTCCGCCGTCAAGGCTGCTGCTGGCCAGCCGGCCTGCTTTTTCTGAGAAGATGATGGCCACCATCCTCTGTAAGCAATACCGGCCGCAGATGGCGACGGCGCGAGCCGGGGTGTTTCAGGCGCTGCCGAAGGACGCGACGCGCCAAGGCGAAATCATTCGCATCGAGGCGACGATGCGCGAGGAAGAGATTGCCGCGCAGGTGCTCGACTTCCTGCGCGAAACAGGCAAGCTCAATCTCGAGGATGCCGAGATTATCGTGGCAGGGGGCCGTGGGCTGGGCGGGCCCGATGCTTTCGGGCTGCTCGCCGAGCTAGCGGATGCGCTCGGCGGCGTCGTTGGTGCATCGCGTGCCGCGGTCGATGCGGGCTGGATCGGGCATGAGCACCAGGTAGGTCAAACCGGTGCCACGGTCAGGCCGAAGCTATATTTCGCCATCGGCATTTCCGGTGCTGTTCAGCATACCGTAGGTATGAGCCATGCGGATGTAGTCGTGGCGATTAACAAAGACGAGAAAGCGCCAATCTTCCAATTCGCTCATTACGGCATAGTAGGCGATATGTTCAAAATTGTTCCTGCGATTACCAATGAGATAAGGAAGCGTCGAACTTTATTTGGCATCCAACTCCCAAGTACCAAAAGCTCCTTGCCATCCGACGATTCGAAGACAGGGGTTAACGTGGCCCTTGAGAGGAGTGAAGCCAAGTGAACGAGAAATTTGACGCGATTGTTGTTGGCGGTGGTCCCGCGGGTGCAGCAGCTGCTTTGACGATGGCACGTGCAGGATTATCCGTTGTTTTGTTGGAGAGGGGCGAGTTCCCCGGGGCCAAAAACATTTTCGGTGGCGTCCTATACCGTAAGCAAATCGAAGAGCTAGTTCCCGAATTTTGGAAAGAAAAAAACTTTCCCATGGAGCGTTACATTGTGGAGCAGCGCATCTGGATGATGGGCAAAGAATCCATGGTCACCTTCGGGCACCGCAATGAGGCTTACAAGGAGCCTTATAACTGCTTTACTGGGCTGCGGGTTAAATTCGATCAGTGGTTTGCGGACAAAGCCGTTGCTGCTGGGGCCATCCCTATCTACGAAACCGTTGCGCTTGATGTGATACGTGAAGGTAACAAGGTCGTCGGTGTCCGTACCGATCGTGATGACGGCGATTTGTACGCTGATGTTGTTGTCATTGCCGATGGCGTGAACTCCTTGCTCGGGAAGGCGATGGGCATTCACAAAGAGTGGATGCCGGACGAAGTTTCGTTGGCTGTGAAAGAAGTAATCGCACTTCCTAGGGAGAAAATCGAAGATCGATTCGGACTCGAAGGTGACGAAGGCGTTACGATTGAGTTTATGGGTGAGACCTCACTGGGTATGGCAGGCATGGGTTTTCTTTACACGAATAAAGAAACTATTTCACTAGGCGTAGGCGTAATGGTCAATCATTTGCGGGACAAAAAGGTGAAGCCTTATGCGGTCCTCGATGCGGTTAAGCAGCACCCTATGATTCGGAAATTGATTCAAGGGGGAGAAACGAAGGAGTACTCCGGGCACTTGATTCCTGAGGGTGGCTTTCACTCCATCCCGCCGTTATCGGGAGATGGCTGGTGCGTCTGCGGGGATGCCGCGCAGTTAATTAACTTTGTACACCGAGAAGGAACGAATTTAGCCATGACCTCTGGTCGACTGGCCGGCGAGGCGATTGTCGAGGCCAAAGCGCAAAGCGATTTTTCCGCTGCTTCACTCAAAGTCTACGACCAAAAAATTCGCGAATCCTTTGTCCATAAAGATTTACAGAAATACAAAGGCATGCATCAATTCCTCAAGGAGCAGGACCCTGAATTATTGTTCGACAAGCTGCCCAGAGCGCTGAATGAAGCGGCTTACAACATGTTCCTCGTGGATGGGATTACCAAAGCGGATAAACAAAAAATGGCCATGAAGCTCATCAAAAATGCCGCGGGCGGTACGGTAAACCTGATGAAGCTAGGCTACAAGGGATGGAGGGCGATGAACGGATGAGCCAAAGTGACATTTCAGATAAGCTATTTACCATTCGTTATAAATGCGATGATAAGTCGCACCTCGTAATCAAGGATACACAGACCTGTTTAAATTGTGTAACGAAGGATTGCAATTATTTCTGTCCCTCGGACGTTTATGAATGGGAAAAGAAGCTCAAAATTACCACCGTTGCGTTTGAAAATTGTATCGAATGCGGGACCTGCCGAATTGCGTGTCCATCCTACAACATTGATTGGGTCTACCCCAAAGGCGGATATGGCATGACTTATAAATTTGGCTAACAATGAAAAATACGAAGCGGAGCTAGGGCTATTTCGAGCCTTGGCTCCTTTTGTATGCATCCTAAACTACATTCATCCATATGTAGGTGCTAATCCTCCATAGTTTTGTTCGCGAATGGATATGATAATAGGAGGTAGGAGGGATATCATGCGAATTACATTTGAACCAACACAAGGACTATTCCATTTACAAAACAAGCAAATGAGCTATGTTATTCAACTAATCAAATCCGCTTACCCAGCCCATGTTTATTGGGGACGCCCCATCCGATCAGGTCAATTGGCTTCGATCCTACAATTTCAGGAGAGATGTTCGTTTTCACCAAATCCTGTTCCCGAAGATCGCAGCATTTCTTTCGATACATTGCCTCAGGAGTACCCGGCATACGGTACAAGTGATTATCGGGAGCCAGCATATCAAGTTGCTCTTCCTGATGGATCTACCATTTCTGAGCTCGTCTATGACAAGCATCGAATCTACCAAGGAAAACCGGTGCTCGAAGGGCTTCCTGCGACATATGTAGAACAGGATGATGAAGCGGAAACATTGGAGCTTGAGCTCGTTGATTCAGTCATTGGCTTACGCGTCATTCTTACTTATACGATTTTCGAGCATCATGCAGCGATGACTAGATCAGTACGTTTCGTAAATGAGGGATCTGGTGATCTAAAGCTGCTTCGAGCGCTCAGTATGAGCCTTGATTATCAGCATAGCGAGTTTGATCTTCTTCAGCTTTCAGGCAGTTGGGTTAGAGAGCGGCATATCGAAAGAAGACCCTTAGCACCAGGAAAATTAACCGTTGAAAGCCGCCGCGGATCGAGCAGTCATCAGCATAATCCTTTCATTGCACTTCTTTCCAAGGACGCTAATGAAGATCATGGCGATGTGTATGGTTTCAGCCTTGTTTATAGCGGCAATTTCGCTGCCCATGCAGAGGTTGAGCCATATGGTTCAGCACGTGTATCGATGGGGATTAATCCATTTGATTTTAGCTGGTTGCTTGAGCCGGGACAACAATTTCAAACGCCTGAAGCCGTAATGGTTTATTCAAATGGTGGGCTAGGTGACATGTCAAGAACTTATCACAAGCTTTACCGAACTCGGCTTTGCCGCGGTGAATTCCGCGATCGGACAAGACCTGTGCTCGTGAATAACTGGGAAGCAACCTATTTTCAATTTAATGCGGATAAAATCGAAAGCATCGCCAGCGCCGGCAAGGAGCTTGGCATCGAGTTATTCGTTCTTGACGATGGTTGGTTCGGCAAAAGAGACAGCGATAACAGCTCCTTGGGAGACTGGGTCGTTGATAAGGCTAAACTGCCGGGTGGACTGGAGGATCTCGTCTCCAGAGTCAATGGGATGGGACTTGAGTTTGGACTGTGGTTTGAACCAGAAATGGTTTCTCCAGACAGTGACTTATACCGAAAACACCCCGACTGGTGCCTGCATGTACCGAATCGTAGACGTACAGAAGGTCGTCAGCAATTAATATTGGATTTTTCACGTGCAGATGTATGTGAAGCGATCACGAAAATGATCCGTGATATCCTCGGCAGCGCGCCGATTACTTACGTCAAATGGGACATGAACCGTAATATGACCGAAATTGGTTCTGCCGCGCTGCCACCAGAAAGACAAAGAGAAACCGCTCATCGCTACATTCTTGGTCTGTACCAAGTTCTTGAAACTTTGACGACCGAATTCCCGCATATCTTGTTCGAGAGCTGCTCCGGTGGCGGTGGCCGGTTTGACCCAGGTATGCTGTATTATATGCCGCAAACGTGGACAAGCGATAACACGGACGCAATCTCCCGTTTGAAAATTCAGTATGGAACGAGCATCGTTTATCCTGTGAGTACAATGGGGGCGCACGTATCCGCTGTACCTAATCACCAAGTTCACCGTGAGACATCGTTGGAAATGCGCGGCGATGTTGCGATGTCCGGTAACTTTGGTTACGAACTTGACCTAACAAAGTTTACCGACGAGGAAAAAGAAATCGTCAAAAAGCAAATTGCCGATTATAAACATATCCGGCCACTCGTCCAATTCGGCGACATGTACCGCCTACTTAGTCCATTCGAAGGTAACGAAACTGCTTGGATGATCGTTTCTGAAGACAAGACTCAAGCTTTGGTCGCTTACTTCCGAGTACTCGCCGAGCCTAATGCGCCTCTCAAAAGGCTACGGCTCAAAGGTCTCAACCCATCCTTCGATTACCAAATTGCAGGCATGCAAGGTGAGTACCCTGGCGATCATCTACTTTACGCCGGCCTTCCAGTCGCTGGTCTCCATGGAGACTTCCAAAGTAAAATCTGGCTGCTCGAACATAAGCCATTATAGACAGTTCAAAAACGCTGACCTCTTCAATGAGGTCAGTGTTTTTTTTCAGGGATATGATAGATACATATTTGGTCGATGTTGTAGGTATCTATGAACACTATCCCTTTAGCTTAGGTAGCTGGAACTCCGGGTGGGTTCTGACCGCACTATCCCCTGAAATCAATGCTTTTAAGCAGATTTATAGATATAACAGAATGACTTGGTTAAAAAACTACGACTGACCAATCAACATATAGCTGTTGAGTAAGGAAATGGGTGCGAAATCAACTTCAGATTCATCTTTCCCGGCTAAAGGACTGGAGCGACGTTAATCCCCGAAAAAGATTGAATTTGAAAATCTAATGGACTCGACAGCCCTTAATCTACTTCAAATTATGAAAATAAGATAGATTGAAACCGAATAACGGCGCTGAAGTCCGTAAGCTCGGAATCATCGCTCCAAATAGGCGGTTAACGGCATCCAGGTCCGTTAAACACCACAGAAACTATGAAAAGCAAAGGGGGGTAGAGAAATTACGCATTTCACTTTGAAAGCTGAGTCGACTTCATATTTGTTCAGGTTTACGATATGATAAGGATATACATAATTTCTATTCTTTATCACGAAGGGAGATTCATTCGATATGCTGCAACGACCTGGTAGTGAAGAATACTCACCATTTTTTACTGGCTATATTAGTCAAGTTCCTGAAGGCGACTATCTGTCTTTTTTGCACAGCCAAGTAGACGCTGTTATCGCTTTGTTTTCACCGATTAATGATGAGCAAGGACTTTATCGATACGAGCCGGGGAAGTGGAGCTTGAAGGAAGTATTGGGGCACATGACGGATACGGAGCGAATTTTGAGTTATCGGATGCTGCGTATTGCTCGTGGAGATACAACGAATTTACCAGGATTTGATCAGGATTTATTTGTCACCCATACTTCCTTCGACGAATTGTCTATGGAGGATTTGTTAAACGACTTTCAAGCCGTACGGCATGCCACATTTACTCTGCTGAAAACAATTACAGAAGCAGCCTGGTCGCGTAAAGGGATAGCAAATAACAATGAAATCTCTGCACGTGCGCTTGCTTATGTGATAGCCGGTCATGCTCAGCATCATCTTAGCGTCGTGCAACAAAAATACAATTACTAAAAAAACGAGAAGTCCTCAGGACTTCTCGTTTTTTTTAGTAAAGGGATAATGCAAGGGAATCGCGTTCATTAAAGGAATGGAGAATCGCTTCACAACCTACGATCTCAATACTAATGATAGAGTCCAAACATTTCTTAATCGTTGCTCTTCCTTTGGTCACTTTAGCTTCGAGTGCGGACTTCAATAAATTGAATTTCTTTTTATTTTTCTCATCTGAGTAGACTGGCACGGGTTTGTTGTGAATTGTAATAAACATTTTCATCATTTTTCACCATCCTAGGAATTGGATATAAGATTAGCATATATGAATATTATTAAATTAACCTTAAAATAGTTTTACAATTTTGAAACAAAACCAAATATTTCTATGTATTTCTAGTTCTCATAAGAATATACGTATGAGAGAGAAGATTTGTTTCATTCTTAGATCACATTTCTTGAAATATTTGTGAATTCGATGATTTTAATTTTGCTGAGCGTTTTGGCGAAAAAGCTTGGGGGATGTCCCAAATCTATGTTTAAATGCTCGATGAAAGTAGGGGTAGCTGCCAAAACCGCAGCTTAGAGCGATTTGCTCAAGGGACATTGAACTATCATGCATGCGTTCCACGGCACTGGCTAGGCGCACTTCAAGCGCATATTGGATCATGGTTTTGCCGAAGCATTCTTTGAACAAATGAACTGCGCGGGAAACGCTAAGTCCAACATGGTTGGCAACATCATCCACTTTAAAAGTAGCCGTAGCTTGTGCTTCAATGAACCTTTTCATACGAGTTCCGGTAAATGGGCGCCCTTGTAAAGAGACGGTTTCCGTAGCTGCACGCTCTACATATAGGCAAAGTGCTTGCAGCAAATAGCCGCTAAGCTCATGGTTTTCTTCTTCCATTCTTCGCTTCTCAAGAATAAGCTGCCGCCAAAGTGAAATTAAGCGAGCATCTAAGTCGATACGCGTACAAGTTTGTTTGAGGCTGCGTTTCCACCACGCATCGATCCAAGCGCCTTTACAAAATACATAATAGTCGCCACTGGCTATTTTACTGCTTGGTTGATCCCACTCGTGTTCGATACGAAGTTCATAGGGGTCTCCCGGTTGAAAAAGGAGTAAATGACCGGCTTCCACTCGCTGCATATGGCCATCCACTAGAACCTCGGAAGTGCCTTCAGTTTGTAAACGGAAAAGATAAGAATTGAGACCTGATTTGGTACTCACATTAAACGGTTCCATATGAAAAGAATAGCCGCAGGTTAAGACCTCAGTTTCCATTGTATTCACCTTTCATAGCCAAATAAGAGATGTTTTGATTATATCGTGAATGGTCACATAAGGCTATGATCCATTATACTAATTCTATCGTGTTCGATTTATCAAAATATGGATGATGAGAAAAGAGGAGAACGAATGGGACGTTTAGGTATTGGTCTGCAATTGTATACATTAAGAGATGATATGGAGAAAGATCTGGAAGGCACACTTCGTCATGTAGCGAAGTTAGGATATGAAGGCGTAGAATTCGCGGGGTATTACGGTAAGTCTGCTGCTGAACTTAAACAGCTGCTGGATGAGCTGGGTTTGAAGGCATTTGGCAGTCACGTGAGTTTAGAGAGATTTCGTAAAGATCTGCAGGGAGAGCTTGACTACCTAAAAACAATCGGAGCGAAATACGCTATTTGCCCGTATGTTGGTGCTGAAGAACGCGATTCAGCAGATCAATGGAAAGTACTAATTGCTGAATGCCAAGCGATTGCCGTAGAAACGCATAAACAAGGTTTGCAATTCCTTTATCACAATCATGATTTTGAATTTCATTATAAAGTGAATGACGAGTTCGTCTTTGATGCCATGTTTGCCAAAACAGGTGAAGATGCAATTAATGTAGAGATGGACGTTTGTTGGGTTCAATTCGCTGGTCAAGATCCACTTTCCTACATAGCAAAATATGCGGGCCGTTTACCGCTGCTTCATTTCAAAGATTTCACGAAAGATGCAGAAGGTAAATTAGTAACACTAGAACTGGGCTTAGGCGATGTTCCTTTGGAAAAAGTGATTAAAGCAGCTGAGCAAGCAGGCGTGGAATGGCTTGTTGTTGAGCAGGATCACTGCCAGAAGCCACCACTTACAAGTGTTGAGAACAGCTTGAATTGGGTAAAAGAGCATTACACGAATGTTCATAACTAAGAATTAGAAGGAGCTTAATTAAACATGAGTAAAATTAAAGTGGCCGTAGTAGGTTGCGGTTCTATAGCTAAACATAGACATATCCCGGAATATGCTTGGAATTCGAATGTTGAACTCGTTGCTTTCGTAGATCCTGTTCTGGAGAGAGCGGAGCACTTTGCGCAGCTGCATGGCGGCAAAGCATACAGCAGCTATACCGAAATGTTGAAGCAGGAGAAAGTGGACGCTGTTAGTGTTTGTACTCCGAACTTTCTTCATGCTGAAGTATCCATTGCGGCTGCAAATGCAGGCGCTCATGTACTGGTTGAGAAGCCAATGGCTTCAACGGCAGCAGAAGCAGAGGCCATGATTGAAGCGGCAAAGAAAAATGGCGTGTTTTTGATGGTTGGTCACAACCAACGACTAATGCCTCCACATGTCAAAGCCAAAGAAATTTTGAATTCCGGCAAATTGGGTAAAGTGCTGACATTCCGTACATCTTTCGGACATCCAGGTCCGGAAGGATGGAGCGTCGATGGACGTGAAAGCTGGTTCTTCCGTAAAGAAGAAGCAACAATGGGTGCGATGGGCGATCTTGGCGTACACAAGTCGGATTTAATTCGTTGGTTGCTTGCTGACGAGGTTGCACAAGTGGCTGCTTTCGTGGGGACCCTGCATAAAGAAGGTACAGATGTTGATGATAACGCGACTTGTTTGCTTCGCATGAAAAGCGGCGCAACTGGCTCGTTAGTCGCTAGCTGGACTTATTATAAAGGTCAAGACAACTCAACCGTGTTATGGTGCGAGAATGGTGTCATCAAAATTGATACCGATCCGAATGATCAAGTCATCGTTGAGCTTCGTGATGGTACGGTTGAACGTTATAAAGTCGGACAAATCGCAACGAACGAGAAACAAACACATAGCGGTGTAATCGACGAGTTCGTAACGAGCATACTGGAAGGTAAAAAGCCGCGGATTTCCGGTGAAGAGGGGCTTCGTTCCTTGCAAGTCATCCTTGCTGCCTTTGAATCCGAAGCAACAGGGAAGATTATCTCCCTGTAATCTAGGTCATACGAGAAAAGAGAAGCTCATCCATTCGTGGATGGAGCTTTTTTTTCTAATAAAAAATAAACCCCTTTTTCTCAAATTAGAGAAAAGGGGTCTTGGCGTCCAACTAAGCTTAACGACCGCCTATTTCGATAGGCAGGGTGTTTGATTTACCAACGATAGTTTCCTTCGAATCTTTCACATTCACTTGAATGTCCCAGATTCCAGACTTGAGTAAATGGCCTTCGACCTTGGCAGTCAGTGTATGTTCATCTTGCCATGTGGTCGGAACGGCTTTGCCATTTAAAGTAACATAGCCAAGGGCTGGGATATTGCTTCCTCTGACCGTTAACGTTACACTTGAACGTCCAGATAGATCCTGCGTATCAGATTCGACTTTATCAAGCTGGATCGGTCCAAATCCGAGCATATACTTGGAATCTATAATGGGAACTTTATAATCCTTGTATGCATGCCGATCGCCGAAAATGATATCATACTGCAAAGTCTCGTAATCCTTAAGGTCCTGTTCGTTAATATTCATTGCCTCATAATGATCCTTCGGTGGTATGATAGGGATCTTTTTTGAAAGTTGACTTAAATAATCGGTATAATAGCTGCCTTGCTGTTTGGATAATTCAATAAGATAAGGACCTAAGAAAGAAGGACTAATATTTAATGTATCTTTGCGCTCATGGTCAAAATTGTTCCAAACAACGAGCGGAACGCTGTACATCTTTTTCAAGAAATCGGGATCGTCTTTGCCGCTAATATACTTCGTGTCAATGTAAGTGGCATAATCATCACCAAGGGCCGGTAAATGGTCTCCCCAGAAGGCGATAATCGTCGGTTCACCCTTTTTCTCGTAGTACTCAACTAATTCCTTCAGCATGTTATCTGAGGCACTAATGCCTTGAGCAAGCGTTTCAAGCATACCTTGAGAAGAAGGAGACATATTGCCAGTAACATCGATTGTATTTTTTGGGAACTTACCTGGGAAAAAGTGAAAATGGTTTTCCATCGTGTTAGCAAATACGAAATCGGGTCCATCGCTTTGGTCCGTCGCATGAATAATATTGGCAGCAACTTCGCTGTCTGCGATATAAGGACCTGAATAGTTAGGCTTAAAATATTCGATTGGTATATACTTGGAGAAGCCAAAGTATTTATATATTTTATTACTGTTGAAATACCAGTTGTAGAAAGGACTAATCGCCGTTGATGTGTAGCCTTGTCTGGCATAAATACTTGCCAAAGAATCTACTTCATTGGTAAGGAATTGATTGTAGGCGATAGACCCTTGCGGTAGGAAACGCATGGAATTGCCGGTTAAAACCTCGAACTCGACGTTAGCTGTACCCCCGCCATACTGCGGTGAGAGCATCGTACCGCTTGTCCCCGTCTGCTGCAGCTTATGGAAGAAAGGAATCGGATCACGGCTGAATTCCACACCTTTAATGACGGTTGGATCCCAGAATGCCTCACTTAACACGACAATAACGTTTGGTTTTACATGATTGTTTGGATCCCCAGCTTTAATCGGCTTAGGTGTATTACTGACAATTGCTTCAACAGCTTTATCATCATAACCTTCACGTTTATCGGTAAACATCGACTTCGTATTCAGAAACGATGCTAATGCGTAGCCGTTCGTTTGGGTATTCTCAACTTGGTTCCATACGGATGCTTGGATACCGCACCATTTCTGAATCGGAAGGGGGAGATCCGTGTAAACCGCAGACAACATAGCAATCGCGATTACGGCAAGGATTCCACGTTCTTTAAGTGCAACCTTTTTCGAGAATAAGGTCGTGCGGTATAACAAAAAATAACTGGCCGCAAGGAAAAGTAAAAGTATTATCAAAATTTTGAAACTTAGAATATTCGAGATATATTTCACCATATCTGACGCTTCGCCGGCCAAGACGATGTCCCAGGGTGTCAAAGGGACACCTAATATTTTCAACTTAACGCCACTTACGAGAGCCAAGGTTAGAAGAATACCTGAAACGACCCAATAGGCGATTCTAGTTCGGCCAATCATGGCGATGAACAATAATAATATGCTGAAGACGATCCACTCATTAAACAGGAGTTCAATCAGATGCTTGTAACTCCAAGTAATCATTTCTATATAATGCCCGCGGCTCAAAATTTCCATGATCAATACAGGAATTAGGGCAATTAATAATAGCGGCAATCGTTGCCGGGTTAGAAGCAATAAGCGATTAATGTGCTGGTTCATATATGTCTCCCTATGACTTTCAAATTAAGAAATTGTAAATGACAACAGCCATCATTATACCACGGCTGACGGTAATATTCGATGGTATTATATCTAACATTTTTTATAATAAAGTATCAAAGGAAAGGCTGAATTTGCAGGAAAAAGGTGGTTTTGTCGAGAAATGTATGTATAGAAGATAGAGAAACGGAGGGGATTGTATGGTGGAGGAACAACTTCAATATGTGAAAAAAGCAACAATGCAAATGCAGCATCGTAGAATGACCAAGAAGGCTTTACTTCGACGCAGCGTGTTTTTATTCTTAGGTGCTGTGCTTATGTCAATTGGATTAGAGATTTTCTTAGTTCCTAACAAAATTATTGACGGGGGCATTACAGGAATATCCATCATTTTATCTTATCTAACCAATATTCAAGTCGGGATATTTTTGACCTTATTAAATCTTCCATTCCTGTTTATCGGATATAAATTAATAGGTAAAACGTTTGCATTATCAACGCTTTTCTCAATTCTGGTCATGTCCACAGGCACGTATCTGCTACACCCTGTGAAAGAGCTAACCAATGACCCTTTGCTTGCAGCCGTATTCGGCGGCATTATTCTCGGTATTGGGGTAGGAATGGTTATTCGTTTCGGGGGATCACTCGATGGTACCGAAATTGTTGCGATTCTCGTGTCCAAAAAGATACCGTTCTCCGTAGGTGAGATTGTGATGTTTTTCAACCTATTCATTTTAGGCAGCGCAGGGTTTGTCTACAGTTGGGATCGTGCGATGTATTCCCTAATCGCTTATTTTATTGCTTATAAAATGATTGATGTAACCATTGAAGGGTTTGATGAGTCGAAGTCTGTGTGGATCATCAGTGATAGCTTCAGACAAATAGGTGAAGCTATTCTGGACCGCTTAGGACGCGGTGTCACATATCTCGAAGGGGAAGGCGGCTTCACGGGAGATAACAAGAAGGTCATCTTCTGTGTAATTACGCGGCTGGAGGAAGCGAAGTTGAAATCCATCGTGGATGAGCTCGATCCTGCAGCGTTTCTCGCAGTTGGCAATATCCACGATGTCAAAGGCGGTCGATTCAAGAAGCGGGACATCCATTAGTCCCCTTTGCCGTCTCCGTTAGTTTTATTTCCTCGTTCAAACAAACCCAAGTCTCTGATTTTCTGTGCGGCATCTTTGCTGCTCGGACTACCTAGTTTCTTTAAAATATGCCCCACATGAATTTTGACAGTTCGTAAGGATATGAAAAAGCGGTTAGCAATTTCTGTTTGCGTATGTCCTTGATCAATCATCTCCAGCACCTGAAGCTCTGTAGGTGTGATTAGATCGCTGACTTCTTTGACCTTGAATTGGTGCTCTAACCGTTTGAGCCTGCGGAATTCCTCTCTCATCTGTTCAGCTACTGCCGCGTTAATGGAAGACTGACGTGCATGTACGCCTCTAATAATGGAAGGAAGCTCTTCGAATCGGGATTTGATCTGGTAGTCAATAGCGCCGGCTTGAAAGGAACGGAAGATGAAATCTTTCTCCTCCATCGAGGTAAGCATAATGACTTTAGCTCCCCAAGATAAGAGCGCTTGTTCAGCAAGTCCAATGCCCGCGGGCTCATCTTGCAGCATGATATCCATAAGGACAACATCAGCTTCTGGTTCCGCATTAGCAAATAGTTCTCTTGCTTCTTCTACGGTTGATACAGTGCTTAGGACACTCAAATCTGGCTGACGATTTAAATAGGCTTTAAGGCCGCGAAGCCAGTCAAGGTCATCCTCAACAATCAAAATACGAATTGGTTCCAAGTTGTTAGCCCCCTTTATTTCTTTAGCCGGTTGCCGGGGAAGGTTAGAAACACACTCGTGCCTTTCCCTGGCGCACTGCTTAACTCCAAAGCCCCTCCATGTTTCTTCATGACACTGTAGCAGTAAGCGAGTCCGAGTCCAAAGTTGCTATGACTGCCGCTTTTGGTTGTATAAAACGGTTCTAACACTTGCTTCAGCACAGATTTCTCAATCCCTATTCCGTTATCTCTTATTTCCAAAATAATGTTCTTTTTAGCATGAAACGCTTTAATTGTAAGATCGCCGCCTTTGGGCATGGCTTCTACCGCATTCATGAGTATATTCGTTAACGTTTCCGCAATTTGAATAGGATCTAATTGAAGAATTAAGTTCTCAGGGATGTTCTGGTTCACCTGGATTTTACTTAGGTAAGGTCCAAGTGGAAGAAGAACTTTATGAATAAGCTCATCTAAATCGACTGAAGATTCCCTAAGAGGGAGTTCTTGTGTTTGTTCGTGTACTCGGCTAATCATGTCACGGATATGCATGGAAGCCCCCATAACGACATCGATGTCCTGCATTAGTTCTGGCTGATTCGTTTCCTCAGCATGTTGTTTCATTTTCTCGAGGAACAAACGCATTTTCCCAACATCGTTCTTTATCGAATGGTTCAAAATGGCGGTTCCCGATGTGATGGCGCGGAGGGTCGAGTCCAGCTTGCGGCGTTCGATGAGCAGACGCATTCCGAGAAAACCGTATTTGAAAAAGGTGAATACGAAAAAAGGCACAACGAAAGCAAGAATCCATACGTGATAGACCCACATACGGTAAAAACCGAAGCTTGGCATAACGTAATTAAGTATGCCTACACAAAGGATAGGCGGAAGGAGGGCTAAGCAAGTAAACAAATGAGTCCGCTTCATAGCCGGAAGCCGCTCTCTTTTGATCACAATAAGTACAGCACCTATGAAGATATAAGGAACAACCCAGGAGGCTACGATGGGAAAGTCAATGGGCATTTCCTCAGTATAACTAGCTGTGAATAGGATGCAGGCAATCGGAGGAATAAGTAGTCCTATTGGCAGCCACGTTAGAATGGCCGATTTCTGCCAGGATGCGTTATATCTCAAAGAAAGCATGGCAAATGAATATGGCAGGCCATAGTAAGATATCAGTGAGCTAATGCCCATGACACGAAAAAGAAGAGCACTAATGGATGGGTTGGGTACTGTTTGCTGAATATAGGGGATAAAAGTTTCGGACAAAACGGCAGCAAGGGCGCCAAAGCCGCCGGTAAAAGCAATAGCGCTCATCCAGCGCATCGTACTAGATCTTGGATCTACCATGACAAGCCCCAACGCGATGATCCAGAGTGCAAATAGAACAAAAAGCATGTTTCCTCCGTCAAATAAATCAGATGTTACTTCTATTGTGGCATGGAGCCAACATTTGCACAAGAGCTTCCTTTCCTTCGCAAGTTGGCAGGAAATAGGCGATTATTCGCGAATAAGTGGTTTAGAAGGGAGTGGAACCTTATCGAGGAAAAGAAGCGAAAGTCCTTATCCATTCTGATGATTGTGGGTAAAGTACTCTTAACCCTCGTTTTCATTGTTGTGATTACTGTGCTCTTATCAATCGCAGCCGCGGTTATAGCGATTCTGAGGCATCCTGCCTCTCAGGAGCTAAGTATGGCAGGTGTTGCTGGAGATCCATTCTTTATAAAGGCAGCTTTATGGGCGCAAATCATTGGTTTTATTAGCGGAGTTATTCTTTCTTATGCCATTTTCGAAAGACGTAAAGGCTGGACACTGGGACTTCATACACATAGGCTTGGTAGAAGATTCGGAGAAGGCTTCGCTGCAGGCGCTTTACTCATTACAATCAGCACTGCAGGAATATGGCTGCTGGGTGGGATTAAGATCGTATCGTTGCAATGGACTGGAACGCTCGGACTCGAACTGACGTGGGGTTTTTTACTCTTTGTAGGGGTTGCTGTTAATGAAGAGTTATTTGCACGCGGCTATTTACAAGGACTGGTGAAGATAAGGTTCGGCACCTTATCTGGCATAACGGTTTCGACCGTTGTATTTGCCTTTTTGCATACATTTAATCCAGGCATGTGGAATTCGCCGCTTCCAATCTTGAATTTACTT
Source organism: Paenibacillus sp. Soil724D2 (assembly GCF_001427935.1). Classification (NCBI taxonomy): domain Bacteria; kingdom Bacillati; phylum Bacillota; class Bacilli; order Caryophanales; family Paenibacillaceae; genus Paenibacillus; species Paenibacillus sp. Soil724D2. Next base: position 17,154 of record NZ_LMRY01000058.1, read on the forward strand.
CTAGCAGGCCTATTGTTCGCCTTAAGTCGGGAGTACTCCGGCGGTTTGTGGATGCCAATAGGCATGCACTTGTCTTGGAATTTTTTTCAGGGTTGTATCCTTGGATTCGAAGTTTCCGGTACACCGATGTCATCCCTCATAAAGACCGAGATACAGGGAGCTTCATTTATTTCGGGAGCGGATTTTGGGGCTGAAGGCAGCTTGGTCACGACAGTCATTCTAGTAATTGGGATTGCTTTGATATACTCAGACTATCGAAGACGTGCTCCGCAAATGCAAATGAATTAAGTAGTAATGCTTAAGTATTAAGAACGTCATGCTACAGCTTAAAACGCAAGAATTAACTGCCAATGTAAAATACTAAGGAGGATTCAATATGAGTCAGTACGAGATTATCAGCAGCGAGTGGGACGGGGAGTCGACCCTGCGCCTAGTCGACCATCATGCACAGGCTGAGGCCGAAGTTATCCCGGCCGTCGGATTGCATCTGTTCCGCTTCGATGTGCGGAACCATGCCTACATCGCGAAACCAGACAGCTTGGCTGAGCTTCGCGTCAAGTCTTCGCGCTACGGCGTGCCCATTCTGTTCCCGCCGGGGCGCGTCAAGCTTGCGGCCTTCTCCTTCGAAGGCCGCGAGTACCGGCTCCCCGCGAATCGGGAGCCGGATCACGCCCACGGCGAGCTGCGCGAGCGGCCGTGGAAGGTCATTGCCAGCGGCGCGGATGCCGCTGGCGGGGCTTATGTCTCCGCGGAGTTCGACTTCGCGGAGCATCCGGACATGCTGGCGTATTATCCACACGCCGCATGCTTTCGCTTCACGTACCGTCTGAAGGACGGTACGCTGACCTATATAAAAACATGGACAAATCAAACAGGGACCATCTCAAGAATTTCCCACTTATCACTCTTCTTGATGACAATTCGTTTAAATAGCATCTGGATCATGAACTTTTTATCTTCGGGCTGCATGAGATCCCAATCCTTTTGAAGATTGCGAACGAAACTTATAATTTCATCCGGTGATCGAGTCGCCGCGATCTCCTGCGGTTCGATGTGATGCAGCTCCCTGTTTAGCCTAGATAGGCTCTCATTGATTTCTTCGACCTTCTTCTTATAATCTTCCCTTGAAATAATTTTATCTCCTAGCGCATCTAGTAGGTTATTCTTACGCCCTTCCAGTTTGGCTATCTCTCTTTCAATCCGCGTCTTTTCTTTTTGAAACTGTTTTACTTCCTCTTTAGTTGTGTAAGGATCCGCTTCTATGCGAATAGTAGTAAAATAATCAAAGAACAATTTTTCCAGCTTGAGTCCTGATATTTCCTCCGCTTTACAGATCCCTGGTCTGCGGTTAGCACAAAGATACTGGACGTAAGTCTTTCCATACTTGGTGCGATTGTTCGCCGTGTACCGGCCTCCACAATGCCCACACTTGACGATAGATGAGAAGGGGTAGGGGTAACTAGTACGTGACATTTCTAATCCGCGGCGGCGTTTCTGCTGCGACTGTGCGAGTTCGAATACTTCCTCATCCACGATTGCTTCATGTTCACCCTTGGTAATAATCGGATCACCAAACTTCGGTTTCCATTCGTTGAACCCGATATAGGTAATATTGCGCAGAATACCTTTGACAGTTTGTGCGTACCAATTGGACTTCTTAGAAGGAATCCCCTCACTATTTAGCTCTGTTGCAATTCGTTCTAGGCCATGATTTTTCAAAGCGTAATTATTAAAGATCCGTTTAACAATCTCCGCTTCATTTTCATTAACGACTAATTTCCCTTGGATAGCATCATATCCGTATATAGATGCTAAACTCACCCTACGCCCCGTGGTGGCTTTCTTAGCTTGTCCCATAGATACACGCTCGCCAATCCTCTCGCGTTCGCGTTGCCCCATCATAAGGCGCATGGTAAGCATCATCATGCCATCGTAAGTCGTTGTATCAATATCTTCCGTCACAGAAGCAAACTTGATCCCGTTTTGGTTAAACGTATTTTTAACCATTGTTAAACCATCAATAACATCGCGCGTGAGTCTATCCGTGTGCCAGACCACGATCATATCAAAGGTTCGCTTCGGTATATCCGCTAACATTCGTTGTAGACCTGGACGGTTCATATCCTTTGCTGAATATCCTTCATCCCTGTAAACATCCACAAGCTCGTGTCCTGCGTTCTTGATGTACTTGATACACTCTTCTTCTTGTTTATCTAGTGAGTACCCTGCCACTTGTTCCTGTGTGGATACTCGTGGGTATACAACTGCTCTCATGTTGTTCCTCCTGAAACCTAATACTTTCCTAACATTCTAACGTTAGAATTAGTGGAAGTGTGACCTATTTATTTCCAGTGGATAAATATACGATACCGTTGTACTATATACCTCTGGAAAAGATTACATTTTAACTTGTCTATGGTAAAGCGGTGATGTGTGACGCTTACTCAATTTGGCCGTTTTTTGGCCTTGTAATACGAACGAACGTTCTGTAAAATGAGGGACAACAACAAAATAAAAACAAGCATAAAAGGAGATCCAATGAATGACAACAAGACTAACTTCACGAGTATCGAAAAAGAACTTGGCAAACAATTGGGCAGGATTTACAGAGGTGTAACTGGTCGAGGACCAATTCATGCGGAAGCCAGAATTGTAAATCAAGCCATTTTTATTCAATATAAAGTCGAACGTCTTGCCATGGAGAAAAAATATATCTCATTTTTACAATCAAGAAATGAGGAAAATGAATTTTTTGAATTTATTCGACCTGATTTTAAAATTGTTGTCGGCACTTTAATGAGAGAATTAAATTATTCTTTATCCGTTGAAGGGATCGAATTTCGTGTTGATCCAGACATCACATATGTGCTTGTTACTCTAAATAAAAATCTTGAAAAGATGCTGCTTTCGGGTGAAGCCAAATTGTCACATGTTGAATAAGGACTAAGGACACCCGTTTAAATAGATTCGCCCAAGGGACATAAATTCGCGCTCGTAAGAAATCAAGAAGCAGAAAGGGAAATTCATCCTGGGGGAGATGGTCAAATTGACCACGATTGAATTAGACAAACTAGAATCATTAACAGATGCCGATTTAAAAAAACTACGAAAACTTATTTCTTCTTCGAAGAAAGAGCAGTGCGTAAAAAAGCTATCGCAATCTTGGTTTGTTCAGGCGTTAATTCTTCCCCATCTAGCATCAAGGTATATTGATTAAGTAAGTTTTCATCACCCATGTCTAAACGTTTTAGAAACTCCGGTTCATTTGGATCGGGGTTTTCTTTTTTTTCATCATTCGTTAAATATCCTGCAACTCTCATCAACTCTTCATATCCATAGTTATAGGCATTCGCTAAATTCCTCAGTATATCAGGTGTGGGATTTATTGGTGCACCTGTTCTTGGGTGCTTCCCATTCTCCAGTGAACTGATATATGAGTAACTTAAACCACTTCGTTTTGCCGCTTCTCTAAGACTTAATTTACCTCTTAATTTTTTCAGAAGATCTCCAAGTTCATACATTACACATCAGATCCCCTTTCATTAATGTTCAACATATAAAACATATTGTACTACAAAGAAAATAAAAATAAAATTGAACTACAGTGTTGACATACCGTTCTACGTGTAGTACATTATAAGTGTGCTACAGATAATACAAACGAAAGGAAGTGAACACATGAAAAACAACCTTCAATTTCTTATCGAATCCAACAAGATCAATATAACTAACATGTCTAAGGAATTGAGAGTATCTCGTGGATCTATCTACAGAGTCATGAACGGTGGTGTACCATCTGCTGAACTTCTACTCAAGATTTCCACATACTTCAAGAAAGATGCAAGAGAGATTTTTTTTATCCCTGATGTGCGACAAATAGCACGATGAAACTAAACAACTATCCTAAAAATTTATCAAAGGAGCAAACATGAAAAACATTCCGTTATTGACGAATAGAAAGAAAGTTCATAAAGACGCTGCATTTTTCGAGGTATGTATCGAAATTTTACAGGATGAAGGATATCACAACTGGATTGAACTACGTAAAAAATTACACGAAATTTTAGATGAGTTAGAAAGGAGCGCAGATGAATGATCACCATGAACATCACAAAGATTCTCCAAGCAAACCACGCACGCTTAACTGAAATCTACAACAACGTGCAACAAGCGAAGGCAGAGAAAGAGAAGCTAGGTTGATATCGTACCCCAAGTAAACGCGTACTATCCATCCTAAAAATTTACCAAAGGAGCAAACGCTATGAACTGTGAAATAGCTGGCTGTGAAGAAGTCGCAACACACCGCATCAACGGTATCGGCAATGCATGTGCTTGTTGCAAAAATGAAGTCATCGCGGATCTGGAGATTGATGAAGAGGATGAGGTGAACCTACTGTGACAGCCTCTGAAAAGCTAGTTGATGACCTTCGTAACCAAGCGTACTGGATTAACTACATGGCTGATCAACTTGAAAAAGGCGAAAGGGTTACATGTGATTGGTGTATCGAACCTGAATTTATTTCCCAGTTATTGAAGGAGGTAAGCGTATGAGCTTTATAAGCCCGCAATGGTTGAAGGATTACTTTAAAGGATGGACGGACGATGATCTTTTTGATCGTCACCGCGAGATTACTTCATTTGGTGGTAACGAGTCGGAAAAGATGATGATCGAGATGGAGAGCAAACGGAGGGAGACGGAACATGGGAATAAAGTTGCCAACTCCTGAGGACTACAGATGGCTAGCCCGTCAAAGGCCCCACAATAAGCGTCAGAACCGCATCCTACTTCTGAACGCAAAGAGAACGAAAGCGGCGGCAACCGCAATCGTTCGGTAAGGAAATACTATTCAGTGGTTATTATACACCACATTCCGGAGGTTTTACAGATGGAAAACATGACTGAGTTGGAAATGATCGCATGTCTCGAATGTGACCTTGAAGCAGCGTTAGCAAAAATAATTTTATTGGAGGCTACTATAAATGGCGATGAATCCCCATTACATGACTGAGGAAATTGAATTAGTCGAGAACACGCGGTTCCAAGTAAAAGACCTTGCTTCCCTTAACTGGACGCTTAGAAAGCTAACTGCTATCGAAGGTAAGAAACGTGAACTCCAGTCCATGATTGATGATGAAATTGCACGTTTGAAACTATTCCTTGAGAAAGAAACATCAACACTTACGGAGGCAGAAAACTCCTTCAAAGCATTGATAAGCGAGTACGCAGCGCAGAAGCGTGAAGAAGATCCAGATTTCAAGTTGAAGACTCCATATGGCCGTGTGTCATATCGCAAGCAGCCTGACAAGTGGTTGTATGACGAGGAAGTGCTAGTTGCCTACCTGGAGCAGAACGACTTTACAGAATTGATTAGAACCAAGAAAGAACCTGTTAAAACGGAAATTAAAAAGCTGTTCCATCCTAAAGATGGCAAGGTGTATGACGGTAATGGGCAGTTAGTTGAGGGAATCAATATTGAGTATCAACCGGATGTTCTAGATATCAAAGTGGAGGTGTAGAGCATGAACCTATACCAGAAGATAGTTGAAGTCAGAAAGGTTGCCGAAGGATTCAGCAAAGATGGAGCAAGTTATGGTTACAAATATGTCACTGGTAATCAAGTGTTAGGGAAGATAAAGAACAAAATGAACGAGCTTAATCTATTACTCTTTCCTTCCACTACTGTAGGTGAACACAGTCTACATGCTTACAAAACAGCAAAGGGTAAAGATGCTCTCGATTTCGTGGTCAAAGGTGAAATGTCCTACACATGGATAAATGGGGATGAACCGGCAGAAAGAGAAACAATTTCATGGGCTTATTACGGACAGCAAGATGATATTTCGAAAGCTTATGGATCTGCACTTACCTATTCGGAACGGTACTTTATTCTTAAATGTCTTGGACTTCCAACAGATGAAGATGATCCAGATGCAAAGCCAAGCAATAACGCTCCTGATAAGCCTGTTACAACGTCCGAACAACCTAAACAGACTGACTGGAAAGAGAAGAATGAACAATCAAAGCAAGAAGCGCAAGAAGTCGGCCAACAGAAGCTATCAGAAGCCCTACAACGTGACGTAATGGGCTTGATGAAAAAACGTGGAATGGGATTCCCTGATTTAAATGAACTCTGTACAGCGGTGTTAGAACGTCCTGTGAAGTTCTTCAAGAAAGACGTTGTAGACGTGGCAGAACTGAAAAAGATCAAAGCAGAACTGGATGACGCGGTGGGGGCTTAGGCTCTCACTAGCTTTTGGGGAAGTGGTGTCCAAGCAATGAAAACCATGCGGTGTGATAATGGCGATTGTCATGAAAGATTTGAAGTTCCCGACGATTTTGAACATGAATTTTGTTGTAGCGGTCATATGTGCGGATGTTATGGATACCCGATTAATCCAATGTTTTGCGATGAGTGCGAACTTAAAATTTACGGAATGCATGTAGAAACATAATGAATAGGAGCGTGCATAGGGATGAACACACCTGAAGAATTAATAAAAGAATTACTACCTAAAGCATACAGAGAAAAAGATGCTGAAACAGTAAAGCATGCAACTGAGATGATGGAACAATTGGCTGAAATTAGAAAACAAATGAATGGCATGGAACATTTAATTGGCAAACGAATTAAAATAACAACTCCAACAGGACTGGAATTTTTCGGGGAATGTCTCTACATCTACAAAACGGTTCATGTCGGAGTTAGATACGATAACGGCAAAGAAACGGCATTTAATACAAATGACGGTGTGATCATTGAAGAAGAAACATAATGAATACGGAAATACATGAGGTACGAAATGTCAGATAACCAACGTAGATGGATGCAAGAAGAAGCAGAAAAACAATCTGAGAAATTTAAAAAGCAAGTAGAGAAAATGGACGAAAAAGAGAAGCATCCCAATACCAATCCTTGGAAGTCCATTTTCAAAAAGATGAACATTCGCTGAATATTGAAATACCAAGGAGGTTTCTATGCCAAATGTAACACTTAACGCCCCTGCAACCATCTTGAACGGAATCTTAGCCGGCAAAACTGGAACCGTAGTTGAATACTACAGCATCGAGGATCAAGTCGAAATCGAAGTGGATGATTATACAACGGTGATAACGTCATCCGAAAATATTGAGCAATGAGGAGTGGATATCTATGAACGATCAAAACAAGGAATCAGCGTATATAACAGACTCTGATAGATATATGACGATCACAAAGTTTGCTTGGGATGAGAAGGTTGATCGGGTTAAAACACTCAAGCAGCAAAATAAGCAGCTTATAGAGGCACTGGAGGAAATTAAAGACGAGGAATGGCGATTGGCAGGCGAATTCACAACTATTTACACAACCGCTTATCATGTCCTCCAACAAATACAAGGGAAGGAAGAAGAACGATGAAAGAACCGAAAGGATATTCTTACGATCCGAAAAACAAGAATAAACCGTACAGAGTGCAACTAACCAGAGGCGGCATATCGGTCTACTACGAAGCATTTTCAAGCGAAGAAGAAGCAACAGCCGCTTACAAGAAAGCAAGTGCTGAACATCCTGTATTGCCGCGCAATGGCGGTAGAAAACCAAAGTATTACTAAGGGGGAGAGTTACTTACTCCCCTTCTCCAACTGATCAGCATACTTCTTAAATAGATCCTCTAGGGCTTCATCAACTAGCTTTGATTGCGGTATGCGTGTAATTTCAGACAATTTTATAAGGGCCGCTTTATATTCGCTATCTACTTTAGTCGCATAAGGTACACGTTCAGACATGTCATAACACCTCCATACAGAGTATAACCTAAAAGGACAGATTATATAAAGTATGATTAGTATTGCCAAGTCATGACAAGTAATGATACAATGATATCAACAAGGAAATAGGAGGTTGCAAAAATGAGTAATGAAAAAGTTAAGTCAATCCCGTACCGGCTCGAGCAACAAGATCACACGAAGCTGAAATTATTTTGTGTAGCTAAGGGTATTTCAATGCAGGAGTTTATGGACAAGGCAATTCAGGAATATATGAAAAAATGGGCGGTGTAAAAATGATTATCACTAGAAAACGTTGGACACCAGAAGATGACAATCAATTGCTTAAATTATACACAGAACTAAAAGCGGTGCATGAAGAAGATAATATTGTTTTCGGTACTCTTTCCAATAGCAAATGGTTCCCCGATAGGACTAGAGCATCAGTACAAGCGAGGTATTACCACCTAATTAACGAGAAACCGAAACAAACAAATGAATACAGCGACTTCCTGAGTGCACTCGAATTGATGCGTAAAACATATGAGGGAGCTCTTTTAGAAAATCAGCAGCTTAAAAAACGCATAACTGAATTGGAACAGAAAGAAGACGATTTCAACGCTTTAACTCAGATTATGGATCGAGCGCGTAAACTCGCATTTTTGGGTGAAGCTGGTGAGATGGAGAAACCTCGATTCAAGATGGATGGTAACGGAAATTTAGAGCGAGTTAAGTAGGTGATGACGTGGCAGAAATAACGTGGATAAAGATTTTGACGAACATATTCAAAGACGAGAAGATCCGGCTCATTCAATCCATGCCCGAAGGTGACGCACTTGTTTTAACTTGGATCAACATACTTACAGAAGCAGGAGATAAGAACGACAACGGTTATTTGAGACTTAATGAAGATATACCGTACACCATTCAAAACTTGACGGTACTTCTCAACAGACCACATATGATCGTTGAACTAGCTCTGAGAGTGTTCCAGCAGTTTCGCATGATCGAAATGGATCAACAAGGATTTATCTATATTTCTAATTGGGAGAAGCACCAGAATGTAGAGGGAATGGGAAGGGTTAAGGAACAAAACAAGCTAAGACAGCAACGGAGAAGAGATAAGTTAAAACAGCTAGAACCACCCAAAACGTCACGTGACAGTCACGTTATGTCACACGAAAATCACGCAACAGATATAGAACTAGAATTAGAACTAGAAAAAGATTTAAAACATATTGTCGTTAAGGATGATTCCGCAATTGCTTTTGAAACATTTTGGAGTGCCTACCCGACCAAAGGAAGCAATAAAAAAATGTCATTAGCAAAATGGAACACACTTTGGAAAAACAAACAGATCGACATGGAGCAAATGTTGAACGGTGTTATTGGTTACGTTAACCATCAAGAGCATTGGGGATACAAAACATGTGCAGCCCAAGTTTTTCTTAACCAAGAGCGTTGGAGTGATGATTGGTCATTCACTCCTAGAACTATTATATCCGAAAGTCGGACAAGTATTCCTCCAACAGCAAAAAAAGAAAAGGAGGTACCTGAGTACCATGGATAGAGTAGCTGAAATGACGGTTATCAAAGCAATGATGAATGGGCTTATGGAAGAAGTAACGGATCAAGTGCCTTTCTACTTGTTCCAATCGAAAGATGCACAAGAGACGGTTAGAAAGATGTACGACATGAAAGGTGCAGTAACCTTTAACACCATGCTCTTAGCCAAGCGATTCAGCAGCGATTACATAAATGACTGTCAGTATATGAAGTTTGAAAAAGATGACCTGCAATACTTCATCAACAAATTAAAAGTAGCACATGTTAAAAAGTTAGGTAATGCACATATCCGAGAGCTTAACAAGCTGCTAACGACTGACTGCAAGCTAGAAGATTTAACAACGCTGCTTCGCAATGGTGTAAGTATTGATTTCATGGATACAGGTTCGAAACTAACAATCATGCCTGATGAATACGCAAGCGAACACTTTCAAGGGATCTTTGACAGGGCAACTAATCCAGAGATTGCAAAGGGTATCCAGTTGAAAGCGTTCCCTGAATTGAATGACACCTTCTACCGTTTATTAGGTGGAGACTTGATTCTCGCATGTGCTCAATCAGGCCATGGTAAGACAGCCCTAGCATTGAATATAACGAACGATTTATCCATAACGCAGGATTACACCGGATACTACGCTAACGCCGAAATGAGGGACGAGGAACTGTCTATGAGGATTGTATCCATGAGGTCAAGCATCCCAGCAACCGAGGTAATGACTTCTCAATTCTCTACGGATATGGTCGACGCACTAGACAAGATTTCGATCCAGTATGATTTGATCGGTAAAAAGAATCTTGTGTTATCCAGGATACCCGTTATGACAATCAGCACCATTCGTAGAGGTTACAAACAGCTTATGAACGCTGGCAAAAAGCCTGATTACATCTTGATTGACTACATAGGACGAATGGAAATAGAGGGCAATGCAAGCGGTTTAAGCGAATGGCAAAAGATGTACAGACTGTCCGAGGACATTAAAACATTAGCTGTAGAGTTGGATGTTCCAATCATTGCATTAGCGCAGCTTAATGATGATGGCCAGATAGAAGGTGCTAAGAAGATGAAGAACGCTTGTGATGGTGTGTTATTCTTCGAACCAATCTTAGAAGAAGATGATAACGCCAAAATGAACGAGAAGCAGAAAAAATATGCCAATTACAGGATCGTTAAATTTAAAGTACGCCGCAACGACAACAGCAAGCCGATATATATCAACTTCAATAAAAAATATCAAAGGATCTCAGAGGTGACCTGATGAATCGTTGGCATGTGTACAGCGCAATGAAAACCGAATGGATTGCTAACCAGGGTGAACAAAGTTTGACGGTAATGGAGCTATTGAACTTGTTTCCGGATCTTAACGATCATGAGTTACAAGAAGGTATTGTTGAGTTTCGTTTGATGGCTTCACGTTGTTTTGAAGCATATGGATTTAATACGGATATTAGGTTGTGGGCTTAACGATGGAGGACCTTTTTGCAATCGCTTGGAACCCAGATGTTGAACTATCGACAAGGTATGACGCAGCAAGGATGCTACAGTATCGCCGTAAGACAGATCCGAAGGATTACATAGAGTTACATAAGAAAAATGTGTGGAGAAGCAAGACAAGACCAAGTAGAGCGAAGGGGTGAGCGTATGAATTTTGTAACCAGAAAGAAGCGTCATGACAGTTTCGTTCCCAATCCAAGTGTATTGCGTCAAAGCATCCTGGAGTTAAGAGGAGTCTACAGCGAGATGTCAGAGATGGAATATTGCTTAATGTATGAGCGCAAATACGGCGTGAAGTGGCAGGATGTAAAAATTTATTTGAGGAGTGTTGAGAATGCAGATCAAGTTTAAAAAGTTACACCCGGACGCACAGATTCCAACAAGAGGAACGGAAGAAGCTGCAGGATTGGATTTATATGCTTTAGAGGATTGTGAAATTTGGGATCAAGCATCAATCAGAACAGGGATTATGTGTGAAATCCCTAAAGGGTATTTCGGGAAAGTTGAAGCGCGTTCTGGCCTATCCTTCAAAAATGGAATTGAAACGGGTGCAGGAGTAATTGATAGTGATTTTAGAGGCGAAATTGGTGTGAAGCTATATAACTCCAAGATGGAGGTTTACGTGGTTAAAAAGGGGCAAAGAATCGCTCAGATGATCATTCAGCCTTATCTCATGTGTACACCAGTGGAAGCGGAGATAGATACGGATACAGAAAGGGGGGCGAACGGCTTTGGATCAACAGGGCGGTAAGTTGCAAATGGTTGATGGTTTAGTTCGGTCTATCATGGATGTTCGCTCGATATTTCCGAAAATGACGAATGAAGAGTTTGCGAAGTTTTACAGCGACAAGTACAGGATTACGTACCCAAGAGTTTTAAACATTGTGGAGGTGCTGAAAGCTTATGAGTAAATGCAGTTACGGTAAATGCGATAAAGAGGCAACGGTAAGTGGTCATGTTTGGTCAAAGGATGGTCCCGTTGAGGTTAAAGCTTGTGATAAGCATAAAAAGTTAGACAGCTTTTTTGAGGATAAAAAGATAGAGGAGGAAACCAAATGAAAGTACGGTTAACACACAACGGTAAAGCATTCGGACGAGAGATGAATAGAGAAGTAGCTCTCCTGTATATCAGTATCACAACGTGTGCGGTTAAAGGATTGCATTGGGAGTGGGCACGATGAGAGATTCCCTGTTAAGGCTGATTGATGATCTAACGACCAAGAAGGACGCTGTGAACGACGAATACAGCGAGATGTATTGTTGGGTACCAGATGAGCGTCACGGGCTTACAAAAGCGTATGAGTACGTTATACAGGAACTAGAGAAAGTAGTGGATGACCATGCAGACTCTAACGATCTATGAACTGCCTCCAACGCTTAATGCCTTGAATAACATGCACCACATGACGAGAGCAAAAACAAAGGAACATTGGTCGTCGATGATTGAGAGGGCATGTATCCAGTACGGCATAAAACCAGTTAAGCGAGTGTCCATCACACTGGAGTTATACTTCCCTGATAAGCGAAGACGTGATCTTGATAATTATTCTGGATTGGGTTTTAAGTTTCTGATGGATGGACTCGTAGATAACGGCATACTTCCAGACGATAGCATAAACGAGGTTGTAGAGCTTCGTATTATACCCGGGGGCATTAGCAAGCCCCCCCATATGTTAATCCATATCCAGGAGGTCTAATATGTTCAATGATGAAGAGGATGGTCTAGGAGTACCCAGAGGGCTGATGAACTCTTTTATTTTAATGCTGCTGGTGTTTATGGTCGTGGGTACGATATGGGAGCTGATTCAGCGGTGAAATGGGAGAGACAAGTTGTATTCGTGCAGAGAGACCACACAGGGACGATTATACGCCTGCAAGAGGATAAACCAGATGGATGGAAGTCCAAGGAGCAATTGAGGCTAGAACGGGCGCACAGAGCGGCTAGTGAAGTCGAACAAAAGATCACAGAGTACGCAAAGAATAAACTAGCTAAAAAGCGGAAATTGATGGGTGGTGATTAGGTGCAAACAGACGAGATACATCATGAGAGTTGCTTAGAAACACTAAAACGCCTTCCAGACAAATCAATTGACATTGTGGTTACTGATCCACCTTATCTCATGAATTACAGAAGCAACCGAAGAAAAGAAAAGTTTAAGCACATAGAAAATGATGTTGATTCACATGGACTTATACAGAATTACCTATCAGAATGTTATCGGGTTTTAAAGGATAACACGGCGATTTATATGTTTTGCAGCTGGCATCATGTAGATTTTTTTAAAATTGAATTCGAGAAACATTTCAAACTGAAAAATATCATTGTATGGGTTAAGAATGTACACGGCACAGGCGATTTAGAAGGGTCATACGCGCCAAAACATGAGTTGATCTTATACGGTCATAAGGGACGTTCATTGCTTCGGGAGAATCGTATTCCAGACGTTATAGAATGTCCGAAGGTTAACCCTGAAAGTATGATACACCCAACTGAAAAACCTGTGAGACTCTTGGAAACATTCATAAAAAATTCTAGCGAAAAGGGGGACATTGTTTTTGATGGATTCATAGGCGGTGGGTCGACTGCGATAGCTGCTATGAACCTTGAAAGAAAATTCATAGGATCTGAACTTGATGAAAATTATTACAACCAATGCATCAAGAGGACTACATACGCGTACAGTTACCAGCTATCATTATTTGATATATGAAAGAGTGCGAATAATAAAGAAAACAAGCGGAAACAGTGGGTTTGTGGTATAATTTAAGGTATTACATACGAGTCACGGAAACATAAACGGGAGGTAAGAATATGACGTTACAAGAGCAACTGGATCAAGTGAATGAACAGCTTTCCAATCTTGATAATAACAATCGCGGTGATCTGCCAGAGATTTCGAGATTAACAACATTGCAAGCCGAGTTAACAAACCAATTAGCGTTAGAAGTACGGGTCCAGGTACAGGAAGAAAAGGTTGAGTCAATCACGTTACCCTATAACTTCGATGAGATTTTTGACGACAACCGCGCGAACGAGATAATTATTGAGCTTATCCGGGATTTACAGAGACAAGCGTATGCGGAGCACAACGAAGAACTAACCGAAATTGCTACAGCTCATCGTGAAGAGGTTAGAGCAGCAGCGGATCGTGAGTTGCAACTAAAAAGGCAAAATGATGAGTTGCAGTTGAAGCTCGATGAATACAGTCAAGAAGCGTTGAATCATCACAAAGAAGTTAACCAACTTATGCTCGAACGTGATGAAGCTTTAAAATACCGTGATGCAGCAGTAAGAGAGAAAGAAGGAATTGAACTCCTACTCTCTGAGAAGCAAGCGCAAATTGATACGCTACGGGATGAAATTGCAGTCGGAGCACGAGCAGCAGTTAACGTTACGAACATCTCTCCTACGGATCGGTTATCCGCATTGGTGGAAGAGAGCAAAAAGGCAAAAGTGAAGTCAGCTTTAGATATTGCTTTAGAAAATGCAACTCCATTCCGCGGAAAAGTAATCTCTGATGGTCAGGTAGTTGCGAACCTTGATGCGCCCCAGGTAACGCCCTTTCCGGTCGTTGATCAAACCAGCGATACAGGTCATCAATTGGTTACCGGACCAGCTGACAGCATTCCTGCAGAGGATCAGGTAACATTTCCCGGAACAAGCCCAGAAGTACAAACCTTATCAGCTACAGTGGCTAGTGGAGATGCAAGCGAGAATGGACAAACGCTTGAAGAAGCATTCAGACGAATCAAAGCATTAGAACTTAAAGTATCTGGAATTGCAGTAGGTAGTGTACCTTGGTTTAAAGGCTAATAAAAAAGGGAGCCTCACGGCTTCCCTTGATTTTTATCTATGACCCATGTTTTCCCGATCTTCACGGCTTTAACTTTACCAGATGCGCACAGATTCTTAATGTATCCTGGTGCGAGGTTCCAACGTTCTGCGGCCTCTTCGACTCCTATTATTGAATCGAGAGGGGAAACGATGCCTTGCACCATCTCCCGGAGTTTATCACTAGGTGTTACATCTTCGGGTAAGGTATTGCAGAACGCTTGCCAAACATCGTCGGCCACTCTAAATTTTTGTTGCATTATGTTGTCCACCTTCCTATTTTTTCGACTTTGCAGCGATTAGGCTTAGCGAGTTGTTCTGCATATCTTATGGCGTCGTGACGTTCAACGCCGGCGAACTTCTTTCCGTGTTCGGTTTTGATAATCGTTCGGTAACTGTCGAATGACTTGAGTGCCGGTCGATATTCTAACTGAACATAATAAATTATTTTTGTTTTGTTTCCGTATCCCTCAGTACGTCGAGCGAGTGTAACAACCTTGATGATATCAGTTTGCAATACAATCTGAACATGTTCGTATAATTCAAGTTGATACTTCCTTACTTTCTCAATTGCTTCTTGTAGCTTTACGATATCTCTTTCAGCATATTGGTTATATTCCTTTAAACGGTCAATGTCGTAGACGTTCTTGTATTCGAGTTGATCAACATACACTGTATTTCTCATGGGTTCATACCTCCACAAAGGAAGGGGCTTACGCCCCGGCCAATGCTCCTCTCTGAGATTTTCCGGAAGTCTTAACTTTTTTCGTATCATGCATTCCGCGGATCTCATCAAGACTAAATTTCTTTTTGTGGAAAGCTTTGTATTCTGCTTCGTGCCAGTACCAAGCCTTTTTATTATTAGCCCATTTGAAACCGAGTTCTTTTAATTTATCTTTTGCTTCGTATGTATTACCTGTTACCCACACCCAAGTACCGATGATTTCAATTTCTAAGTCATCGAAGTTAATGATTGCATCGATTATAGCGCGGTACCCGTCGTTGATTTCATCATCACCAGCAGCGAGTTTTTTCATTACTTCCTCATACTCGTTGACGATTTGCGCCATTGTTTCATTGTCGCCACCGCAATCCGGGTGATACTGTTTAGCTAGCTTGCGGTACATTTTCTTTGCTTCTTCTGTGGTAGTGACACTGTGAAAGAATCTCATGGTCAACAACTCCTCTTATTTTGTTTTGAGTGCGTCACCGCATCTCTTGAAATAAATATACCATGTGCGATATCGCATGTCAACATGTATTTTAAAAAAGTTTTGGAGGGGATCACATGTCTATCGATATTAAGAAGCTCTTATACAGCTACCACAAACTACAAGTAGGACTAGCCAACATCAAAGAGAGCATCAGACGTGAGCAGTTGAAACGTCAGTACCCCTCCTGTACGCCAGCTTACAACGACGACATTAAAGGTCGTGGCGGATTAGCAGTAAGTCAGACTGAACGATTCGCATTACTCAATGTTGAGTTAGACGATAACACTCGCTTCATGCAATGGGATGCAGAAGAGCATGAGTACGTCATTAGACTGATCGAGAGCGCCTTAGCGACACTTAATGAGAAGCAACAACAACTTATAAAGCTGGCATACTTCGAAGGCAGAGAACCGATACAGGCGCATGGTATGATGAACATAAGTTTATCTCACTATTATCACGTTCACACCACAGCTCTAAACGGGATCGTGCAATGTTTGAATGGTGGAAATGTGTTCATGAATCGGTTGATTCCGACAAGGAAACAAGGAAAAATGAGCAAAAAACAAGGAAATATGGCAGTTTTAGTATGATATAATGTAATTACGTAGATCATTCGCCAGTGATCGGACATCCTTCGCGAGAGGATAAGGAAACAAGGGAAGTGCAAACCATATGAGGGAGTTCCTAGACATCCTTTGTATGCTTGCGCCTCTTTTGTTTTATTGGTATCAACTCTGGTTATATTGCTATTACGGAGAAGGTGAAGACGATCGATAAAGTATGGTGGGATAAAGTAATAAAGAATGGAATCTTTGCAGCACTCTTCGTGGTTCTCCTGGTATATGTGATAAGAACCAACGATGAGAGAGAGACACGATACATAAACATGATCAACACGCTGAACGATACTGTGAATGTCAAGTTAGTGGAATTGAAGGCCTTACATATGGGTTCGAAGTCATGAATGAGATCATAATCGGATTACTCGTTGTGAAAGAAAACACACTAAGCTCCTAGGATATATTAGACAACTCAGTAAGCTGATGTGTGCAATATGAACTAGGAGGGAACAAAGAATGTGGGGAGTACCTGATTCGTTAGTTGGGAGTATTATTTTAAGGGTTGGTGGTATCTTAGCAATTCCTTTAGTGATTGGATTGCTTATAGGTTGGTATATCTGGCACTAGGGGTGATGATATGTTTGAACCAAGCGATTGGACACGCAAACCTTCAACCAACGAAGACACGAGGATGATCTACATCAACAAGGATACGAAGCTTCCGAAGCTGAGAGAGACATTCAGCAGAGAGCAACAGAGAATGTTAGACCGGCATGAGATAAGATTGTATGAGATAAAGAGATTGAATTGATACCTTCGGGTATCTTTTTTATTATGTAAAGGAGGTGACTGCACTATGTCATTAACAGTTAAACAGGCAATGTTTGTAAAAGAATATCTGGTTGACTTTAACGCCGGTGCAGCCGCTGTAAGAGCTGGTTACAGTGAAAAGACTGCATATGAGATGGGTTATGAGAACCTCAGGAAACCTCAAATATCAGAAGCCATCGCAGAAGCCCAGAATAAGCGTATAGAGCGCGTTGAATGGACAGCTGATGAAATACTAAGGGACCTAAAAGAAATCGCTCAGAGTGTCAATGAGCAAACGAAGGATAGGCTTAAAGCATATGAGTTAGGTGGCAAGGCTATTGCCATGTTTACGGATAAGGTTGAACAGAGTGGCGTAGTAGGGGTGAACATCATCAATGACATACCTAAACGTACCACTTAGCAGCGTAGTAGCTCCAAGCTTCTATGACGTTGTGCATGATGTGTTTGAAGAGAAGTATACGCATCACTTCCTCAAAGGTGGAAGGGGTTCAACTAAATCATCGTTTATCTCGCTTATGGTTGTCATAGGCATTATGAATGATGCAGCAGCTAATGCCATTGTGATTCGTAAGGTTAAGGATACGCTGAGTAAGTCGGTTGTGAAGCAGATTGCATGGGCCATTGAAGCGTTAAAGGTATCTCACCTATGGGATATACCAAAGAGTAATCTGGTTATCACATACAAGCCAACAGGCCAAGAGATACGGTTTGAAGGTGCTGACGATCCAATTAAACTGAAATCCACTAAGTTCATCAAGGGCTATCCTAAATATATATGGTTTGAAGAGCTAGACCAGTTTGACAGCATGGAAGAGATACGAACTATCAACCAATCATTAATGCGTGGTGGTAAGAGGTTCTTATGCTTCTATTCATACAATCCTCCAAGGTCATCTAACAATTGGGTGAATGCAGAAGCTAAGGCTACCAGGAATGACCGTTTAATCCATCATAGTACGTATAAGACGGTACCAGCTGAATGGCTGGGCGATCAGTTCATTATAGAAGCTGAGTACCTGAGAGATAGCAAGTTGCAGTCATATGAGCATGAATACTTGGGATTAGAAGTTGGTACAGGTGGCGAGGTATTCGACAATGTGAAGATCATGCCTATAACTGATGCAGAGATAGCAGAGTTCCACAACATAAGACGAGGAGTTGACTTCGGTTTTGCAATCGATCCCTTTAGTTACGGCGTTATGCATTATGACCGCAAATACAAAAGGCTCTACATTTACCATGAATTGTACAAGGTCGGACTTTCGAATAGATCTGCGTGGGCACATATAGCAGAAGAGAACAAGAATAATGAAATGGTTACGGCAGATAGTGCAGAACCCAAGTCAATACATGAGCTTAGACAATATGGTTTAAGGATGAGAGCAGCGAAGAAGGGTCCTGATAGCATCGAGTATGGTGTTAAGTTCTTGCAGGACTTGAACGAGATTATCATTGATGATCAACGGTGTCCTGAGACTGCTAGGGAGTTCCTTACCTATGAGTTAGAGAAGGATGCACATGGCAACTTTAAAGCTGGCTATCCGGATAAGAACAATCATGCTATCGATATGGTGAGATATGCCATGAATGACGAGGCTATGCAGTTCAAGGAGCATAAGAAGCATGTGAGCGACCCTGACAATCCCACACCGCATGAGAAGCAACAGAAGGCGATTAAGGCAATGACAGGTAGAACGAACGTATCAGCGTTTACGAAATGGGGTTAACATATGGAGTTCTTATCAGGGGTGCTGCTCTCAGCATCCTTTTTTGGCGTGTTCTACTGTGCTTATCAGATGGGCAAGAAGTCCAAACGTCCTACAGTCGCACATCCGGATGAAGAAGGACAGAAGAAGGCTGAGAGAATGCGACAGGGCTTCGAGCAGTTGATGACCTATGATGTGCATACAGCGTTAAAAGGGAAGAAGGTGAGCGAGTAGGTGGCAGATAAAACAAAGGATTGGTCCTTATACGAAAGTGGCATCAACTACAACAACCGACTAGAACCAAACTATTACGAGACAGTTAATGCCAACCTCGATTTTTTTAGTGGAAATCAGTGGAGAAACTTGCCTGATAGTGATATGCCTAAACCAGTGTTTAACATCATCAAGCGAGTTATAACGTTCTTTGTTGCTTCCTTAACCACAACGAAGTCAACAATCAATTATAGTGTGCCGATGTTCTCCAAGGATAATCCGGATCCAGCTAGAGAGCAGGAAGCGATTGGAGCAGTCATTGCTAAGAAGCAAACTGACCTGCTGTTTGAGAAGTTTAAGATGGAGTTTCGCATTAAGGATGCGTTGTTTGATGCCGCTATCACAGGGGATGCAGCAGCGCATTTTTACTTTGATATGAGTAAGAAGCCATACGGCAGCCTGAAACCTGATATCAAGGGTGAGATATGCATGGAGTTGGTCGATGGTACGAATGTGTTCTTCGGTAACGCCAACAACGTCAGCACAGAACATCAGCCTTATATCATTGTTAGTGGCCGTGACATGGTTAAGAACTTGCAAGAAGAAGCCAAGCGATACAAGCAAGATCCAGATGGCATTAAAGAAGATGCTTCCTATCAATGGCAGTCTGGTAAAGATGGACTAATCGAGGTGGAGTCGGATGAGTCGGGTAAAGCCGAGTACATCATTGTATACCGCAAGGTTAAAAAGACTCGTAAGGTCAAGGATGCGATGGGCATTGAGACAGAGGAAGAGTATACCACTATAACGGCCTCCAAGAGCACAGAAAAGGCTTATATATACCAAGACATTGATACGGGCATGAGTGGCTATCCAGTGGCTTGGATGAACTGGGAGCGTACTAAGAATTCCTACCACGGTAGAGCAATCGCTACCGGCATCCTGCCGAATCAAATCTTTATCAACCGTATGTTTGCCATGGTCATGTATCATCTTATGATGACTGCATTCCCTAAAGCGGTTTACAACCAAGATGCTATCCAGCTATGGGATAACGCTATTGGTTCAGCTATACCTGTCACTGGTGTTGGTTATGATGTCAACTTGAAGAACATTGCTGGCTACCTGGAACCTGGCAACATGAGCAGTCAGATCATGTCCACGATTGAACAGGCCATGCAGTATACAAAGGAAATGTTAGGCGCGAGTGATGCTGCACTAGGACAGATTGATCCTAAGAATACATCAGCCATTATTGCGGTGCAGAAAGCAACAGCAGTACCGCTAGAGAATCCTAAGTCCAATCTGTATGAGTGGATTGAGGACATTGGAAAGATCATCTTCGACATGATGGGGACTTATTACGGTTCACGTCCGGTACTACTCGATGATGGCAACGTAGTGGATTTCGACTTTGCCTCACTTAAACATACATGGCTTGACGTTAAAGCAGAGGTTGGAGAGTCGTCGTACTGGTCAGAGATTGCTGCAGGTCAAACGCTTGATAACCTTCTTGCCAATGGTCACTTAGATATCATTCAGTATTTGGAACGTGTTCCGGATAACATGATCGTTAAGAAGGATGAACTCATCAAAGAGATTCAGGACCGTATGGCACAGCAACAGCAAATGCAAGAGCAACAGATGCAGATGCAACAACAGCAAGCCGCTGACCAACAAGCGCAGCAGTCAGGTATGGCACAGCAGCAAGCAGAACAGCAGATGCAACAGCAAGTTATGAAGCATCAAGTGGATATTCAAAAGGAACTGATTAGATCGAGTTCAAAAAATGGAGGGTAAATATGAAATTTGGTCAAGCACTTGATTTGATGAAGCAAGGTGAAAAGGCATTTCGTTTAGGTTGGAATGGCAAAGGAATGTTTACAGTTTATCAAAAGGGCTACCCTGATGGGATTCCATGCAACAAGCAAACAGCATCTGCATGGGGATTAAATGAAGGTGACTTGTTTAAAGTTCAACCATACCTACAGATTCGCACAGCACAAGGCGATCATGCAATGTGGGTTCCATCTACAGGTGACATTTTAGCCGAAGATTGGGAGATTATTAGATGAACACAACATGCTTAAATTGCAAGGAAAAGTACTACAACTGTAAATGTAAAGTGAAATGGAAAAATTTTAAATAGCATTACATTCTGACCGTCAAGTCATTAAACTGTCTACCGCCTACCCGTGGTAAAGGAGTTAACTATGGATGACGATATGATTCTTGATGATGGATTCGACCTACCCGTTGATGATGCATCTGATGAGATTACGCATGAACCTTCCGACTTTGAATCAGAGCAAGCGTCTGTAGAGGAGCCTACCAGTGAGCCTACAACGCCTGTAGAAGAAACGAAGGAAGACACGCCACAGCAGCGTATGTTGAAGCTTAAAGTGGATCGAGGGGAAAGGGAAGTACCCGAAGAAGAAGCTATCCTGCTGGCACAGAAGGGGCTTAATTACGAGCGTGCAGTTGAACGTGCGAAGCAAGAAGCACGAGATACTTATATCGCTGAACAGGGTTATACCTGGAATGATAAGCCGATCACCAATGAAGCTGAGTATAAGCAAGCATTAGCAGAGCAAGACCTGATGAAAAAGTATCAAGACAAGGATCTCCCTCCTGAGGTAATTCAGGAACTGATTGAGAGCAGACGAGATCGGGAAGAACGACAGCAAGAAAAGCAAGCAAAGGAAGAAGAAGCAAAACAGCAAAAGTCGTATGACGACTTCTTTCAGTATTTCGAGAGCGTCAATGAACGCCGGTTCGATCCTAAAACAGACACATTGCCTCAAGAGGTAATTGAAGCCGCTAACAATGGGCAGCCGCTGAAATATGCGTATATGGAACATTTCACTAAACAGCTTCGAAACAGTTTGAAAGTTAGTAAGCAGAACGAAACAAACCAAAAGAAAGCACCTGTAGGAAGCGTCTCGGCTTATGGTAATAACTCCAAAGAACCGTCAGATCCTTTCCTAGAGGGCTTTAATTCAGATTAAAGGGAGGCCATAAATCATGGCAGTTAACTTAGCGACAAAATATTCTGGCAAGGTAGATGAGCGATTCACACAAGCAGCATTCACAGAGAAAGCAACAAACCAAGATTATGAATGGGATGGCGTAAACTCGATTAAAGTATATTCCATTCCAACTGTAGCAATGAATACCTACACACGTACTGGTCTTGCTCGTTACGGTACAGCCGCTGACCTTGGCGATACATTGGCAACGTACACATTGACGCGTGACCGCGCATTTACATTCGTTATTGATGCTGGTGATAAAATTGACTCCATGAACGTACGTGATGCAGGAAAAGCGTTGTCTCGTCAAATTAACGAAGTAATCATCCCTGAGATTGATACTTACCGTTTGGCTACATTAGTAACAGCGGCAGCGGCTAACGGTGGACGTCCAACAGCAGCAAACATCACAGCCTCTAACGCTTATACTTCCTTCTTGACTGCTAACGCATACCTAGACGAGAATAAAGTTCCTCAAGGTGGACGCGTAGTGTTCTGTACACCAACATACTACAACTTCCTCAAACTTGATCCTACTTTCATGAGTGCGAACGAAATTGCACAAGAGAAGAAATTCACTGGCCAAGTGGGCGAAATTGATGGAGTTCCAATCATTAAAGCTCCTTCAACGTACTTTGCGACTAAAACTCCGTTTATCTTGACGCATAAGAGTGCAATGGTAGCGCCTAAGAAGTTGCAGGACTACAAGATCCATACAAATCCTCCCGGGATCAATGGCCAGCTCGTAGAAGGCAGAATTTATTATGATTCATTCGTGTTAGACGCGAAGAAAAAAGGCGTTTACGCATGGTTAGAGGTGTAATAAATGGAGTATCCACAAGTCTATCGTAACGAGGACGGTGTGGAGCTTGAAGCAAGGGACGATGTTCAGGCCGCAGCGTTCGTGGTTGGTGGCTTTAAGCTAGTGGAGGAACCAACTAAACGTACAAGAAAACCGAAAACAGACGAGTAGCAGATGATAGGAGGGGCTTAGTGCTTCTCCTATTTTTTTTGTATAAGGAGGGGTTGAAATGAACGAAACCACTCGACGTATTATGCAGCAGATGAACTCGACAAAAATAGTGGAGGGGCCAACCGGTCCGAAAGGTGACAAAGGGGATAAAGGTGTAGATGGAACTGGTGTACTAGTTTATTCAACACTTGCCGATTTACAAGCCGCATTTCCTAGTGGGAATACTGCTCCTGTATGGGTTACAGCGGAAAATAGTTGGTACTATTGGAACGGAGGATCTACGCCACCTGACACCACAGCACCGACAGTATCGGCAAACCCTAGTGCAGGAACTTATGCAAGCACGCAATCTGTAACTCTGAGTGCAAACGAGACAGCAACCATCTATTACACATTGGATGGATCTACACCAACGGCAAGTAGTAACGTATACAGTACTGCACTGAGCATAAGTTCAACTTCAACATTGAAATACTTCGCCAAAGATACGGCAGGTAATGCGAGTACAGTTCAGACACAAGCGTATACAATTACTGCAGCTGATACGACAGCTCCAACGGTAACAGCAAGCCCGGCAGCAGGTACATTTACAACTGTTCAAAGTGTCACATTG
This sequence comes from Paenibacillus sp. Soil724D2, assembly GCF_001427935.1. Lineage (NCBI taxonomy): Bacteria > Bacillati > Bacillota > Bacilli > Caryophanales > Paenibacillaceae > Paenibacillus > Paenibacillus sp. Soil724D2. The sequence goes on from NZ_LMRY01000058.1 coordinate 40,933, forward strand.
TCAGCTAATGAAACGGCTACAATTTACTATACAACTGATGGAAGCACGCCAACAACGAGTAGCACGCCATACAGCGCACCTATTGCAGTTAATGCCACAACAACACTTAAATACTTCGGTAAAGATTCAGCAGGTAACAGCGGTACTGTACAAACGGCAACTTACACAATCAATCTCTCTGACACCACAGCACCAAACCCTGTAACAGCATTAACAGCAGGAACACCGACGAGTAATAGTGTTCCATTGTCTTGGACTATTTCTTCAAGCGGTGATGTATCAGTTCAAGAAGCCGCTTATTCTACAAACGGAACTAATTTCACGGTAGCGAGCGCCGTAATTAATGCGGCATCTAACACGTACACTGTGGTCGGCTTGACTGCTAATACAGCCTATACTTTCCGAATTGTCGCGATTGATGCGGCGAATAACCGATCGACTTCGACGACAACGACAGCGACAACGGCAGCCCTAACAGGATTAACATCGGTAACAAGTGGAATGGTTCATAGTTATGATCTTAGGGGCGGGAGTGGGTACACAGGTACGGTATCGGATGCTTCGGGGGCTATGCCACTCACGCTCACAAACTTTAAGAGTGACGGCTCAGAGGGTTTTGTAACTGCTGGACTTAAACACGCGGGAGCAACCGACACCGCTACGGGAGCGGGTTATGCAAATAATACCACAGTGGCTAATCTAGGTATGTCTGTTGGAAGCTCATTCACGGTAGTAATGAAGGCATCGTTGAATGCTGCTAATTATTCAACAAACTTCTTTGCCACTTCAAAAGACAATCAAGGCATTCACATTGATGGAGTTCAAGCAAACACAGTCGGAAGATTTCAAATTTCAATAGCGAACGTAGGGGCGACAAACATTCACCCGAAACTTTTGGTTCGAGATAGTTCATCGGCAACTACCACTATTGTAAGGGATGACTCTACTACCGCCGCTTCAACTGTGACACCTGGAGGATCTCCTGTTGTTTTTGAAGTCACTTACGACAGCACAACAAAAACCGTATCTTTGTTTCTGAACGGCACTCTTAATAAATCTGTCGTTTTAACTAATCACATGAAATTCGATGGAATTAATCTGTGTAGCGGTCAGAAGGTAGACCATGCATTACTTATCTATAACCGTGTTTTATCTGGTTCTGAATTGACGCAAGTAAGTACGGATTTATTAGCAATAAACTAGAAAGGAGGTATACGGAATGTGGACTAAACCAATCGTCGGCGGCGGAGGATCATCTTTACCAAACGAAACAACTTTATTGAAGTTTGGTGAAAGTGGTGGTCAACCTACTTACAATGGTTCCCCTATTGCTTCAGGTTCGAATCCTACTGCGGTAGATAGAACAACTGAAAATTTGTACGACAAGACGCGAATGGTTGTAGGAAGTTCTCACAATTCTAGTACGGGGGCCGTTCAAGCAAGCGGTAATGAAACACATCCAATACCATGTAAGCCCGGATATAATTACACGTTTGCTAAAGGTGACGGTATCGCTACACAGTATAGTTTTTATGATGCTTCGGACGTGTTTATTTCAGGTGGATCTAATACAAAAGCAAAAGCCCCTGCAAATGCTGCTTTCCTACGTGTTTATATCGCAAGTACAGCCGTTTCAAATGTCCTTATGGTTATGGAGAGTTTGTTCTTTTATGCGGATTATGTACCGTACACACAAAAAGAAATTGCATTACAACCCGTACAAGGTCTGTACCGGTCCAAGTGGTATGAAAAAACTTGGTGGGTACTGGGTGATAGTATTTCTACAGGTTGGGGCGATGGTTTGGGTACAGGGAATTTCTATGCAAACAAATCTTATTCTTATCTGTTAGGTAGGGAAAGACGAATCAATGTTCAAAATGAATCGGTTGGCGGATACACCATCGGTAATGTTTACGATAACAAAGTTGTGAACATGCCACCAACGGCGAATGCTCCTGATCTTATTACGATCATGGCAGGAACAAACGATCATGGTTTCAATTTAGCAATCGGGGCTATAACGGATGATCCTGCTTCTGGGACTTCATTTTATGCGAGGTACAGAAAAACGATTGAGTATCTACAAGCTAGGTTTCCTTACACTTCTATAGGTCTTATCACTCCAATTCAGCGTAATGATACGGTAAACGGAAATACTGCCAATTTAGCAGGATTTACACTTCGCCAATTTTGTGATGCCATTGTCGCGTTAGGGAACTATTACTCCATTCCCGTTCTAGATTGGTACACATCACTTGGGTTTAGTCCTTATATCGCAGCACAAAAAACAAACTTCTATGTAAGTGCAGACGGAACACATCCGAACGACTATGGTCATATAAAAATGGCACCAAAAGTTGGGGACTTCATAGAGAAGCTATAGGAGGAGGCAACCCATGAACGTTCAACAAATCCTGGATGAAATCCAAGAAAAATACCCTCATGGACTATCAGACGCAAGCGTGATGCGAAAGCTTGACGAGATCCAAAAGGAGCTATTTCGCACCATTTATAAGCCTGTAGTCATTGATGTGATGGACATCGTGAATGATTCGGAGTTTTACATCTTGGGCTACTCCAACACAAAAGTAATTGACGTAACGGTAAACGGTGTAGAGTACACAGAAGCCAACGTAAAAGGGGTTTCTCCTAGCTCCAATCAGTTCTACTGGTTTGTAGGTGACAGCGTTCTAGGGCTATATCCTACGCCTACAACGGACATTACTGATGGACTCATGATAACGAGGTACAAAGTACCGCAAATACTAACGAGTGTTGCGAATATTCCCGACTTCGATCCGGACTTTCACATGATGTTAGTGTACTACGCTTGCAAGATCATTGCAGAGAACTATAAGGACTTCGATACGGCCAATGGGTTCTTCACCCAGTATAAAGCCTCGTTGAAGTCCTTTAACATGTCTAAGCAAGCAACGCAAGACTATTCTATTCAGAACGTGTACGGAAGGTTGGTGCCAGATAGATGAGTGATGCATCTGAATTAATCGCACAGCAGATTCTAAACGGTAGCATTAACAAAAAGAACTGGGGGCAAGTCCTCTACAATGTGAAGGTGTTTGGAGCTAAGGGTGATGGCGTATACGATGATACTCAAGCGGTGCAAGATGCCATTGATACGGCCATCTCTAACAATGCAACGTTGGTTTACTTTCCTCCAGGATCGTACAAAGTCACGTCACTAGCTAATACAAGTACAATAAACTTTGTTGGTGATAATGCGGTTTTCGTAGGTTACGGCGGAACAATAGTGCAGTGGGGCGATATGCCTACTCAGTTAGTGATTAATGTTAAAGATAACGGTGTTTTAGGTGATGGTGTAACAGATGACACAACAGCAATTCAAACAGCCGTAGACATAGTTAATAACGGTGGTGGTGGAATTGTATACTTTCCTAAAGGTACTTATAAAATCACTTCACCGATTCGAGTATTTGGAAATAACATTCAAATCAAAGGTGCTGGCATTGGTGCTACTGTAATTAAAAATTATGGTACAACGGACGCTTTAAACCTCAATGATTCCTGGTTAAAAGTCCAAATAACGATATGCGACCTAACAATTGACGCTAATACCCAAACAACGGGAAGGGCTATTAACTGCATTAATGTCCACAGAAGCATAATAGACAGGGTTCAAATTAAAAAACACAAGTATGGAATATACTTCGGTGTGAGTTGTTTTGATATCTACTGTTCAAAATTAAACGTAATCGATGTTTCCCAAGACGGTTCAGCGTTTCAAATTGACGCTGGTGATTTAGGCGGTGGAATTTGGATAACCGATGTCACGGTAGACTGTGGAGCAGCGACTGGAACGTATGGACTTGACCTTCTATCAGGTGGTGGGAATTTCTTCACCAATATAGATTTCCGAACTGCTAAAAATGACGGTATCATTATCCGTCCTACTACAGGTCAGACTGTAATGTGGTCGTGGTTCACCAACGTACTAGGCGATACTTGCACAGGGAATGGGATCCACTTAAACCCATCAGGTTCAGGTGTGATTAATTCCGCTTCATTCGTTAATTGTTGGGGTTCTACCAATGGTTCTAACGGGTTTGTTGTAGGCAGCACGGGAACTATAGACGGCATTGAATTAATCGGTCTAAGATGTTTAGATAACCAGTTCGAAGGGTTATTAATCAACGGTGGAATTAACGTAGAAGTCAACGGTGGCACGTTCGCTGGCAATTCTAAAAATTCCTCTGGTTCGAACAACGGAATTAAAGTGGGGGCAAACGTTAATAAATTCAAGATCCGAAATGTTCGTTCTGGTCAATCTTCGGGCAGAACTAATACGCAAGCATATGGAGTAACCGTGTTACCTACTGCGAATAACTACATGATCGTCAATTGTGACTTCACTCTTAACATATCCGGAGGGCTAAACGATGCTGGTGGCGGTGCTAATAAAGTGGTGGCAAACAATCTTTCCTAAAGTTACTTGGGATGATGTAGCGAGTAACTACCCAAGCCACGAAAGGGAGTGACACATGGAATACTGGCCTTCCGTTAAAAGTAAGAAACCAACCATTCAACGTGAGTTTCGCGGTGTAAATAAACTGGACTCATTCAGCATCGGTGATTCATACGCAACAGAAGCAACCAACTTAACAAGTTCCAAGTACCCGGCGCTAACTACTAGGTCGGGTTTTTCATTGCTCGGAAGTGGGTTTGTTGCTGCTGTGAATGGGCTAGGAGCATGGAAAGACAGTGAGTTACAGGCCATTTCAAATGGCACATGGTATAAATACTCAGGCGGTGCGTGGAGTGGCGTTACAGGCGGCACAGGGCTTGGGACGACAGATGCAAGTTTCGCTAACTTCAAAGGTGGATTCGCTGGCATTAATCTTATTATGGCGAATGGTACATCATTCAAGAAATATGACGGAGCCACGGTATCAAACTTAGCCACAGCACCGGCAGGCGGTAACTATGTAGAACAATTTGCTGATCGGTTATGGTGTGCAGTCGGAAATGACTTAAAATACACAGCTTATCGCGTAGGTGATGACTGGACCACGATCAACGGTGATGATGCTGACTCAGGGTTTATCACGGTGGAAACGCCAAACGGTGAGACAATCAACAGTGTCAAGGCTGGATTATCCGCTATGACCGTGTTTAAACCTTCCTCTATTCATAAACTGATGGGCTATGCACCATCGGACTATACCTTAATTACTGTGACTCGTGAAATCGGAGTCATTAACAATAAATGCGCGGTAACAATTCAAGGTGTGATGTACATCTTGGATGATACTGGCCTATATCAATACTACGGTTCTACATTGCCCGATAAGACGTTCAGTGAGGTTGTGCAGTATTACATTGACAACATGAACAAAGCGGCTGCTAGTACGTGTTTCCTCACGTCTGATGGGCGTTACCTATACGCAGCTATTCCCATGATTGCATCCACACCAGATACGCTTCTAGTTTATGACACTCAGTTTAAGATTTGGAATGTGTACAAGGATTGGAGTCCAACGTGTGGCGTTAAGATGGGCAATGACCTGTACTTGGGAGATTCAACGGGTAAAGTTATCAAACCATCGGGAACGACTGATAACGGTGCTGCTATCGCTTTTAAATGGGTAAGCAAGCCATTCGGTGCAGGTTCCATGAATCAACGTATTAGATGGTACCGGATGCATTTGGTTGTGGACGTTCCTGTAGGTTCTAGCTTGACCGTATACGTTAGCAAATCACCAAGCGGTGATAGTGATTGGACAACGGTACAGACGATTACAGGGACACTGCAGAGCGTTAGAATGCCCGTTAATCTTGGTGCATTAGCTATGGGGAACTGGTTGAGGGTGAAGTTTGAAGGATTAGGGCCCGTTTCAATTTATGAGTGGGATAGAGAGCAAGAGGAGATGCCACTAATATGACGATACCAAACTTACCCGAGATCCCTCCGAATCCATCCACACAGCAACTAGCACAGGTTGTCGGTGCATTGGTTCAAGAACTTTCATACTTACTGAGTGGGTTTCTGAGTTCTGACAATGCAAGGGAATTCGGGGGCTGGATCGTTGGAAAGACTGAACTACAGTCGAAAGATAAGAAAGTCGGTATGTCCACGGAGAAAACTGTAGCGGATGATATTCGGTTTTGGGCAGGGGATTTCAAAACGGGTGCTCCAAATTTTGCAGTAACAGAAGCCGGCAAGGTTACATTAAAATCAGAAACTGGATACCCAAGAATTGAGTTTAATTCAGCGAACAATTTGTTTGCCGCTTACGCTGATGCTGACACCTATATTTCCTTACTTCCTAATTACAGCGGATCTGTACCTACACTGGTTCTAGTGGATGCAAACACAACCAAAGCCTTTTTAAACCGTGCTGCAGTAGGTGGTACAACACTAGGCACATTTGATGGCGAACCACTTAACCTTCAATCGTCCGGATCGTTTAAGGTGGATGGAAATAGTGGAGTGAGTGGGACGTTCTATGTATCTGCAACACCAGGTGGGCCGACTAATCAAGCAGTAACATTCTATAAAGGTATTCGAACCTCTTGATTTTGCTTGCTTCTATTTGGGTATATATGGTATATACATATATAAAAATAGGAAAAAGGCGGTAATTCGGATGAAGAAATATCTAGTTGGTGCAGTGTTTGGTTTTTGTTTGTCTCTAGGAGTGGGAGCAAGTGCAGAAGTGGTGAGCATGGTTGGTAAGGTGGTAGACGGAGCCTTTCCAGTCACGGTTAATGGTAGCAAGGTGGAAGCTTCTGCAATCGTAATAGAGGGTACTTCTTACCTTCCTGTTCGTGCTATGGGTGACGCTTTAAACATGAATGTATCGTTTGACCCTAATATGGGTGTAGAACTTAAACAAAAAGAGGTGGCGACTGTGGCAGAAACTTTAACTCCCGAAGATCTAGAAAACATCCGATCAACAGAAGCACAATATCCTTATCTGCAGGAAAAGATTGCAGAAGCTAAAGACAGAGCAGGAAAACACAAGCAAGAAAAAGTTAAACTGCAATCTGATCTGGCGGTAGAAACAGACAGCCAGAAGAAGAAAGACCTCCAGCAACAAATTGAACTGCAGGACGTAAGCATCACCGCTGCTGAAACGGTAGCAAATGAAATGGAAACAGCCATTAAAGCATTAGAAGACTACGTAAATAAAATTAAAACAAAAGCCTCCTAGATAAGGGGCTTTTTATTTTGTAAAGGAGGGCGCACAATGGCAGATATCGGAATCCGTGATTACTTAAAAGGTAGAGGGTACAAAGACGATGAGATCACGTACAACAATGGTAACGTCATGCTCAAGGGTAAAAACTTCTATGGTGCTACTCCACAGGCAGATGGAAGCACATACGGAGATGCTAATAAACTCAATCAAGCATTCAATAATTACGACACGCGCGATCAGCTTGATCAACTCAAAAATAGGGCTAGTGTACCGAATGCCGAATCAGCAGGTCTTATGTCCCAGCTTAAAGATCGCATCAATAAGCCGGTAGCGCAGTTCAATTATGACCGCAACACTGACCCACTTTATCAAGATGCGGTGAAGTCTGCACAAATGAACGCACAAACCGCAGGAAATAATGCTACTGTAAGATTAGGATCAAGGGGAATAGGCAACAGCCAACAAGCTCTAACCACAGAAAATCAGATTCAACAACGTGAACTAGGACAGGTAGAGAGAGACATTGCACCACAACTGTATAACCAAGCGTATCAGCGGTTCCAAGGTCAGCAACAGGCAGAACAGAATCAACTAGGCAACATGTTTGACCTTGCGAATGCTTACAACAGACAGGACGACACGACGTATAACCGTCAATCTGATATTTTAGGCAAGGCCAATGACCTAAATCAGCAGGGCTTTAACAACGATCGATTGACTGAGCAAGATGAAAGACAGAAACGTCAAGATCACATCGACTTGGCTAATTACTTAACAGAGAAATATGGTATTCGCGTTGATCCTAAAGATGACCCAGCATTGGCTTATTCTCAGGTTGCAGGATTGAAACCTCTTAATATGCGTGAGTATGAGGATGGACGTTCTGACACCGCGTTTAACCAAGGCATTCAAACAAAACAACTTGATAACTCCACGCGTCAAACGAATGCCAGCATCGCGAATATGGGTGCTGATAACACAAGGGCAAACAACGCAGAAGCAAGGGCCATTGCTGACAAAGAATTGATGCGTAAATATGATGCTTGGGAAAGAACTGGCATAGCTCCTGCTGGTATACCTGATGTGGCACCAGGAACTTTATTAAGGGACGTTGATCCAAACACATTAGAGAATAAACGAAAACAAGCTGAACTTGATGCTTTGAACGAAAAGAACAAGAAGGACAGCGGTATTGACGAATACGACCTAGCCATGATTGACAGTTTAGCAGCTGGCAAAGGCGTGGACGCATCCAATCCAGCAAGTATCAAATCATTTATCGCTGAATTAAAAAATCAGTACGGTTGGACTACGGCTGAATCCAAGCAAGTAGAATCATATCTAGGACAACAAGCGGCAGCAGCTCAAGCAAAACACGAAGCTGATCCAGTTACCCAGAATATAAAGGGATTGGATAAAATAACAAAACGATTATCCGGTAGCAGATCAGGAAGTAGGGGGTAAGTATGGGACTCTTTGATAAACAAACGTCTGGAAAGAAGCGTACTGGATTGTTTGGTGTAGAGGATTCATACGATACAACTTCTATTGAAAAACAAATCAGTAATGCTGACACAAGAATAAAAGACGCAGGCTACAAAAAGGAAGATTCCGACCAACGCAACTGGTTCGAAAAGGGTACTAATCTACCACAAGGTCAAAACTGGTTCTTCGATACATTGGAGCTTCTTGGCCGTCCAGGTGGAGCGATTAAAAATGCGATTGATAAAACAGGATTTAAAGGTACTGAGGACTTAGGCACATCTCTATGGAGAGGTTTCAGCGGTAAAGAAAAGGTTCATGGTGCGGATCTTGCAGCGGATATGGGCGTAGAAAATAAAATAGGTAAGTTCGCTTTAGGGTTGGGTGCAGATATTGCGCTCGACCCTTTAACGTATGTGCCTGGAGGCTTATTACTAAAGGGTGCAAAGGGTATCGGCGGTCTTGCTACTGCTCCCGTTAAATATGGATATAGGGCTTTGGAAAACGCTTCTCCTGCGGTTAAATCATTCCGTGAGTTGCGTGTAGATCCTGCACTCGCAAATGCTAAAGATGCTCTAGGATACATGTTCAAGAATGGATACCGCGATACAGATACTTTAGGTGGTGGCACAAGTACAGCACTTAGAGACGCAGCACAACAAACGGAAAATAGCAGACAGTTTATGCAAGAAGATCACCTGATGCGTTTAGGTCAAACAGCGCGTGATGCTGGGGGACTTGATACGGGTGTTGCTGCAGGGCGTTTGGTTGAAGCTCCATTAAGACAGTTTGAAGATGTAAAGGGGTATGAGTTCCCCGATGGCATGACGCGCACAACAAACAAACAAGATTTAAAAGATGCAATTACTACGCATCAAGGGAAAGTAAAGGATATAGGCAAGGAAGTTAACGCAACGAAAAGAGAGTACCAGAACGCCATTGGTGAATTTTCATCAGGTCTAAATAAAACAGACGAAGAAATTCGCAAGCTTTACGCAGGGTTGGAACGACAAGCGGGTAAGCAAGTTGGCAAGGAAACCAAATTAAACATTAGAGAAGCTTCACTTGAAGCTGCAAGGATTGAATCCAAGCTAAATAATTTCGGTAAGAACGAGGCATCACTGCTGAGGAATTATAAACAACAGATTAAAGCTAACCACGAAGATAATTTTGCATTGATTAAAGAGGTTAGAAAAACAGCTCCAAACGGTATTAAGGGAGTAACACGCGAGAACTTACCAGCCTCACTTCATAACTTCGTGCGCGAAGGTGGCAAAGGAATTGATGAGGTTGCAAACGAATTAGGTTTCCAATATGCCGATGACTTGCTTAAAGCACTTGGCAAAGTGCAGGGAGTACCGCGGAAACTTGATAATGAAACGGTCGAAAGCTTGGCGCGTGCTGAGATGGAGCGGTCTGGAGCATTAAAAATCCTTGCCGATAAAAAAGTTGAGCTTGAAACTGGATTGAACACAATTAAGTCATCCATCAAGGAAATAAGTAAATCAGCACCAAAGTTGAATAGTGCTAGGGCTTCCGAAAAAGCCTTTGCTGACATTGCAGACAATCCAAGATACAAAGAGTTGATGGACCAACGGAAAGCCTTAAAAAGCCAGCTAGACGATTTAAAAGGTGCATCCAAACAAGCTAGGGCAGATAAAATTGATGATATCAAGAATGTAGAATCAAGCATTAATGCGCTGCGTGAATCACTAAAGAATCCCGTTATGATTCAAAAAGAACTTCAACGTCCAGTTCGTGAATTGTCAACGGATCCGAAAATCGAACAAGCTGCTAAACAAATAGTTGCACAGAACAAAGAGATTGTTGAAGAAGCCCGTAAAGTTGGGATTGAAATACCCGAACTTGAAGGACATATGTACCATATCCTTTCCGAAGAAGAACGACTATTCAAAAAGGCTCAAGATGCAAAGGGCAACTTCACGGGAACGAATCAACCAAACAAAAGCATCTTAAACCAACGTCAGTACACGGGCAGCGTGGAAGATATTAACGAGAAAGTTGCTGCTACTGGAAGAAGAAATTTTGATCTTGATGCCACACGTAGAAGAAAGTTTGAAGATAACGCATATAAAGCGCAAGCAGTCGGACAGAAACGTTTGATTGATTATATCCATGCGGTGAGTTTACGTAAACAAGTTCTTGAGAATAAAGACTTTGCGGTTCCTTTTCAAAAGGGAATGAATGTAGGTAAAAACGAAGTTGTCATTGACTCCAATAATTATACATTCCTCAAAGAATCTGGGGACATATTGGATGGTGTCGCCACTAAACAAATAGGTGGTCAGTATAAAGTCACAAAGGCTGCTAAACAAGTCCTAGACCGTTATCAGCAGATTAACACGGACGAAGGTACAAAAGGATTCTTGAAAGCCTACGACACGTTACAAAGTCTCTGGAAGCGTGGAGCGTTATTCTCTCTTGGGTACCACGCAAGGAACCACGCTGGGGCTATGTTCAATAACTATGTGGGCGGTATGAATCCAGTTGATTTGGTGAAGTACACGAAAGATGGATTCCAAGAAGTGACGCAAGCTGTACGAGGTAAAGAGTCGGAACTATTCACGGCGTACCGCAAGCAAGGGCTTTCATCTTCTGCATTGTCTAAGGTGGAGTTTGCTAAATTCGGGGAAGAGCCAGAGAAAGCAATTGAAAGAACGGTTAAAAACTTGAGCAAGGATACAAAGGGACAGATCACGCAGCGTTTAAACCCTGTGAATGCTTTCCAAACTTCTCAGGAAGTCGGGAATTACTTCGATCAGGCTAATAGGTTTGGTCTGTTCAAATGGTTTGTTGAAAAGAACGCTTCCAAGTTCGGAGACAATACAGATGAATTGTATAAGAAAGCAGCGGAGAAGGTTCGCGAGGTTCAATTCGATTATTCCAAAACGACACCATTTGAAAAAAATGTTGTCTCCCGTGTTATCCCGTTTTATCGGTGGATGAGAAACAACATTCCATTTCAAATCAAACAGGTTATCAATGATCCGCGTAAGTATGAGTACTTGAATAAGGCCCGTGTTAACGCTCAGGAAGTTGTCGGCTTGAATGACGATAACATTCCCGATTACATGAAAGAAAGCTTTGCAATTCCGGTTAGTGGCGCAAATGGTAAAGGTAAGATGTTAGGGCTTAACTTACCTCTTGGAGACTTGGCGAAGCTGTCCAGACCAGGTAAAACGCTGGTTGATTCTGTTTCGACATTACTTAAAACACCTGCTGAACTTGCATTGAATTACAATACGTTCCTTAAAAAGCCTATCGAGAAGTTTGCAGGTCAAGAGAAGAAGTATCAAATACCGTTTACTGATAAAGGTTTTGGTATCGACGCAAAGACTGCATATGCGCTCGAACAGGCAACGGGGCAGATCGGTAGGGGCTTGAGTGGATTCCTGCAAAAGCCTGAGAGTAAGGATCAGGATACATTGAACCGTTTACCATCGTTGGGCATTTCATCATTGACCAAAGATTTTGATACACAAAAATACGCCTACTATGAGAAGTTAGACGAGCTTAAAAAGTTGCAGGATTTGATGTTATACATTCAGCAACAAACAGGTGAAAAGCCTCGTACATTGAGCGATATCAAAAAAGCACGTTAATCTTTCTTATCATTCTTGCCAAACAGTTTGTCACCAATACCGCCGAAGAATTGCCCAATGATTGCACCAGCAAACAGAACACCAAACACAATAACGAGGCCGTAAGCAGTTACGGCTTCTTCTTTTAACCATTCCATATAAATCACCTCTTCACCATTATACTACAAGGGAGTGATGTCCTATGCGATTTGAATTGCTTGTGGACTATTGTATGTTTGAACACTGCCCAAAGGAACAAAGTCACACGTATAGGAATTTATTTATCGTGATGGGTGAGGCATACGCAAACCAGTTCACATATGAGAGGGGAGCTTCTTATGTCCCTCATCATGACGAGTCTTGATGATATCCTTTCATTCATCAAAGACCTACACACACACGGCATCAGCTGGGGAGCGATCCTTACCGCGCTAATCCTGTGGAGTAAGCTGAAAAAGAATATGCAATTCAAAGAGAGTAATGAACGATTGGAATTGAAAATTGATGCCATCATGCAGAAGGTTGGTGCGGAATGGTCTGGACAACAAAACAGCTTGAACAGGGGTCTTCCGAACTTCGGGAGATTCTTTTTATTATCACGCAAGGCCAAACGTCCAAAGGGGGAAAGAAAGATGCCAATAAATAAAGTATGGCTCAGCGGTGTGATTGCTTATATTCTCGGTCAAGTGGCTTTAAAGTATGGCTTCAAGTTTGATGTAGTATGGGCAGATACCGCGGCAGATATCATCATTACTTACGTTGTGCCAGCTGTTGTTGCATGGTTAAACCGTCATAAGAAGGAGGATGCAAATGCGAAATATCCAACTGATACAGGGTCTTCCGTTTAAGGTAAACCCGATACAAGATATCACTGACACATTACCCAGTCGCTTTCCTGATCCTGAACAAATCCGCACAGCTGCGCAAATTACTCATATCTCTGTGCATCACTCAGGGGTGGAAGGCGGCACGATTCAAGGGTACGCAGACTATCACGTAAACACGTTGAAATGGGGACACATTGGGTATCATATCGTCATTAAAGGCGATCAGTTATTTCAGACGAATGATCTTCTGACGTTCAGTTATCACACTTCATCCAACAATCATTACACGATCGGAATTAGCGTTTCAGCCGATCTCACCAAACGTCCTATGAGCGATGTAGAACGTAACAACCTATACGCGGCTATATTGACCGTTATGGACATCTTTAAGATACCACCGGAGAATATATTGGGTCACAATGAATACCCGGATAATAACACGTCTTGCCCTTCTACAGACATGTCACGAATCCGCAATGACATCAAGACGATTCAGAACCAAATGGAGTACGCAAAGAGCGATGAGTTCGCAAAGGCTACAGCGTTCACCATAGCCAATCAAATTCTCTACATGGCCAATATGCTTAATGGTAAAATGTCAGATGGTAAAGAAGCTACAGAGGGTCAGAAAGCATGGGCGAAAGCGGTTCTTCTCGATCTCAGTCCATTCATGAAAGAACGCGGACTCCTATAATAATAAAAGCCTCCTCTTCTGAGGGGGCCTTTTTGCGTTTACATAACAACTTTCCATTTATCCACTTTTTCATCACGAACAACTGGTATACCCATAATCGTTGCTTCCCTTGGATCTCTAACATACGAAAATATCTTCGGATCAGTCATGAGTTCAAAATAATGTTTCGGGTGTATACGTACTTCTTTGGCATGACCAACGTACATTTTCTTATTGGCTGCATTCTCCGTGTTCCAAACGTCCTCCATGATCTGTTCTAAAAGACTCATATTATTTCTCCTTCACAAGTATTTTAACTGCTTCCTCACGTTTATCATCATTCAGTCCGTCAATGTTACTTGTATGCACTAATAGATTAATCAAATCGCCCATGTCATCATCATCGTCAAGTATGACAAATGATTCTATTTCATCATTGCAACCATCCAAGAATTGTTGTATTTCTAATCCGCGTATAACTTCATCAATAACAGGTGTCAATCCGTAAAAGTATTGATGCATGTCATAGCTGCGTAGTATCGCTTTCATACGTGTCGCCCCCATCTTTCGCCAAGTTGATGAAACGACTATTTTAGCTCCTGTTCGCTTAATAATCTCACGAAGATTTCGAACTGCAATTGGACAAAATTCTTGACCTTCATGAAGCCTACTCCGCACAAAATGCTTCCTATGGTTCATAACTCCATCTATATCAAGAAAAATAAGCTTCATCGTTATTCCTCCTTCACCCATATCTTCCTCAAATCCGTTCCTGTAACTTCCTCGATCATATAAACCTTATCCAACGTAGGTAAGGATCCTTTATTCCACGCACTCACAGTGGATTGACTTACTCCCATCTTCTCCGCGAACTCCGTATGACTCATACCTATATCAGCAAGCACAGCTTTTAATCTGCAGCGTAATTTCACCTTGATCACCTCTCTATATATATTCGCCAAAAAGGACAAGAATCCCTCTAAAATTTCGAAGTTAACGAAAAATATTTTAAGCAAACTGGCATAAAACGAGCTTGTTCGACAATACGATTAAGTATGAACCGCGGAACAGTCTCACAGGGAACGGGATTCGGAATCATAGGAATCGCATACTTTAGCGGTTTCCTGCTAATTCGGAAGATTCCCCGAAAAGCTAACTATCTTATAAAGATAGTAAGAATGGAGGTGGCGTATGATCCTAACAATTCTCGGTGTAACTGCAATGACGGGTGTGCTTGGCTACACTCAAAAAGAAAAACTAACTTTATCAGAAGGAAAGAAGATCGCACGAATCGCAAACAACGCAGGTTTGAACCTCATGGAAGATGGACAAAAGCAAACAATTCAATTACTCAGAAAGAAAAAGCATACGTGGGGCGTGGAATATTGCTATCGTATCCCTCTCGGCAGATCGTTCAAGGATTACGAAGCAAAGAAGCATGTTTTCGAAGATGGCCTTAACAACCGCAAATCACTTTGGGAATTCTCGGTTAAGGATTTACTTGGTATATGGAGTAACCTGCGCACCGGAAAGATTGAGATGAAAGACATTTCTCGAGAGATCAGTAAGTTAAAGGGTAAACATAGGCGTAAGGAAATATCTTTGAGCTATGATGGTACATTACTGGTGAAGGTTTACAACGAACCAACGAAGGAAGTTGTCGAGTTTAACGATGACCTTCTCAGTGAATGTAAGGGATGGAACGTACCTATGGGCGAAGCCAGGGAAGGTAAGATCTTTCATGACTTCGATAAGCTGCAGCACATGATTGTAGCTGGTACGCAGCGATATGGTAAATCAGTATTCTTAAAAAACATCATAACCACTCTCATACACACGCAAAGTGATAACGTTAGATTTTACCTTCTGGATTTGAAAGGAGGTTTAGCTATGAACCGTTTCATAAACTGTAAGCAAGTTGTGGGAGTGGCTTCAAATGTAGAGGAGTCAGTTGCTATGCTACAGGCTTTAGAAAGAGATATGAAGTCTAGACAAGTGGAGTATAAACGAAAGGGCTATGAGGACATTACAGAAGCTGGTGCGCGGTATCGTGATTTTATAGTAGTGGATGAAGCCGCAGAGTTGGCACCGGATAAATCAGAAGATAAAGCAAAGAAACAGGAATGTGAACGTATTCTGTCAGAGATTGCAAGAATGGGTGGCGGTCTTGGATATCGCTTAGTGTTTGCAACTCAGTATCCTGTTGGAGATATTTTGCCCAGACAAATAAAACAAAACAGTGTATCTAAGATGTGCTTCCTTCTTGATACAGAAGCGGCCTCAAGAGTCGTATTAGACGAAGCAGGAGCAGAATCACTTCCACTTGGAATTAAAGGTCGTGGGATTTACAAGACAGATCGTAAAATTACTGTTCAAACACCATTTATTACGAATGATTTTATAGAGAAAAAAATAGGTCCTCATATCATCATCAAAGCTAGAAAGGAGCATGAGGATGCCAAGCAAACGACCGGAACGGACAGAGAGGATACTCTCGTCATTGAAGCTGCTGGATTACCTAACAACGTCACAGATAGGAACGTTACACCATTTAGGAGGCCAAAGAAACGCACGTAGAGTCATTGAAAGCATGAGCGATTATCTAGGCTGCTTCCGTGATCGTGAGAACGTGTATTACCTTAACAAAGCAGGACGCGAGTACATTGGGTCAGATACAGTACGTCAGAAACTAGCCGAAGTCGATCATTACCTAATGAGGAATGACCTTTACATTAAGCGCAGACCGGAATCATTCGATACAGAGCAGCGGATTAAAACTGGTGAGATCACTATTGTGTGTGATGCCATCATGCAATGCAATTCCACACGCTACCTGGTGGAGATCGACAACACGCAATCCATGACAAAGAACGTGCAGAAGATTGAGAAGTATAAGAAGCTGAAAGATCTTGGTGTATTTCAAAAGCAATTTGGTTATTTTCCAAGAATTTTTTGGGTGTGTACTTCGGAGGCTCGTAGAAAGAATCTGACGGATGCTTGCGTAGGACTTGAAACGGTTATTCATACTTGGGATGAAATCAAATAAGGACGTGATGACATGAGAAAGACATTCACGATTGCAGAGTTTATGTCCGGTAAACACAATGAAACTTTCATGGATCGGATTAGAGAACGGATAACGAAGGAACGTATCGAACGTTGGGTGAAGACTGCTACGGGTTTAACTGTGCCTGTTACAACTGGTTTATTCGTCGGTCCGCATGTTTTCGCTGCACCTGCTTCCATACCTGCAGGAGCGGCAGTTGGAGCAGGAACAGCAGCCCTTATACTTAAAGCGTTTGATCCGCTGATACAATTAATTACTTCCCTCGCTTATCCCATAGCAGGTGTCATGATTGCCGGTGGTTGTTTATTCATCATGATTGGCTCCAGGGATAAAGGGATGGATATGCTGCGTAATGCGGCCATAGGTTATATCCTGGTGCAGTTAAGCCCGTTATTATTGAAAATCCTTGTTGGTATCGGTACTGGAGTATAAGGAGGTTGTTAACATGGCGAAAGGTCAACAAACTGAGCAAGTGCAAGAGCAGGATTTCTTGAGAAGCGAAGCATTGAAAATCGGATACAACAAAATGATATCTGATCTGGATGAGATGCTTAAAACGGATGGGATCACTGAGCTGCAAAAATCCCTTTTAACCAGCCAGAAGAACGAAATTAAAAAGCGTCTTGGTGCGTAAAGATCGACACTCCCTCAAAGGGGGTGTTTTTTATTTACTGTTTTCCTATACAACAGGACGCTGTCGCTCAGCGGTGAAATCGCCAACCATAGCGGCCAAACGATGCCGCTATCTCTTGGCTTTCACCCGTACTTCGCGTTCGCGAAGGGCGAAGCGGGCCGCGTGCGGGTGGTGATCCCCGCGGCGGCGGAGTGGCCGCTCAGCGCGGATGGCTACGCGGCGGCGGAGCCCGCGCCTTCGCCGCTCACTGCGGCGCTAAAGCAAGGCATGCTCGTCACGGAGCTGCCGAATTACCCAGGCGGCTCGCAGATGCTCAGCATCGAGCCGGGCCCGCAAACCTGCGAGCTTCAGTACGAGGCTCGGGGGACTAAGCTCGTGTACAACATGGGAGACAAGTTTCCCATTCATGTACTATTCACAGCGCCATGGGCGGAAGCTGTGTCGCTTGAACCTTATACGAGTATCATGAACGTATTCAACGAGCCCTTTGCACCTGAAATTTCGGGTGCCCAAGGCTTAGCAACGGGAGAATCATTCAAATTTCAGTGGTCCATCCATATTGAACCTTTGCAGTAGCTTACCAAAAAGAGTCAAGGGAAGGCATATTCAGCCTTCGTACTTGACTCTTTTTCTATTTCCATTTCATGAATGGCTCACCATGGCTCATAACTAAGACCAACGGATGAATAACCAGCATAACTGTGCCGGTGCAGCTCCTGAATAAGTCCTTCTATTTGTTTTGATTTAACCAATGCACCTCCCCGCGAGGTGTTATAAGCATTCAGCTCGACAGTGCCATCAAGTAAATGAAAGTGAGTGCCATCCTGGAGCGCTATGGCAGGCCCTGTCGTACCATAAAAAGCATGGTAATGGCCATACCGGATGCCGGAAATGCCTTGGTATTGATGTACGTGATTGTCATAAGCCGTACCGTTTACACTAAATGTATATAGTCGTAATAGGTGATGATGGTTTAATTCTTCTGATGTTATAACTTTAAAGAAATGAACATGAGCAGGTGGGATACGTGGGTGCATGACAAACCCCCTCGGCTACAGGATATGCTTCATCCTATTCGAGGGGGGCTGGAGTCATGACTAGGGGAGTGGATAAAGGTTAGATTGGCCGATCTTCATCTTTTTATCATCATAAATACGCACTTCGACTTGATGAGGCTTCCCAGGATCTAAAGGCGGGTTCTCCGACAGATCGACATAAAGTGTATCTTCACCATCGAAATTGGATTTAAATGCTAAACCATCAATATAAACATTGCAGGAGGAGTAAAAGGGCTTACCAACAACCTGAAGTTTGTGTTCACTTTGATTCACCTTTGTTATAACGGGATCGCCGTACCCCAAGGTGTAGCCTGGTTGTACAATCGTGTTTTTAAACCCTTTAGCTTCGTACCCATAACGACCTCCGAATAAATTATCGTATTGAAGCTGCATATAGTCGGAGAGATCACTTTCTTTGATTTGATACTTGTCCCACATCTCATTTGGCGGAATGACAGGAATTTTTTGCGACAATGCGTAGAGATAGTCTGTGTAGTAACTGCCCTGAACACCAGCCATTTGAAGAACCTTAGGGCCTAGAAAGGAAGGGCTCATTTTTAGATCCGTTTTTTCTTGATCTGCAGGCAGGAAATTGTTCCAAATCAAGAAAGGCGTGTAGTGTGTCTTAATATACAAATCTGGATCATCAGGAAGGACATATTTAGCATCACGGTAAACCTTATAATTTTCCTCGAAAAAAGGTAAATGATCTCCGAAAAAGAGAATGATCGTCGGCTCTGATTTTTTTGAGTAATAGTCCACTAGGGACTGAAGCGCTTTGTCAGTACCCGAAATACCCTGGGCGTATGTTTCCAAAATTCCTTTGGATTCAGGTGTAATATCTCCTTTAACCTCAATCGTATTTTTGACGAATTTCCCTGGTTTGAAGGGATGATGATTCTCCATCGTGTTCGCAAAAATAAAATCAGGCCCCTGACTTTTCTCTGTCTCCTCAATAATCTTCTTTGCAACGGCTCGATCCGCATAGTTAGGGCCTTCAAAATCATTTGGGAAAAACTCACTAGCTATGAAACGTGAAAAACCAAAATGCTTATAAACCTTTCTGCTGTCGAAGAAATAGCTGAAGAACGGGTTAATCGAGGTGGCGGTATACCCCTGCCTAGTCGTAATGCTAGCTAAAGAGTCCACACCATGATTCATATACTCTATGTAGGGCAATATTTTATCGGGTGATTTCCCAAAGAATCTCATGGAATTACCCGATAAGACTTCAAATTCAACATTTGCAGTGCTGCCTCCGAATTGTGGAGACAACATCCAACCGCTGGTATACGATTTCTGCAGCTGATGTAAATTCGGGATAGGATCTCGACTAAACGAGATATTTTTCATAATCGTCGGATCCCAAAAAGATTCTCCGAGCATCACAATGATGTTTGGCTTTTTGTCACTTGCTGGTTTTTTCTCAGGAATCTGCTCAAGAATGGTGGTAACGGCTTTCTTACTATATCCCTCAGGTTTTGCGACCTTGAGAAAACCTAGCATCTGTACAGAGGAATACAAGTATCCATTCTCGTCGTAGGTAATCGTTTGGTCCCAAGGGACCGTATAAATACCGTATAAATTCATGAAAGGGATAGGTTTGTCCGTATATAGACTAGTCGCCATAATAATGGCAATGACAGCATAAATACTACGTTCAATCCAAGTGAATCGGATACGTCGATGCAGCAAAATCAAATGAAATAATAAAGCAATTATCGTGAGAAAAATGGCGACAGTACCCAGTATTCTAAAATTGAGATACCCTTGCAAAAATGCTTTGTACTCAACAATTTGATTATTAAATACGAGGTCCCAAGGATAATATGGCGCTCCAATAGCTTTTAATTTACTGCCGCTTATTGCTCCTAGAGGAAGCAAGATTGCACAAAGAATCCAAAAGGATAACCGACTTCGACCTGTTAATGCAATTAGGAACAAATACATAGTACCGACAACAAAGTAGGCAAGAACCATTGAAAGCGGGTGTGACATGACCCATTTATGAAGTTCTTCATAAGAGCCTCTTTCTAAGTATTCAACCATGCCCATAAGTAGAAAAGGTAAAACAACAATCAAAATGCGAGAGGGTACATGCTTAAGTGTTTGAAGTAAATTAGTCATTCTTATAACTCCTGTTCTATATGAGCCAGTTCCATTCGTCCATTATCTTATATTATCGAAAAAGATGAAAGATAGCCCTTGACAGTCCTAACTATAACATTTATTATTACAGTTAATTGTTATGAAAAATATTACAGTTAGTTGATTGTAATTGTTTTTTCCAGTCAATATAAGAAACGCTTATGATAAGATGGCTGGAGACATAAAATGGAGGTGGAAACCATGCAGCATGTTGCTACGGCAACAGACATGACACAAGAAAAGGTTATAGATGCCAAGAAGGCTGTGCCATGGATTATTTTTCTTATTTTTTTCGCGGTGTTAAACGAAACTGTTTTTAACGTTTCCACGCCAGCGATCGCCAAGCAATACGCGATTACCCCGACAGGTGTGAGTTGGGTACTCACCACATTTATTATCTTCTTTGGGATAGGCTCAGTTATTTATGGCCGCTTATCCGATATTTTTAGCTTGAAAAAGCTAATAGTTGCAGGAATCTTCATCTATAGTGCAGGTTCCGCACTGGGCTTTCTTTTTCAAGCTTGGTATCCGGCCGTCATTTTTGCCCGCGCGGTTCAAGGTGCAGGCGCATCAGCTATACCGGCATTAATCATGGTCGTGGTGGCTAGATACTTTTCTCCTTCAGATCGGGGGAAAATATTCGGAATTTTAACATCTACGGTATCATTTGCTATTGCAGTAGGTCCCGTTGTTGGAGGATTTGTCTCATCAACCTTGCATTGGACTTATCTTTTTATCATTCCACTATTTACACTGATTTCAATTCCTTTCTTCAGACAGATATTACCTGAGGAGAAGCGCAAAGAAGGAAGTGTTGATATTCTTGGTGCGGTTCTCGTTGCATTTTCCGTAGCAGGTATCACGGTATATTTATCATTCCCTCATTGGTACTATTTGGCCGCGAGTGTGGTCTTATTCGTTTGGTTCGTTGCTCATATTCGCCGAGCAAAAGAGCCATTTATCGAGCCTGCCTTGTTCCGTAACAAGCTGCTTCGTGGCGGTTTGATCGTTGGTTTTCTCATTTTCTGTACAGTGATGGGTATTATGTTTGTTATTCCTTTGATGCTGGCGACAGTCAATGACTTGAGTACAAGTATGATCGGTCTCATTCTGTTCCCTGGTGCCATTTGTGCTGTTGTGTTTGGAACAATCGGCGGTAATTTAGCAGATAAGAAAGGAAATAACTTCGTTGTGTACATTGGAATGGGGCTTCTGTTTGTAAGTCTCGCGGCTATTGCCCTCACGGTAGGTCATTCTCCTTGGCTCATTTCAGCAGCATTGCTTCCCACTTATGTTGGTTTTTCCTTTATTCAAACTGCTTTAGCTAACCGTGTTTCCTTGACGTTGGAAGTGCATGAGACGGGGGTAGGGATGGGTTTGTTCAACCTCATTTCGTTTATCTCAGGCGCGGTAGGAACGGCGCTTGTTGCCAAGCTGTTAGATGGCGGCATGATGGAGTTTTACAAGAATCCGGTTTTGAATACGATAAAAGCTGTACCGTATAGCAATCTACTCCTTGTTTTTGCCGTAGTAGTGATGATAAGTGCTTTATTTTACAAGCAAATATTTGGGAAAAAACCATACACAGCTTAATTCATTCATGTTAAAAAAACCGACTAATTCTCAATCATGAGAGAGTCGGTTTCTGTTTGTTTTAAGCTTCTTCTCCCGTTTGTTCCTCACTGATTTGCTGTAAGGCTTGCAGGAATGTAGCCGATGGTTGTGCGCCAGTAAGTGCATATTTACGATTGATTACGAAAAAAGGAACCCCCGAAACTCCGGCTTGTCTGGCAAAATCAAGATCATCCTCGACCTGCTGTAACCCTTCCTTTGCACTTAAACGAGTGGAAGTTTGTTCCCGATTCATGCCGAGTTTCTCAGCGAAATCAAGCAAAACATCCACATTCCCAATATCTTTTCCATCTTCAAAGTAAGCTTTAAACAAAACGTCCACAAGATCTTTTTTGCGATCTTCGGGTGCGATAGCGATGAGTTGATGCGCCTTTAATGTATTTGGCATCTTCTCAACTTTTGAGAAATCGAAATGTAATCCTGACGCTTGACCAGCCTGTGTAACCTGCTGCAGCATACCGCTCAGCTTCGCCTCGTCCGCTCGTACCTTTTGAAGCATAACATCACGGAAGGGTGATCCCTCAGAAGGGGTTGAAGGGTCAAGTTGGTAAGCACGATAGTGGATTTCAACAGGCTCCGATGTAAAATTGGCTAACGCATCAGTCAAATTCTTTTTGCCGATACGACACCATGGGCAAACAATATCTTGAAATATTTCAATAATCATAGATTAGACTCCTTTGATGAAATAATAGTAACTATATTTTTATTATAGCATACTAATTCATTTGCCTGAACCGCTCAGGTGTCAGTCCGACATGCTTGCGAAAACTCGCCACAAAGTGGCTTGTATCTCGGAACCCTACCAGCTCAGCCACTTCCTTGATGGTCTGATTCTGATGGTTCAACAGCATCTCTTTAGATTTGCGAAGACGCATCATAATTAAATAGGAATAAGGGGATAGCCTAAAGGCATGCTGAAATAGTGTATTCATGTGTCTAGGTGTTATCTTTAGGATATCAGCCATTTCTTCAAGCCCGATATCAGGATTATCGTAGTGACTTTCAAGCCAAATCAATAATGGTTGCAGCTGGACCATCTGATTGCGAATAGAGGCGCGGTTATTGATTTGTCCATGCTTTTTTAGCTGAATTAGAAAGTGATACAAATCCGCAGAGGCTTCATACCCCGAATATTCGAGTGCTGCATCCATATTGGTTATAATTCGTCCTATTTCCACTTGCAGCGGACCCTCCTCATCCCAACGAAAAATAGCAGACTCCCTTAAATCAAAAGAACGAAGAATGGCATCTGCACAAGTCCCTCCAAATGTGACATATTGCGTACACCATTGTTCAGTTACAGCCCAATAAGAATGAGGTACACCCGGAAGCAATAATACCCCTGAACCTTTTGTTAAGCGAAATTTTTTCCCATCCATAATGAATTCCCCTTCACCAGCATAAGTTTGCAGCCAATGGTAACTAGGAAAACCCTCAGGTCTTACTAACTTTTCTTGATCCTCATGGTGACCAATGCTTTCAATAAATAATGGAAACGGTTGCGCAGTTGAAGGCATTAATTCATATCTTTTATGCATTTTTCACAATCCTGTTCCATTTTATTATATAAGGTGTAAGAATATTATATTTTAAGCCTGACAATAATCCAATACAATGTACTTATTCTTATACTAATCATCAAAATAAAAAAGAGGTGCCAACATGATAAATAAGCAACTTCCCAAAATTTGGTATGGCGGAGACTACAACCCAGAACAATGGGACAAAGAAATAATGAATGAAGATCTACGGATGTTTAATCTTTCAGGGATTGATGTTGCGACCATAAATGTTTTTTCGTGGGCGCTCTCACAACCAAATGAAGATACCTACGACTTTACATGGCTGGATGAAATTATCGACCGTCTTTATGAGAATGGAACCTATGTATGTCTAGCCACAAGTACAGGTGCTCATCCTGCATGGATGGCTCGTAAATATCCAGATGTATTGCGAGTTGATTTCGAGGGGCGTAAACGTAAATTCGGAGGACGACACAATTCCTGTCCAAACAGCCCAACCTATCGAAAATATTCGGAACGCATTGCAGAAAAGCTTGCTGAACGCTACAAGGATCACCCAGCAATTTTAATCTGGCACGTTTCTAATGAGTATGGTGGCTATTGTTACTGCGATCATTGCGCGGACGGCTTCCGAAGTTGGCTCCAAGAGCGTTATACAACACTCGAAACCTTGAATAAAGTGTGGAATACGGGTTTCTGGGGTCATACCTTCTACGAATGGGAAGAAATTGTTCCGCCAAATGCCCTTTCGGAAGAATGGAGAGTGGATAATACCAACTTCCAAGGAATCTCGCTCGATTACCGCCGTTTTATGTCGGATAGTTTGCTTGACTGTTACAAAATAGAGTATAGCGCGATTAAAAAACATACACCTGACCTACCTATAACAACGAATTTAATGGGTCTTTATAAAGAATTAGACTATTTCAAATGGGCCAAGCATTTAGATGTTGTTTCTTGGGATAATTACCCTTCCCTAAATACACCAATAAGTCTTACGGCCATGACCCATGACTTGATGCGCGGCTTGAAGCAAGGACAGCCATTCATGCTTATGGAACAAACCCCGAGCCAACAAAACTGGCAGCCCTATAATTCACTCAAACGACCCGGAGTTATGAAGCTTTGGAGTTATCAGGCCGTGGCTCATGGTGCGGATACCGTAATGTTTTTCCAGCTGCGCAGATCAGTAGGTGCGTGCGAAAAATATCACGGAGCTGTCATCGAGCATGTTGGCCATGAACATACTCGGGTGTTCCGCGAATGCGCGGAGCTAGGGTCTGAATTGCAAAAACTCTCAGACAGTCTACTGGACACTAGAATCAACGCACGTGTCGCCATCGTTTTCGATTGGGAGAATCGCTGGGCCATTGAGCTATCCAGTGGACCAACCGTTGCACTCAATTACGTGGATGAAGTCCACAAATATTATGACGCTCTTTTTCAGCAAAATATTCAAGCCGATCTAATAGGAACAGACACAGATCTATCAGACTATGACATCGTTATTGCACCTGTGCTGTACATGGTGAAAAAAGGCTACGCGAAGCGGGTGGAGGAGTTCGTCCGCACAGGAGGAACCTTCCTGACGACATTCTTCAGCGGAATAGTCAATGAGAACGATATCGTCACACTTGGCGGTTACCCTGGTGAATTGCGCGAGGTACTCGGAATATGGGCAGAAGAAATCGATGCGCTTTTCCCAGATCAAAGCAACCAAATCGTGCTAAAAGAACAATGGGGAGCACTAAGCGGTGACTACCAATGTGGACTGCTGTGTGACTTAATCCATTCAGAAGGAGCCGAGATAAAAGCCGTCTATGGAAGTGACTTCTATAAAGGAATGCCAGCACTAACCGTAAATAAATTTGGGGCAGGTCAAGCTTGGTATGTAGCTACTAGTCCTGAGCCATCCTTTTTGCAGGGGTTTCTAGCGAATTTGTGCAAAGAAAAAGGGATAACAGCCTTAATTCCCCCAGTTCCTGGAGTTGAAATTTCACAAAGAACCAATGAGGGTAAAACATATTTGTTTATTCTAAATCATAATGATCAACCCGTTAACGTAGATTTAGGAACTTTAAATGGAATGGATTTAATAGTAGGTCAACCAGTAACCAACACCGTTACACTTTCAGCAAAAGGTGTTCGCATTCTATCAATAAGCTGATGATTTTCTTCTATAAGTTTTCGGGAAAAAACCTCAGTCTCAAGACAGAGGTTTTTTCCGTTTATGAAATTTTATATATAGCAGCAATGCAACTTCGTCGATCTCGGCAAAGACGCGGCCAATTTTAGTAAAATCACCTTGAAAGGGCAGGATAGCCAAATGACAATAAATTATATTGTAGTCTTGATACTTTCAGCGATACTGTGAGGAAAAGTCAGCCCAGGCTACTCGTCAAAAAAACGTAAATTCTGTGGTATCTACAATGAGTGAAAGTGTAATAATTTAAACGAAAAACCAATAGCTAAAAACCTAAAGCTAACAAACTAAAACCAACAGCTAAAAACCAACAACTAGCAGGCAACAACCAACAAGCAACAACCAACAACCAACAACCAACAACCAACAACCAATAGCCAACAGCCAACAGCCAACAGCCAACAGCCAACAGCCAACAGCCAACAGCCAACAGCCAACAACTAACAGCCAACAGCCAACAGCCACCAACCACCAACCACCAACCAACAACACCCAATACCACCAACCAAACAATCAACTACCAATAACCAATCAATATCAATCAATAACTAATAAACTATTAATCAATAACCATAACCAATAGTCAACAACCAACAACCAACAAGCAACAAGCAACAAGCAACAAGCAACAGCCAACAAACAACAAACAACAAACAACAAACAACAAACAACAAACAACCAAGTACCAATAACCAACAATAACCAATAATAACCAACAATAACTAATAATAACTAATAATAACTAATAATGACTGATAATCAGTTCTGATATCTGATTACAATATTAAATTTAAAGTAACTCCTCCAATATGTATCCAACTCCTCCAACTCCTCCAACTCCTCCAACTCCACCAACTACACCAACTACACCCTACACCAACTACACCGTATACTAACTCCACCAACTCCACCGACTACACCAACAACACCAACAACACCAACAACACCAACAACACCAACAACACCAACTACAAGCCGAATCATCCAACTCAACAGTGGGTTCAACATTTTTATCGTTACTACTAAACAACCTGAATTAGCAGAATACCGGTGTTACCTCAGTTTCGAGTGCTGCCAGAATACTAGAGTAAGCAAACTTATTAAGCTTGTAGAATTATTAGAGTTATCGGGGCAATCAGCTTCCAGAGTTAAAGAGTTTTTTATGGCATTTTGTATATGTCTCAGAATTTCATTTCTACCAAGTTTATATTGCTAGCTCAAATAGCCAGAAAGCAACAAGTTGTAGATATAACAGAATTCAACTCTTTAAAATGAGAGTTCTTTTAATAAAAGAACTTCACAGGAGAACGTTTGTTTGGTATAATGAAAATGAGAACGGGTGTTCTAAGGCGGGTAAGGGGTGAGGATATGGAACTACAATTTACCGATGTGCAAACTTTTACGTTTTTAACAGAAGAGGAATGTGAGAATTTCTTAATGAAGTTGCGCTGGTCTAATGGGTTTTGTTGTCCTCGCTGTGATTATAATGAAGCTTTTAGAATCCGTACACGGAGATTATTAGAGTGCAAGGAATGCAGAATGCAGGTCTCTATAACAACTGGGACGATTATGCATAAATCCAAGCTCTCATTACTCCATTGGTTCCGTGCCATCCAACTGTTATTGCAAGAAGGCAAAGAGTATACGGCGAGTTCTTTATCACATATCCTTGGAATTAATTATAGAAGTGCTCAATTGATGCTTCAGAAAATTCATTATGCATATTTGGTTAAAGAAAATAGACTTAATTTGTTTCAGAAAGTAAGAGAATCAGCCTCTGATACTCCATCAGATAATGAACAGGAATCTAATGTAGAAACGCCTCAAACCGATTTAAACCAAAACTCCACTAACGAGTGGAATCTGCGCTTATTCTTAGAATCCAAAATAAATAGATTAAATTCCAAATTGATGATACGGAGTAGTTTGCCTAATAATCACCAAAGATATTTGAATAACAAGAATAGATCGGGGTTTACGTTTATTAATTGGATCAAGACGTTTACATCGATCTATTTATATCCTACTTTTCTTAAGTGTTTTCAACTCTCAGCTTAGCACGAAGGCTTGAATTGACTCTGTCGTTTTTTTCAGGCATGATGGATGAGCAGCATGTTTTGAAAAACAATGGAGTAGGGAGAGGGCTCGGTTGAAAAAAACTTTACAAGTACCTATTCATTTCTATCGGAAGTTTATTTCTCCGTTGAAGCCGCCGACTTGCCGATTCTATCCCACTTGTTCGCAATATGCATTAGAAGCAATTGAAGTTCACGGTGCGTTGAAGGGATCCTGGTTGTCGGTGAAACGAATTTGTAAATGCCATCCTTTTCATCCAGGTGGTGTTGATCATGTGCCGGCACGAGCGGGAAATTTATCTCATAACGATCAGTCTGCTTGACAGGCAGCTCATTTTTTCGATATATTTGCCTTAAGTTGTATATATGGTTTCGATGAACGGATAAGTACAAACGGATGCCTATAAACAGAGAGCCGGGTTAGGTGAAAGCCGGTATAGGACTAGGTTTGGAATATGGTCCCGGAGAATAGGCCTTCGAGCTGCCCTTGATTGCATTTGTGAAGCAAATGGCAAAATGGGAGTAAGCTGGCCTCGTGTCCCAGCGTTAATGGGCAAGTCGTAATCGACTTACTGAGCCCCGATCTTGTGAAAGGCGGGGGAACCTGGGTGGTACCGCGTGAGTTCAGCTCTCGTCCCAAGATGGATGAGGGCTTTTTGTGTTTTCTACTATTTGCTAGGAGGAACGAATGATGTCAACGCAATCGAAAACATTTTACATTACAACACCAATTTATTACCCGAGTGATAAGCTGCATATTGGTCACGCTTATTCTACGGTAGCCGGGGACGCTATGGCACGTTACAAGCGACTGCGCGGCTTTGATGTCAGGTATTTAACAGGTACGGATGAACATGGTCAAAAGATCGAGCGCAAGGCCCAAGAGAAAGGGACGACGCCTCAGCAATTTGTAGATCATATTGTTTCAGGAATCAAAGACCTTTGGGCGAAGCTGGATATTTCATACGATGATTTTATTCGAACAACCGAAGATCGTCATAAAGATGCCGTTGGTAAGATTTTTCAAAGACTACTGGATCAAGGGGATATTTATTTAGGCGAATATGAGGGCTGGTACTGTATTCCTGATGAGTCTTTTTTCCCTGAAAGCAAGCTAGTAGATGGGAAATGTCCAGATTGTGGGCGACCTGTGGAGAAAATGAAGGAGCAAACTTATTTCTTCCGGATGAGCAAGTATGCCGATCGCTTAGTGCAGTATTATGAGGAACATCCGGATTTCATCCACCCAGAATCTCGTAAAAATGAAATGCTGAATAACTTTATTAAACCAGGTCTTGAGGATTTGGCTGTTTCCAGAACGACATTCGACTGGGGAATTAAAGTTCCAGGGGATCCGAAGCATGTCATTTATGTCTGGATCGATGCTCTTTCCAACTACATTACTGCGCTTGGTTATGGCTCCGAAGATGAAAGTAAATTTAAGAAATATTGGCCTGCAGATGTTCATTTAATGAGTAAAGAGATTGTTCGATTCCACACGATTTATTGGCCAATTATGTTGATGGCTCTTGATTTACCTTTGCCGAAAAAGGTGTTTGCGCACGGCTGGCTGCTCATGAAGGACGGCAAAATGTCGAAGTCCAAAGGGAATGTTGTCGATCCGGTTACGTTGATCGACCGTTACGGATTAGATGCGCTGCGTTACTATCTCATGCGCGAAGTGCCTTTTGGGGCGGATGGAACATTTACGCCGGAAAGTTTTGTTGAGCGAGTCAATCATGACCTCGCTAATGATCTCGGGAATCTCTTGAACCGTACGATCGTGATGATCGATAAGTACTTTGCAGGCAAGATTCCCGCGTATGCTGCGGGGGCTACCGAATTTGACGAAAGTCTCTTGGAGACTGTTCGTTCTACGGTAGCGAAGTACGAGGAAGCGATGGAAAAGATGGAATTTTCCATCGCGCTTTCAGCGGTGTGGCAGCTTATCAGCCGCACGAATAAATATATCGACGAGACGCAGCCGTGGTCGATGGTGAAGGATGATGCCAAGCGCGAGACACTTGGCTCCGTAATGTATGTGCTGGCAGAATCCCAGCGCATTTCATCCGTATTGCTGCGTCCGTTCTTGACGAAGACGCCGCAACTGATTTGGCAGCAGCTGGGCTTAGCTGACGAAGATCTGCCACGCTTGACCGCATGGGAGAGCGTGCAAACGTTCGGGCATCTCCCTGAAGGCACTAAAGTGCAGAAGGGGGAGCCTATGTTCCCTCGACTGGACGTAGAGGCAGAAGTCGCCTACATCGTCGAGGCCATGGGAGGCGGCGCTGCATCTAGCGCCGATGAAGCGACTGCAGCAGCACCTGCGGCTGCTGCCAACACAGTGCCCGCGCCTGAAGCAAAGGACGAAATCGCGATTGACGATTTTGCCAAGGTGGAGCTGCGCGTAGCACAGGTGATATCAGCGGAGCCTGTGAAAGGCGCCGATAAGCTTCTCAAGCTGCAGCTCGACCTCGGATACGAGCAGCGCCAGGTTGTATCGGGCATCGCGAAGTTTTACTCGCCCGAAGAGCTTGCTGGACGCAAAGTGATTTGCGTCACGAATTTAAAGCCCGTCAAGCTGCGCGGCGAGTTGTCTCAAGGTATGATTCTCGCCGCTTCACATGGCGACCAGTTAACACTTGCTACAGTCCCTGATTCGATGCCTAATGGAGCAATTGTAAAGTAATAGAAGCCAAACGAACAAACACCTCATCCCTTATTTTTCCCGGATGGGGTGTTTGTTTTAGTATGGGTGTTTTTAATATGAGTGGGGCATGATAAAGGAAACTAACCACGGAGTGAGGCATATGAGTGTTCGGTTTCTTGTGAAATTAATAGGTATAACAGGGATGGTCATTCTTATATCGGCTTGTTCGATTTTCGGTGGCGACTCGGGTAAGAAGAAGGAAGATGCCAAAAAGGGTGAATCGAAATCTAAAACACAAAGTACGAAGGGAAAAGAAAGTATTATTGATCAAGAGTTGAAAAAGCAATATGAGATGTACAATGAGATTCTTCAATATAAGATTGAACAGGATAAAAAGCTTATTAAACAATCAGAAGAACGTTATAAGAAGTTAAAAGAGGAAAGTGATAAACCATCTGATTCTAAGAAAAGTGGGGATACAAGTAATAAGGATTCAGGTGGCAAGAAAGGTAGTGAATCAGGAGAGTCGAAGGAGGGGGATTCTGGCAGTTCGAAAAAGACAGATAGTGGTGGAGGTCAATCGAAATAACAAAAACGAATCAATAACTGATAGAGATGGGGCCATGCTGTGAATTCGACAGCTGGCTTTTTTGTTTTTTACACTTTGATGTATTGACTTCAATTAAGGGGACTCGTATAATCAATTCGTTAATAAAAATAATTACGATTTAGAAAATGGGTGGGTTGGTTATGATGATAAGAAATAAGAGAGTTCTTTACATAGTCTTGTTGGCTATTTTAACTGTTGTCATGGCTGGTTGTGGAAGTTCTGCAAGTTCGAAAGCAAAGATGGTTCAAGGCAAAGTCAATGTGGTGACTAGTTTTTATCCTCTTTATGAATTTACCCGCAACATTGGCGGGGAGTATGTGAATGCAATTAATTTGGTCCCAGCTGGCGTGGAACCGCATGATTGGTCGCCAAAGAGCAGAGACATTAAAAATATGACCCAAGCCCAGGTTTTTGTGTATCAAGGAGCGGGATTTGAAGGTTGGGTAGAGGACTTCCTCGGTAGTTTGTCAGGAGACTCGACTCTAAAGGTTGTTGAGGCCAGTAAAGGGGCAGATTTAATAAAAACGACGGAAAATAAAGAGGAATATGACCCTCATGCTTGGTTAAGCCCGTTAAACGCTGTGAAAATGGCTAATAATATTAAAATAGCACTAATAGAAGCGGATCCTGCTCACAAGGATGTTTTTGAGCAAAATTATACGAATTATGCAGCGAAGTTGACCGATTTGAATGCTCGATACAAAAAGGAAATTGCTCTTACATCGAAGAAAGAGATTGCGGTTTCCCATCACGCGTTTGCTTATTTATGCAGGGATTATGGTTTGACACAAATGTCCATAATGGGATTATCACCGGATGCGGAGCCGACGGCTCAGGATTTGAAAAAAATGAATGAGTTTTTGAAAGAACATGGTTTGAAATATATTTTCTTTGAAGAACTGGTATCTGATAAATTAGCCAAAACGTTGGCTAAAGATGCTAAAGTGGACACGATGGTACTTAACCCGATTGAGGGATTAACGGATGAACAAATGAAGGCAGGTAAAGATTATATCTCGATCATGGACGAAAATTTGAAAAACCTAGTTATTGCCTTACAATAAGGTATGTGTAGTTCCATTCTTAATGAGTCAGGAGTAGGAAGATGGAGAATAGCAGTAAAAACTTTTGCCATCGGAGCATAGTATCTATGGATAACCTTTCATTCTCTTATGATAATAAGAAAGTGATAGAGAAGCTTCATTTCGATGTCCTTGAACGTGATTTTGTGGGTGTCATTGGTTCCAATGGTGCTGGGAAAACCACACTGCTTAAAATGCTTGTCGGTCTGTTGAAACCAACAGTTGGCGAGATCAGGCTATTTGATCGACCGCTGAGCCAATTCAAGGATTGGGAACGCATCGGTTATGTTCCTCAAAAAAATGCGTTCAATCCCTTATTCCCAGCTACAGTCAGGGAAATTGTTTTATCAGGCATGTATAGCAAGAAGCGGGTCTATCGCCGATTGACTAAAGCAGATCTTCAAAAGGCCGAAGATGCGATGCTTGCGATGCGCATCGAGGATTTGGCTGACCGACGCATCGGTCAACTATCTGGCGGGCAACAGCAGCGTGCTTTCCTTGCACGCGCGATCGTAAACAACCCGGAGCTGCTCATTCTCGATGAGCCGACGGTTGGCATCGATGCTGAAACGCAGGTCGGATTTTTTCGAATGATCCGTCATATGCACCAGCATCATCATATGACCTTCATCATGGTGTCCCATGATATGGACATGATGCAGTCATATTTAGGTACGGAGCCGCAGAAGGTAAGCGGCGGCATCAAGTTTTATGTAAAGCATACCCATGATCCGGAGGATTGTCGTGAGACGAATTTGACACACTCAATCGGCCAGATACGTGAGATGATCGGAGTTCAATAAAGAGGAGAGACTTTGTTATTCGAACAAAGATCCCTATAATAGGAGCGGGCATTTTGGACATATTTACGGAATACTTTTTTCAGCGTGCATTAATTGGTGGCATTCTGATTGGGCTTACAGCGCCTTTAATGGGCGTTTTTCTTGTCCTTCGACGGTTGTCAATGATTGGGGATACACTTGCGCATGTTTCAATTGCAGGTGTTGCTCTTGGATTTCTCATTAACGTATATCCTTTGGGTGTTGGACTCGTGTTCGCCTTGCTTGCATCGTTTGCCATTGAACGTTTGCGCAAAGCCTACAAGACTTACGCAGAGCTTTCTATAGCCATTATTATGTCAGGCGGAGTTGCACTGGCAACTCTCCTCTTTACTATTGGCAAAGGCTTTAATATGAACGTTATGAGCTATTTGTTCGGCAGTATTTACACATTGGATTCAACCGATCTATGGGTTGTTTTTGGTGTTTGTGTACTCGTTGTCGGCGTAATCGCTTCCCATTTCAAAGAGTTCTTTCTTATGTTTTTTGATGAAGATGCAGCGAGTGTAAGTGGACTACCGCTAAAGTTTTATAATATGATGATTACAATGCTAACGGCACTTGTGATATCAGTCGCTATCAAAATTGTCGGAGCATTGTTAGTTTCCTCATTATTAACGATACCAGTCGCGTGCAGTTTATTGATCGCTCGGAGCTTTAAGCACTCCGTCTTTTTAGCGATACTATTTTCCGAAATTGCTGTTATTATTGGTCTTGTCGTTGCGGGTGTATGGGATCTTGCTCCGGGCGGAACTGTTGTGCTCACTCTCATTGCGATATTGAGCGGGATCATTTTGAAAAGAGGATTGAGGATTTAATATGGATTCTGTTAATTTGTGGATTGCTCTATGGGCGGGAATTGCTTCCTTCATATCACCTTGTTGTTTGCCCTTATATCCTTCTTATCTTTCTTACATAACGGGAATTTCAGTTAGTGAGTTGAAATCAGGGGAATCATCTTCGGCCGTTCGACGTCAAACGATGCTTCATACGTTAAGTTTTATCGTGGGGTTTTCGATCATTTTCTATGCATTAGGCTTAACAGCAGGCTTCCTAGGCAATTTTTTCATCGATTATCGTGATTTGCTTCGACAAATAGCAGCTTTATTAATTTTCATCATGGGCTTGTTCCTACTCGGCATTTTCCAACCTCAATGGTTAATGAAGGAACGTAAATTACAAATCAAATTTCGTCCTGCTGGCTATATTGGTTCTGTTCTAGTTGGAATGGGGTTTGCAGCAGGGTGGTCCCCTTGTGTTGGTCCTATTCTGTCGGCGATCCTTGCGCTCGCTACAACGGAACCTGGTACCTGGTTCCAATTAACGACTGCTTATTCGCTAGGCTTTGCGATTCCATTTTTTGTACTATCTTTTTTTATAGGATCTACGAAATGGATACTACGCTATTCAAACCTGATTATGAAAATAGGAGGGGGCTTGATGATCGTCATTGCGGTTCTGCTCTATACAGGCAAAATGACGCAAATCACGCTTTGGTTAAACTCCATAACCCCCGATTGGTTAAAGTTTTAGTTAAGTAAAATATTCAATTTTCGCATCAGGGAATTTATCAAAGATTTGATCTGTGATAAATTCCCTTAGTGCGTTTGCTTGTTCATCTTTGTAGACATATTTTCCTTTCCCGTATTTTCCCCATTTGTACTTTCGTTTTTCTTCGTCCATTTCTAGTTTCGTTTTTGGATATCTTTTTTCGATGATATTTTTGGCTGTCTTTGTGAAACGATGCTGTATCATTTCAAATGTTAAATCTTTGGTTGCCTCAGCAGGTAGTTCTTTATAAAGTCGTTCCAGTAAAGTGGCATAGCCTTCTTCCCATCCTTCATGCCAAATGATTGGCGCAATAATAAAGCCTAGCGGATAGCCTGCATGGGCTACTTTGCCAGCGGCTTCGATTCGTTCTTGGAACTTGGATGTGCCAGGCTCGAAGTTTTTAATGACGTAGTCCGCATTCACACTAAAACGAAATCGTGTATGTTTGTTATGTTTGGCATCTAACAAAGGTTCTACATGATGGTATTTGGTTACAAAACGCAGACGACCATTCTTTTGTTGACCCATAAACTCAATTAATTGCTTTAATGAGCCTGAGATATGCTCTAGTCCGACGGGGTCAGAGGTACAAGCGGCTTCAAAGCGGGTGATTTCCGGTTCTCGCTCCTCGATATACTGTTTGGCAGCATCTAGGATATCGTCCATATTTACATAGATACGTATATAAGGTTTAGCTCCCATTGTCGTTTGAAGATAACAATAATGGCAATGCCCCATACAGCCTGTAGCAATGGGGATTGCATACTCGGCAGATGGTTTGGAAGTTTCGAATTTGAGTGTTTTTCGAATACCAACGACAAGAGTGCGTTTCGCAATTCGGTACTTTTCAAGTTCTGAATCACCGGGCAAATCACGAATTTGATTATGAGAGGTCGTCATATGGATGTCCAGTCCTTGCTGCTTAGCCCATTCATATATTTGTTGTCCTTTAGGATAATTCATCGCGTCAGGTTCAAAATAAACAAGCTCCGGCACGAAAACAGCCGAGCTTGGCACGGGTCTGGAGAGCAGTTCAGTAGACATGATAAGCTCCTTTCACTACTATCTGTTCGATTCTTTGTTATACATTAGTGTGCCAACGTCATAACTTAATGAACCATGGGATATTTGACCGCGTCTGGGTTGATGCATTATGATAGTTAAGCAGTAGGCAGGAAATAAAGGAAAAGCAGGGGGAAATAAAGCAATGGCAACGCCAAGCATGGAAGACTATTTGGAGAGAATATACAAGCTTATTGACGAGAAAGGTTACGCTCGTGTCTCCGACATTGCTGAAGGGCTTGAGGTGCACCCCTCTTCTGTAACTAAAATGATTCAAAAGCTGGATAAAGATAATTACTTGATCTATGAAAAATATCGCGGACTCATGTTAACTCCCAAAGGGAAGAAGATGGGAAAGCGTTTAGTGGAACGTCATCAACTTCTAGAAAATTTCTTAACGACTATTGGTGTCCAAGAGGACAATATATATAAGGATGTAGAAGGAATTGAGCATCATTTAAGCTGGGATTCCATTACTTGTATTGAAACGTTATTAGAATATTTTCGAAGAGAACCGAATCGGATGGATGATCTCATGAATGTTCGTAAAGAGTTAGAAGCAGAAAGCTAGGCAGAGGCCGCAATTCGCGGTGCTCTGTCTTTTTTTTGGGTATATAAACATACTGCGTCCGCATACATAACAATGGAAGTCCTATAGTCGCTATACTAGGAGGGGTGTCGATTTGAAGATCAACGGTGTGTTTGAAGGCGGAGGCGTAAAGGGGATTGCACTGGTTGGTGGTGTAAGCGCGGCGATGAAGCAGGGGCATGTCTTCAATGAAGTCGCAGGTACAAGCTCAGGTGCCATCGTAGCGGCTCTTTTGGCCGCGGGTTATACAGGAGAAGACATGAAAGAAATGATCCTGAGAGCACCTTTCAGGTCGTTTATGCAGCGTTCGCCTATTTTTAATACGAAAATTATTGGACCTGCCGCGCGGCTGTTCATCAAAAAAGGCTTGTACTCCGGAGCGGCGTTGGAGGATTGGGTAAATCAACAATTAGCAGCCAAAGGAATCCGTACATTTGGTGATTTGAGACACAATCAACTGCGCGTAATTGCATCCGATATTACACAAGGTAAGCTTTTGATATTACCTGATGATATCGCTCAATATGGGATCGATCCACGCAAATTCTCTATTGCCAAAGCCGTCCGAATGAGCACAAGCATTCCTTATTTTTTCGATCCCGTCATGATTCGGCGCAAATTAAAAAGCTCTGCAAAGGCAGCGCCTTTCGCAGAGCAGTTTTACTATATTGTAGATGGTGGCTTGTTAAGCAACTATCCACTTTGGGTGTTTGATCAGGAAACAGATCGCGAGGATATCATCCCTGTTATTGGTTTCCAATTAGTAGGTAAAAACGAAATTCCCACTCATAAAATTAAAGGACCGATAACCATGTTGGAAGCGTTGTTTGGAACGATGTTGAGTGCTCATGATGAGCGCTATATTGAGCAAAAGAACCGGTTCCGTACGGTCAAAATCCCGACTTTAGGTGTGGGAAATACGCAGTTTAACTTATCCAAAGAACTCAGTATGTCTTTATACGACTCAGGCTTTCAAGCTTCCAATGATTACTTCAACAATTGGTCCGCTGAATTATATGAACAGAATTACGAGAAGTACGTATTGCGACGTGAATAACGCTAAGCCGTATTAATGATATTTGGGTAAATCATCCGAATCAGAATCTTTACTTCCGTTGATGACACGGAACTTGGCGTTTTTCCTTTTCCCTTTGGGCCCCCGACCCGTTGAATTCTTTTTCCAACGAGAAGGCGGGAATTTGTATAGAAGAAAAATAATCCCTAACACGAGAATAGGAATGAACAAAGTTCGCAAACTTACCAGCAAACCAATCGCAATCAAAATCGCAATGGCGACCTCGATCGGGGAAAATTTTCTTCTCATGCACGTCCCTCCAAGATTCGTTGTTCTGCTTCACGCATGCGGTTGAAAGAAGCAATCGACACCTCAACTTGACTGTCTTCAGGTTCTTTGGTTGTAAGCAGCTGAAGCCATAGTCCAGGATAGCCTAAGTAACGAAGGACGGGGACTTCACGAAGCGAATTGGTGAATCGTAATACTTCATAAGAAACACCAATGACAACAGGCAGCAATATTAAACGCTGCACGATACGTTCGACATATCCGTCATAGTGAAGGAATGAATAAATAACGACACCAATCAATACGGTGAACACGATGAAACTGCTGCCACAACGATAATGAAGCGTGTTGAATTTCTGTACGTTACTAACCGTTAGCTCTACGCCAGCCTCATAAGCACTAATGACCTTATGTTCAGCGCCATGATATTGAAACAATCTGCGGATCATAGGTGTCAAAGATATGAAATAAATATATCCGACAAGTAAAATAATCTTAATAACACCTTCTATAAGATTATGAAGAAATTGATTGCTAAATACATTTTGAAACAAAAACTGTTCGATAACAGCTGGAACCAGCGTGAATACGAATTTGCCAAATAGAAACGAAATCACACCCACAACAGCTACGCCAAGAATCATTGAAATATTAGAAAAGAAGCCTGGTTTTTCTTCTTTCTTGGCACTGTTAGCATCCTCGCCTTCTTGTTCAGCGAAGGATTCAGCCGAGAAATTCAAGTGCTGAGCGCCTTTAGCGCTTGATTCTATGATTCCCACAATACCGCGTATAAACGGTATTCTCTTGAGTGTTTGGACCCAAGGGATCACTTTCTTCGGTACTTCTAAGTAATCAAGGGAACCGTCTTTTTTGCGCACAGCGGTTACATGCACATTTTTTCCTGCGAACATGACGCCTTCAATGACGGCTTGTCCTCCGTATATACTGTTTTGTTCTGCCACAAGATCCACCTTCTTATCTTTCTCAAATTCAGTTATTTGTACTTTCTTATTGTAACGGATTCGTAGATTGAATGCTACCGATAGCGGTAGAACATACTATTCATACCTAAGGAAAGACAAGCAACATGTGTAGAGAAAGGAAGACGATGGATGATAAGTGATAAAAAGGAAGAAAAAATCCGGACAAATCGTTGGGTATTTGCCCTTTACATCGGCTTTTTCGCTGGATTTATATGGGGAGCAATCAAAATTGTTGAGTACTATTTAAAGTTCACCAAGATTGTAATCGGCTTTCTTGTAGAGCCTTTTTTCAAACATGATTTTCTGCATACTTGGCTGGGAACGCTCATTGGTTGGGGGATCTTCACCGTTTTTTCAATCGTTGCTGCGTTCATCTATATGGTCACGATGTGGAAGCTTCAGGGGCCTTGGTGGGGGCTAGCGTATGGAGCTCTATGGTGGGCTGTAATATATTTACTCATTGGTCCCTTATCGGGAATGACCTACTGGATTAAGGATCTGGATCTAGATACTGTTCTTAGTGATTTTTGTTTGTTTCTGCTATGGGGAATGTTTATTGGTTATTCCATTTCTATTGAATACACGGATGCAAGAACAAGACGACCTATACACAAGACATGAAAGTTATGGTAAAATATCAAAGGTTAAATAGGCTTGTAAAGCCCATTTTTCAATGAAAAATGCTTGGGAGTGATTTCCTGTTGAAAAAGGTTCTAGTCATTAATGGTCCGAACTTAAATATGCTCGGCGTACGTGAACCTGGCGTGTACGGAACGGTTTCGCTTTCAACGATTATTCAAGGTTTAAATGAATTAGCTGAGGCGCTGTCGATCGAGCTTGAGAGCTTTCAATCGAACCATGAAGGCGATATTATTGATAAAATTCATGAAGCTTTCGGCACAAAAGATGGTATTGTAATCAATCCAGGAGCATTCACGCATTATAGTTATGCCATTCGCGATGCACTCTCAGCGGTTCAATTGCCAACTGTAGAAGTTCACATTTCGAATATTCATAAGCGCGAGGAGTTTCGTCATCACTCGGTTACTGCGCCTGTCGTTATCGGTCAAATCTGTGGCTTCGGTGCACAGAGCTATGAACTTGGTTTAAGAGCATTAATACCTCATCTGTAAGAAAGATTGGTGATCTCAATGCAGGAGAAACGTATTGAACGTCTTCGCAAGGTTATGCAACAGCAAGATTTACCGGCAATACTCATCACGAATGCATACAACCGTACATATGTATCTGGTTTCACTGGTTCTTCTGGCTATGTCCTTATAACGTTAGACCGTGCCTTATTGTTAACTGATTTTCGTTATATGACGCAAGCTCCTCAGCAAGCTAAGCTATTTGAAATTGTTGAGCATAAGGCAAAAGCAATCGAGACAGTGAAGGAACTCTTGCAGCAGCAAGGGATCACAAAGCTTGGCTTCGAGCAAGTGGATGTATCCTACGGTGATTTCTTAAGCTACCAAGAAGGATTAGCGGGTATCGAATTGGTGCCTACAGCACGTGTTGTCGAGTTGATTCGAATGGTTAAAGATGAGGCGGAATTACAAATTATGCAAGAAGCCGCCGATCTGGCTGATCAAACATTCTCACACATCCTATCTTTTATCAAGCCAGGTGTGCAGGAAAAGGATATTGCCCTTGAGATCGAGATGTTTATCCGCAAAAATGGCGGGACTTCAACGTCATTTGAAACAATCGTTGCTTCTGGTGAACGCTCTGCGCTTCCTCATGGCAAAGCGAGCGATCGCGTGCTACAATTAAACGAATTTGTCAAATTGGATTTTGGAGCGTATTATAAAGGGTATTGCTCTGACATTACTAGAACGGTTATGCTAGGTAAGCCGACAGACAAACATAAAGAAATTTATGACATTGTCCTTGAGGCCCAATTGAATTGTTTAGCTAACCTCCGACCAGGTATTACTGGCAGAGAAGGCGATGCTTACGCACGAGACGTGATTGTGAAGCATGGTTATGGCGATTACTTCGGTCACGGTACCGGACATGGTTTAGGCATGGAGGTACATGAAAATCCACGCTTGTCGAAAACCGAGGACATGATTTTAACACCTGGTATGGTGGTTACGGTTGAACCTGGTATTTATCTCCCCAACTTTGGCGGAGTTCGTATTGAGGATGACGCAGTAATTACTGACACCGGCATTAAAATACTCACACATTCTACCAAAGATTTTCTTATTATTGACTAGCGGAGGGATTCACAAGTGATATCAGTTAACGATTTCAAAACAGGTCTTACAATTACAGTTGAGCATGATATTTTTACTGTTCTAGATTTCCAACACGTTAAACCAGGTAAAGGCGCTGCATTCGTGCGCTCCAAGCTTAAAAACCTGCGTAACGGGAATACCGTTGAACGTACATTCCGTGCTGGCGAGAACGTTGGACGAGCGCACATCGAAAACCGTGAAATGCAATACTTGTACGCAGCTGGCGACGAGTACACATTCATGGATACAGAGACGTTTGATCAGATTTCCCTTTCCCATGAACAATTGAAATGGGAATTGAACTTTCTGAAAGAAAACATGAACATCAAAATCATGAGCTATCAAGGTGAAATTCTTGGGATTAACCTTCCGAAGAGCGTTGACTTGAAAGTTATCGAAACCGATGCAAGCGTTAAAGGAAACACAGCTCAAGGTGCTTTGAAAAATGCGAAAGTGGAAACAGGTCTTAATGTGATGGTGCCACTTTTCATCAACGAAGGCGATATTCTTTCCGTTGATACAGATGATGGAAAATACCTTTCACGCGCGAGCAACTAATGACTAAAGCCTTTCAGACTCTTTGGAGTCCAAAAGGCTTTTTTTCATTTCACGTGGATTTCTTACCACAGCAAGGTGTTTTTATGCTATAATATTGAATTGTTATGCACTAGTATGCGTTGGGAGTGGGTCAGCTTTGTCTCTTATAGTGATGAAATTTGGCGGAAGCTCTGTTGGTGATCCAGAGCGAATGAAGCGTGTTGCAAAAAGAATCGTAGAGCGAAAACAAGCAGGACATAGCTGCGTTGTTGTCGTTTCCGCGATGGGAGATACAACGGATGATTTGATCGACCTGTCTAAGCAAATTTACGATGGAGCCCCTCCGGCTCGTGAAATGGATATGTTGTTAACGACAGGAGAGCAGGTATCGGTAGCTCTCTTATCGATGGCAATACATAATTTGGGTGAGCAGGCGGTTTCTTATACCGGTTGGCAAAGTGGTATTTATACGGAACCGATTCATGGTAAGGCCAGAATAACGGATATTCAGCCACATCGTGTACTGAAAGCTCTCGAACAAGGCAATGTCGTCATCGTAGCTGGCTTCCAAGGGATGACCGATGCAGGTGAGATTACCACACTTGGCCGCGGCGGGTCGGATACAACGGCTGTAGCACTTGCTGCTGCTATTAAAGCAGATCTATGTGAGATTTATACCGATGTAGATGGCATTTATTCGACAGATCCGCGCATCGTGAAAGTAGCGAGAAAGCTAAATGAGATTTCCTATGATGAGATGCTGGAGCTTGCTAATTTAGGGGCTGCTGTTCTGCATCCAAGGGCTGTAGAATATGCCAAAAATTATAACGTTACCTTAGTGGTACGTTCCAGCTTTACTTACAATGAAGGTACCAACGTGAAGGAGGAAGCAGTGATGGAGCAAGGAATCGTCGTTCGAGGCATCGCTTACGATAAGAATGTGGCAAGAATTAGTATTCTAGGTGTACCTGAGAAACCGGGACAGCTGGCTAAAGTATTTATTGCTCTTGCCGAAGAGCAAATTGATGTCGACATCATTGTACAAAGCGGTGTGATCAGCGGTTCGGCTGATTTCTCTTTCACAACGACTCTTGCAGATCGCGAAAAAGCATTGACCGTGATTGAACAAATTCGCGGTGACATTGGATATCGTGAAGTCACTTCTGAAGTGAACCTTGTGAAAGTGTCCATAGTTGGCGCTGGTATGGTAAGTACACCAGGTGTTGCTGCAACGATGTTCAAAGTGATTTCTGATCTTGGTATCTCTATTTCCTTAGTTAGCACATCGGAGATTAAAATGTCCTGTGTCGTTGACAACACGAACCTAACTGAAGTTATCCGTTCCCTGCACACTGCATACGGCTTGGACACAACCGAGCATGCGTTTGTTGGTGGACCAGAAGATCGCAGATAATCGAAAAATTAATGCCATTTATCTGATATAAAATAAGCCAGCTTTAATAAAAAAGCCGTTATTCCGGCTGCCATTAAGGGGCCAACCGGAATTCCGCGCATAAATATAATGCCAAATATAGAACCAATCACAAGACCCACAATTAATTGTGGGTCTAATTTTAGCAGTTCCAACCCTTTTCCATTCATATAGGTAGCAATAGCTCCGCCAAGTAGTGCGATGATGCCCGGCCAAGTGGTGAATACCGACAAGATATCCTTCACGGAGATACGCTCACTGGCAAAGGGGACCAGCACCCCAATCGTTAAGAACAATAATCCGAGTTCTAATCCTCTGCGCTCCATCGTGGGAAAAAAACGGTCTAACCCAATAAGTTTAATCGCAAGTAAAATGCAAGCCGCGGTCGTAATAATTGGTGATCGGCCAATGAGTCCAATTATAATGAGAATAACTAAGAGCAAATCGCCATTCATAGTGTCAAAACCCCTCGTCCTCATAACTTCAATCTTAGTTTATGAGAAGGGCTTGTATTTAGAACGAAGGAGTGTTTATCAAAGATGCATGAGTACCATTTGATCACGTTCCAAAAGGGGAACATGATCTGTGATATTCGGTTTTGCGCAAAAAACCAAATCTGCCTGGAAACCAGACTTATTCATTTTCTTTCCATTACTGCAGGTTAATATTTTTTCATACAACGAATCCTTCGATTCCAGATAACACCCTCGCATGGCCATGCCGAAATCGTTGACTGCTATATTTTTGTCACCGAGCAGAATGGACAATTCCTCAAGGATAAGACCTGCGCAAAGCCCATCTTCCAAAGAGAAAACATCTTGAGTTCCTGCGCACAAAATAACGGTATCTCGTTTGAAATCGACCGCGGCCCTCGCGCAAGCTCTGCTATTTAGTAGGGCTCCCGCTAACACGTGATCGGCTTTCATCGCTTTCTGAATACCTCTTGTTCCATTCGTGGTTGTAAGTATAATTCGCTTGCCTTGAACGGCTGCTTTTGTGTATTCCAGTGGCGAATTTCCGAAATCGAAACCAGGAATCTTTTTACAAAAACGCTCGCCTCCAAGTAAATCTCCCTCTCGAAATAATTCCTTGGCCTTCAGAACCGTTTCCACAGGAACAATGGCTTTGCAACCGTTAATCAGTGCGGTGATGATCGTGCTAGTTGCACGTAAAACATCAACGACAATGACGGTTTTATGAAGAAATTCGTCACTTCTAGCTTCGCCGATGTTGGCGACAACCTCGATATGCATCTTTTAATCCTTTCTGGTACCCAACGACAACGTATCGGAACGGAGTCCTCTCCGTAATGCTTCCAACGCAATCAACTCATCCGGTGGAATATTGCCCAAGTGGATGTTG
Organism: Paenibacillus sp. Soil724D2; assembly: GCF_001427935.1. Classification (NCBI taxonomy): domain Bacteria; kingdom Bacillati; phylum Bacillota; class Bacilli; order Caryophanales; family Paenibacillaceae; genus Paenibacillus; species Paenibacillus sp. Soil724D2. The sequence continues at coordinate 85,284 of NZ_LMRY01000058.1, forward strand.
GGGCCTAGCATGCTAATTAAATGTACCTGCTGACTTTTGAGCGGTGCTTCCCATAAGAGAAGCTCGCCGGGAATTGCGGAAAGCACCCTTTGCAGTTCGTCGTCCTTACATTTCCCGTTCTGATCAAAAATACCAACGCCCATGCCTGATTCCCGGGCTTCAATGGTAACCATTTTGGCCCCGAGTTCCGTGTCGATCAAGACTGTTTCAATTAATTCCTCCAACTCAATGGAAGATCCCCAACCTTTCTTGCCATATTCGGTGATGACCTCGAATCCCTCTTCCAATCCTCTAGAAATAAGCTCGTTTCGAAGTCTGCGCTCCATTTCAATCGTCCCATCGGAAATTTCAACGCCATTAAAACCAAGCGCAATAAGCATGTCAAAAAAAGAGTTTACCGCATTCTGTCTGATGGCTACCTCCAAAAAGGTACCACCCGGATAAACGCAAATGCCGTTTTCTTTTGCAGAGGAAATCTTACTTTTAAGTACATGTAACGGATAAAGCGGCGAGGTACCGAAGCCAATTTTGATCATATCCAGATGGCTGCTTGACGTGGTAAGCAGATCTTGAAAAGCGTTCAAGCCTAATCCTTTATCCATCACCATCGTTTTACCCAGTGTTCTTGGTTTAGCCTGCCTTTGTCCTGTGGGGTCGGCTAGAACGGGATTCCATTTCAAATGAGAGGTCACTTCCATCGGTAATTCTCCTCACTGTCCTTTGAAGGTTCAATTCTGTGTTCAGCATATGCATCTTCACAAATGGAGGTGCCCAGCATGCCTAAAATCAGACGAGCTTGCATAAGGATAGGGTAAAAAGCTTTGACCCTATCCTTATGCGTTCTGTCGAATAAACGGTCGCTCCGAGAATTTATAAAAACCTCCAGGACTCCATTGTAAAGCTGTTCCTTTTATTGGATTGAGTAGGTAGGAACAGCTTTATAAAAGTCGCTCTTCCGGCCTTTTATAAATCCTCTCCGCTAAATATTCGATGACACATAAAGCTCAAAGATTTTTACGAGGAGGAGTAGAAAGAAATGAACAAAATTGTCCTAACGATGGCTTCGCTGAGGATGATGTCGGGGAGTATCGAAATTATCGCAGCCATTGTGATGCTGAGACTGGCGACGGTGGAGAAAGCGCTGCTGGTGAACTCGGGTTTGGCTCTAGTAGGTCCTCTAGTATTACTAGCAACAACGACGATTGGATTAGTAGGAATCGCAGAGAAACTATCATATGGCAAAATGCTGTGGGTGATTGCGGGAGTAAGCTGTCTCTTTATTGGTATTTTAAAAAAGTAATCGGTCATATTTCTTTCTATTAAGCATAGAAATGAGTATAGAAGACTGGACAACTTGGAGGGATGTCTCCCTATGCTTGATTCGATTCTGCATTTGGTGCCTCAAACTTTCCGATATCTCTTAGCCGCTCTGCCGACAGACGTACAAGCTAGTGTTGAAGAAATAAGGGTGAGAGAGTCACGGCCTCTTGAGATTAGCTGGGGGGATCGATACACCTTTGTGAGTGAACGGGGGGAGATGGTGACTCAGGAAACGAAGGCATACAAGCCGACACGGCAGGACTGTCTTACGCTGCTAGAGATGCTTACGAATCATTCCTTGTATACTTTCGAGGAAGAGCTGCGTAGAGGCTATATCACGATTGCTGGAGGTCATCGAGTTGGACTAGCAGGGCGAACTGTTTTGGATCAGGGACATGTTAAGCAAATACGTGATGTAAGTTCTTTCAACATAAGGATTGCCCGCGAGATCCAAGGGGTCGGCCAAGAGGTGTTACCACAGCTATTCGATCCTTTACTGAGAAGCATCCATCATACGCTCATCATTTCACCTCCACAGCATGGGAAAACAACGCTGATCCGCGATCTGGCTAGATTGATTAGCCGGGGAGAATGGGGGGGGAGTAACGTATCGACGACTGGTAAGAAAGTGGGAGTGGTGGATGAACGATCAGAACTGGCTGCATGTGTCAAAGGGGTGCCCAGATTCGATCTGGGGCCGCGCACTGACGTTATGGATGGTTGTCCGAAGGCGGAAGGCATGATGATGATGATTCGGTCGCTATCACCTGATGTCCTGATTGTGGATGAGATTGGGCGTCCAGAAGATGCGGACGCCATCCATGAAGCTGTTCACACCGGGATTCGCGTCGTAGCCACTGCACATGGTGCTGATTATGAGGATGTACGCAGGAGGCCTGTTCTGAAGCAGCTGTTGGAAGAGGGTGTATTCACGAGATATGTCATTCTGCATAGAAGAAAAGGTGCACAAGCTTCCTATCGCATCTTGGATTGTCAGGGCAAGGCCTTGGAACTCTATCCTGTGCGAAAAGGATGATGGTAGATGCTGAAATTTGTCGGAGGGGTTCTTATTATCGGTGCTGCCACATTGTTTGGCTTCCTAAAGGCTGCGCATTATGTAAGACGTCCGAAGCAAATCCGTGGCCTTATCAGTGCGTTAGGGAGAATGGAGACGGAAATCATGTACGCACTCACACCGCTGCCTGAAGCATTCGCCTCACTCAGCAAACAGGTCGCAGAGCCGCTATCTTCCTTATTTCGAATAACTTCAGAGCGTTTATTGAAGAGTGACGGTAAATCCACCCGTGAGATTTGGCAATGGAGTGTCAATGATGTATGGACAAGAACTTCGATGAGGCAAGCGGAACAAGAAGTGGTGCTGCAGTTGGGAGCCGTTCTTGGGCTCACAGATCGAAGTGATCAAATCAAACATTTACGGCTCGCGATTAGCCAACTTCAAACGGAAGAAACCGAGTCTAGGGAAGAGCAGCGGCGCTACGAGAAAATGTGGAAAAGCCTCGGTCTCTTAATCGGAGCATTGATCGTGATATTGATGTATTAATGGTAGCAAGGATGACTTGGCCATACAAGTGAGTTCCTTGTCAACAGAGTGAGGTGCCTGGAATGAACGTAGATGTGAATGCCATTTTCCAGATCGCCGGCATCGGCATCATCATCGCGATGATCCATTCGGTGCTCAAGCAGATGGGCAAAGAGGATATGGCACACTGGGTCACGGTCATTGGCTTCGTGGTCGTGCTCTTTATGGTCGTCAGTATGCTCGATCATTTATTTAAAGAAATCAAAACGATCTTCCTATTCCAATGAGGTGGGCCTGATGGAAATCATCCAGATCGTAGGTTTAGGACTCATCGTAACGATATTAACGCTCATCATCAAAGAGCAGAAGCCAATGTTCGCTTTCTTGCTGGCGGCATTTACGGGCATCATGATTTTCTTGTTCCTGATCGGTAAAATTTCCTCAGTCATCCAGGTGCTCGAGGACTTAGCTCAAAAGTCAAGCATCAATATGGTTTTTCTCAAAACGATTCTGAAAATCATTGGTGTTGCTTACATCGCTGAGTTCGGTGCTCAAATCGTACGAGATGCCGGTCAAGAATCTATTGCCTCCAAGATCGAGCTTTCCGGGAAAGTGCTCATTATGGTGATGGCGATTCCGATCATAACCGTCATCATTGAGACCGTCGTTAAACTGCTCCCTGCTTAGGATGATCCATGAGGAGTGACCAATATGAATCTACTTTATTCGCACCAGAAGCTGAACAACCGCTGGATTATTTTATTCATAATGACAATGGGATTATGGCTTGGATTGACGGGCAATATGGCCGCTGAATCGCCTACGGATATCATTATCAAGGAGCAGGCCAACCATCTGAATACGGAACCTGTTGAGCAATATTGGGATAAGCTCATGAAGGATTACGGCGGTTACTTCCCTGAAAGTAAGACGCCAACCTTCATGGAATTGCTGCTCGGGACCAAGGGCATTAGCATGAAGAGTATTTTCAAAGGATTGCTAAGCTATGTGTTCCACGAAATCATCATTAATGGAAAGCTGCTTGCTTCGATCGTGGTCCTGACGATTTTCAGTATGATTCTCGAAACGCTGCAAAGCTCCTTTGAAAGAAATACAGTCAGCAAGCTTGGTTATTCAATTACTTATATGGTTCTGATTATTATAGCGATCAACAGCTTCAGCGTAGCAATCGGTTACGCCAAAACGGCTATATCTTCCATGATTCAATTCATGATTGCCATAGTACCTTTGCTATTAACTCTTTTGGCATCAATGGGAAATGTCACTTCTGTGGCGATTTTACATCCGCTGATTGTGTTTATGATCCATTCAGTTGGAACAGCGATATATGTGTTTATATTCCCTTTGTTGTTCTTTTCGGCTGTCCTGCACATCGTCAGCTCACTAAGCGAGAAATACAAAGTCACCCAGCTAGCGAACCTTCTGCGCACAATAAGTTTAAGTATGCTGGGCGTATTCGTCACTGTTTTCCTCGGGGTTATATCGATTCAAGGGACTGCCGGAGCGGTTAGAGATGGCGTTGCGATTCGAACGGCAAAGTACATTACCGGAAACTTTGTCCCTGTTGTGGGACGCTTATTCTCGGATGCAACAGAGACAGTGATTGGGGCATCGCTGCTTGTGAAAAATGCAATTGGACTTGTTGGAGTTGTCATTCTAATCTTGTTGTGTGCGTTTCCGGCTATCAAAATTTTAACGCTAGCTTTCATCTATAACTTATCCGCAGCGATCATGCAGCCTTTGGGAGATAGTCCAATAATCGCTTGCTTGCAAACGATAGGCAAGAGCTTAATTTATGTGTTTGCGGCACTGGCAGCCGTCAGCTTAATGTTCTTTCTAGCTCTAACGATCATGATTACGATCAGTAATGTCTCCGTGATGATGCGGTGAAAGGAGGCAGCTATGGTTTGGTTAGCGGGATGGCTAAAAAGCGTCATCATGGTCATTATGTTGGCTACATTTGTTGATCTGCTACTTCCAAGTAATACCATGCAGCGATATGTCAAAACGGTTATGAGTTTATTCATCCTGCTTACACTGTTATCTCCAGTACTTCAATTGTTTCAGAAGGATTGGGACATCGATCAATTGATTGGTCAAGCGGAGCAGCGGCAAAACGATAAAACAATGCTTGCAAGCAGCAGCGGTGGAAATTCATTGATGAAATCGCTCGATGTGATTACAAAGGATGCCCAAAAGCTTCAAGAAGCAGGACAAAAACAATCACAGCAAATGATTCAAACGCAGTTGGCTGAGCTGATGAAAGAGGATTTACAGAAGCAAACAGAGCTGATCATCCAAGACGTTCAGGTGCTGGCACAAATCGACAATAATGGGAAACCCGCTATAACGAAAGTCAGGGTAACCCTTGATGATATAGAAACGCCGAAACAGGTGAAATCAACATCAGCCTCAAAAAGCATAGCTGTTATGGAGCCAGTCAAGCCAATTGATCCGATAAGGATCGAACCATCCACGAAGCTGCAGGGAAGTAACTCAAGTGATAAAGCAGCAGCAACTCTGCCTAAGTTATCGTCACGAATAGAGCAAGAGGTTGACCATCTCAAGCAAAAAATCGTGCTTGATTGGATCGTGGAGCCTGCACAGATTGATATCCAATTAAACCAACGGAATGGAAGGATTGCGAGGTGAATCGATGGGAACATTGCTGCAATGGATGGAGCACAAATTCGGCGGAGGTCCGGGAGGACCCAAACGCAAGAACACGCTCTTATGGGTCGTGATGATTGGACTTTTGGGAGCTGCGCTGATGATTATGAATGCATTTATGACTGTAAAAGATGTTGATCCCATCAATGCGGGCAGAGCCTCTCCGCAACCCAGCAAAGAAACATTTCTCAACAGTACATCCAAAGAAAATTCTACCTTTCACGATTATGAAGCAGCCTATCAAACACAGTTGAAGGAGATTTTACAAAAAATTGTTGGTGTAGGCGATGTTGAAGTGCTCGTTACAATTGAGTCGACGGAAGAAATGACGGTCGACAAAAATTATAATGACAATCAGCAAATGACGACAGAACGCGACAATGGTGGAGCGACAAGAAATATATCCCAGGTAACGCGGAGTGGTGAAGTGGTTGTCTATCAAGTTTCCGGTGACCAGAAACCGCTTGTGCTCAAATACATTAAACCGAAAATCAGAGGCGTCATCGTTGTCGCCAAAGGCGCCGAGAATCTCACTGTGAAAAAAATGATTACAGAAGCTGTAGAGCGAGGACTTGATGTGCAAGCGAGTAGGATCTCTATTTTACCCCGCAAAACTGGGGGATGAATGTGGCAGTAAATCAAAATTGAGGAGGAATTTCAATGAATGCGAAAAGACAAACAATTTGGCTCGTTTCTATGCTTAGTTTAATGGTGGTGCTTTCCGCTTATTATCTGTTCACAGAGGATGTTAATAAGCTTGATTTAGCCACAACGGAAACGATCAATAAATCACAAGAAGTGAAGATTGATATGAGTCAGGTTGACCCTGCGAATGCAGCGAAAACAGATGTGAAAGCGACAACAGGCGGAGATGCAAAAGTCGACACGAAAGCTGTGACTCCGCAAAATTCAACAAAAACAGACGTGAAAACCGATGCTAAAACGGATGCTAAAACAACAACGACGCAGGATGCTCCCAAAGCAACTTCACCAAATACGGCTAAAACGGACGATCAAGTTTTGAAGATGGTTGAAGAGCAAGCGAGAACGACATCGGCTAGCGATTATTTCACGAATGAGCAAATGAAACAAAGAGATTATTTCAGCAAAACATCCTCTGATTTGATGGAAATCATTATCGATTCGAAGAAGACACCTGAAGCTGTAGCCAAAGCGACAAATGATTTAGCGAAGTTGACTGATATTCAAGAAAAAGTAGAAAATTTACAAGATGTGCTTATGAAGGATTTCCCGCAAGCTATTATTAATCAAGATGGAAACAAATGGAAAGTGACAGTTCAAAGCGATAAATTGGAGAAAAGCCAAGGTGTAACGATCGTTGATTTGGTGATGAAAGAGCTCGGTACAGGTCCGGAAAATATTAAGATTCAATATGTTCGTCCTTAGTAAAAAGAGGTGAGATTAACCCGCCCAGGATGGCGATGGAAAGGGTCCGGACAAACTGGACTCTTTCCATTTCTTGCGTTTATGGGTATAATACATACGTTGCGGCTATGAAACCGCATTTTTTACTGGTTCACCAACCTTGAAGGAGTGACATGAATGTTCAAATTGAGTGAAATCAAAGAGTTGATCAAACTCGTCGATCAATCCTCTTTACAAGAGCTTGAAATCGAAAATGAAGGTGCACGCCTTTCAATTCGCAAGCCGAATAAAACGGAGTCTGTCTATGTAACAGCCCCCGTTCAACACACGTATGCTCCGATCGGTCAAGCAAGCATTGCTAACACAGCACCTGCTGCCGCTCTCGAAGCTTCTATCCCTGCGACTACTGGACATGCTAAGCAAGAGGACTCATCTTTACATAAGATAGTTTCACCAATGGTAGGAACCTTCTATCAGTCTGCTTCTCCTGGCTCTGCTCCTTTCGTAAGTGTTGGCTCCAAGGTGGGCGACAAAAACGTCGTCTGTATTGTGGAAGCTATGAAATTGATGAATGAAATCGAAGCTGAAATTAAAGGTGAAATCGTTGAAGTACTTGTAGATAACGGTCAGCTTGTTGAGTACGGACAACCTTTGTTTTTAGTTAGACCAGAGTAAGCGAATAGTAGGCTCTTATGCTTATGACGCAGTTTTGCTTGAGCAAAACTCAGTACACGCTTATGATGCAAGTTTTCCTAACGGAAAACTCTTAGGAGGAAAAATAATGAAATTTCATAAAATCCTAATAGCGAACCGCGGAGAAATTGCTGTTCGTATTATCCGAGCTTGTCGCGAGCTCGGCATGTATACAGTGGCTGTTTATTCGGAAGCCGATCGTGATGCGCTTCATGTGCGTCTAGCCGACGAAGCCTATTGTATTGGGCCGACTGCCTCCAAGGACAGCTATTTGAACTTCACGAACTTGATGAGTGTTGCTACGCTAACAGAATGTGATGCGATCCATCCTGGATATGGCTTCTTAGCAGAAAATGCGGACTTCGCAGAAATTTGCGAGAGCTGCAATATTACATTTATCGGTCCATCTCCAGATGCGATAAGCCGGATGGGTGATAAAGCGGTTGCCAAGCAAACAATGAAAGAAGCAAGAGTACCGATCATTCCAGGCTCAGACGGTTTGGTTGAGAACATTGACGACGCGATCGTCATAGCAAGAGATATCGGTTACCCGATCATTATTAAAGCGACAGCAGGCGGCGGCGGTAAAGGAATACGTATTGCCGAGAACGAGGAAACACTCGTACAGCAAATTACGGCAGCGCAGCAAGAAGCACAAAATGCTTTTGGCAACGCAGGTATATATTTGGAGAAATACTTGACAGGCATGAAGCATGTTGAGATTCAAATTTTAGCTGATAAACACGGCAATGTTGTTCACTTAGGTGAGCGCGACTGTTCCGTACAACGCCGCAGACAGAAGCTTGTTGAGGAAGCTCCTTGCCCGATTCTGACAGCAGAAACACGCACAGCGATGGGGCAAGCGGCCGTTCGTGCAGCGAAAGCCGTTAATTATTCAGGTGCAGGAACACTTGAATTCCTACTCGGTCCTGATGGTAATTTCTACTTCATGGAAATGAACACGAGAATCCAGGTTGAGCATCCCGTAACCGAAATGATTACAGGAATTGATATCATCCAAGAGATGATTCGTGTTGCAGAAGGCAATCCATTATCTTTTGCACAAGAGGATGTCCACATCAATGGATGGGCTATTGAGTGCCGTGTGAATGCGGAGGATCCGAATCGGAACTTCATGCCTTCAGCGGGTCAAGTGAAGTTTTACTTGCCGCCAGGTGGTTTTGGCGTTCGTGTTGACAGCGCGGTATATCCGGGCTATACAATCCCGCCGCATTATGATTCCATGATCGCTAAGCTTATTGTTTGGGGAAATACACGAGAAGAAGCGATTGCCCGCATGAAAAGAGCGCTAACCGAGTTTGCGGTGGATGGTGTAAACACGACGATTCCATTCCATTTGAAGCTGCTTGAGCACAAGAAATTTATCAAGGGTGACCATGATATTAAATTCTTGGAAGAGCATGATGTGAATGATCCAGAATCGTAAGACAAACATTTGTCATATTTTTGGCGAAATGGTATAGTAATAAATTAAGATGGCTTATCCAAACCATGGATCAAGCAAGGGAATGCTTATGAAACAAGTTTGTTTCACAAACTCTAGGGAGGTGCCACAATGAGCACAATCGCTCCGGATTACGTCAAAACAGACATGGGCAGCATCCAAATTGCCCCCGAGGTTATCGAAATCATTGCCGGTTTGGCAACGGTGGAAGTGCAAGGAGTAGCGGGGATGAGTGGCGGATTAGCTGGCGGCATTGCTGAATTGCTTGGACGCAAGAATTTGTCCAAAGGCGTAAAGGTAGAAGTCGGACAACGTGAAGCAGCCATTGACGTCTCCATTATTATTGAATATGGCAATCGAATTCCTGAAGTTGCAAGCGACATTCAACAAAATGTGAAGCAGGCAATTGAATCGATGACAGGCTTAAACGTTGTTGAAGTCAACGTTCATATTCATGATGTTCATTTTAAACAGGTGGATAAACCGGTTGAAGAAGAAACAGCAGCTGCTCATCGTGTGAAATAGGCGGATTGCTGCATCCATATGGATCAATTGAAACCCCCTACAGGTTGCAGGGGGTTTCCTCTAACTATAGGAAGGGGACAAGCTTACGTGGGTAAAATTGTGGACAGGCTCTTGCTACTTCTCTATAGCCTAATTATTCTAATTGCTTCTATCGTTGTTTTGTTCACAGCTTCGAGCTGGATCCCGTTAGAACAAGCAGGTCAAGTGTTAAGTAATTTTTATTTCGAAAAAAGCTTTGCGTATCCGGCGATTATCATCAGCCTGATCATGCTGTTGATCTCTGTTCGTTTCCTCATATTAACGCTGCGCCGTGGTCGTTCTCAAGCGCCATCTATCGACCAACGAACGGATTTCGGAGATATTCGCATCTCGATAGAAACGGTTGAGAATTTATCTCTGAAAGCTGCTGGTCGTACCAAAGGTGCCAAAGATTTACGGGCCCGTGTAAGGGTGAATCAATCAGGTCTAGAAATTACGATCAGAACCATTGTGGATGGGGAAAGTTCGATTCCTGAACTTACTGAAGAGATGCAAAGTACTGTGAAAAGTTACATCGAAGATATTACTGGCATTCCTGTAGCTTCCGTAACCGTATTCGTAGCGAACATCGTGCAATCATCCCCAACTTTTAAAAGCCGAGTCGAATAGAGGTGAACCCACTCATGTGGAATGAGCTGTGGGAGTCCCATAGGGGCAAAGTGATCGGAGTGGCAGCAGGCGTTTTCTTCGGCTTCATTTATTTATTTTTTGGTTTTTGGGATATGTTGATCTTTGGATTCATTGTTCTGGTCGGCTTTTATGTAGGGAACAAACTGGATCGGAAAGAAAATTTCGTCATTCTTGAAGACATTTGGCGCTATCTCACGCAAAAATGGAGAATGTTTCGCTAAAATCCCTGGTTCTACCATGGATTTTTTTGTTTGGATTCATTCCAATATGACGTATACTAGTAAAAAGAGTTTTTTAGGACGAATTACATCCATGATTGCTTAAGAAGTCAGTTTTCTAACTTTTAGGAGGACCACAATGAAACGCAGAGTTGCACGAGAAATTGCTGTACAAAGCCTTTACCAAATCCAGATGAATGAGGCTACACCTCAGGAAGCTGTCCAAATTGCGATTCATGAAGCAGAGCATGATAATGAAACAGAGTTGAATTTTTCCGGAGATAAAATTGACCCTCTATATATTGTTGAGCTCGTTGAGGGTACATACAGTAACAAAGTTAGAATTGATGAACTGCTTGAAGAGTACTTAAAAGGTTGGGCGATGGACAGGCTTTCACGAATTGATCGTGAAGTGCTGCGTTTGGCTGTGTATGAAATGCTGTACAGAGATGATGTTCCACCTAAAGTTGTCGTCAATGAGGCGATTGATTTGGCCAAGCATTATGGCACGGAAGAGTCAGGTAAGTTCGTTAACGGAGTACTTGGTAAAATGATTAAAGAAGTTGAAGATTTAAAGGGCAAAGTTACACCGTCCTAATTAACATTGATTATTCAACCATTTATATATAGCCATAGCAAACGTTTTTCACAAAACTCTTAGGGGGAAATAACATGTCTGCACAAGTTATTAATGGGAAAGAACTCGTGAGTTCCATCCGTGAGGAGATCAGGTCAGATGCGGCCGCGCTAACTGCGCAAGGCAACCAGCCTGGTCTTGTCGTTGTTATTGTGGGAGAAGATGCGGCTTCACAGGTATACGTAAGGAACAAAGCGAAAGCCTGTGATGATGTAGGGATTTATTCCGAAGTACATCGCTTACCGGAACATACAACGCAACAAGAGTTAATTGCTCTTATTCATAAATTTAATAGCGATAACCGAATTAACGGTATTCTTGTTCAATCACCGCTGCCTAAGCATATCAATGAAGAGGCTGTTGTAGATGAAATTGATCCGCTTAAGGACGTGGATTGTTTCCACCCCATTAATGTCGGTAACTTGATGATTGGCAAAGACGGCATGAAGCCATGTACACCGCATGGTGTTATCGAAATTCTAAAACGCACAGGAGTCGAAATAGCTGGTAAGCACGCTGTTGTTGTAGGAAGAAGCAATATCGTAGGCAAGCCAATGGCTATGCTGCTTCTGCGCGAGCACGCGACGGTATCTGTTGTGCACTCTCGTACTCCGAATATGGAGGAAATCACGAAACAAGCGGATATTCTTGTTGTAGCTGTCGGTAAAGCGAATTTAATTAAAGCTCATCACGTGAAGCCTGGTGCTGTCGTTATCGATGTGGGGATGAATCGTCCTGCTGATGGCAAACTGACAGGAGATGTTGATTTCGAAGCGGTTAAAGAGATTGCAAGTGCAATCACACCCGTACCCGGTTGCGTAGGTCCAATGACGATTACCATGCTGCTTCGCAACACCGTTGATGCAGCTAGCCGCGCAGCTAAAGCGAATGTGAGCGTTTAATCAGGAGTATGGCGAGAAACGAGACGAAGATCTTATCTGTCAAGGATTTGAACCGGTATATTAAACTCATGCTAGAGGGCGATTCCCGTCTGCAGGATGTTTGGGTTCGTGGGGAAATCTCTAATTTTACTCACCATTCCAGCGGTCATATGTATTTTACGATCAAGGATGCGGATGGCAGGCTCAAAAGCATCATGTTTGCTTCTCATAACCAGAAGCTCGGTTTTTTACCAAAAGAGGGAACGAAAGTGATCGCTCGCGGTAATATTTCCGTATATGAAAGAGACGGAGCGTATCAGTTCTATGTGACGGCGATGCAGCCGGATGGCATCGGCAGTTTGTATATGGCCTTCGAGCAGCTCAAGAAGAAGCTCGAAGGGGAAGGGCTGTTCGCGGCGGAGCGCAAGAAACCGATTCCTCGGTTTCCGCGCGCGATCGGCGTGATTACGTCTCCGACAGGAGCCGCTGTGCGTGATGTCATCATCACGCTGCAGCGCCGCTACCCGTCGGTCCAGATTCTCCTGTACCCTGTATTGGTACAGGGTGCGCAAGCGGCTCCTTCGATCGTCAAGGCGATCGAAGCGATGAACCGGCTCGGTGAAGCCGACGTGCTCATCGTGGGCCGCGGCGGCGGCTCGCTCGAGGAGCTCTGGGCGTTCAACGAGGAAGCCGTTGCGCGGGCTATCTGCGCCTCCGCGATTCCCGTCATCTCGGCCGTCGGCCACGAGACGGACTTCACGATCGCGGACTTCGTCGCCGATCTCAGAGCACCGACGCCTACGGCGGCGGCTGAGCTCGCGGTGCCGAACCACCTCGAGCTGAAGCAGCAGCTGTCGCAGCAATCGCAGCGGCTGCACTACGGGCTGCTCCAGCAGCTGCGCCGCAAGCAGGAGCGGCTGGAGCGCGCAAAGCGCTCCCCGTTCCTGACGAACCCCCGCAGGCAGCTGCTAATGCAGCCCGCGGAGCGGCTCGACCGGCTGGCGGAGCAGCTCGGTTACCGCATGCGCCAGCGCCTAACGCTGCTGGCGGAACGGCGATTGAAGCTGGAGCGCCGCTTATCCAGCTTCAATCCCAAAGAGCAGGCCGTGTCCGCAAGGCGGCGCTTGGATACTTCCAAGCGGCAGATGCTCACGGCCATGCAGACCCTCCTGCGTACGAAGAAGCAGGAGTGGCAGTCCGGCGTCCGTCATTTGGACGCCCTCAGCCCGCTGAAGGTCATGCAGCGGGGCTACAGTTTGGCGTATGACGAACAAGAGCAGGAGCTCATTCGTTCAGTGTCCCAAGTGAAGGTTGGAGATTTCGTTAAGATTCGTCTCAAGGACGGAAGGTTGAATTGTCAGGTATCGGGGATGGAGGAGAATAAAGATGTCTACGAGTGAAACGGAAGTTAGCTTTGAACTGGCCATTGAACAGCTGGAGCGCATAGTTGCCCAATTGGAAAGCGGCGATGTGCCTTTGGAGAAAGCCATTGAGCTATATCAGGAAGGCGTTCGGCTCTCCCATCTGTGCGGTGTGAAGCTTGAACAAGTGGAGAAGAAAATCGAGATGCTGGTTGAAGGTGAGTCGGGCACTGTTAGCAGGAAGCCTTTCCAACCTGTCTTAGAGGATAAGGGGAATTAGGTTGAATAAGACGTCTACCATTCATGAATATATAGCTTCCCATGCAGAAATGGTTGAAGCGGCTTTAATCCAAGCGCTGCCTGCAGCATGGGACGTTCCTGGTTCACTGCGTGAGTCCATGAACTACTCCTTAATGGCTGGAGGCAAGCGCATGCGCCCCATTCTGGTGCTAGCAGCAGCTGAAGTGCTGGGGGGTTCCCTAGAAGCAGCGATGCCTGTTGCTTTAGCCATAGAGATGGTTCATACATATTCCCTGGTTCATGACGATTTGCCAGCAATGGATAATGATGATTATCGCCGAGGCAAACTGACGAATCATAAAGTATATGGTGAGGCCATGGCCATTCTAGCTGGCGATGCATTACTGACTCATGCATTCTTCAGCATTACGCAGGCCCATAAAGGCCATGGCATTCCAGCTGAGCGTGTGCTCTCCATCACAGAAGAACTTGCCATTTATGCAGGGGCGAGAGGGATGGTTGGCGGTCAAGCTGCCGATATGCTCGGGGAGCAAGGCATTACAAAACTTGAAGAATTAGCTTTTATTCATATGCATAAGACGAGTGATCTCATTGTTTTCTCCTTGCGTGCCGGCGGTCATATTGCTGGAGCCACGGATGCGCAACTTCGTGCACTTAGTGAATTCGGCCATGCCATTGGTCTTGCTTTTCAAATTCAAGATGATATTTTGGATATTATCGGCGATGAGAAAAAGTTAGGTAAGCCAGTTAAGAGTGATGAGAAGCAGCAGAAGGTAACTTATCCCTTTTTCATCGGGATCGAAGCCTCGGAGCAGAAGGTTAAGGATTTAACGAATCAGGCCAAAGAAGCGCTACTTCGCGCACAGATTGCGCACCCAGAGAGGCTTCTTCAACTGGCGGATTACTTAATGCAGAGAGATCATTAATTCTTTATTGGGTGTATTATTCCCCTTGCGTTTTTGTCGTTTTACACGAAATACCCAATTTATGATATAATAGTGAAATCGATCTCAGTATTTTCACATTGAAAGTGAGGAAACAAGCGTGCTGCTCGAACAAATCAATCGGCCTGAGGACTTGAAGCGTTTATCCTTGACGGAGCTTGAGATTTTGGCTGGTGAAATCCGTCAATTTCTGATTGAGAAGCTGTCCGTTACAGGTGGACACTTGTCCTCCAATTTAGGTGTGGTTGAGCTCACCATTGCTTTACATACCTTGTTCCACAGCCCGTATGATAAATTTATTTTTGATGTGGGTCATCAAGCTTACGTACACAAAATTTTAACCGGTCGCAAAGATAAATTCGATACCCTGCGCAAGTACAAGGGGCTTTGTGGATTCGTGAAACGTTCAGAAAGTGAACACGACGTCTGGGAAGCCGGACATAGCAGTACTTCGCTGTCAGCCGCAATGGGAATGGCGATGGCCCGCGATTTGAAAGGTGAACATAATAAAGTTGTTGCCATTATTGGTGATGGGGCGATAACCGGTGGTATGGCGTTAGAAGCAATGAACCACATTGGTCATGAGAAGAAAAATATTATGGTCATTCTGAATGACAATGAAATGTCGATTGCGCCCAATGTCGGGGCTATTCATAATTATTTGAGCAAAATTCGTTCGGATCGTCATTATTTGAAGGCCAAAGAAGAAGTTGAACATTTACTTAAGAAAATTCCTGCCATCGGCGGCACCTTGGCCAAAACCGCGGAAAAGCTGAAGGACAGTCTGAAATATTTTGTGTTAAACGGTGTTTGGTTTGAGGAATTAGGGTTCACTTACATTGGGCCTGTAGATGGACATAATTTACCGGTATTGCTCGACACGCTTAAACAGGCCGAGAAAGTCAACGGTCCTGTACTTGTTCATGTCGTAACGACCAAAGGCAAAGGGTATACGCCTGCTGAACAGGATTCACACAGTTGGCATGGTCCAGGACCTTACAAGATTGAATCAGGTCAGGTGCTTAAATCCGTAGGTCCTCCTATGTATACAGAAATTTTCGGGAATACGTTAATCGAGCTTGCTGAGAAGGATTCCAGAATTGTTGCTGTTACTCCAGCTATGCCTGGAGGCTCTGGGTTACTGAAGTTCGCGAAGCAGTTCCCCGATCGGATGATTGACGTCGGGATTGCGGAGCAGCATGCGGCAACACTATGTGCAGGTCTTGCGAGTGAAGGCTTGAAACCCGTATTTGCGGTATATTCCACTTTTCTGCAGAGAGCTTACGACCAAGTCGTCCACGACATTTGCCGTCCTAAGCTGAATGTTACATTTGCTATTGACCGTGCAGGGTTCGTGGGTCCAGATGGCGAGACCCATCATGGTGCATACGACATTTCATTTCTACGATCGCTGCCGAACATGGTGCTTATGATGCCTAAGGACGAACGTGAGTTAAGAGATATGATGCAGACTGCTCTTGAGTACAATGATGGACCAATCGCATACCGCTATCCTAGAAATAGTGGGACGGGATCGAGTGTTGTTGAAGCGCCAAAAGCGATTCCAATCGGTACGTGGGAGACATTGCGTGACGGGGATTATGCGGCTGTACTTGCTGTTGGACCGATGGTGCAGATTGCGGAAGAGGCAGCCGAACAATTAGCTAAGGAAGGCATCAACCTTCGCGTTGTCAATGCTCGATTCATTAAACCGCTTGATGAAGCCTATTTACTTCAGCTAGCGAGTGAGTCTATTCCAATTATCACGATGGAGGAAGGTTCTATCCAAGGCGGACTTGGCAGCAGTGTAGTAGAATTCTACGCAGCCAAAGGGGTCGTTGGATTGCACGTTCAAATAATGGGGATCCCGGATTATTTCGTTGAGCATGGAAGCGTGAAGGAACAACGTGAAGAAGTTGGACTTACCACACAAAACTTAATCACGGAAGTGAAGAAGCTAGTGCCACGTAAACGACAACGAGCTTAGGCTATGGATGATAAGAATAGGAGTAACACAAACACAATGTCATCGGATAAAGAACGATTAGATCTATTGCTTCTTGAGCAAGGCTATTTCGAAAGCAGAGAAAAGGCAAAGGCCGCCATTATGGCAGGCCTTGTTTTTGCTGATGAAGAACCTGTAGATAAAGCAGGTATGAAGATCAGCCGGAAGGCTGTATTGAAAGTGAAAGGTGCGCTTCATCCTTATGTGAGTAGAGGCGGCCTTAAGTTAGAGAAGGCATTGAAACAATTTGATATTGATTTAAATGGAGCAGTTATGCTTGATATTGGAGCCTCGACAGGCGGATTTACAGACTGTGCTCTGCAAAATGGTGCTTCCTCTGTGTACGCCGTCGATGTTGGCTATAATCAATTGGACTGGTCGCTTCGTAATGATGAACGTGTTCATGTTATGGAGAGAACGAATTTCCGCTATACGAAAATGGAAGATTTGAACGGTCCACGACCTACATTTGCAAGCATTGATGTATCTTTCATTTCGCTGCGTATTATTTTACCGCCACTGAAAGAGATCTTGTTAGATCAGGGGCATGTGGTTGCCCTCATTAAACCTCAGTTCGAGGCAGGTAGAGAGAAAGTAGGCAAATCCGGTGTTGTACGCGATCCAGATGTTCATGTGGATGTGCTGAGCACTGTGTTAAATTTTGCAGAAGAGTTAGGCTTTCGCTTGAAAGGGCTGACATACTCACCAATCACAGGAGGGGAAGGGAATATTGAATTCCTTGCCTATTGGTCTAGTGATTCTGATGACGTTGCTTCTCTTGCTGACGCTTCATCCCTGAAAGAATTGATTGCAGTGACGGTCAAAGAAGCACAGAAATTGCATGGCAAATAAACTCATCTTTGAGAACGCCTTTTTGCGGCCCAGAGATGGGTTTTTTCAGTAGATTGGAAAGTATCCTTGCTTTGCATCTACCTTGATAAACGCACTCGTCCATAATGAACGATGGAGTCATTTATCCTTGCTTCAAAAAAAGGATTTTCCGGGTAAATCCGCGAATACTATGGCGAGGTGAGGGACATGGAACAAGGCGATGTTAAAGTCATTTTGTTAATCCTGATCATAGTTGTAGGCATTATCTTTTGGCGATTCCAAAGGTGGCTAGACGGACCGAATAAGAAAAGAAGAAGGATTCCTAGACACTCAGAAATACCGCAGGATGAAGTCGTGGAGCTGCTTGAAGGAGCAGGTTTCGATGTGCTTGCCGGAAAAACCAAAATTCCCATCACCATGAAGGTCAACGAAAGAGAACAGCTGGAAAGCCGGTTATTCATCGACTACTTTGCCCAGAAAGAAGAACAAATTTACCTCGTAAAAGTAGCGAAGGAACGTAAACCGCTTGAAATGACAGGAAGCGCTGTTCGCGATATGCTTCTAGCCTATAGTCTGATTTATCCAGAAGCTGACGGTGTGCTTTATGTGGATATGGCACTAAACAAAATTAAAAAAATCACATTTCATATAGAGGTGTAAGGATGAAAGGTCAAAGGCATGTAAAAATCAGAGAGATTATTACGAACCACGAGATTGAGACGCAGGATGAATTGGTGGAGACTCTTCGGGCTGCTGGCTTTCATGTCACTCAGGCGACAGTCTCACGCGATATCAAAGAGCTTCATCTGATTAAGGTTCCCTTGGATGATGGCAGATATAAGTACTCCATGCCCGCGGATCAGCGATTTAATCCGATGCAAAGACTGCGTAGAGCATTGAGTGACCATTTTGTTAGCATTGACCATACCGACAATCTTGTCGTGATGAAATGTTTGCCAGGCACAGCCAACACGATTTGCGCACTTATTGATAATCTAGAGTGGAACGGTGTCATGGGAACGATTTGCGGAGATGATACCATTCTTGTGATTTGCCGCGGCAAAGAGAACAGCCTCACTTTTGTGAATGATGTCATGTCATTACTATCTTAATTTCAGGAGGAGCACATGCTTACAGAACTTTCGATTCGTAATTTGGCTGTTATTGAACATGTACATATTCGTTTCAAAGCTGGTTTTCATGTCCTAACAGGAGAAACAGGCGCAGGTAAATCGATTATTATCGATGCTTTAACACTCATAGTTGGTGGTAGAGGATCTTCGGAGTTGGTACGTTACGGTGCAGACAAAGCAGAAATAGAAGCAATGTTTGAATTACCATCCACGCATCCGGTTTGGCATACGCTTACAGAACTCGGCATAAGTGCGGATGCCGGTGAGCATTTGCTCATTCGAAGAGAAATTACGGCAACTGGTAAAAGCTCCAGCCGAATTAATGGCCAGCTTGTTAACTTGACAATGCTTCGTAAAACGGGTGAGTGGCTGGTTAATATTCATGGTCAGCATGAGCATCAATCCCTGCTGAATGTAGATGAACACATTCATTCTCTTGATTTATTTGGTGATTCTGAAGTTGAGGCTGCAAAGAAAAACTATCAATCTAGCTTTGATCAATATATGAAGCTGCAAAAAGAGCTGAGAGAGCTTCAAGAAACAAGTAAACAAGCGCTTCAAATGCTAGATTTATATCGTTTTCAAATCGATGAAATTTCGGCTGCAAAGCTCAAAATGGGGGAAGATGAGACCTTAATCGAAGAGAAGCGAAAACTGGCTAATGCGGAGAAATTATTTCAAAGCTCTTCCGAGGCCTATGATTTCCTCTATGCGACGAATCGTGGATTAGATGCTGCCGGAAAGGCGGTTTCCAGATTGCAGGATATTGTACAACTTGATCCAACGAAGCTAAGTCCTCTTCTCGAGCAGGCGCAATCCGCTTATTATCAGATGGAAGACGCAGCTTATCAATTGCGGGACTATCGAGATGGCATCGAGTTTAATCCGTCGCGTTTGGATTTTATTGAGCAAAGATTAGATATGATCACGTCTCTAAGGCGAAAATATGGAGAGAATATTAAAGAAATACTCGGTTATTTGGATAAAATAAAAAGTGAAGTCGATACCATTGAAAATAAAGATGAGCATATTCGCAAATTAGAAGACAAGCTTGCGGCCGAAGAAAAGCAGTTGGGCGAGGCGGCTTTAGATCTTTCCAATTTGCGCAAAGGGATAGCAGAACAGCTAGCAAATCAAATTGAGCATGAACTTCGCGATCTGCAGATGGAACGCACACAGTTCCGAGTAAAAGTAGAGCAAACACTTGATGAACGCGGCATTCTTGTTGAAGGAAACAAAGTGCGTTACTCACGGCAAGGAATTGATCAAATTGAGTTTCTCATGGCACCCAATCCTGGAGAGCCTTTACGCGGTCTTAGTAAAATTGCTTCTGGCGGAGAGCTTTCTCGTATTATGCTCGCGATGAAAACTATATTTGCACGCATTGATCAAATTCCTGTCCTTGTTTTCGACGAAGTTGATACAGGTGTGAGTGGCCGCGCGGCGCAAGCTATTGCAGAAAAAATGTCCGTTTTGTCAACAAACTGCCAAGTTTTCTCGATTACGCACTTACCTCAAGTGGCAAGCTTCGCTGATGTACATTTCTATATCCGGAAAGAAGTGGATCAAGAACGTACGTTTACACGTGTTCAAGATATGCCTGATTCTGGACGAATTGAGGAATTAGCGAGAATGCTTGGCGGAGTCGAAGTGACGGAAACCACCCTGCATCATGCTGGGGAAATGCTTACCATGGCAAGAAATAAGAAAGCAAGGGCATGAAAGTATAGATAGTCAGCATTTTCAGTTATAAAACGGGGAGAGTGGGGTTAACTTAAAGGTACGCATTTGACGACACCCATCGTCAGGGCTCAAGGAAGTGTGAAGGAGCGTGAAGATATTGCAATCCAGCAAAAGAAAAAGATTGTTCGGACTCCTGCTCGTCTTCTTCGTTTGTATGGTAAGTTTGTCTCCGCCTTTTCAAAGCTTTGCCTCCTTCCCTCAGGAACTTCGCTTATTCAGCGGTCAGGGGAAGCAGCTCCAACTAACAATGCCGGTCAACGCCCAAGTCACGGTAAAAGATACGGATATTGTAAAGGTTAACGGCAATGCCAAGCACTCATTTCAAGTTAATTTGAAAGAACCCATCTCTTTGCAATCCGATCACTCTGGGCAAACAGAAATGAAGCTCAAGCTGTTCGGTGCAATCCCCATCAAGACAGTTAAAGTCAATGTAGTGCCGGATTTGAAAGTCATCCCAGGTGGTCAAACGATCGGTGTGAAAATTAAGTCTGCCGGTATTTTGGTCGTAGGTCATCATTTAGTAACTGTTGCCCAAGACCAAAAAGTTTCACCTGGTGAAGAAGCAAAAATTCAAGTAGGTGATTTAATTACTAAAATCAATGGCAAAGATTCCAAGGATGTTAGTAAGGTTGCTGATCTTGTAGCCAAATCCGGAGAAAGCAAAACACCGTTGGAGCTAAAAATCCTTCGTAACAATGAAGAGATTATTGTGAAGCTGCAGCCTGTCTATGACGTCGTAGATAAGTCGTATCGCTTGGGCCTGTACATTCGAGATTCAGCTGCGGGTGTTGGTACTCTAACCTTCTACGCACCAGATCAAGGCGTGTACGGGGCACTGGGACATGTTATCACGGATATGGATACCCAAACGCCAATCATCGTTGGTGACGGCGATATTGTGTACTCAAATGTAACCTCTATTTCTAAAAGTCACAATGGAGATCCCGGTGAGAAACATGCTACCTTGTACAAAGATAGTAAAGTTATTGGTAATATCGAAAGGAACACGGCATTCGGTATTTTTGGAAAAATGTATGCTGCTCCTGACCACAGCTTGGATAAAGAAGCCATACCTGTTGCTTTTGCTGAAGAAGTGAAAGAAGGGCCTGCTCAAATTTATACGGTCGTGGAAGGACAGAAGGTTGAGAAATTTGACATTCAAGTTGTCCATGTATCCAAACAAGAAATTCCAGGAACAAAAGGTATGGTGATTAAAATCACTGATCCACGGTTGTTAGATAAAACAGGCGGTATTGTTCAAGGGATGAGCGGCAGCCCAATTATCCAGAATGGCAAGTTAATTGGAGCCGTCACACACGTATTCGTGAATGATCCTACAAGTGGCTACGGTTGTTTCATAGAATGGATGCTTCAGGACTCGGGTATAATCCTTAGACCTTCATCAGGAGCTTCGTACAAAGAATCAAAGGCGAGCTAAAAGCCTTTGATTCTTTATTTTATTTTAACCTCATTCTACAAGGAAAACGCGGCTTTATGTGAATTTGTCGAAAAATGTTGGAAATAGAAGATAAATATATTATTATATAAGAAAGTGAAATAAAAGAAAAGAAAAATAATATTCGACAGAAGGAATTTAAGTTGGGGTGTCGAATACCTTTACTTAAGAGAGAATTACCAACTTGTATGAGTAGCTAAAGGAGGATTTTAAGTTGCAAAAAATTCAGGTGTTACTGGCAGATGATAATCGTGAGTTTACCCATTTATTATCAGAGTTCATTGGTGAGCAAGAGGATATGGAAATTGTAGGAGTGGCGTACAACGGTAACGAAGTTCTTCGTTTTCTTGAACAACAACGTGAATTGCCGGATGTACTCATTTTAGATATTATTATGCCTCACTTGGATGGCCTGGGTGTACTTGAAAAAATGCGTGAGATGAATCTTCCCACACAACCGAAAATCATCATGCTAACCGCTTTTGGGCAAGAAAATATCACTCAAAAAGCTGTGCAACTTGGAGCCTCTTACTACATTCTTAAGCCTTTTGATATGGAAACGTTAACGAATCGTATTCGCCAGCTTGTTGGCAACAATCAAGCATCTGCAACAACTTCAACGTCGCGTGCAAATATTGTACATATGCCTAAAGGTAAAAACTTAGATGCTAATATCACTAGCATCATACATGAAATCGGCGTTCCTGCGCATATTAAAGGATATCAATATCTTCGCGAAGCGATTACTATGGTTTATAACAATATCGAAATCCTTGGCGCGATCACCAAAACTTTGTACCCAGCTATTGCTGAGAAGTACAAGACTACGCCTAGCCGCGTTGAACGGGCTATCCGACACGCGATTGAAGTCGCTTGGACGCGCGGCAACATTGACAGCATTAGCTTTATTTTTGGCTATACGATTAATATCTCGAAATCAAAGCCGACGAATAGTGAATTCATCGCGATGGTTGCCGATAAGCTTCGTATCGAGCATAAGGTTTCTTGAGAGGGTTAGAATCTTTGTAATGTTTCGGAGGGCATCAGAATGAAATATGAGCTCGGTCGCTGCCTACTTAGTGAGCGATTACTTGAGTCCAACATGACTATCGGTGAACTGGCTCGAACATTGTTCTACAAGCCAGAGCGGATTACCGACTTTGTTGAAAACAAAAGAATCATGCCGCTTAAGTCTGCTATATCTATCACTGACACCCTAGGGTGTGATGTGAATGATTTGTATGAATTGGTTACGATCGAGTCTAATATTTTGAATTGATGGCTGTAATCCTATATATCAAAAAGCGGGCGCTCTTATCCAGAGCGTTCTTTTTAGTTTATTTTAGACTTAAAATGAAGAAGGGAATGTTAAAAAGACTACCTATGAGTATAGGTAGCCCTTCTATATTGATTTCTAATTACCAAACAAATGCGCTAGTGATGATAACCAGCAAAATAAACAGTACCAAGATTGCTGCTGGAGAAGTATAACCTACGCCAGTTCCACAACTCATCCGAATCAACCTCCAACTGATATTGGTTTGTGTTTCAAGATAGCTTATGACTATTTTTGAGGAAAGTTTGGGCGAATCGAATGATTGTGCTATTGTCCCTACTCTTGAAAAAAATCCGATTGGAGGTTGTTAATCAATTCTTGGAACCTCACGATGCGGATTTACGTTAATACATCTAGTCGATTATTTTCATTAGAAATTAAAAGACTATTCCAATAAGTTTAAGCTTGGAGGCGGCATAGAAGTTGTTATTTATATTGACGAGTATCGTAGTGGGAATTGTGTGCGTTATTGTTCTATTTATGAATGTTTACCCTGTTTTTGGACGGAAACCATCGAAGGAGAAGACTCTGGCTTTCTCTCGATCCTCTCAATATTTGAATGGGAAATTCGAAAATCCAGTTCCTACCATGATGAATATGGGCTTCAAGAATACAGTGGGGATCTTGCTCGATTTTGCTAAAAGCAGTCCTAATCGACGTCCCAATACGCAATTAGTTATGGGAGCCCCCGATTTGACCAAGGATCTGGAAACAAAAGTGACCTGGTTTGGTCATTCGGCTTCCTTACTAACGATCGATGGGAAAGCCCTCTTATTAGATCCCATGTTCGGGAAAGCTCCTTCTCCGTTTCCATGGTTAGGGAAGGGAAGATATAGCGGTGGATTGCCTTTTGAAATTGAGCAGCTGCCTGTGATTGATGCCGTCATTTTGTCACATGACCATTATGATCATTTGGATTATGGAACGATCATGAAAATTAAGCATAAAGTGAACAAGTTTTTAGTCCCGCTTGGGGTTAGTGGTCATCTGATCAGATGGGGTGTCCAGCCAGAGAAGATCGAAGAGTATGATTGGTGGGATGAGTTAACGTTTGAAGGTTTAACGTTAGCCTGTACGCCAGCTATACACTTTTCGGGGAGAAGCATGACGGATCGCGGTGCTACCCTATGGTGCTCGTGGGTGATCAAAGGAAAGCAGTCCAGCATTTTCTTCAGCGGTGATAGTGGGTATTCCTCTCATTTCAAAGAAATTGGACTTAAATATGGTCCGTTCGATCTTACTTTGATGGAGTGCGGTCAATACGATGATCGCTGGTCTGATATTCATATGATGCCAGAAGAAACGGTTCAAGCCCATATGGATGTGAAAGGGAAGCTGATGATACCGATACATTGGGGGGCATTCACGCTGGCCTTGCATGATTGGACAGATCCGGTAGAACGTGCCACAAGGGCAGCGCATGTTAACAAAGTGTCAATTGTCACACCAAAAATAGGTCAAACTGTTACCGTGAACGCCGCGGATTACCCGATAGAAGCTTGGTGGGAGTAGAGGAATCAATGCCAACTATACGACAGGAGTTACTTATTCATGCACCTATCGAGGTTTGTTTTGATTTGGCAAGGAGTATAGATATCCATGCGAAATCGACCTCCCATACGAAGGAACGAGCAATAGCAGGCAGGACTCAGGGATTGATTGAGCATGGAGAAACAGTGACTTGGGAAGCTTATCATTTAGGTATTAAGCAGCAGTTGACTGCCCAGATTACTGAGATGGAGAAGCCGAATTATTTTGTAGATGAAATGGTAAAAGGGGCATTCAAGCGATTTCATCATACACATGAATTTGTTACTGTAGATCAAGGTACATTGATGGTAGACACGTTCGATTACACATCGCCTTTTGGAGGATTGGGGAAGATTGTTGATCACTTGTTTCTAGCAAAGTATATGACTCAATTTCTTAAAATGCGCAATAACTATGTGAAGAAAATTGCTGAAGAGATAGCCCAGTCTACAAGGTCTGTTAGGTAAGAACTGGATAGTAAGACTCCCACATGTTATTATGGATAAGGCTGGTAGGTCGAAGTGATCAGGAGAGAAGAAGAATCTATGGTTGAACAAAAAAGTGAACGAAAATTCCATTTTCTGGGTGTGCTGCTTGGTATAGCGGTCGATAACTTAGGGACTTTGATATCGACTACGTTAATTGGCGGTATATATTTTGCTAATCGCCCGGTGGATGAGCAAGATGTAAGTGTTATATATTCGAATGTAGGCCTATTACTCTTGCTTTTGGTAGTTGGTTTGTTCTGGTCGTTTCTTGGCGGATACATCGCCGCTAAGGTTGCGAAGCGTGCCGAATACTTCAATGCAGCCATTATTGGCGTCATCGGCGCTGCAATCGGATTTGATTCTATGTTAACGAATCATAGCATTCCATTATGGTATGAGTTGATTGGTTTTGTCGTCATCGTACCGGTTTCACTGTTAGGTGGATTTGTGGCCTTGAAGAGGAAAAAAGCCCCATTAAAATGAATGTAGGATCGTAAAAAAGAGACTCGGTGATGTCGATCACCGGGTCTCTTGGCGTTATTAGCACATTTAACTAGTTGTAGTTGGCATGTGAGCGAGCATGGTTGCCTTTACTTTGTCGATCGTTTCTTGTAAATTCATATTCTCAAAAACATGCTCACAATCTTTGCGGTAGGAGACTTCCTCTATGTAGTGGTTCATGTAGTGGTCTATGACGTCCGTTGGCGTGTTTCGAGCAAGCATGCGTTCCATGATCGTTTGTTTGTTGACATAGATGAACAAGCGGATTGCTCTTTCTCCAAATGTATACTTGAAACGGTTAGCTGCATAACGATTCACAATGACATAGATAAGTCCGTCTTTGCGAAGCGCTTCATCGATGTCCGCTTTCTTAATCCCATAGAAATTCCCATCAATTTCAGCAGTTTGAAAAAATTCACCTGCAATGTCACAATCGATGAAAACTTTGCGTGAGATGAAATTATAATCTTTCCCGTTGACTTCTTTGGGTCTAGGTGTTCGAGTTGTGTAGGAGACGACAGATGAGAAACCAAGTTCTTTGGCAATGTGATGGGCAATTGTTTTACGACCGGAACCGCTTGTGCCAGTAAATACAAACACCAATCCATTCGTTTCATGACTGCTCATATCAATTCCTCCTTCATATAATGAAAGCGATATCTTGATAGATTCATTATAGTACGAAAATTCTGAAAATTAAAGAAATACTTTCTCGTTTGATAGGAATCAAAGGGTTAAAATACGCTATAATAGATAGCATCACGTCGTTTAAATGGAAAGGAATCTAACAATGCCTAAATATGCGAATTTGAGTGCGGAAGCAACGGAATTTTTACGTCAAAAAACCGGAAGCAGTCACTTAGAGTGTTATACCTATATTGACCCGGAGCGTGGAGAGGATAGTTTTTTTATCGTTAAAACGATCAACAAGGTCATTCAAGTTTCTTTTGCCGAAATGACCTATGATCCAAGCAGTTACCAGAGTTTGATGGAAGGACTCTACCGGGCCATCTATGAATAAATACGTGACAACCCTATCGATAGATGGTAGGATGATCGTAATTGCATATCAATGGAATTAGGTGCCATATATCCTTTCGGATTTATGGTTAAAAGGGAAGACCGGTGAAATACCGGCACGGACCCGCCACTGTAAAAATCGCCGTTATTACGGTAACTCCTTGCAACATGCCACTGGGTAACAACCTGGGAAGGTGCAAGGGGATGATTAAGTCAGGAGACCTGCCTAATTCAACAACACAATAACCCTACGAGGAATTAGGGAGTGTTAGAGAGCGGTTACTTCTGGTTTTATTAACTGTAGTAATTTACCAAGCATTTCTAACATGACTTATGTTAGGGATGCTTTTTTTGTTTGTGTAATTATGGGAAAGGGTGATACAAATTGTCAGGAAAACTGCTCATTATCGGCTTTGGGCCGGGGAGTTTTGAACATATTACGAAGCGTGCACGGGAAGCGATTCAGGAAAGTGAAGTTATCATCGGATATAACACCTATGTGGATCTTATCGCAGGTCTGTTAACTGAACAGCAAGTAGTTCGAACAGGTATGACAGAAGAAGTGAGTCGTGCGCAAGAGGCTGTGCGGCAAGCCAAGCAGGGTAAGAAAGTTGCCGTTATTTCCAGTGGAGACGCCGGCGTGTATGGGATGGCCGGTCTTGTCTATGAGGTATTGATGGAACAAGGCTGGACCCGTGAGGATGGCGTCCAAGTGGAAGTGATTCCTGGCATTTCAGCTGTTCATTCGGCTGGATCTCTGCTAGGTGCTCCAATTATGCATGATTCATGCACTATAAGCTTAAGTGATCATCTTACGCCCTGGGAGCTGATCGCGAAGCGGGTCGAGGCAGCGGGGATGGCGGATTTCGTTATTGCCCTCTATAATCCGCGAAGCGGTAGACGGACTAGACAAATCGTTGAGACTCAGCGCATACTCCTAAAGCATCGTTCTCCTTTAACACCTGTTGGGATTGTCAAAAGTGCTTATCGAGATCGCGAGCATGTTGTTGTGACGACGCTTGCCGATATGCTGAATCACGATATTGGTATGTTAACAACCATTATTATTGGTAATTCTGCAACTAAACTGTATGAAGGTCTCATGATTACACCACGCGGTTATCAGCGGAAATACACATTAGGGGCTGAAACACAGCCGCTTAAACCACATCAAAGGTTGAAATCCGAGGCGGAGCCGTGGGCTTTGGAACAATTGGATGAGCAGGATTGGGATGAATCCATGGAGGACTTCGATGAAGATGATGAACTCATGGATGATGAGGTTACTGAAAGTAAAGAACCGTCCCTGCTGAAATCATCGCCGAATTTGTCACCTAGCAACTCCTTACAACTTGCAATGGAAGCCTTGCAGCTAGTATCCAAAGGGACTGAAGTGGTGCCTTTTGAATTTGACAATAAGCTGACTGCGACCCAATCGATCTTTGAGTTTGCCGTAAGCCCAGGTATTGCGAATAAAAAGTTAACAGCAGCCCAACTGTGTGCTTTAGGCGAGATTGTTGGAGATCGTGGAGATATTGAGTACTCACCGCATCATCAATTGATTGTTCGTGTGCAAACCAATAACCCTAAGCAGATTACCTCCGAACTAAGTGTGCTTGGATTATTGTTATCTCCGATTGGTGATGTTGCCCAAATTAAAGCATGCGACTTTTGTAATTTGGAAAAAGGTGAATCTATTCCTTATGCGGAAGCCATTCATAATCGAATTGGTAATCTAGAGGTGCCAAAAGAGCTGAAAATTGGGTTCAATGGATGTGGTATGGCTTGTTATGGGGCGGTTCAGCAAGATATCGGCATTGTTTACCGCAAAGAGAAATTTGATCTATTTCTTGGCGGAAAAACAGTAGGTCGAAATGCACATGCGGCTCAGCCTGTTGCAGAAGGAATTGATCCTGAGGAGCTTGTTGGATTAGTTGGCAGAATCGTGGAACGTTACCAAAAAGAAGGACACCCGAACGAACGGTTTCATAAATATTTCAAGCGTGTTAAAGAAATTGAAGGTTACCGCCATCAAGAAATGGTAGGTTTCGTCATCGAGAATGCCATTTGCGGCGATTAGAATTAGGAGGAATAAAAGATGAATGCTGTTTTATTTGTGGGTCATGGGAGTCGGGAAGAAGGCGGGAATGAGGAAGTTCGCCTCTTTGTTTCAGAAATTGCGAGTAAGATGCAAGAGCAAATTGTGGAGACATGTTTCTTGGAATTTGTTCAACCAACGATTATGCAAGGAATTGATCGCTGTGTAGAGCTAGGGGCTACTCATATTGTGGTCATTCCGATTATCTTATTTGCGGCTGGACATGCGAAAATTCATATTCCGTCTTCTATCGATGATGCGAAATTAAAATATCCTTTTGTGAAATTTACATACGGTAGACCTATTGGGGTACACGAACAAATTCTGGATATTTTATCCTCTAGGGTAGAAGATCTCGGAGTTCAATTGAAAGAGGACTTAGGTGAAACAGCTTTACTTATTGTTGGACGTGGAAGCAGTGATGCAGATGCGAATAGCGATCTGTTTAAAATCTCTCGTTTATTCTGGGAGAAGCTTCAGGTGAAATGGGTGGAAACAGCCTTTATCGGAGTTACAGCACCTCTGATGGATGCTGGGATTGAGCGATGTTTACTGCTCGGAGCGAAGAAGGTAATCATTTTGCCATATTTCCTGTTCACAGGCGTTTTGATTGGGCGCATGGAACAATTGGTTCAAGGGTATCGCGAAACATATCCAGATAAACAATTCCAGATGGCACCTTATTTTGGCTTCCATCCGCTGCTGCAAGAGATTCTGATTGGACGCGCGCAGGAGGCGCTTCAGGATGAAGTGAAGATGAACTGCGACATGTGCCAATATCGACTAGAGGCAATGAAGCATATTGATCATCATCACCATCATGATCATGACGATCATCACCATCACGATCACACTCACGACCACGATCATCATGACCATGAGCATAAACACGACCACGACCACGACCACGATCACGAGCATCACGAGAATCACGAGAATCACGAGCATGATCATGACCATGCTCATTCAAGAGGTGACAAACGATGATTCTCGTTCTTGCAGGTACGAGTGACGCTAGGGAGCTGGCGTTAGGAATTCGAGCAGCAGGATACGCTGTGCTCACAACAGTTGTGACCGAGAGCGCAGCAAAGAGCATGGAGGCGGAAGGGCTTCCGGTACTTACTGGTCGCCTAACCGCGGAAGACATGAACCAGCTAGTTCAAGATAAAGGTTTACGCGTGGTTGTTGATGCAACCCACCCTTTTGCGGAGGAAGCGTCGAAGAATGCAATGGCGGCGGCTAAGCTGGCGGCAGTACCTTATGTTCGTTTCGAACGTCAAAGCTTGTCCATCGAGCAAAGTGCACTTGTTACGACGGTTGATGATTATAAACAGGCTGCAGAGCTAGCGGCTGAGAAGCGTGGCAGCATTATGCTGACAACCGGCAGCAAAACATTGAAGATTTTTGCTGATCGCCTAATTGGGCTTCCCGATACGAGGCTCATTGCGCGGATGCTTCCACGCCAAGATAATATGGAGAAATGCGAAGAACTGGGTATTGAGCAGAAAAATATTGTGGCCATGCAGGGCCCTTTTTCCAAAGAGTTAAATAAAGCTCTTTATGACCATTACAAAGTTACCTTGATGATAACGAAAGAAAGCGGGAAAGTCGGAGCTGTGGATGAGAAGCTCGAAGCAGCACTCGAAATGGGGATTCCGAGTATTGTCATAGGTAGACCGGAACTTGAATATGGAACTCTTTATTCAGACTTTCAAGGCGTTATTCAATTTATAAACGATAGCATTCATAAGGAGGGCTAAATATGATGGATTTTCATACGGAATTCAAACCATTAACCGTACAACCGCAAGAAATTGAAGAGAAAAGCTTTGAGATGATTACAGAGGAATTGGGCGAGCATCCGTTTACCCCGGAGCAATATCCCGTTGTACAGCGTGTGATTCATGCTTCAGCGGATTTTGAATTAGGACGCAGTCTTGTTTTTCATCCGAGAGCAATCGAAGCAGGTATTGCAGCTATTCGAGCTGGTAAAATCGTTGTGGCTGACGTTCAGATGGTGCAAGTCGGCATTAGTAAACCGCGTATTGAGCAATTCGGCGGCGATGTCAGAGTGTATATCTCGGATAAGGATGTCATGGAGGAAGCCAAGCGTCTGAACACGACACGTGCGATTATTTCGATTCGCAAAGCAATTAAGGAAGCAGATGGAGCTATTTATGCCATTGGGAACGCACCGACAGCCCTGCTGGAGCTGATTCGACTCGTCAAAGAAGGAATCGCGAAGCCGGGGCTCATCGTCGGTGTGCCTGTTGGATTTGTTTCCGCAGCGGAATCGAAGGATGAACTGGCCAAACTGGACATTCCGTTCATCACGAACATTGGCCGCAAAGGCGGCAGTCCCGTTGCCGTCGCAGCCGTCAACGCGCTGTCCATCATGGCGGCGCGTAAGGAGTAGCGCCTATGGAGGAAGTACCGGGCAAGCCGCTGCGCCACGGCTACACCACCGGCTCCTGTGCAACCGCAGGAGCCAAAGCAGCACTAGTGGCGCTTATCGAGCAAGCGCCGCAAACGCACGTGCATATCCGTATCCCCATCGGGGAAACGGTTGAGTTTGCTCTGCACAGCTGCGCGTTCACGCAGCTGTGGGGCGAAGCCGCCGTCATCAAGGACGGCGGCGATGATCCCGATGCGACGCACGGTGCGGAGATCATCGTGCGCGTAAGCTTCCGTGCCGAGCCTGGCGTCGGCATCGATGGAGGCATTGGCGTTGGGCGCGTGACGAAGCCCGGCCTGCCAGTTGAGATCGGTCAAGCAGCGATCAACCCGGTCCCGAGGAAAATGATCCGCGAAACCGTGCAAGAAGTGCTTGACCATTACGAGATCGTGCACGGTGTAGACGTGCTCGTATCTGTGCCCGCCGGCGAAGAAATCGCCAAGAAGACGCTGAATGGGCGTCTTGGCATCCTCGGCGGCATCTCGATTCTCGGCACCCGTGGCACAGTGGTGCCATTCTCGAGTGCGGCCTACAAGGCCAGTGTCGCACAGGCGATTCGCGTAGCCGTGAAATGCGGCTGCAAGCATCTGGTGCTCTCGACCGGCGGCCGGACGGAAGTATTCGGGATTAGCATGTATCCCGAGCTTCCAGAGGAAGCTTTTATCGAGATGGGCGATTTCGTCGGTTTTGCGCTGATACAAGCCCAAAGACAAGGCATTCGTAAGGTGACATTGGTCGGTATGATGGGCAAGTTCTCTAAGGTTGCACAGGGTGTGATGATGGTGCATTCGAAGAGTGCCCCGGTTGATTTTGGGTTCCTTGCACAGGTTGCGATCGAATCGGAAGCTTCCGATGCTCTTGTTGAAGAAATCAGAGGCGCCAATACAGCTTCACAGGTTGGAGATTTAATGGCTTCTATGGGGAATTTGCGTTATTTTGAGCGGTTATGCGAGCGCTGTAATCTAGCTGGACTAGAAGAGGTTGCAAGAGACGGATTTGATTTCATAGAAACAGTGATCATTTCGATGAAAGCCGAACTCTTAGGGAAATCGGCGATGGTGAAGCGAAGCGAGAATGGAGAGTTGGCATACGAATGAGTAGAAGCGTAAAAGTGATTGGTGTCGGCGATAACGGACTAGGGAGCCTGCTCCCTTTATATATCAAATGGATTAATGAAAGTGAAGTACTTGTAGGCGGAGAGCGGAACCTTGCCTTTTTTCCTGAATATAAAGGCGAGAAGATCGTCATAAAAGGCAGCTTGCCAGAGCTCATGAGTAAACTCCAAAAAGAAGAGCGTTCCATTGTTATCTTGGCTTCGGGCGATCCTCTCTTTTATGGGATTGGCGTTTATGTTGAGAAGAAGCTGGAAGGTGTACAAATTTACCCGGCTGTTAGCTC
This sequence comes from Paenibacillus sp. Soil724D2, assembly GCF_001427935.1. Classification (NCBI taxonomy): domain Bacteria; kingdom Bacillati; phylum Bacillota; class Bacilli; order Caryophanales; family Paenibacillaceae; genus Paenibacillus; species Paenibacillus sp. Soil724D2. Next base: position 117,869 of record NZ_LMRY01000058.1, read on the forward strand.
GGTTCAATTGGCTTTTGCCCGGATGGGGGAAAGCTGGCACGATGCTTATATCACAAGCGTTCATGGACGGAGCATCAAGGGCTTGGCGCAGCGAATAGACGGGAAGGACAAAGTGGCCCTGCTCACGGATGAAACGAATTCACCGAGTGCGATTGCGGCTTATTTGCTTTCTTTTGGAATGTCCGAATATCGTGCCTTTGTGGCTGAGAATTTGGACGGAGCCGAAGAACGCTGTGGTTGGTACGATTTGGACCAGCTGGCCACGGCAACATTTTCACCACTCAATGTGGTTATTTTGAAAAAACAAGCCCCAGGGCCTGTTTGGCCGCTTGGTATTGAAGATGATCAGTTCGCCCAACGCAAACCGGATAAAGGGCTAATAACGAAAAAAGAGATTCGCGTATTAAGCATCAGTCAATTAGCTCTACAAGTGGATAGTGTCGTATGGGATATTGGAACTTGTACAGGCTCCATAGCCATTGAGGCGGCACGTATAGCTCGTGAAGGTGCTGTATTTGCCATCGAGAAAAACGAAGACGATCTTCAGAATTGCCTGGAAAACAGCGCCAAGTTTCGCGTTGATCTGACAGCCGTGCATGGCAGAGCACCAAAGGGTCTCGATACTTTTGCAGATCCGGATGCCATCTTTATTGGCGGAAGCGGTGGAGAGATGCAAGAGCTGCTAGAAATATGTGCAGCGAGACTGAAGCCGAATGGTAGAATTGTGTTGAACGCTGCGACAATTGAGACGTTATACGAAGCTGATAAAACGTTTGAAAAGGTTGGATTCACAACGCAGATATCGCTTGTACAAGTATCGCGCAGCAAGCCTATCCTCCATATGAAACGATTCGACGCACTGAATCCGATCTACATCATCACAGCGCAGCGCAAGCAGACAGATATGGAGGGAGGAACTGGCGATGAGTAGTCTCGGCACGCTATATGGTTTGGGTGTAGGCCCAGGCGATCCTGAATTAATTACGGTCAAGGCTTTTCGATTGTTAAAAGAATGTCCGGTCATCGCTTACCCAAGAAAGAAGCGTGGAGCCAAGAGCTATGCGCTAGCGATTACGGAGCTGTACGTGAATACGGAGCAAAAAGAAATGATGGGGCTCACTTTTCCAATGACAAGGGATAAAGAAGCGCTTGAACTGCAATGGACGAAGACGGTTGAAAGTGTTTGGGCACATTTGGTGCAAGGGAAAGATGTTGCCTTCGTGACGGAGGGCGACCCGATGATTTATAGCACTTACATTCACTTGATGCGTCTTATGAACGAACGTCATCCTGAAGTTAAGGCTGTCTCCATTCCAGGAATATCTTCGATTAACGCGTCTGCTTCTCGTTTGGGCATCCCCTTAGCGGATGGTGATGAGCAAATTGCTATCGTCCCGGCTATGGACGACTACGACAAGATGCGCAAGGCCATTGAAGAACATGATTGTGTCGTCTTCATCAAGGTCGCTAAAGTGATAGATTTGATGCTATCCGTACTTCACGATCTCGGACTCGTGAATAAGGCATCCGTTTTAACTAAAGTTACTTCCTCGGAGGAAGAGATTTGGCGTAATGTGGAAGAACTGCAAGGACGAGAATTAGAATATTTAACCTTGATGGTGGTGAGAAAATAGATGAAACTCTATATTATTGGTGCGGGACCAGGAGATCCGGATTTGATCACTGTGAAAGGCTTAAAGCTTCTTCAACAAGCAGATGTTGTGATGTATACGGACTCGCTTGTGAATGAAGAGTTGATTGCTAAGGCGAAGCCTGAAGCAGAAGTACTGAAAAGCTCCGGCATGGAGTTGGTGGAAATGGTTGGCATCATCGTCGACCGCCTTAAACAAGGAAAGATGGTTGTGCGCGTGCACACCGGAGATCCAGCCATGTTCGGGGCAACAATGGAACAAATCGCCTTGCTGCGTAAAGAAAACATTGGCTATGAAATTATTCCAGGCGTAAGCTCCGTCTTCGCTTCAGCCGCGGCTGTTGGCGCAGAGCTAACGATTCCAGAACTTACCCAGACGGTTATTCTAACTCGAGCGGAAGGCCGTACGCCAGTGCCTGAGCTTGAGAAATTGCGTGATCTTGCCGCACATCATTGTACAATTGCATTGTTCCTGAGTGCTACTTTAATCAAGAAAGTTGTTAGCGAGTTTGTTGAGGCGGGTTGGAGCGAGGAGACACCTGTTGCGGTCGTTCAGCGTGCTACCTGGCCGGATCAGCTCATTGTTCGTACGACGGTAGGGAAGCTGGAAGAGGATATGCGGAGCCATGGCATCCGTTCGCATGCGATGATTCTGGCAGGCTGGGCGCTGGATCCGGAAATTCATGGCAAAGAGGAGTACCGCTCCAAGTTATATGATAAATCATTTACACACCGCTTCCGCAGAGGGGTTAAGCCATGACGATTAGTCTGCAAGAAGGAGTCATTCCTGTTATACGACAGCAAAATGACTATGCGATCGTAGCTATTACGAAACATGGTGTTGAGATTGCACGCAAGCTGAATGAGCAAATGAGCGGCACGGATGTCTATTACATGAGCAAATTCGTCAAAGGTGATGAAGAGCAGCGCTCGATTCAACTTTTTACAGGAAGTGTAAGGTTATTATTTCCAGCCTTATTTCCTGCATACCAAGGACTTATTATCATCATTTCCTTAGGTGCTGTTGTTCGTATGATTGCTCCATTACTTAAAGATAAGAAAAAAGATCCTGGTGTTGTAGTTATTGATGATAATGGGGAGCATGTCATTAGCGTGCTTTCTGGGCATTTGGGCGGCGCCAATGAGCTAACCCATGAGGTCGCAGCTGCTATTGATGCAAGGGCTGTAATTACTACGGCATCGGATGTTCAGAAAACGATACCTGTCGACCTCTTCGGCCGTCGATTCGGCTGGGTTTGGGACTCGGCAGATAAACTGACCCCGGTCAGCGCTGCTGTCGTCAATGAAGAGCGAATTGCCGTTATTCAGGAATCGGGTGAACCGAATTGGTGGACGCATGAGCGACCTATACCCGCCAATATTAGGCGGTTCACATCAATTTCGGAGGGTCGAGCAAGCGAGCCGAATGCCGTTCTGCTCATTACGCATCGGCTTTTGGAGCCAGAGGAGGAGAGCGTTTTAACTAACGGTGTGCTGTACAGACCGAAAGTTATCATACTCGGAATAGGCTGTAACCGCGGTACTTTATCAGATGAAATTGAACAAGTCATACAAGTAACACTTGAAGAGCTATCATTTTCCATTCGAAGCGTGAAAGCAGTATGTACGATCGATTTGAAGAAGGACGAAGTTGGCTTGCTCGAGGTTACCCGTAATCACGGCTGGGAGTTCATCACCTATACTCCTGATGAGTTGAACACAGTGAGCGTTGAGGCACCGTCTGAGACTGTGTATCAGTTTACAGGAGCGTATGCGGTGAGTGAGCCGGCTGTTAAGCTTTACACGGGTCAAGATAAATTAGCTTTAGTTAAGAAAAAATCAGGAAACGTCACCATATCTGTGGGATTACTCGAATTTACAGGTTCTACGCAATATGGACGAGGTGGCTTGTGATGGATCATCGGATTGTCATAGCAGGCACAGGCAGTGGTGTAGGGAAGACCACCTTGACCATCGGGATTATGGCTGCTTTGCAGAAACGAGGAAATACGGTTCAGGGATTTAAGTGTGGTCCCGATTATATTGATCCTACCTATCATTCGGCAGTAACGGGAAGGCCTTCACGCAACTTGGATTCATGGATGACTGGGCGTGAAGCGGTGAAGGAAATATTTGAACGCGGAAGCCAAGGGTCAGATATATCGATTATCGAAGGTGTTATGGGGATGTTTGATGGCAAAAACCCGCTGACAGATGAAGGCAGTACCGCAGATATAGGACGCATTCTAGGTGCTCCGATCGTGTTGATTGTCAACATTGCCAGTATGGCAAGAAGCGCCGCTGCGATTGTAAAAGGCTTTCAGCAGTTTGGTCAAGGCGATAACATTGTAGGAGTTATTGCCAATCGAGCAGGCAGCGAAGGGCATTATAAGATGGTTAAGCAAGCCATCGAGCAGGAATGCGGTGTTCCTGTCTTAGGGTATCTGCCGCGCGACGCAAACATTGAACTACCTGAAAGGCATTTGGGTCTGGTTCCATCGATTGAGCGAGGCGAGCTCCAACCTTTTTTTGAGCTTTTGGCTAACAAAGTGACAGCACATATAGATTTGGACCTTTTGTTGGATTTAGCCGCAGCTGAGCCAATAAATAGTAAGTCCGTTTTATTCACTAGCAAAGATCAACTTGACGAACTTAAGAGAGTTAAAATTGCGATCGCCAAAGATGCCGCATTTCATTTTTATTATCCGGAAAATCTGGAGCTGTTAGAGGCGAGCGGTGCGGAATGTGTATTCTTTTCGCCGCTTGCTGGTGAACAGGTTCCTCCTGATGCGGACGGACTTTACATTGGCGGAGGGTTTCCCGAGGAATTCGCAGAGCGATTAGCTGCCGAAGAAGGGGTTAAGGCCTCAATTCGCAGCCGAATTGAGGAAGGTATCCCGACACTCGCTGAATGCGGTGGATTTATGTTCCTCACGGAACAAATTGTAGATACGACAGGAAATGAATTTCCAATGGTTGGCATGATCCCCGGAAAAGTCACCATGCAGACGAAGTTAGCAGCTCTAGGTTACCGCGAGGTTACAGGTGTAGAGGAAAACTTCTTGTTTTCCGCAGGCGAACAGGCTCGCGGCCATGAATTTCATTATTCAACTTTTCAAGCTAATGAGGGTGTGGATGTAAAAGCTGCCTTTCAATTGAAAGGCCGGTTTGGAACCAAAGCAGACGGATATCTCACTGGGAATCTTGTTGCCGGTTATACACATTTGCATTTCGCATCTAATCCGAATATGGTGAAAGAATGGATTCATGCGTGTACGCAGTATCAACAAAGTCGTAACTAACAATGAAACCCCTTAGCTGAATTAGCTAGGGGGTTTCGTCATGCCATTATTTTATGAAGGTTAGCGCTTGATCCGCGATTGAATATTTGTAACGGTCAAGACAGTTGCAAAGGTAATCTTTGCGGCAGATCGGACAAGGTTCTTTCATCAATCTATTCAAATCAGTCACTTTGCCGATACCCGTTTCGGAATCTCTTTCGAAGAAAAGACGGCATTTGTTGCGGTCTTTCAGTGAGACAACGACTTCGAAAAGACCATTTTTTTTGTTATCACTAACTATTGTTGCATCTACTACTTGCGGATCGTATGCCATTGTAATTCCTCCTAAGAGTTTTGCTTTAGCAAAACTTTCTACGTAAGCTTAAGCATAAACTAGCATTGTCGTATAGGGATCCTTGACCTGCGATCAAAGTTTCACCTCGTTGTTTAGCTTGTGCGCATTAGTATATTATATAAATAAAAAAGATTTAATTCAATAGGAGGGCCTACACTCGTGATTATGGACTATTGTGAACAAGAAATGTCGGAAGGGAAGATACAACTCCATATCGGCCTTCAGTTTGAAGATGAACCTGATTCCTTATATGTAGCGGAGTTAGAGTTGGGAGATAACGGAGTTGTGAGCGAGTGGAAGCTGTTCTTTAACGGGTTTGATTGTAACTATACCTTTCGTCCTGCGGAAAAAGAAGCGTTAGTCCTTTATGCAGCGGAACAAGGAATTACGATCCAAGAACGTTATGAAGCATGAAAAAAGGAATCGTCACCATGCGAATGGTTCAAATTCCTTGATTTGTGTTTATGATTTTGTTTCGTTAGTAATTGTTTCAGTGTAGGCGTCGTTTTAGTTACAGGGTTGACTCCATGCCAGTGCAGTCGATGGATAGCAGGATCTAGCTTACCTTCGCGTAAACTTCGTTGTCGATTTTTTTGTGCTTGGGTTCGTGACATTCGGATTCCTCTTTTCTTCATTCAAATTGGATTGTTACTCTTGTTAATTGTAATTAATCAGTTGCCTAGCTGCAATGGAAAGTTTTCTTATCAATTATATATTCACTTCATTTAGAAAAGGGTGAGGGCTTGCGTATTCAAATTCAATTAGCCGTGTCAGGCGAAATGGTTAAGCAGGATGTACTTGAAATACCGGAATATAAACTTGGTGAAATGACTGATGAAGAAATCGAAAGTGCGATTGAAATAAAAATCCGCACATGGGTAGATCGCATGGTGCAAGTTGAATGGGAAGTGCTTGAATAACGAAGAAAATAACGTAGATCGTATAGAGCTCCGAAGGAGATTAATCCCCTTCGGAGCTCTTTGTGTGTGCAATGGTATGTATGTTTAGTGAACGATGTTGCCAACTCCGGTCTTTTGCAAGGCGTGCTCCCAGCTTGGGTAATAATACAGGGCATTTTTCATAAGATCAGGATGCAGCTTCTTCACATTTTTTTTGGCTAGCGACTCTCCGGTGTTGTGAAGCTGTACAATGTGGCCTAACACTTCGTCTGCGCTCATGTTTAGCTCCATGGATGTTTCATCTCCTTTCAATAAGAATATAACCCAATACTTGCCATTGGATAGGTAAAATATACATAGAATATAGTGGCAAAGGGCAAAATAAGCGAGCCAAGAGACGAAAGGAAAGTCGGTGTCTATCATGAATTGGCCCTCGTTGTCATTGTTTTCTTCGAAGCCGCTGCCGCTCTGCAAAGGGAAGATTAACGTAGGGGCGATTACGAAAGTATTGCTGCGTGATTTGCCGCCAGGCCGAATCGTTGTTCTGCAGCACCGTGACTTAGATGAAGTCATTGCACAGGAACTCATCGACCATAAAGTAAAAGCGATCATAAATTGCCACCAAACGATGAGTGGCACTTATCCAACCCAAGGCCCCCTGCTGCTGCTGCAGCAGCATATACGGATTTGGGAAGTGGAGTCGTCGGCGTTCGAAGTTTTTGAATCGAATAAGGAGATTGCGATTTATGAGGATAGGATCATCATCGGAGATCAGCATATCGCCTGTACCGCATTTACACGTGAGAACTGGATGAACTTGCAGCAGCTTGCGAACGATCAATCGTCAAGGCTTTTGGAGCAATTTATTGATAATACATTAACCTATGCAATTCGGGAGAAACAAGCTGTTATGGAGCCGCTGCCCACACTACACCTTAGGGTAAATTGCGAGGGTAAGTATGTATTGGTTGTTTCCAGAAGGAAAGGGTATAAGAAGGATTTACTTGCCGCAAAAGCATTTATCTCAAAGGTCAAGCCGATTCTGATTGGGGTTGATGGGGGGGCAGATGCGCTGCTGGAGTGCGGTTATCAGCCGCATCTGATTGTTGGGGATATGGACAGTGTGACGGATCGAGCCCTTTTGTGCGGTGCGGAGTTAATTGTCCATGCTTACCCGAATGGAACGGCACCGGGGATAGCTCGTACGAACGCATTAGGGTTATTCGCGCATGTACTGCCTTGTTTCGGAACCAGTGAGGACGCGGCGCTTTTACTCGCCTTTGAGCAGCGGGGGGAGTGGCTAGTTACGGTTGGTGCGCATACTCATATGATTGATTTTCTGGAGAAAGGGAGGGAGGGCATGGGAAGCACGCTTCTTGTTCGGATGAAGGTAGGGTCGCGTTTGGTAGATATCAAAAGTATAGGCGCCCTGTATAAGCAGCCGTATCTATGGACGAAAGAGGTTGCCACCACTGCTTTTCTTTCACTTTTCTTTATTGCTTTAGGGCTTTTTCAGCTTCACTGGATTTTGAAGCGAGTTGCTCACGTAGTTTGGAATCTAGGAGGTGAAGGATGAAGCCGTATCTATCCATCATTATTCCAGCTTGGAATGAAGCAAGCACGATTCCGAGTACACTACAACATCTGTTGAATCAGGCAGACTTCATTTGGAGTACGGGGATGAGATTCGAAATTATTGTGGTCGACGATGGCAGCGTCGATAATACCTATGAAGCTGCTTGGCCTTGGGTGGACAAGCTGGTCAAGCATGACCGCCGGCGCGGCAAAGGAGCGGCGATGCAATCAGGTGTCGCCAAGGCTCGTGGCGACCTGCTGCTCTTTCTTGACGCCGACTTGCAGGCTACGGCCGGGGAGGCGCTCGTCCTCATCGAGCCGCTGCTGCGGCGCGAAGCGGATATGGCGATAGCGAAGCTGCCGCCGTCCGGCGCCAAAGCAGGCTTCGGCTTGGTCAAGGGCTTGGCCCGCCGCGGTATTCACCGGCTCAGCGGCTATAAGACCGAAGCTCCCTTGTCTGGACAGCGCGCGGTGCGTGCTGATCGGCTGCGGGAGCTTGGAGGCTTCGCGCGCGGCTTCGGCGTGGAAGTCGCGCTAACGATCGATGCGGTGAGGCATGGCTTTCGCATCGTGGAGCTAGACGTGCCAATCACGCACCGGGAAACGGGGCGGGATTGGCACGGATACATGCACCGCGGCAGGCAATTCGCCGCGGTCAGTTTGACACTGCTGACTCGCTGGAAGGAGAGGAAGCGGATATGGTTCTCATCGGATCGATCCTCGATCTGATTGTGCTTGGAGCGGCAGGGTGGTGGATGCTGCCGCACGTAAGGCGCTTTCTGGAGGCCCATGGGCAAGTAGGGCCGAACTATCTTGGCCATACCATCCCTCGCGGGATGGGGGTCGTTCTTTGGTTGCTCTTATGGCTTCAGGAGCTGGTTCTTCAAGGTGCTCTAAAGCTAGAATCTTCAGGCTTGATGGGCGAAATTTCATTACTTAAAGAGCTTAGTACCCTTGAAGTGAATAATCGGGCATTCACTTTTTCCGCTACATTTATTTTCTTATTAGGTTGGACAGATGATTTAATAGGAAGTAAAGCTGTAAAAGGTCTTAAGGGACATTTTCGGTATTGGATGGAGTCAAAGACTTTATCGATGGGAGCCGTTAAGGCGATAGGCACATTATCGATTGCCGCATGGCTTGTTTTAGCGGTCGGAAACGATCAAACCCCCATCTGGCAGATGGGGGTTGAGCTTATCCTGCTGATACTAATGACGAATACCTTGAACTTGCTTGACGTTCGTCCAGGTCGATCATTAAAAGCATTTTTGGGTAGTTTTTGTGCGGTTTTGCTCTTAGGATATTATTTTTTAGACTTGGATACGAGTTTGTTTTTTCCAATGATCCCAGTATGCATGGGTGGCTTGATCCTTTATAGCCTTGATATTAGAGGCTTTGGGATGCTTGGTGATGCCGGATCGAATCTACTTGGTTTTACATTGGGTTATGGAATTATTATGATCTTTCCTTGGGAGGCACAATGTGTGATTGTTGCTGTAATCGGCTTCCTTCATAGACAAGCGGAGGTGAGCTCCATTACACAAATGATTGAACAGAACCGGTTCCTTCATTGGTTAGATCGTTTAGGCCGGACTTGAAAGTCCGGTCTATTTGCGTCGGTTAGGTTTAAATCTTGGTGCCACATAATTTCGTTTGCGATCACGGAAAAACGTCCATCCTCCAATAAAAGCAACACCTAGAAGAAACAAAATTAGCCCAAGGATAAATTTTCCCCACAACAGATGTCCGTCCGTATCGAATTGAGCGAAAAAGGCATCCTTCATGGCAAGGAACCCATAGGTAGCTGTCAAACCGGGAATGACGAGAAGAAGAATAGCAATAAATCGATAAAATGGCGCTCTCATAGCTGCTCCTTACTTTGCATAAAACATGTTTTATATCATCATACTCTGAAACTGTTAGTGTGTCTAATTCACAAATAAGACTATGATTTGGTGACCAAAAAAGGGTAATATAATAGAGTGAAGTGTATACATATGAGGTAGTGAACGCTTAATAGGGAGGAAATACATAATGAGTGAACATAGATATGATGTCGTCGTACTTGGTGGTGGTATTGGAGGTTATACCGCGGCTATACGGGCAGCACAATTAGGGAAAACTGTAGCTGTCGTGGAAAGGGACAAGCTTGGAGGCACTTGTTTACATCAAGGCTGTATTCCAAGTAAATCTCTCCTTCGGAGTGCGGAAGTATACGCAACAATGAAGAAAAGTGAGGAATATGGCATTTCTGCTGAATCCATCGAAGTAAAGTTTGACAGTGTGCTTAACCGTAAGCAACGTATTGTTGATCAACTGCATCAAGGACTGCAATTCCTGATGAAGAAAAATAAAATCACGGTCCATTACGGCAATGGACGCATTATTGGGCCTTCTATCTTTTCACCACGCAGCGGTGCTGTTTCTGTAGAGAAGGAAGACGGGGATATCGAAACGCTTCTATCGAGTAATTTGATCATTGCTACAGGTTCCAGACCGCGTAGTTTACCAGGTTTAGAGATCGATGGTACCCATATTTTAACGAGTGAAGACGCTTTGCGTATGGAGAACCTTCCGAAGTCAATCATCATTGTAGGTGGCGGTGTGATTGGCGTAGAATGGGCTTCGATGCTGAGCGATTTTGGCGTAGCGGTTACCATAGTTGAACTGGATAAACGATTAGTGAGCTTAGAGGATGCGGATATCTCCAAAGAGCTGGAGCGCTTGTTTAAGAAACGTGGCATTACTTTGGTTACTGGAGCAAAAGTGCTTCCTGATTCCGTTAAGGTAACGGAAGGCAGTGTTACTTTACAAGCGGACAAGCAAGGGGAAATTGTTGAATTAACAGCAGATAAGGTGCTTGTTTCTGTTGGCCGAATAGCGAATATTGAGGGAATCGGACTTGAAAATACGGATATTAAAATAGATAAAGGTGTCATTCGTGTGAATCGGTTCATGCAAACGACGGAATCACATATCTATGCGGTTGGCGACGTTATTGGAGGACTTATGCTGGCTCATATGGCCGGTCATGAAGGGATTCTGGCAGCTGAACACCTGGCTGGTCAAACTCCGCATGAGCTGCAAGCGCATCTCGTTTCAAGATGTACATATACAAGACCGGAAATAGCTAGTGTTGGTTGGACCGAACAACAGGCCGCCCTCCAAGGACACAAAGTGAAAATTGGCAAATTCAGCTTCAAAGGGATTGGGAAAGCACTTGTATATGGAGATACAGACGGCTTCGTAAAGGTTATAGCAGATAGCGAAACGAATGACATTCTTGGTGTACATATGATTGGACCGCATGTGACTAACAGCATATCTGAAGCAGCACTTGCACAGGTACTGAATGCGACGCCTTGGGAAGTGGGACAAACCATTCATCCGCATCCCACTTTATCAGAAGCATTAGGAGAAGCAATGCTGGCCGTGGATGGGATTGCAATTAGCGGATAAAAATTGTAATCATAAACATTTGCGTTTATAATAAGCATATAGAGTCAAGTACTAGGACCAGGTAATAATTTATGTGGTACTTAAAATTTCTAAAGGAGGCAACCTCCATGTCTATTGGTCAACTATATAAACATAGAAGTTTAGGTTTGTCTGACGACGAAGCCGTTCGTATGTATACAGTCATGAGTCTTGCTGCTAAATATGATGAGCGAGCTTTCATGCTTCAACGCGCAGGTAAAATACCTTTTCACGTATCTGGTATGGGACAATATGCGGGTCAAGTAGGGATGGCTTTTGCGATGAAAGCGCAAAAAGATTATTTTTTGCCGTATTATCGTGACTATGCGTTCGTACTATCTGTCGGCATGACAGTAAGGGATTTAATGCTGGCGGTTTTTTGCAAAGCAGAAGACGTTAACAGCGGTGGAAGACAAATGGCTGGTCACTTTGGCGATAAGAAAAATCATATCGTCACAGGGTCGTCCCCTGTTACGACTCAAGTTCCGCATGCTGCTGGTATCGCGCTTGCAGCCAAAATGAAAAAGCAAGACTTCGCCACCTTTGTTTCCTTCGGTGAAGGCTCCAGCAATCAAGGGGATTTCCACGAGGGCTGTAATTTCGCGGGTGTACATAAGCTTCCTGTTATTTTCGTTTGTGAAAATAATCAATACGCGATTTCTGTTCCTCTTCATAAACAAGTGGCAGGAAAAATCGCGGATCGTGCGCTCGGGTATGGTTTCCCAGGTATTCAAGTAGATGGCAGCGATGTATTAGAAATGTATCGGGTGACGAAGGAAGCAAGAGAAAGAGCCGTTCGTGGCGAAGGTCCAACGCTCATCGAAATGATTTCTTATCGACTCATGCCTCATTCAACGTCGGATGATGACATGCTGTACCGGACGAAAGAAGAAGTTGAACAGAACCGTCAAAAAGACGGCATCCTTAAATTCAAAGAATATTTAATGGAATGCGGTCTATGGAGTGATGATCAGGATCGTGACCTTCAGGAACGGCAAAAGCAAGAGATTAATGAAGCTACAAAGTATGCGGATCTCGCGCCTTATCCGAAACCGGAAGATACGCTCCTTCATGTTTATGCAGAAGGAGATGACCAATAAATTATGGCTGTAATTACATATTTGGAAGCAATCCGTTCTGCCATGCAGGAGGAAATGCAGCAGGATGATAACGTCTTCGTACTTGGTGAAGATGTTGGTAAAGGTGGTGTCTTGAACACGACCAAAGGGCTGCGTGATTTGTTTGGAGAAGAGCGAGTTCTAGACACGCCGCTAGCGGAGTCTGCCATTGTAGGCGTGGCTATTGGTGCTGCGATGTATGGGATGAAACCGATCGCCGAAATTCAGTTTGCTGATTTCATCTTCCCAGCAACGAATCAAATTCTTAGTGAAGCGGCTAAGATTCGTTATCGTTCTAATAATGATTGGACTTGCCCGATCGTCATTCGTGCTCCATATGGAGCGACCGGAGCAGGTGCCTTGTACCATTCCCAATGTCCGGAATCTGTTTTCTTTGGCACGCCGGGTGTTAAAATCGTAGCGCCTTCGAATCCATATGATGCGAAGGGGCTGCTGAAGGCAGCAATCCGAGATGCCGATCCTGTGTTATTCTTCGAGCACAAGAAGTGCTATCTGGCGTTATCTGCGGACGTGCCAGATGACGACTACATCGTGCCGATCGGCAAGGCCGACATCAAGCGCCAGGGCACAGACATTACAGTCATCGCCTACGGTATGGTTGTCAATTATGCATTACAAGCAGCTGAAGAGCTTGCGAAGGAAGGCATTTCCGCGCATGTACTCGACCTGCGTTCGCTACAGCCGCTAGACAAAGAAGCTATTTTGGAGGCTGCTAGGAAAACAGGCAAAGTGCTCATCGCCCATGAAGACAACAAAACAGGCGGCGTTGGTGCTGAAGTGTCGGCGATTATCGCCGAAGAAATGCTGTTCGAGCTCGATGCGCCTATCGCAAGACTTTGCGGCCCAGACGTTCCGGCAGTTGGTAGCAATCCACCGATGGAGAAATTTTTTCTGCTCAATGCAGATAAGCTGAAGGATGCCATGCACCAGCTTGCTATGTTCTAATTTACACATCTAATATCCTTTCATTGATCATGTCCTGAACTTAGGAGGTACACCCATGAACCAAACCAACAGCCGACTAACCGAGGTCACAGTCCCGCATCTAGCGGAGAGCCTTGTTTCGGCTACAATAGGCAAATGGCTCAAGAAGCCAGGCGATTATATCGAACAATACGATGTGCTTTGTGAGCTTTTCACAGAGAAAGTGAATACGGAAATGCCTTCACCCATTGAAGGCACACTTGTAAAAATTATTGTCGGCGACGGCGAGACAGCTGCTGTTGGCGAAGCCATTTGTTTGATTGAAGAGCCTGGTGCTGCTTTAGCGAACGGAGCATCAACCGCTGCAGCTGCTAGTCATACTGGAGCTGAACTGGCTGAAGACTCAGACCAAAGCATGCGCGGTCGTTATTCACCAGCTGTACACCGGCTTGCACAAGACAATCGCATAGATTTGTCTCGTGTTGCAGGAACGGGGCTTGGCGGAAGAATTACGCGTAAGGACGTTGAGCAATTCATCGCCTCTGGTGGAGCTAATGCAGCTCCTGCCGCCGTACAAACGAATCCACCGGCAGCTTCTGTTGCTCCACAAACCGTTCCACCTGTGGATCCGAAGCAGGCCCACCAGCCTGTTCGCAGCTCTGGCATCCATTTATCCGCCAGTCCGCAAACGCCGTTGATTGAAGCGGAAGGACATTCATTAGACGCTCGCAATGAGCATTTCATTGACGTTACACCAATGCGCAATGCCATTGCTTCAAAAATGCGCCAGAGTGTAACAGAAATTCCGCATGCATGGACAATGATTGAGGTCGATGTAACGAATCTTGTTGTTCTGCGGAATAAAGTGAAAGACGAGTTTATGCGCCGAGAAGGCATTAACTTAACGTACTTGGCATTCATGCTGAAAGCGGTCGTCAATGCTATTAAGGATTACCCGATCATCAACTCCGTCTGGGCCGTAGATAAAATTATCGTGAAACGCGATATTAACATTTCGTTGTCTGTCGGAACGGAAGATTCGGTCTTGACGCCAGTCATCAAAAAAGCGGATCAAAAAAATATCGCAGGACTAGCCAGAGAAATTGATGAATTGACGAAGAAAACACGTGCGGGGAAATTATCGTTGAATGATATGGTTGGCGGGACATTTACTGTAAATAATACAGGCTCCTTCGGCTCGATTCTGTCTTATCCGATCATCAACTACCCGCAAGCAGCTATTGTGACCTTCGAATCGATTGTGAAGAAGCCCGTCGTTATTCAAGATATGATTGCGGTTCGTTCGATGGTTAACCTTTGTCTGTCACTGGATCACCGTATTCTTGACGGTGTCATCTGTGGCCGGTTCCTACAGAGAGTGAAAGAAAATTTAGAAAGTTATAACGCGGATACAAAGATTTATTAAAACTATGAATCAAAAAATAATCCCGCAGTAAACAATATGCTTGATAGCAGCATCGTGATCAGCATTAGGTAAATCACGATTTTAAACCAACGCTTATTCTGTAACAATGAAGATTCACTCCTTTTTCGTGAAAAAGCTTGTACGGTTTTATTGTAACTCATAGAGTGTATCGGAGGAAAGTACATGATTCAGCAAAATCGTTTGGTGGAAGAGTTTATCTCCCTTGTGCAAGTAGACAGCGAGACCCGATTTGAGCAAGAGATTTGTGTCGTTCTTAAAGAAAAGTTCAGTCGTTTAGGGTTGCATGTTGTAGAAGATAATTCGATGGCGAAAAGCGGCCATGGATCAGGGAATTTGATCTGTACACTTGAAGCAACGGACAGCAACGCAGCAATTCCGACTATTTTCTTCACTTCTCATATGGATACGGTAGCTCCTGGGAAAGGTATCAAGCCGCAAATTGGCGATGATGGCTATATCCGCAGCGATGGAACGACGATCCTTGGCAGCGATGATAAAGCGGGTATCGCGGCGATGATCGAAGGCATTCAAGTGTTAAAAGAGCAAAACATTCCACATGGCCGCATTCAATTCGTTATTACGGCAGGGGAAGAGAGCGGTCTGAAAGGCGCCCGCGCCATGGATCGCAGCGTTATGGAAGCTGAGTTCGGCTTTGCACTTGATTCTAACGGTGCCATTGGCGATATCGCAACAGCAGCGCCTGGACGTGCAGAAATTGAAATTATTTTCCACGGAAAGTCAGCTCATGCCGGTGTTAATCCTGAAGACGGCATCAGTGCCATCCAAGTAGCGAGTAAAGCAGTTTCGCGTATGTCGCTCGGTCGAATTGACAACGAAACGACTGCGAATATTGGCAGTTTCTCAGGCGTAGGTCCTTTGAACGTGGTATGCGATAAAGTGAAGATGGAAGCGGAAGCACGCAGCATTGTTCAGCATAAGCTGGAAGCTCAAATCGCCGCGATGAAAGAAGCTTGCGAATCAGCAGCAGCTGATGCTGGCACTACTTGCGAGTTTAACGCGGATATTGTATATGCTTCCTATATGCATGATGACTCTGCTCCTATTGTACAATTGACCGCTAGAGCACTCTCAACCCTCGGATTGACAGCTCGAACCTTCCACTCCGGCGGCGGCAGTGATGCGAATATCTTCAACGGAATGGGCATACCAACCGTTAATCTCGCTGTTGGTTATCATGAAATTCATACAACAAAAGAACATATTGCCATCAGTGATTTAGTCAAAACGGCTGAATTACTCGTTGCTCTCGTGAAGGAAGCTGCGAAAGTTTAATTCACCACTTTTCTAGAGAACCGATTAGTCTGCCAATGACATGGCATGGCTGGTCGGTTTTTTTCAGTCATTCAACCGATAAATTGGGGTAAAACGAAATCAATCCTCATATGCTTCGAGTAAGACACGTCCAGGAAGGGGAAACTGGCTTGATGATACGGGATGAGGGTACGGTTGCGGAAATTATTTCAGTTAGAGAGGGACTACAGATTGTCACTGTACGAATGCGGAGCGGTGAGCTTGAGCGTGCTGTACACTACACGGATACATTACCTTTGTTAACTCCTGGGGACCTGGTTGACTTAAATGTAACTGCCATGAAGCTGAGGTTAGGTTCAGGGGGATTTCATATCGTAATATCCATTCGCGACCGAGGATCGGATCACGATTCAGCATCTACATCATCAAATGGACACATTATGAAGCTCAAATATACCCCAATGCAGCGAAGTGTGCTCGCTATTGAAGAACCTGCTAGCTCGTTTCATTCTTCATTTCAAGGTGACATGAATCTAGAGGGGATGCCCGTCTTGCTGGGAGAATTGCACAGTATGCTGCCTGTCGTGATGTGCTGGCTCAGATATCGGCAGCAACAAAGAAATTTATCTGATCGTGCTTTGGAGGTCGCCTATATCATGACAGATGGGGGGGCTCTTCCAATCGCATGGAGTGAGCATGTGGCGATACTTGAGGGGATGGAATGGCTTAAAACAACCATTACTTATGGTCAATCCTACGGCGGTAAGGTGGAGGCGGTTAACAAATTTAGTGCATTAGTTGCAGCGAAGCATGCAGTGAATGCAGATATCAGTCTTGTAACTATGGGACCAGGCATCGTGGGAACGAATACCCGATACGGTTTCTCGGGTCTTGAGGTTGGTGAGCTCGTGAATGCTGTATCCGCTTTAGGCGGGATTCCAGTGGTCATCCCTAGAATTTCTTTTGCTGATCCTAGGATTCGGCATCAGGGCATTAGTCATCATACGCTTACTGCGCTGCAGCTGGCAGCGAGATGTCCGGCTGTAGTGCCTCTCCCAATTTTGGGCGCTAAGGAAAATGCTATTGTGCAAAAACAAGCGCAGAACCTGCAGCTGCATCAAATAGAAGCCATGCCGAGCCCATCGATTGCGGAAATCGCTGAAGCTTTTTCGCAGTATCCACAGCCCATTACCTCGATGGGAAGGGGATTATCGCAGGACCCGGTTTATTTCCAAGCGATTTGTGCGGCTGCGGATTGTGCAAGCCAGTTACATAATCCACTAGTGTAATGGTATTCCCACCTTGCTGCAGCATCAACTGCAATTGACGTTTGATTTCCCAGGCCTTCCCTACAAGTCGAATTTGACGGTCGGTTACATAGCTCTTCATATCCATTTTCCTCTTTTCAGGTGAAATTTTGATATAATGAACGATATGCATGAATGGGACAAGTTAGACCAACTTTAACAAGGGTGAGGTGTTCGTATGATATTACACAAAAAATTCGAAGAAATAACGGTTAAGACTGAATCTATTTTCAAAGGTAAAATCATTTCGTTGCAGGTGGATCATGTGAAGCTGCCAAATGGGGAGATTGCAACACGTGAAATCGTAAAACACCCCGGCGCTGTAGCTGTTATTCCGCTATTAGGAGATAAAATGATCGTTGTAGAACAATATCGAAAGCCGCTGGAGAAAAGTCAGGTCGAGATCCCGGCCGGTAAGCTGGATGCAGGTGAGGAGCCGCTAAAGGCAGCTTTACGCGAATTAAAGGAAGAAACGGGTTATCGCACGGATAATATGAAGCTGGTTAGTTCCTTCTATACCTCGCCAGGTTTCGCGGATGAAATCATTCATCTCTATCTCGCAGAAGATTTGGTAAAGGGCGAAGCGAATCCGGATGAGGATGAATTCCTCGAATGCGAATCGATTACTTTGGAACAAGCACAGCAGTACATACGTGAAGGGCGAATTAGCGACGCGAAGACGATTATGGCTGTTTACGCTTGGCAGCTGTATCTTTTAACGGGTCAAATCTAAATGAATGCTTATTATGTTGATCTCCATATTCACATAGGTCGATCAGAGAAGGGACAAGCGATTAAGATTAGCGCTTCGAATGACCTGACTTTCTTCAATATTGCGCAGGAAGCTGCTGTTAGAAAAGGAATGGACATCATCGGTATTATCGATTGTCACTCGCCTTCTGTTCAGGATGACATTATGACGTACTTGGATCGGGGTGAGATGGAGGAGCTGGAGGGCGGCGGCATCCGGTATCAGGACACGACGATTATGTTGGGCAGTGAAATTGAGGTGCGGGATCCAGGCATGGGCCCGGCCCATTTGCTTGCCTATATGCCTAATCTGAAAGTGATGCAGGGGTTCACGCAATGGATGAAGGGGCACATGAAAAATGTGGAGCTAAGCTCTCAACGCATTTATGTACCCGCTCGCGTACTTCAAGAAGAAGTGCTAGGCAGGGGGGGTATCCTAATACCTGCGCATATTTTTACTCCACATAAAAGTGTGTATGGAAGTGCGACTTCTAAGATGAAGTACCTTCTAGATCTTAATGGTATCTCTGCTGTCGAGCTTGGTCTTAGTTCTGATTCCGATATGGCCGGTTTAATTTCGGAGCTTGACCCGTTCACATTCGTTACGAACTCAGATGCACACTCTCTTGGCAAAATCGGACGTGAGTACAACGAAATGAAGCTGGCTGCCCCTACGTATGAGGAACTCGTTAAAGCGCTGCATCGTCAAGAGGAACGCGGTATAATAGCTAACTACGGCCTTAATCCACGGCTTGGGAAATACCACCGAACCTATTGCAGCTTATGTGAATCCGTTTTGGATGAAAGTGAAACGACTGTCCAGCGCTGTGCCGACTGTGGCAGCAATAAAATTATTAGAGGAGTCATGGATCGGATCCTGAACTTAGCAGACCGTGAAAAAGCTTTCCTTCCGTCTTATCGACCTCCGTATCAGTATCAAGTTCCACTAGAATTTATCCCAGGGCTCGGGCCTAAGAAGCTTGAACAACTGCTTCGCCGCTTCGGAACGGAAATGAATGTGCTGCATCGCACGACACCGGAAGAGCTTGCAAGTGAAATTGGTGAAGAAATTGCTTCTTATATTGTAAAAGCGCGAGAGGGCACCTTACAGCTTGAAGTTGGCGGCGGGGGTAAATACGGCAAAGTTAAAAATCGTTCATAGTTTCCAATACTCGCTCATAAGCTTGTCTTTGTAGAGGTTGACACAAGGAAGGAGCAGCAAGATGAATAGGAACCTAACGATGAAACAATATATGAAGGATAATTTGCCGCTATTTATATTCGTCTCCGTTCTTTTCATCATAGGGGTCGTGTTCGGCGCCGTGATGGTGAATGCACTTTCTTTGGAGCAAAAGCAAGAAATGACTCGTCATTTGGGTAGTTTTTTTCATGAAATTAACGAAGGTGCCGAGTTTGACAGCAGGCAATCGTTCGTTCAAGCTTTCGGCATGCATATGAAGTGGATTTTGTTGATATGGCTCTTTGGTTTGTCTATTGTCGGGCTGCCGCTGATTCTCGTTTTGGACTTTCTCAAAGGTGTGCTAATTGGGTTTACGGTTGGGTATCTGGTCGGCCAAATGTCATGGAAGGGCATGTTATTTGCGCTTGTTTCCGTTGCGCCGCAGAACCTGATTGTTATTCCGGCTATCCTATTCTGCAGTGTAGCGGCTATGGCGTTCTCCATATATATGATCAAAAATCGCTTCATGAGCCGAAATGGTAACATATACCAGCCCTTTATGCGATATACAACGCTAACCCTCTTGATGGGGGTATTCCTCCTTGGAGCAGCGCTTTGGGAAGGATATATGTCACAATTGATGATGAAATGGGTAACGCCTATGCTAGTTGGCCTATATGGATAAGAGATCCACTTATGTTTCTGTTTGACTTTGTCAGTCAGCTCCCCCTATAATAAAAAGAGTGGCTAAAACTGGGCTTGGATGCCCACCTTTCTGAGGGGGAGGCATATGGAAGCAAGGATCGAGAAGATTAAGCAGCAATTGCAATCCCAAGGGTACAAACTAACCCCTCAACGGGAAGCGACAGTACGCGTACTTTTAGAGAATGAACAAGATCATTTAAGCGCTGAAGATGTGTTTATGCTTGTGAAGGACAAGGCTCCAGAGATCGGATTGGCAACAGTTTACCGAACTTTAGAGCTGCTGAGTGAGCTGCATGTCTTGGAAAAAATGAATTTTGGCGACGGTGTCGCTCGTTACGATTTACGTGACGACAGTACACGTCATCATCACCATCACTTAATCTGCGTGCAATGCGGAGCCGTAGATGAAATTATGGAAGATTGGCTCGGACCTTTGGAAGAACGGTTAGAGCAAGATTTTCATTTTCAAGTGCTAGATCATCGACTTGATTTTCAAGGTATATGCTATCGCTGTAACGATCGAGGCAAACCGGACTCATTGGACAAATCTAAAATAACAGTTTCGGAATAGAAGCTGTTTATACAATGAAAATGCCTGTAAGCACACCCTGTGCATACAGGCATTTTTGTGTTCTTTTCATATACTAGGTAATAAGAAAAGTCGGATATTAACTCACATAATTCGTATAGAAGGATGGCACATTATGTTTAGTGATAATAAGGAAGAAGGTAGCAACTATGACTCAGCAACCTATTGTAGTCGGCGTTCCAAAAGAAATCAAAAACAATGAAAACAGAGTAGCTTTAACGCCTGGAGGAGCGGGTATGCTCTTGATGGCAGGACATCAAGTGTTTGTTGAAACTGGGGCTGGTGTTGGCAGCGGCTTCGGTGATGAGGACTATGCTCGCGAAGGTGCCGTTATTGTCGCGGAGGCTGCTGAGGTATGGGCTCTCAGCGATATGATTATGAAAGTTAAGGAACCTTTACCAGCAGAGTATGGTTATTTCCGGGAAGGGCAGATGTTGTTCACCTATTTGCATTTGGCAGCGGCAGGAGACTTGGCTGAACATTTGCTTAACAAGAAAGTGACAGGGATTGCCTACGAAACGATTCAACTTCCGAATGGCTCATTGCCGCTTTTGACACCGATGAGTGAAGTCGCTGGCCGGATGTCGGTACAAATTGGCGCCCATTTTTTGGAAAAATTCTATGGGGGACGCGGAATTTTATTGGGTGGTGTACCCGGAGTGCCGCCAGCCGATGTCATTATTTTGGGCGGAGGGATCGTTGGAACGAATGCGGCCAAAATGGCGCTCGGACTTGGAGCTAATGTTGTCATTATTGAACGGAGTGCCGATCGGATGAGAGCTCTGGACGACATATTCGGGGGAAGACTGCGAACATTGATGTCTAATCCTTATAATATTGCGAGTGCTGTACAGAAGGCGGATTTATTAATTGGCGCTGTTCTTATACCTGGAGCTAGAGCTCCAAGATTAGTAACGGAAGCAATGGTTCAAAGCATGAAGCCAGGCGCTGTGATTGTAGATGTTGCCGTGGACCAAGGTGGATCGATTGAAACGATTGACCGTGTGACAACGCACAGTAATCCCACCTATGAGAAACATGGCGTACTGCATTATGCTGTTGCCAATATGCCTGGTGCCGTTCCGAGAACTTCAACACTGGGGTTAACCAATGTGACGATACCTTATGCCATGGAGCTTGCCAATAAAGGTTTTGAACAGGCTGTAGCTGCTAATTACGCACTCCAATTAGGTGTGAATACCTACAAAGGGAGTGTAACGCACCCCGCAGTGGCTGAAGCACTAGGAAAGCCGTATGTGAAGTTGTCCGATCTGTCATAATCATAGACCAAGCCTCATATCCTGATCATAAAAAGGGGATAGAAATGAGGACTGGCTATGATATTTTCATATCGAAAACTAATTGTTCGCTTACGCTTTATTTTACTATTTATGACTTTGACTGTGATTCTATATCAAGTTATGCTTGTTCTAACGGGTTGGATTCAGCCTGTGAACAAATACAGAACACCAACGGGAAAGTCCGTTAAGGTGTTTGGCCATCACGAGCATACTTCGGTTTCGGATACAGGAACAATGAGTGACCGTTTGCGTTTATTTTATTGGTATGGGGAATAAAGAAAGCGTAAAAAAGAGGAGTTCGCACTGGAATCGTTGAATGCTATTCGGTATGAAGATATGGCATGATAACGAAGGAGTATATCGGCATGATGACGAAAGACTTGCAATCCTTCATCCGATTTTTGTCAGTTGAACGGGGACTATCCCGGAATACGTTGGAATCCTATGAGAGAGACCTACAGCAATTTGTTGATTATCTACAACAGCAAGGCATTACGGCTTGGAAAGACACAGGGAAAACTCACATTGCTGGATACTTATCGCAGATGAAAATGCTCGGACGAGCATCAGCAACCTTGTCTCGCAATATGGTTTCCATTCGAGCACTTTATCAATATTTAGTGAAAGAACGTGTAATGGATTCTGATCCAAGTATTTATGTTGATGCTCCCAAGCTGGAAAAAAAGCTTCCTAAAGTGCTGTCGATTGGAGAGGTAGAGAAGCTCCTTGATGCACCACAACCTGAGCATGTGAGCGGCGCGCGTGATAAGGCCATGCTGGAATTGCTCTATGCGACTGGGATCCGAGTATCGGAGCTCATTTCTCTGAATGTAACGGATATCAATTTGCAAATGGGCTTCATCCGCTGTATAGGGAAAGCGGATAAAGAACGTAACATTCCTCTTAGCTCAATCGCCATTCGGTGTTTAACGACCTATATACATAATTATCGGATGAAGTTGTTGAAAAAAACGGCGGATGAAGAAGCCTTATTTATCGGACACTTGGGAACAAGGATGACGAGGCAAGGGTTTTGGAAGATTTTAAAAAAATATGCAAATGAGATGAATATCGCGAATGAGATAACACCTCATGCCTTAAGGCATTCTTTTGCTGCCCATTTAATTGAAAATGGCGCAGATCTGAGATCGGTTCAAGAAATGCTGGGACATTCCGATATTTCCTCGACACAAATGTATGTTCAAGTCACCAAGCTCAAAATGAAAGAGGTTTACAACCTTGCACATCCAAGAGCGAAATTATAACCTTACAGCGGCATTTCCCTAGGGGAAGCTGCTGTTTTGCATTCATAGAGTGGAAGTGAGATAATCGAGGGTGGATGACATTAGGAATTGATTTGGAGGGACAAGAGTGCGCTTTGAACGTATATGTTTAATTGTATTGGATAGTGTAGGCATCGGCGAATTACCGGATGCCAAGCAGTTTGGCGATAGTGGCGCTCACACACTAGGACATATTGCAGAGAGAGTAAGCGGATTTGCACTCCCTAATTTACAGCGAATGGGACTTGGGAGCATAGCTGATATTAAAGGGATTCCTGCAACTGATTCACCAGAAGGTTATTATGGGAAAATGGCTGAGGTGTCTGTTGGGAAAGACACGATGACAGGCCACTGGGAATTGATGGGGCTTCGAATTAATACCCCATTTAATGTATTTCCGGATGGATTTCCAGAAAAATTGATTTCTCAATTTGAGCAGGAGACAGGGCGTAAAGTCATTGGAAATAAGCCGGCCTCAGGCACTGAAATTTTAGACGAGCTCGGAGAAGAGCAGATGAAAACAGGGGATTGGATCGTTTATACATCTGCGGATAGTGTATTTCAACTAGCTGCGCATGAAGACGTCATTCCGCTAGAAGAGCTGTATCGGGCATGCAAGATTGCCAGAAGGTTGACCATGCAGGATGAGTTTGCGGTGGGCAGAGTCATTGCTAGACCGTACCTCGGGGAGCCTGGCGCTTTCAAACGTACTCCGAATCGCCATGACTATGCCGTGAAACCGCCAGCGCCAACGGTCATGAATCATTTGAAGGATGCTGGATATGATGTGATTGCGATTGGGAAAATTAATGACATTTTCGATGGTGAAGGTGTTACAAAAGCCACATCAACAAAAAGTAATTTAGATGGTATTCAGAAGACGATAGAGGTACTGGGCTCGTCGTTTAAAGGACTCGCTTTTACGAATCTTGTCGATTTTGACTCGTTGTTTGGGCATCGTCGTGATCCTGAGGGCTATGGAAGATCACTGGAGGAGTTTGATGCTTATGTGCCTCAGCTCAAAGCGGGTCTAGGACCGAAGGATCTACTAATCCTTACGGCGGATCATGGCAATGATCCTGTGCATCCGGGAACCGATCATACACGCGAATATGTGCCTGTTTTGTTATACAGCCCAAGCTTCCAATCCCCTGCTTCGCTTGGTATCCGCGGAACCTTCGCTGATCTGGGAGCGACCATCGCAGATAATTTTGGCGTTAGTGCAACCGATCAAGGCGAGAGCTTCTTACATCTTTTAAAATAAATGATTACGAAATACTCAGTCTATGTGAACTGAAATCGCTTAGGAGGAATCCACCCATGTCCGATACGTCCATGATTCAAAAGATTCAAGAAGCAGCTGCATTCATTAGCAAGGAAACGAATATTAAACCCCAAATTGGACTGATTCTTGGTTCTGGTCTCGGCGTTCTTGCTGATCTTATTGAGCAGCCTATCGTTGTAGACTACTCGAGAATTCCCCATTTCCCAGTGTCTACGGTGGAAGGGCATGCCGGAGAATTGGTCGTTGGTACGATTCAAGGCAAACAAGTGTTAGTGATGAAAGGCCGCTTTCATGCTTATGAAGGCTATGGCGCGGAAACGGTTTCTTTTCCAGTAAGAGTTATGAAAGAACTAGGTGTAGAAACGCTGATAGTGACGAATGCAGCTGGTGGAATTAATGAATCCTACCAAGTTGGCGATCTTATGGTCATAAGTGATCATCTGAATTTGACATACCGCAACCCACTCATTGGACCGAATGACTCGGCTTTAGGTGTTCGCTTTCCGGATATGTCGGAAGCTTACAGCAAACGTCTGCGTAAATTGGCGCACGAAGTTGCGGCATCACAGAACTTCCACTTACAAGAAGGCGTCTATGTGGGACTCCTCGGTCCTAACTATGAAACACCTGCTGAGATTCGCATGTTCCGCACATTAGGCGGTGATTCCGTTGGGATGTCGACGGTACCTGAAGTGATTGTAGCACGTCATGCAGGAATCGAAGTGCTTGGATTCTCCTGTATTTCGAATATGGCATCAGGTATATTAGACCAGCCACTCTCCCATGCAGAAGTCATGGAAACGACAGAGAAAGTAAAGCCTAAGTTTCTGAAATTAGTACTAGGCATTATTGAAGCACTTTAACTAGAAGAGGAGAACAAAATGGAACTGACTTACATAGATAAAATTAAAGAAGCAGCGAGCTTTATTGAGCAGCGTTTAGGCGGAGTTAAGCCTGTTATCGGATTAGTTTTGGGATCAGGCTTGGGAGATATGGCGAATCAGGTTGAGCAGCCCATAGCCATCGATTATAGCGAGGTTCCTCACTTTCCCGTTTCAACTGTTGAAGGTCATGAAGGCCGTTTTGTTGCAGGTACCCTTGAAGGTAAGCAAGTTATTGTTATGCAGGGTCGTTTTCATTATTATGAAGGCTACGATATGAAAAAGGTTGTATTTCCTGTTTACGTTATGAAAGCCATTGGCGTTCAGACGGTTGTGATGACGAACGCAGCAGGCGGGATGAATCGAGATTTCAAAGCGGGAGATCTTATGGTTATTAGCGACCATTTGAATATGACAGGTGATAACCCGCTTATCGGACCTAACCATGCTGATCTCGGTGTTCGTTTCCCGGACATGTCGGAAGCGTACAACCGCGAATACCGCAAGCTGGCTCATGAGCTGGCACAAACGGTCGTAGGAGAAGATGGCGTGCCGCTGAAGCTGCAGGAAGGGGTCTATGCGGGGATTACAGGACCAACCTACTGTACGCCAGTTGAACTTACGATGTTAGCTCGCATCGGTGGCGACGCGATTGGCATGTCCACGGTAGGAGAAGTTATTGCAGCACGTCATGCAGGACTTAAGGTGTTAGGGATTTCGTGTATTACCGATATGGCGATAGGCGAAGAGCTGGAACCATTGACGCATGAGCAGGTTGTGGCGGTTGCAAATCGGACGAAACCGAAGTTCATTGCACTTGTTAAGGCCTTTGTTCGTGAGGTCCGTCTGGGATAATTTGGCTATATTTTTTATGAACTTTTAATGAAAATAAGCTTCTGGAGACCTGTGAATTCGGAGGGAGTCATGCTAATATATAGTTAATTAGAACTATATTAGAGGGTGTCGTAGATACAGATACCCATTCCATAACAAGGATGTGATGGAGCATGTCAGTCCAACAATTAATGGTCGCTAACTGTCCTAAATGCGGGAAAGTGTTCCAGAAAAATTTTCGAAACCAGTGTTCAGATTGCAGCCGCAGCATGGATTCCATGCTCACGACCAGTCTTGAATTTCTACGTAAAAATCATCGCTCAACGAATAGGCAATTCAGCGAAGCGACAGGTGTTTCACAAGAGCAAATGCATACTTGGATTAAAGAGGGGAAGCTGCTGCTTTCGGATTATCCGAATTTGAACTATCCCTGCGTATCATGCTCGAAACCGATTCGCGGACAAAAGCTCTGCCCGGATTGCACGTACCGAATTAATAGGGATATTAGAGAACTGAAAGAGAAAGACCGATCATTTCAACCACTTCTTAGAGAAAAACAGTCAGTATCCACTGGCGGTTTTCAAATACGTGAAAGACTTAGTGGTGTGTAATTTATAACAAAATGGGCAATAGTAATGGTGATATCCCCCGATAAGGGGGATGTTTTTACGAAAGGCTGAGTCACAATTTTGTCACAAAATATTCAAGGATTTGCCACTAACCATGTATGGGATTGTCTGAAGATGTTAGGTAGAATAGATGAAGTGAACACATTATGAGGGGGATATGCATGCAAAAGTGGATTTTCTTTGTGTTATTTATACTTGCGGGCGCATTGGGGCTGGGAGTCCTCTTTCAAGATATTTCTGACCGCCAAGTGGCTAAGGAAGCAGAGGCTGCCGCTGGCAAAGGTCAACAGCTTAAAATTGCAGCTTCTAACTGGCAGTTCGATTCTGCAGATTATACGGTTAAAAGCGGTGAGCCTACGAAAGTTACCTTGTCTTTAAAAGAAGGTGTACATGCGATTGAAATCGTAGGATTGGATATCAAGTTGGATAAAGAAAATCCTTCCAAACAAATAACTTTCGATAAACCAGGCACTTATGAAATTCAGTGTGTCCTTCCTTGTGGTGAAGGTCATGCCAAAATGAAATCCAAATTAGTTGTTTCTTAACCAATAATGGTAGTATCAGAGGGGGCTCTAGCAGCTCCCTTTTTTCGATTTTGATGAGTATGCGTACGATGCAAGTTTTCTAGCGAAACTCTTAGGTAATCTTAAGGAGGAATGAACATGAGAATGGTTGATTTAATCCATAAGAAACGTTCTGGTGAAGTGCTTAGCGAACAAGAAATTACGTATATCGTTAGCGGATATACACGCGGTGATATTCCAGATTATCAAATGTCAGCTTTATTGATGGCTATTTTCTTCAATGGGATGACAAGTGAAGAGATCTCTGCACTCACGCTAGCCATGGCAGGATCGGGAGAAATGATCGATTTATCGGAGATTGCCGGGATTAAAGTGGATAAACACTCAACAGGCGGGGTTGGGGACAAAATAAGCCTGATCGTTGGACCTATTGTTGCTTCGCTAGGAATCCCAGTAGCCAAGATGTCTGGCCGAGGATTAGGGCATACGGGCGGTACGGTAGATAAGCTAGAGTCGATTCCAGGCTTTCAAATTGAATTGACGAAAGAAGCTTTTATTCATGCGGTGAATACGAATAAAATCGCCATCGTTGGCCAGAGCGGTAACTTAGCTCCTGCTGATAAGAAGATGTATGCACTTCGCGATGTAACAGCAACGGTTGATTCAATTCCCTTAATCGCTAGCTCCATTATGAGTAAGAAGATAGCTTCCGGAGCAGATGCTATTGTGCTGGACGTGAAAATCGGTTCAGGCGCCTTCATGAAAACAGTGGACGATGCAAGAGCCCTGGCTCGTACGATGGTTGATATTGGAACGCAATTAAAGCGGAACACAATCGCCATGATTACAGACATGGAGCAGCCGCTCGGACGTGAAATCGGAAATGCAAATGAGATTCGTGAATCCATTGAAGTGCTCCGCGGTACCGGTGATAAGGAGCTGACGGAGGTAGCGATCTCGGTTGCTGCCTACATGTCGCTGCTGGGGAAAGTGTTTGAGAGCTTCGAGGAGGCTCAGGTGGCTGTCCGCGATATTGTCCTGAACGGGAAGGCGTTAGAGACATTCAAACGCTTCATAGCAAGCCAGGGCGGTGATCCGAATGTGGTTGACCAACCTGAGCTCCTCCCGACGGCAGCTTACCAATTCGAAGTACTGGCTGAGAAAGATGGCTTTATTAATCAGATCAATGCGGAACAAATCGGTATTGCCGCAATGCTGCTTGGCGCTGGTCGTGCCAAGAAGGAAGATCAGATTGATTATGCAGTGGGTCTTACTTTGAATAGGAAAATCGGTGACGAGGTGCAGATTGGGGAATCTATCTGTACCATTCATGCGAATCAACAGGATGTGAAGGCAGTCGAGAGTATGATTCAAGGAGCCTATCGCATCGAGAATAGCAAACCTGCTCCCATTCAATTAATTTATGATGTCATTGTTTAATGCCAAATGATTTGCCCAAGCACTTTCCACGCGGAAAGTGCCTTTTTTATTTTCTTCCTGTTGGAATATTTTGTGCGGAAATCGTCAAGACTGAATAGCAGTCATTCAAGCTGCAAGTGTCAGACTTTCACTTCATACATCACAGGAGGGGTACAATTGCTATGCGAAAAAAAGGGCTAATAAGTTTAATCTGTTTACAGCTATGTTTGATGCTGCTCATACCAGCCGCATTTGCGGAAGAGAAGAAGGCGCCAACGGTCGATTTGACACCGAATGCACAATCCGCTGTATTAATGGATGCAGACACGGGCACGGTCATTGCCGAAAAGAATAAGGATGCAAAGCTTCCTCCGGCCAGTATTACGAAAATAATGACGATGCTGCTCATTATGGAAGCTGTCGACAAAGGCAATATTAAAATGGATGAGAAGGTCAAGGTCAGTGAATACGCGGCTTCCATGGGTGGATCGCAAATTTTCCTTGAGCCTGGCGAAGAGATGACGGTTGAGGAAATGCTGAAGGGGATTGCCATGGCTTCCGGGAACGATGCTTCTGTGGCAATGGCTGAGAAAATCGCAGGATCGGAAGAGAATTTTGTGCAAATGATGAACGATCGTGCACAGCAGTTAGGCATGAAAAACACCCATTTTTCAAATTGCAACGGACTGCCTGTGGCCAATCATTATACAAGTGCGAATGATATTGCCGTCATGTCAAGAGAACTGCTCAAGCATGAGGGGATTACTAAATTTACAGGAGCTTATCAAGACTATCTGCGAAAAGAAACGGCAACGCCGTTCTGGCTCGTGAATACGAATAAATTGGTGCGCTTCTACAGCGGTGCAGATGGTTTGAAAACGGGATACACAAGCGAAGCGAAATTCTGCTTATCTGCAACAGCAAAACGGGATAATTTACGGGTCGTTGCCGTGGTGCTCGGTGAACCAAATACTAAAACACGGAATGCTGAAGTAACGAAGCTGTTTGATTACGCTTTTGCGCAATTTACGAACTATCCTTTGTTTAAATCTGGCGACAGTCTTGGAAATTTTACGGTTAATAAAGGTCAGGTTTCGACAGTACCGTTAGTCGCGAAGCAGAATTATAGTATTTTAATGAAAAAGGGTACCGTCACTGGGGAGATTCGACATGAACTGAAACTCGATCCAAACATAAAAGCACCGATTTCTATGGGGCAACCAATCGGAAGAATTGTTGTTTACAATGGCGATAATTTACTTGCTGAATACCCACTCGAGTCTCCAGTTGCTGTAGATAAAGCGTCCTGGTGGAAGCTATTCAAGCGAACCACATCGAATCTGTTTCATACGGATTAATGGTGAGATTTCGCGAATAAGCGCAGTTTTCTTCTAGTTTTAGCAGTTTTCTTCTAGTTTTGTCGGGGGGCAGGAGAATCCATCTCAGCTGTAGAAACTTAAGTTTCATGACGGGATCTTTGAGTATGCTCAAAGTCTCTCAGCTGAGAGGAGTGAACATGTTGAGCCTGCAAATTGAATTCGAGCAAGGCCGAAGAGCGCTGATTGTTAGATTGAAAGGCGAGCTGGATCATCACACAGCCGATGTTGTGAAAGCAAGGATGGAGGAAGCGATTGCCAAAGAGCATACGCGTCATTTAATCCTTAGTTTGAAGGATCTATCCTTCATGGACAGCTCAGGTCTAGGCGTCATTCTCGGCCGCTATAAGCAGATTACGAGTAAAGGCGGCAAAATGGTCGTTTGTGACGTTGCTCCTGCTGTCTACCGCTTGTTCGAGCTTTCTGGAATGTTCAAGATTGTATCTATACAGGACAACGAACGCAATGCAATGTCCAGTTTGGAGGTTGCATTATGAGTGAACATAACTTTATGACACTTGAGTTCGCCAGTCGTTCGGAGAATGAAGCTTTTGCTCGTGTAGCTGTTGCTGCTTTCGTCTCTCAATTGGATCCTACGCTGAATGAATTAACCGATATCAAGACGGTTGTTTCTGAAGCGGTAACAAATTCGATTATTCATGGTTATAACAATAGAACAGATGGCGTTATCAAGATTTCGACGCAAATTGATGACGACGTAGTTCGTATTACGATCGAAGACAAGGGTTCAGGGATTGCTGATTTAGAACAGGCGAAACAGCCACTATATACATCCAAACCAGAGTTGGAACGCTCTGGCATGGGTTTCACGATTATGGAAAATTTCATGGACGAAGTAGAAGTTGTGACGGCCGTCGGAATCGGAACCAAAATAAACATGTTGAAGCGAATTGAATCTAAAAAAGCTTTATACAATTAGGGGTTTGATCTATGGATGTCGATCTGAAACATGCTTCTCATAGTTATTTAGACGATTCGGAAGTCAAACGGTTAATCGCCCTCAGCCAATCCGGAGATGGACTCGCCAGAGAAACACTTGTCAGCTGCAATATCCGCTTGGTTTGGTCTGTGGTTCAACGGTTTTTGAACCGAGGATACGAAGCCGAAGACTTGTTCCAGATCGGTTGTATCGGACTGCTGAAGTCCGTAGACAAATTCGATCTATCTTATGATGTGAAGTTTTCAACCTATGCGGTACCGATGATTATCGGTGAAATTCAACGCTTTCTTCGTGATGACGGAACACTTAAAGTAAGCCGTTCGCTCAAAGAATTGGCGAATAAGATTCGCAAGACGAAGGATGAGCTTTCGAAGCGGCTTGGCAGATTGCCTACGATCAAAGAGGTCGCAGAGGAGCTTATGATAACGGCGGAAGAAGTTGTTTTCGCGCAAGAGGCGAACAAACCTCTCTCTTCCATCCATGAGACCGTCTTTGAGAACGATGGTGATCCTATCACGCTAATGGATCAAATTTCGGATGAGTCCGGAGAAAAGTGGTTCGAAAAGCTTGCGCTGAATGAAGCTATTGGGACGCTTTCGGAGCGAGAACGGCTCATCGTTTATCTCCGTTATTTCCGAGATCAAACGCAGTCCGAGGTCGCGAGTAGGCTAGGTATTTCCCAAGTGCAGGTATCACGATTGGAAAAGAAAATTTTGCAATCGATTAAAGATCAGATTGCTCAATAACAGGCTTTTGAAATAAATAACCGTTCCTCCTCGGAGGAACGGTTATTTGACTATGTAGAGACATAGTCTCGATTTGTGTATAATAAATACTGCAAATAACGGTCCCGACTTTTCTGAGAGTGAAAAGTCACCAAAATTAACTTAGGAGTGTGTATTTTTGATTTATAGCAAATGGAAGGATTCATGGTTTTTTAATATTCGTAAGGATGTTTTGTCTGGTATAACGGTTGCTTTAGCTTTAATTCCCGAAGCCATTGCGTTCTCCATTCTAGCCGGTGTAGACCCAATGGTTGGCTTGTATGCTTCTTTCATCATTGCCATAGTGATATCTTTCACAGGTGGCCGGATGGGGATGATTTCAGCTGCAACAGGTGCGATGGCCTCTCTAATGGGTCCTTTAGTTGCGAAATATGGAATTGAATATTTATTTGCAGCCAGTATTTTGACAGGTGTAATTCAATATGTGATGGGTGTTTTGAAATTTGGTAAATTCATTACGTTTATTCCGCACTCTGTCATTGTTGGGTTTGTTAATGCACTCGCCATTATTATTTTCATGGCTCAACTTACTAATTTCACCGGGGCAAGCTGGCAGATGTATGCCATGGTAGCTGGTACTTTGGCTATTATTTATTTGCTGCCTTTAATCACGAAAGCCATACCTTCTGCTTTGGTTGCCATTATTGTGATGACGATACTGTCTATAAACTTACATCTAGATCTACGAACTGTAGGCGATATGGGTGAAATCACACAGACCTTGCCGTTCTTCCATATTCCTGACTTAACGTTAACTCTTCAAGCAATTGGCTATATATTACCTATTTCCTTGGCATTAGCCGTTGTAGGTATGACTGAATCCCTGATGACAGCAACGATTGTAGATGAAATGACCGAAACGAAAAGTGATAAAAATAAAGAGGTGAGAGGGCAGGGCATAGCTAATATCGTGTCTGGCTTTTTCGGTGGGATGGCAGGTTGTGCCATGATTGGTCAAACAGTCATAAACGTGAAATCGGGTGGTCGATCCCGACTATCTACCTTTGTTTCGGGGGTTTTCCTGCTGTTCTTAATTATGGTATTAGGCAATGTGGTCAAGCAAATTCCAATGGCCGCGCTAGTAGGTGTAATGTTCATGGTATCCGTGGGCACATTTGATTGGCAGTCGCTTAGAACCTTAGTTAAAATTCCGCGGAGTGACGCGCTAGTCATGATTATTACCGTAGCCATCGTTGTAGCAACATCCAATTTAGCGATTGGCGTTTTATCAGGCGTTACGTTAAGTGCTTTGATATTTGGCTGGAGATCAGCCAAAATTAAGGCGCATACTTCAAGCGACAAAAATGGCTCAAAAGTATATCGCATTTCTGGTCAGCTGTTTTTTGGAACTATGGCACATTTTATTGAGTTATTTGATCATAGGAACGACCCCGATTCGATTACGATTGATTTCAGCTCGTCACATGTTTGGGATCATTCCGCTGTAACAGCTATAACCAAAACCATTACGAAATATGAGCAACTGAATAAAAAAGTCATCTGTATTGGTTTAAACGAGGAAAGTAAATTAATGATTGAACAAGTCAGATAGTCTGCTCTGCATAAAAAAGAGCCGCTGATTACCCTAATTCTTTAGTGGGTAGTTTGCGGCTTTTTGTGATCACGAGCATGTTTATCGGGCAGAGTGCCTGTCGTCTGAATAAAATCTCACGCAGTAAATTCCGCATAAGCCCACTACCGTATAAATAATGCGGCTTAGACCGGAAGATTCACGATGAGAATCTCCTCCCAATAAAGCAGAAACTAAATCCCATTCGAAAAGCCCAACCAAGAGCCAATTCAGCGCACCAATAATGACTAGTGTTAACGCGAATTTTTTCATGTTATCACCTTCTTTATATGGAATAAGTTATCGTTATTCAATCTTACTATGCCATAATGCAGATGACATTATTCCTGGAGAATTTACCATCTTATCAGGTGTTTATGGGAAGGAAAGATTTTGCATACTACTCCTATACATGGATGATTCACCGTAAAGCTCTGAGGGGAGTGAAACTATGGCTCAGGATGGAAAACCATATCTATACATCCGGCTTCGCCGAAAAGCTAGTATTCGCAAGGGGAATGTCGTGTACTTACGTCATATCGCTCAGATCTTCGTGGAACCTGAATATGAGCAAGCTCTGAACGAGTTGATCATTCATCGTCCGCAACAAGAGGATGGCAATCGGGTTCTCATTGATATGATGCTGATCGTTCGTAAAGTGAAAGATCTTTATCCACAGCTGCAAATTGAGCATTTCGGAGAACCTCATGTGCTTCTCGAGATTATCTCCGATTCTAGAAAGCCAAGTCCAATACTTATCGGTTTGGTTTGGCTTCTTTTGTTCATCGGATCGGGGCTGGCCATCATGAATTTCCATGCGGATGTTTCTATGCTGGAAGTTCACCAACGCATTTATGAATTGATGACAGGGAAAAAAGTGGAGCATCCGCTCATTCTGCAAATCCCGTATTCCCTAGGTATTGGTGTTGGAATGGTCATTTTTTTCAACCACCTGTTCAAGAAGAAATTCAATGAAGAACCAAGCCCGCTGGAAGTGGAAATGTTCATGTACCAGGAAAATATAAACCATTATGTGATAACGGAAGAATACATCAAAATTCATGAGGAAGGAGACCGTGCGTGATTACCCTATTTGGGGAAGCCCTCTTGGCGGCTTTTATCGGATTAGCAGGTGGAATCGCTGTTGGCAGCGGCATGGTCGCGTTCCTTGTGGTACTGGATATTATTCCAAGACTTGCCCAGATCACACGCTCGTTTTCAAAAATACACGCTTATGAAGCGGCTGTTGTGATGGGTTCACTCTTATTTACATGGGTTGATTTTAGCGATGCTAAGCTGCACCTTTTTCCCATGGGAACAGCGGTAGTAGGTATTTTTGCCGGATGTTTTGTTGGCATGCTAGCGGCAGCGTTAACGGAAATCATTAACGTGCTGCCCATCCTCGCCAAGCGTGTTGGCATGGGATCCTATATGATTTTGCTTTTAATGGCGATGATTTTCGGTAAAGTATTTGGATCCTTGTTTGAGTGGTTGTTTTATTAACGTGTGTTGAAGGAGGAGTGCAAATGAAGTTTATTGTGAAAAAAGGAAATGGAAGCGATAAGGATGACTCGAACGAATCAATCGAATCAAACGAATCACAGGGAGAGACAGAGAAGCTGGCCGTAGATGAGGAGGGGAATTTATCTGCTTACAATCCAATAACCAACATGACGCCTGAAGAAAAGGAGCTCAA
Organism: Paenibacillus sp. Soil724D2; assembly: GCF_001427935.1. Lineage (NCBI taxonomy): Bacteria > Bacillati > Bacillota > Bacilli > Caryophanales > Paenibacillaceae > Paenibacillus > Paenibacillus sp. Soil724D2. Next base: position 152,964 of record NZ_LMRY01000058.1, read on the forward strand.
AATTCAGGACGATATCCCCAGAAGTATTCGAGAAGTTCGAAGGGTGCTGGAGGAACGAGTAGGACTCGATCGAAGCTTCGATCTCATACTCAGAGAAATGGTGTTCGGATCCAAGCGCGTAGGCATCTTCTATTGCAATGGATTTGCCAAAGATACGGTGTTAACAGATATCATTACACGTCTCACTTATGCGGATGAAGAATCCGTCTCACATCATACATTGGAAGCATTCATTGAGAAATTAATTCCGCACATTCAAGTGAAGTCCTACAAGAAAATGTCTGAAGTCGTAGGACAAGTATTGATGGGCGGAACGGCGTTTTTCATTGAAGGGGAGACAGCAGGCATTACGATCGATGTTAAAAGTTATCCCGTTCGCTCGATCGCTGAGCCTGACTTAGAGCGGGTTGTTCGAGGTTCACGAGATGGCTTCGTGGAAACTCTTTTATTGAATGTGACATTAGTCAGACGAAGAATTCGCGATGAAAGATTTAAGCTGGAAATCTTGCAAATCGGCAAACGAACCAAAACGGATGTCTGTGTAGCTTATATTAACGATATTGCTGATGCGGACTTAGTCCAAGCTGTAAAAGATAAAATAAAGAATGTTGAAATAGACGGCCTTCCTCTGGCTGAAAAACAACTGGAAGAAGCGATTGTGAATAAGGGTTGGAACCCATACCCGATGGTTCGATATTCGGAACGGCCGGATGTTGTATCCGCTCATTTACTTGAAGGACATGTATGTGTTTTTGTGGACACGTCGCCGAGCGTCATGATCCTGCCGACAACGTTTTTCCATCATGTACAGCACGCAGAGGAATATCGACAAACGCCTTTCATCGGTACTTATTTAAGGTGGGTACGCTTTGCTGGCATTATGGCTTCGATTTTCCTGCTCCCTCTTTGGTTTATGATGGTAATGGATCCTTCCTTAAAGCCGCCGGGACTAGAATTTCTCGGTCCGCAGAAGGAAGGAACCCTGCCGCTATTGGTTCAGTTCTTGTTAGCGGATATAGGGATTGATCTCATGCGAATGGCAGCCGTACATACACCTACACCGCTCGCTACCGCAATGGGTTTAGTGGCAGCCATTTTGATTGGAGATATCGCGGTGAAAACCGGTCTATTTATCAATGAGGTTATCCTGTATTTGGCACTCGCCTCCATTGGGATGTTCGCGACACCAAGCTATGAGCTGGGTTTAGCGAATCGAATTGTAAGGCTTGCGCTCTTAATCATCGTGGCGATCTTCCATGTGCCCGGTTTTGTAGTAGGCTCAACAATATGGTTGATTCTGCTAGCGACAAGGAAATCCTTTAATGCACCCTACATGTGGCCCTTTATTCCATTTAACGCCAAAAGCTTCTTTGCCATCCTGGTTCGGCGTCCGGTGCTTGCAGGCAAAACGCGGCTTAGTATTACAAAGCCGATCGATGGCACACGTCAACCAAAATCCAAATAGCAGAAAAAGGACAGGGAATTCTCTTGTCCTTTTTTGCTTTTATGTCGAAGCGTGTATTGTCAAAAGCGCATGCCATATGGTACTTTTAATAGTAATGTACATTAACCTCTTGGCGGAATATAGCAAGAAGATGGTTCAGGGAGAGAGGGAAATAAAGCTATGTATTTACATGGTACTAGTAAAATAAACGACCAAGGCCACCTCGAAATCGGCGGTGTCGATGCAACGAAATTAGTTGCTGAATATGGCACACCTTTATATGTATTTGACGAAGCGTTAGTACGTGGGCGCTGCCGTGAATTCGTAGATGCTTTCAAAGCATCTGGTCTGAAATTCCAAGTGGCTTATGCAAGTAAAGCATTCTGCGTAATGGCCATGTGCCGAATTGTAGATGAAGAGGGAATGTCACTTGACGTTGTTTCCGATGGTGAGCTTTATACGGCGCTACAAGCCGGCTTCCCAGCGGACCGCATTCATTTCCATGGCAATAACAAAACAATCACTGAATTAGAATTGGCGATCGATGCCAAAATTGGCTGTTTCGTCGTAGATAACTTTATCGAACTTCAAATGTTGAATGCGATTGCCGGAGAGAAGCGCCAAAAGGTGAAGATCTTACTGCGTATTACGCCAGGTGTTGAGGCACACACGCATGAATATATTTCTACAGGCCAGACGGATTCCAAATTCGGTTTCGACATGGGCAATGGATCAGCATTCCGCGCTGTTCAGGAGGCTTCGCAATTAAGCAACGTGGAGCTATTGGGTGTTCATTCCCATATTGGTTCCCAAATTTTTGAAGTGGAAGGCTTCCGCATAGCTGCTGAGAAAGTGGCTGGCTTTGCCGTTCAAGTTCGGAAAGAAATAGGCGTTACATTCAAGGTCATTAACCTTGGCGGCGGTTTTGGCATTCGCTATGTGAGCGAAGATAGCCCGCTTCCGGTTGCCGTCTATGTGAAAGCTATTACAGACGCGATTAAAGACAACTTCGGCAGCAATGATTTTCCAATGCCTGAAATTTGGGTTGAACCAGGCCGGAGCATCGTGGGTGACGCTGGAACTACGTTGTACACAGTAGGGACAACAAAGGATATTCCAGGAGTGCGTAAATATGTAGCTGTAGATGGCGGAATGACGGATAATCCGCGTCCTGCTTTGTATGATGCTGTGTATGAGGCAATGTTGGCTAACCGCGCTACAGAGCAACCAACAGAGGTTGTGTCTATAGCAGGGAAATGCTGTGAGAGCGGCGATATGCTGATCTGGGATCTGAACCTGCCAAAAGTAAATTCAGGTGACGTACTCGCTGTATCTTGCACAGGAGCATACAATTATGCAATGGCAAGCAATTATAACCGTATCCGCCGTCCTGGTGTTGTCTTCGTGAAAGATGGTCAAAGTGATCTTGTCGTGAAACGCGAAACGTTTGATAATATCGTTGGCAACGACATCATTCCTGCAAGAATGAAACAAATGAGCGAGACCGTTTAAATGGTTTTGAATAAAAAAGAAGGAAGCCTAGTTTCACGGGGTTTCCTTCTTTACGTTTGAGCGGGAAGCACATTTTCGCAGTCAAACAGGGCATGGTCGGGGGAGAATTGTGTTAGAAATATAGCGCAGTTTGTGAAATGGATGTTTTCATAGTAGAATAAGATATTATTTCCTAAAGGAGTGGACCACAAATGGCCAAACAAGCAAAAATTAAACTAGCAGGTGGCGGCGAAGTCGTTATCAATCTTTTCGAAAACGATGCACCGAATACTGTTGCTAACTTTGAAAAATTAGCAAACTCCGGTTTCTATAACGGACTTGTTTTTCATCGTGTTATTCCAGGATTCGTAGCACAAGGTGGCTGCCCTACTGGAACAGGAACTGGTGGCCCTGGTTACCAAATCGACTGTGAAATCAACCCGAACAAACATGAGCGCGGCTCTTTGGCTATGGCTCATGCGGGCAGAAATACAGGTGGAAGCCAGTTCTATATTGCTTACCAACCGCAACCGCATTTGGATGGACAACACACCGTATTCGGTAAAGTATCCAAAGGAATGGAATTAGTCGATGCTTTCAAAGGCAAAGATTTGATGGAGAAAGTTGAAGTTGTAGAAGTATAATTCGACATATTCGAAAAGAGGCCTGTTGATCTATTTCAATAGGTTTCTTTTTTGATTTAATTCCGAGTGAATTCATTGAAAAAGTAAGAAATTAATGTGAAAAGGAAAAAAGCACTTGCTTTTTGTAAGTGTGAGTGATAAATTTTTCATTACCAAAGTAATTTTTAGCTAGTTCTTAGTTGTAAGTTACTTTCATATGTATGCAAAACCTTCGGGGCGTGGTGAAATTCCACACCGGCGGTGATTCGATAGCATGTACCCGTTACATGGTTTCGATAAGTCCGTGACCCGTTTTGAAGCTAGCGGTACCTGACACACAGCTTCGCTACGGCTGATCCGGTGCAATTCCGGAACCGACAGTATAGTCTGGATGGGAGAAGGAAAACGCGAACATTTGATTCGCTATGCATGCTTGTACATTTTTTCACGTAAACAAAAATTCGGCAGGTCTGTTTTTTGAAGCAGATACGTCGTTGTTGTTTGATTTGATCAAAAATGCGGCAAGTATGGATGGATGAAGCTTCTTCGTGTTATCTAGACAATCTCTGGCCCCTATCCGATACACGGAGGGGCCTTTTTGCATTCAAATTTTGGAATGAACCTGAAAGGCGGTGAACTTCGTGCATGTACTGAATGACGAAGCTTACATGAGACTTGCTCTGCAAATGGCTGAAAGTGCTCTTGGTCAGACAGGGATTAATCCCGTAGTAGGGTGTGTCCTTGTTAAAAATGGACGCATCATTGGCATGGGAGCGCACCTGAAGCGCGGACATGGCCATGCCGAGGTTCTCGCCTTGCAAATGGCAGGCGAGGAAGCTAAGGGCAGCACGGCTTATGTGACATTAGAGCCGTGCAGTCACTTTGGAAAGACGCCACCGTGCAGCGACCGACTCATTGAGGCCGGCGTGTCACGGGTTGTCGTCGCTGGAACGGATCCGAATCCGCAGGTTGCTGGGACAGGCATCGCTAAGCTGCGAGAGCACGGTCTCGACGTGGCGGTTGGGCTGCTTGCAGAGGAGGCCGCGGCAATGAACGAGGCCTTCAACAAATACATCGTCACCCGAATGCCTTATGTGACGATGAAGACGGCAAGCACGCTGGACGGTCGCATCGCCTCGAAGACCGGCGACAGCAAGTGGATCACGTCGCCAGCGTCGCGTGCCTTCGTTCATACCCTGCGCCATCGGCATCAGGGGATCATGGTCGGCGTCAGCACCGTCATCGCCGACGACCCGCTGCTGAGCGCGCGCGGCGACGTACCGGCTGTGCAGCCGGTACGGATCGTCGCGGACTCGCTCCTGCGAGTCCCGCAGGGCGCCCGGGTGCTCACGGAGCAGGATCGTCAGCCGACGATCCTGCTCGCGAGCGCACAGGCTCCCGCAGAGCGGCGTGCCGCGCTGGAAGCGCGCGGCATCACGGTCCTCACCTGCGGGGACGGCCCGCAGGTGGACCTAACGCTCGCCATGCGGCAGCTCGGCGAGCGCGAGATTGGCTCCATCCTCCTAGAGGGTGGAGGGAAGCTCAACGGCGCTATGCTGGAGCAGCGCCTGATCGACAAGCTGGTGCTGATGTTTGCGCCGAAACTCATCGGCGGAGGCTCTGGAGCACCTGTAAACATCAACTTCGATGGCTTCGCGAAGATGGATGATGCGATTACGCTCGACCGACTCAAGGTCGAGCAGTTCGGACCGGATATATGCGTAACCGGCTATCCGAATTATAAGAGCTAACGAATGGAGGACTTGCATGTTTACCGGAATTATCGAAGAAATCGGCCACATGCGCCGCATTCATAGTCAAGGGCAAGCGATGGTATTGACCATCGCAGCCAAGAAAGTACTAGAAGATGTCCACCTGGGTGACAGTATTTCTGTAAATGGCGTCTGTTTGACGGTTATATCCTTTGATAACGACTCATTTTCCGTGGATGTTATGCCAGAAACATACCGCAAGACGAATCTTCGCAAACTACAAACAGGCACACGCGTGAATTTGGAGCGGGCAATGTCAGCGAATGGCCGATTCGGCGGGCACATTGTTCAAGGGCATGTAGATGCAATCGCAACGATCCTTTCACGAATACCCGAAGAAAATGCCGTTGTTTACCGGTTCGAACCGGAGAACAAGCATATTTTCCGATATATCATTTCCGGGGGTTCCATCACCGTTGACGGCATAAGCCTTACCGTTGTTGATGTAAATGATCGTGAAGTGGCGGTATCCATCATCCCGCATACCCTTGCTCAAACGGTCCTACATGATAAAAAGGCCGGGGATACAGTCAACATAGAATGCGATGTGCTAGGCAAATATATGGAGCGTCTACTAAAGTTCGGTCCATCTGAATCTTCGGATGGAAACGGGAAAAAGCAAAGTACGCTAACTGCGAGCTTTCTTGCCGATAACGGCTTTATGTAGGAACTTGAAAAAAGCTTTGCTAAGCAAAGCTCAAGTTTAGGCTTACGAAGCCTGCTTTGCTAAACCAAAGCTCAGTTTATGCTTACGAAGAAAGTTTTGCAAAAGCAAAACTCAAGTTTACGCTTACGAAGCCAGCTTTGCTAAAGCAAAGCTTTTAGGAGAGGTGAATATGACACAAATAAACTTCAACACCATAGACGAAGCGTTAGAGGATCTTAAACTTGGTAAAGTCATTATTGTTGTAGACGATGAGGATCGTGAGAACGAAGGCGATTTTATCGCACTTGCTGATAAAACTACGCCAGAGGTCATTAATTTCATGATCAGAGAGGGACGCGGGCTCGTTTGTGCACCTATAACGGAAGAACGTGCACAAGAACTTGAGCTGCCTCCCATGGTCGCTCGGAATACGGATTATCACGGAACAGCGTTTACCGTTTCTGTTGACCATATGGACACAAGCACTGGGATATCTGCGCATGAGCGTTCAAGAACGATTATGGGCTTGATTGATCCCGCGACAAAACCGCAGGATTTCCGCAGACCTGGCCACATTTTCCCTCTGATTGCCAAGAAGGGGGGAGTCCTTCGCAGAGCTGGACATACAGAAGCGACAATAGATCTAGCTATCTTGTGTGGCTCTTACCCAGCAGGCGTCATTTGTGAAGTCATCAAGGAAGACGGGACGATGGCTCGTGTACCGGATCTGATGGAGATTGCAACGAAACACGACTTGTGTATTATCACGATTCAGGACTTAATCCATTACAGGAATCAGCAGGAGAAATTAGTTGAACGTGAGGTTGAAATTAAACTTCCTACCGACTTCGGCGTTTTCAAGGCAATTGCCTATACGAACCTGCTTGATAACAAAGAACACGTAGCCCTTGTTAAAGGGACAATTGACCCTTCAAAACCGACTTTGGTACGTGTGCATTCCGAGTGTTTAACTGGGGATGTTTTCCATTCTCATCGCTGTGACTGCGGTCCACAATTGGATGCCGCATTAAAACAGATTGATGAAGAGGGCAATGGTGTATTATTATATATGCGACAGGAAGGCCGCGGAATCGGTTTAATCAATAAATTGAAGGCTTATGCCTTGCAAGAGCAGGGATTAGACACCGTAGAAGCGAATATTAAGCTAGGCTTTGCTCCAGATCTTCGGGATTATGGGATTGGTGCGCAAATTTTGAAAGATCTTGGCATCACGCAGCTTCGTCTATTAACGAATAATCCTCGCAAAATTAAAGGACTAGAAGGCTACGGCCTTGAAGTGGTTGAGCGGGTTCCGATTCAAATGGATAGTAAGGCTGATAACCTCCATTATTTACAAACGAAGAAAAACAAACTTGGTCATATGCTCAGTTTCCACGACTCGGGCAGCGGCATTTAAATCCAATCTAATCCAAATAATTGTTCAAATAAGAAAGGGAGTATCTCACCATGGCTAACATTTTTGAAGGACATTTAATTTCGCAAAATTTAAAATATGGTATCGTTGTAGGTCGTTTCAATGAATTTATTACATCCAAATTGTTGGGTGGCGCACAGGACGCTCTGAAACGTCATGGTGTAAATGAAGATGAAGTAGATATTGCTTGGGTTCCAGGCGCATTTGAACTTCCGTTAATCGCTCAAAAAATGGCTGAAAGCGGGAAATACGATGCTGTTATTACACTAGGTGCGGTAATTCGAGGATCAACTCCGCATTTTGATTATGTGTGCAGCGAAGTAGCGAAAGGTGTTTCTGCTATTAACCTGAAAACAGGCGTACCTACGATTTTCGGCGTCTTGACTACAGATTCCATTGAGCAAGCGGTGGAACGCGCGGGTACCAAAGCTGGAAATAAAGGCTGGGAAGCTGCCGTAACAGCGATTGAAATGGCGAATTTGACGAAGCAATTCACTTCGTAATGCTTTCTTATTATCATCTGGAAACACTGCTGCCCAGGTTGTTCGCTTTTCTGATCGCAATGACGCTGCACGACGCAGCTCATGCGGGGGTAGCTTGGCTGCTCGGAGATCGTACAGCTCGAGAAAGCAAACGGTTATCGCTAAACCCCTTGGCACATTTAGATGCCTTGGGGCTAGCTATGATCATCTTCGGACCCTATGGCTGGTCGAAGAGATTACCGGTAGATGAATCACGATTTAAGAAAAGACCGAGGCTATCCCATACACTTGTTTATTTAGCGGGTCCTTTTACGAATTTGTTGCTCGTTTTGTTCTTCTGGTGGCTCTACTTCTTTCTTCCTGCTTTGTTAGGAGGGACCGAGTCCATAACCGTTGAACAGTGGCGAGTCTATTTGCAGTACTGCGTCATCGTTAATTTAATGATTTGTCTCATACATATGCTGCCCCTTTACCCGCTCGACGGATGGCATGTTTTGAAAGGACTTGTTCCTTCTCACAAGCAAGGATGGTTTACACGGAATCAACGTTATGCACTTATTCTAGTTATTGTTTTACTGATTACACCAGCTGGTCAATGGGCGCTCGGACATGTTTATCCGTTTGCCGCGCAATTTGTTATGAATCTATTTTCAATATGACAAGGGGGAGAACGAAATGAAAGTAACCTATAAGCTAGAAGCATTTGAAGGCCCCCTTGATCTATTGCTTCATCTTATCGATAAAAATGAACTTGACATTTATAATATTCCGATCAAAGAAATTACAGACCAATACTTGGGTTATGTTCAAGCCATGCATGAATTGGAGCTGGATATTACGAGTGAATTTCTTGTGATGGCAGCAACTCTCCTCTCTATCAAGAGCAAAATGCTATTACCTAAGCCGCCTGTTATTGAATTTGATGAATATTTTGATGATATGGACGACTCGCTAGATCCTCGCGCAGAACTTGTTGCGAAGCTGATTGAATACCGAAAGTACAAATCGATTGCCGATATGCTTAGGGATAAAGAAGTAGAACGTAGTCTGGTTTACACGCGAGAACCTGAGGATTTGACATCATACTTGCCTGACATCCAGGAGAACCCGGTTGAGGGGCTTGATGTCGCAGATCTGTTGTTTGCCTTTCAGCGAACGCTAAGGAAGCTGGCTAACCGCAATGTGGTTACGAGAATACGTAGAGATGAAATATCTGTCAAAGAACGCATTAGAGAGGTAGTCGATTTACTTAGAGTTAAAGGCGGCAAGCTGCTTTTCTCGAAGCTATTCGATTACGAAATGACACGTGAAGAAATTGTTGTGACTTTCTTAGCGATACTCGAATTAATGAAAATGAAAAAAGTTATTTGCTATCAGTACAAGCTGTTTGAAGACATCGTCATCCAAGCGAAAGAGGAGGTTTCTGACATTGACACTCAATTTCCAACAGATGAAATCAATTATTGAAGGACTGCTCTTTGCCTCTGGCGACGAAGGTTTGGATGCCAAGCAATTAGCTGAAGTCATGGAGCTTGATCTTTATTTGGTTCGTGATCTGCTTAAAGATATGAGAACAGAGTTCAAACGAAAGGGTCGTGGCGTTCAGATTGTGGAAGTAGCTGGAGCGTATCAGCTAACAACCTTAGCTGAGCATGCGCCCTATTTTGAACGATTAGCTTATTCACCTTCACGATCATCCTTATCTCAAGCTGCGTTAGAGACTTTATCCATCGTTGCTTATAAACAGCCAATTACAAGGGTCGAAATTGAGGAGATCCGCGGCGTGAAATGCGATCGGGCCTTGGCAACCTTAACCGGCAAAGACTTGATAACGGAAGTCGGACGCGCCGATGCGGTAGGTAGACCGATATTGTACGGAACCTCCAAGCAATTTCTAGAATACTTCGGGCTTAGTTCGATTACAGAGCTCCCAGATTCAGCAAGCTTCCAAGGGAATTTCGATCTTGAAGAAGAAACACGTCTATTATTTGACCGATTAGGCGGGGATCAGAAGCAGCTTACGCTTGAAGATGTAAGTGATGAAACAGAATAAGACTCGCATACATGCATTTCATTTCCTTTTTAGGGTCATACTAACTCCACCTACGAGAAGACTTTTTCTTGCAGGCGGAGTTTTTTGTTAAACGGAGTCTTTGGGCAATGCTCAAGATGCCAAAGCGGAGAGACTTTGAGCATAGCTCTCAAAGATCCCAAAGCGGAGAGACTTTGAGCATAGCTCAAAGATCCCTATATTAGGAGGGATTCTAAGTTGTTGTGGCTGTGGATTGTGTTTCTTTTGATCATTTTTGCGATCATCGTTTTCTTATTCAGTTTCATTCGTGGAGAGTTCAACTTCACCAGAGTGAAGGACAACGATACATTATCAGTGGAAATGCGGGCGCTATTCGGGCTTATACGCTATCGTTACGTCATTCCAATCATACAATTCAAAGGCTTTACGAAGGGGATCATGATTAAATCTGAAACCATAACCAAATCCAGTTCCGAACTTAAAGATGAAAACAAGGATCATATCACCAAAGAAAAAATAATCTACCTTTACAATCAAGCAAAGGAAGCACTTGTACATACATTAAACCTTTATGATTGGACGAAGCAGACATTAGCGAAAGTCGAATGTACCGATTTGAAATGGATAACTCGTGTAGGCGTAGGTGATGCTCCTGAAACAGCAATTACAACAGGGGCTATATGGGGAATCAAATCTTCGCTGCTTGGTTTTTCCATTCGCTATGTGAAATTAACGGCTAAGCCACAGATTGATGTCATTCCGCAATACAATGAGAAGCAATTTTCTACCGATTTTCGTTTTGCAGGACGTATCCGCGTATGGTTTGTAGTAGTTGCAGGAGTTCGTTTAATTAGCAGAGCTGCCAAAGTAAAAGGTGGTATTCGCACATGGATTCAAATTGTTTTGAAAACAATGAAGATAAGGTCACGAGTTAAAACTGCTTCTTAAAGTGTACATAACGATATTCCACTAAGGGCACTATACAAATGAACCATTATTGCATTTTGACGTTTTTGCTTCCGATGCCAGTTGATCTGGCTAACAACTCTAAGGAGGAATACGATCATGTCCGAACACCCGATTCAAGGCCTCATGAAAGTCGCCATGGAAAATATTAAAGAAATGGTCGACGTTAATACGATTGTCGGTGACCCTGTAGAAACGCCTGATGGGTGCGGAGTTCACGAATGATACCAGTGCTAGACCCCTTGACCAAACAAACAAAGGGGAATTGTTATGTTGAAGCTAAAGAGCAGAGTAGACGAGTATTTTGGGTTGGAAGAATTTGATGCAGGAAGTCAGTCGTTGTTCTACGGTACACTTGGGTTAATGTTTGTCATCATGATGTCGGGATGGTGGTTCTAATGCCGATGGGATACTTGAAGAGAAAAGAACTACGCGAGAAGATGATGCCAGTGATCGTCAAGTCACTGGAAGACGAAGGGTACAAGCTGCTGTCAAAGACTTACACGAACAATTCCACACACATGGTCAGTGAATGTCCACGCGGGCATGAGTACACGTTCACATGGAACGGTTGGAACGGGGGCAAGCGATGCAGACACTGTTGGATCGAGGACAGCAGACTGACCCAAGAACAGGTCGCTCTCAGGCTCTCAGAGGACGGCTGTGAGTTGTTAGGCGAGTACACGGGCTGTGAGAAGCCATTCAAGTATAAATGCAACTGCGGGAACGTGAGCAGCATTAGATTGCATGATTGGCAGAAGGGTGTCCGTTGCTCGAGATGTGCGGGTCATAAGGCACGGTTAACGATGCGGGAGAATCGCAAGAAAGAGATTATGGAGTTTTTTTCAAGGGTAGAATAAAGGTGATCCTATGGGTCATCTTTTTTATATATTGACATGGCAAAGTATTTGACGTAGAATACAAAGTATCAACAGAAAAGGAGTTGACTAGATGAGGGTTGTCAGCATGTGTTATGTGGTTTGTGACGGTTGCACGGAGTCTAGTCCTGCCGAACAAACCAAGAAGGATGCTATCTGGGTTGCTCGTCAAGTCGGATGGAAGACTATAAAGGGCGAAACATTATGTGTTGATTGTCAAACTAAACAGAAAGAGGTTAATCATGGCTAACAGGAAAGGTCTTGGAGTTAGTAAGAAGTATGCAAATGGCACGATCCATGAGACTGCAACAGGGAAGTTCATGGTGATTGACAGGTTCGCAGACGAGGATGACGATTCAAACACAGCCATGCTTGAGTTCCAGTGGATCTCAGGTGAGAAGGAAGGCAAAACAGAAATCAACAGGGAATCCAATATGGCAGCTAACATACACAAGTTTCAGACATCTAGGGGTAGACCTACAATATTAGCAGAACCACAGAGGATTGAACACAATGTTCCCTTCATGGAAAAGATTGATATGATGTACGATATTTTAAGTGGTTTTACAAATTACATAGACCAAGCTGCAGCAAAGGTAATGAACAATACCTCGTCGTTTGGGGGCAATGTCGAACGGTTGATCGAATTAGCAAATTCTAATAAGGAATATATAGACAAGGGAATGACTGCAATAGATAGATTAGATACTATGGTAAGGCAACAACAGGCTTCCATTTTACAATTAACAGAACAGATACATAGTTTGATTAATCATAGTAATGTGTTCGCACACCAACAGGATGCTATGTATAAGCTTCAAGCAACTATGGCTATGCAACAGGAAACAGTGAACAAATTAATAGAGAAGATCAAATAGGAGAGCAACATGAAAAAATCGTGCAAATACTGTGGACGCTATCATGACGTGACCGTGGTGTGTGCGAGTAAACCACCGCGGAAGAAGCTTGGCAACACAGCAGCCGAACGGTTCAGATCCACCAGTGCGTGGAAGAAGAAGTCCATCGAGATCCGCACCCGTGACAAGGGGTTGTGCCAGTGGTGTCTACGTATCGTGCCTGTCCGCTATTCATTCGATGTAGAGGTACATCACATCATCAAGTTGGAAGCCGATATCACCAAGGCACTGGACAACAGCAATCTTATTACATTATGCAAAGAGCATCACATACAGGCAGATGCCTATGAGATACCGATCAAGGAACTACAAACAATCGTGAAGGGGATGGCAGTGTAATGTGGAAAGTGACTTACGATTGGTTAGATAAGGTCAAGATGGACAAGGAGTCTTATGACTGGGATCAGAAGAAGTGGGACGCACTACCACCCGAGCAGAAGACCAAGATCAAGCTGTACGATGATGACAATAACCTGTACTACGATGGTGTCACCTCTGACATTGATGAGGATGAGGACAAAGCCTTTGCCCCACTCAACTGGGCTGAACGGAACGCGGGTTGTACTTACATGAAATACAAAAACGAAAAGGGAGAGTGGGTCGTACTATGAAAATAACAGTGCAAAGCAAGAACACAGGATTGGTCAAGGAATTGAAGGTAGGTTTCTCATGGACGTTCTTATTCTTCGGATCATTCGTATACATCTTTCGCGGTAACTGGTCTGAGTTCTGGAAATGCTTCTTCCTGAGTGGTATCACGTTGGGTATCTACGCTCTGATCCAGTGTTGGACAGCTAACAAGAAAGAGATTGTCAGGTATATGGAGAAGGGGTACACGGCTGCGGATCCAGTAAGTGAAGATAAACTAGTGAGAATAGGTCTGATAGGTAGAGTAATCAATGGAGGTGTATCAGTATGAGTGAGTACTTGAAGATGGTATTGATCCAGACTAACGAAGCACTTGAGACTATTGCACATACGCTTGACACATTCGGTCATGACCCTGAGTTGGTAAAGCAGATGAAGAAGCTAGTCCAAGAACGGGACGAGTTGGTAGTCCTGATCAACAAGAACCCACAGTGATACCCCCCCTATCATCATTTCGATTAAAGGCACTCCCCCTCGATTTGAAAAATCAAATTGATAGAAATCCCAAAATCAAATTGAAGTCCTTGCCAAGTGCAGGGGCTTTTTTCTATAGGAAATGTGTGGTAGAATGTGTGGATGATGTTGACAAGGCACGGGGAAAATGTGTGCCAAAAGTCTGCCAAATATGCACAGAAATCGACCATGGATTACGTCACCAGACGCTCCAGAATCGATTCTAAGAGGTTGCTAGAATTAGTGGGGCAATGTCACGGAAAAGTCTGTGGAAAAGCTGTGGGAAAGTCCTGTGCGATGTGATGGTACATACGCGTGGAAACTAGATAGAGTTTGGTTCGAATTTGGTCGAGGATTTGCTAGATAACTGCTAGAATTTTTCGAAAAAAAAATAGCTAGGTGATTTTTGCTAGATGGGAAAATAGATAGGGTCGATTTGTACCTCAACTTTCCACCCCGTTGCACCAAAGCTGTAATGCTGTGATGCTGTAGCGAGGTAAAGCAATTGCAATCTTCTGAATTGTCTGACAATTTTCTAGATTAACACTGCAGTGCATTAAAGGAGTCGGATCATTGTGAATATTCTGACAATTTGGGTGACTTATCTGACGATTCAGAAAACTGTGAATTGTCGGAATTGTTTCAAGACTGCAAACTATTCACTTGTCAAGAGAACACTCGAAATTGTTGGATCTCTCCCACTAACAAAAGTATACCACGCTGAAAATCGCTTGACGTATGACTTGCTTTAACGCGTTGACGCGGTATCTTCAGATGAATTATTGACAAAAATAATGCTTGACATATTGACGTTCCCGTATGTTATAATCGCGCGCAGGTGACTCGCTTACTTTTGTATAGTTACTGTAGCCGGTTGGAAGTAACTCACTAAAAGTAAGTGAAAGACTATGCCAGGGATTCGTGCATTACCGCGCTAAAGTGCTGATGAGATCAAATGGATCCTCAGTTGTCAATAGACTTCACAATATTGTCACGCGATTTTTAATGATTTGCCATATACTGACAGCAAAAATCCAATGCATAGTTGGGTTTGTTTGTCAACCATATCTGAGACGCTCCAGAATCGATTCTGAGGGCTTTTTTTGCGTTGTGGGGTCTTAGTATGTCCAACTTTTTCTGATCGAAAGCATACGATCTGGGGGTGTGTCAAGGGGCTTGACAAAATAAATATGTGTGGTATATACGCGGGCGGGCATGCACACGGGCACATTTTAAATAGAAGCGATCCAGTATTTGAGGGCCGAATTGTCAGACTATTACAACTTTTAACTATATCGGCAAAGGGTATTGCGCAAAGTCTTTTGCCATGGTAAGATGGTTCTTGTCAGGACGCGGCGACGCGGTGACGGTGAAAGGATTGGTATTGTGTTCGAATCATACAAGGGGCGCGAGTTGCAAAACGGCAAAGTTGCGCGAGTATATTGGAATTTGCACCGCGATGTTTTCAGTATTCAGCAAAAAGTTGGCAAGTCATGGTTAGTCGTTGGACATGCATCGTCGATGATTTTGCTTGACGCGGTATTCACGGTGAATGAGAAAAAACGATTACAAGTTATTACCGAACAAAAGAAGAACGTGCATGCAATGGTAGTTGGTCGCGTTCCGCGGTTAATGTCTTGGATAATCGAAGTCGATTCTTATAAACAAGCTTATTACAACCCTTACAAGGTCTCACAATTCGTTGATAGTGAAACTAGGGAATCATTGCAATATAGTTGCGTAGACATTGTAAAGTTATTCAATAAATCAATCTACTATAAAAACATTCGGGGGCTAACATCATGAGATACAATACAAAAGTTAAAGCGATTCAAGCAGGGGTAGCAAAGTCAAAAGTTAAAATGGGTGATATTAACATAGGGGTTTCCATCAACAATGCAAAACTAGTTGAAACTGAATTTACTCGCTTTCTAATTTGGTCGATTACTTCCGTTAAAACTTGTCCACTAGCGACTCCAATGTGCATTAAGTCCTGCTATGCAACGAAGGCGGAACGGATTTATCCAAGCGTTCGAACACGTCGTGAAACGAATTATGAAGCGTCTCAGCAGGAATCATTCATACCTGACATGATCGAATTGATCCAGTATGAACTAGACCAAACTGACAAAAACATCAATTTTCGGATCCATGAAAGCGGCGACTTCTATACATACGAATACGCTAAAAAATGGAATTTCATAGCACTTCACTTTATCGGTAATAGTCGTATAACTTTTATGGCATATACAAAAAGCTTGCCATTCGTACAACGCTTATATGCTGAATTCGGGAAACATTGGGTTAACATTAAATTCATGGCAAGCGTATGGGAAGACACAACTCCAGCTATGATTAAACTGGGCAATAAACTGGGGTTAAACACTTTCACAGCGTTAACCACAGATCAATTCCAATTGAAAGATTACTCCAGTTACTTTAAATGCCCGTCAACCGCGTCAATCGATGCATACGGTTGTGGAACATGTTCTGAAAAGCATGGTAGTTGCTACCGCGGCAAAGTTAACATTGCAATCGAGATCCATTAACATGTATATCCTTTCCAGTATGTTTTTACTGTCGCTTATCATCCTACCGTTAACAATAGTCTACAAATCGAGAGGGGTTTATTAAATGGAAAAAGAATATTATATTATTGAATGTTTAGTGCATGGGGGAACGTGGATCTATACAATGGATGCACACGGCAAAAAAACGATGATGGATTTTATCACTGAGTACGTTACTGGTGACGCTGAGTTTTCAATCAAATGTGAAACCGCGACAATGTGCAGGGAAAGAGGGTTTAACGTATGAAGAAGGTAAAAACGTATAAGGGGTATATTATCGCGGAATGTAAGAACGGGAATTACAAGTACCATATTTTCACCAAGGAAGAGTATTCAATGGGTGAGGGGTTCCGCTATTCGGAATGGTCATGTGATTCACTGGGGGAGTGTGTGGAATGGATTGGATAAAACAGGCAATATTTTGCACACGAATGTTATTAAAGAACCTTCTATAACTAGGGGGTTCTTTTTTTTGCGTTCTGGGGGTTCTGGCAGGGATCTTATAGGCATCTATTCCAGTACCGGATAGGGGGCTTTATTTGGCGTTCTCAGGCACGTTTATAGATTGGGTAATACCTAGGTATGGGGTATATAGTAGAGGGGCTGAGAGGGGTTATTATGGGGCTTATATGGCATGTGTTATAAGGGGTCTGGCAGGGGCATAGAGAGACGTTCTTTATTCAAGGCATAAGGGTATGGGGGTATGTGCTAGGGTGGCATAGGGGGCATACTGAGGGGCTACTATATAGGGGTATTATATATAGGGTATATAGGGTAGGGGTATGTGCTAGGGTATGCATGCTATGGGGTAGAGTGCTGCTCATATAGTGTTCGTATATTTATAGTGCATGGGGGTGGGCATGCTAGACTCTATTTACTTACGTTTAGTACGTACTAATATATGTCAACTATTGTTTAGATATTTACTTACTTTTTGTGCATAACTATATATGTCTTGTTTACTCACTTTATGTGCGTGACTATTTATTTGTACCTTACTTACTATAAGTACCCCCCGGCATCCTTACTTTAAGTAAGTGACTTTTGCCCGCCACCGCACTCTGTGAATCATTCAAAAAGAACTCCCTAAATTGTACTTGGCTGAGACCCATTCTCAATAGAAAGGGGTCAAAAAGGGGCATTACCATTTTCAAAAGGTAATAATTTCGCTTCGGTAATGGCTGTATCCCGCACTGGGCAAGGGTTTGACCGATTCTACCAAAATTACCTGTTCATGACCCAAAGCTTTTGCTATAGGGACTCTCCCGTTTCAGCGTTCTCTTAATATATATACTTTATAAAAAAAGAGTAAGAAAGGTAATAAAGTAATATCCCTTGCCCTGTCTGGGTTTGCGGGCTTACCTTTGCATTACCTTTTGAAAATAAAGGTAAGGATTGTGAAAATGGGTCGTTCTCTGGGATTAGATCAGTGTAAGCCAAATCGAGAGGATGATCCCAATGAACGTATCCATTAAACAACTAACCACTGAAATCAAAAATGCCAAAGCACAAGCCCTTCGTGACCCGTACCAGTTCGAGCGTAGTGACATGGTCATTGGTCTTGGTGAGGAAGCAAATACATTGACTGACACTGTCCTGACAAAGAATAGAATGAACATCTCTGGTACACGTAACTTCCCTGCTGAAGTCCGAGAGAAGGTTGACGCAATCTTTGAAAAGTTCCCTGACCAATTGAAGATCCTTGGACTGTACTATGATGCAGGGTTCACTGCTGAAGAGATCGCTGATACGCAGGGCAGCCAAGAGGATAGTGTCACACGTTCCTTGAGACGAGCCAAAGCCCGCTTGAAGAAGTACCTGACTGCCGTGGAATACGATTCCATTCGTTGGGCAATCGGTGATGCCAAATCCCTTGATGCCACGCAGCCAAGATTTGTCAATCCCTTCCATAGCGAGTTCGTTGCACCGCAGCCTGTACGTACTGGAAAGCTAACTGCCCACGGTATGGTCATAGAGTGGGAAGATGGGTTCAAATCATTCCTGACATTGGTCACCCCTGTGAGAAGAAAGATCAAAGGACTACACCCTGAACCAAAGGATTTACCACTGCCACGGTGGATGCAACAAGAACTTCCAGACGCTGTCTCCTAACGGGGGCAGTTTTTTTTATTTTCCATAAAATAACCCTTGACTTTTGCCAAAAGTGGTAGTGCTAGAGCCATAAGTATGAGGGGGTCAAGCCTTTATCTCACCCTTGAATGGTTTAGCTGACCTAGGAAGACTTCCTCACACAAATACGTTGGACACAGTCGGACAGGGCACAAAGACGTATTGTCACAGCGATGTAACTCAGTAGGTAGAGTGTGTGGCTCATAACCACAAAGTCAGGGGTTCAAGTCCCTTCGTCGCTATTTAACATGGGTGGTTCTAGTACACGAAAGTGAGACTCGTAGGGGTGTTCAAAGCACAACCGCCCGCCAAATCCCAACTCGATTAAATAATAAGGTGGTGTAAACATTGGGTAGACCCAACATGGCATTGTCAGTGACTTCCAAGCATTTGACCAAAGCCGAAATAGCAGAACGAACTGAACAAGAAACTCTATTGAAAGGTGATGCCAATGACATTAGACCCTCTCATTATTTAACCGAGAGACAGGTCGATATGTTCGACAATCTCGTAAGCGAACTGGAAGCATCGGGTATCCTTAGTAATCTTGATTCCGATAACCTTTCTCAGTACGTATTCGCACTGGATCAGTTGCAGACATTGAACGACATGATCAACAGGAACCCTGAGAACATGTTTGACAAGGGTATGCTCACTGCTCGTAGTCAATTGGTCAAGGAATGCCAAGCTTATTCTACTGCATTCAACCTGACCCCACAAGCACGGGCTAAGATGGGCAGCAACACGATCAAAGCGAAGGAGAAGAAGGAAGATCCGCTATTGGCAGCATTGAAGGTGGTTAAGTGAGTATCCTGCTTGATAATGCACTCCGATATGCAAAAAACGTCATTTCTGGGGTCGAAATCGCTCCACCAGAGGTCAAAACGCAGTGTATTTGGTTCTTAAATGACTATTACATTCGTGAATTTGACGATGAATTTAAGTACGAATTTCGCCAAGACAAGATCGACATCATTGAAAATATCCTTGAGGTAATTACATTTGCCACTGGGTTCTCGGCAGGACAATCCCTTTTATCGGGACTTGCTGACTTCCAGTGTTTTTTTGTTGCCAACGTGTTCGGGTGGAGATTCAAGGATGACACAGATCGGTTCAGATACCGTGACAATACCCTTTGGATACCCCGCAAGAATGGTAAAACTTTTCTCTGCGCTGTGATCATACTTTTGCTGATGTTGACAGAACCCAAATTTTCTGAGTTCTATTCCATCTCAAAGGATCGGGAACTAGCGGGAGAAACAAAGAAAGCCTTAACACAGCTTATCACGGGATCGGAAGTCCTGTCCAAGCATTTCACCACACCCACTACGCTACACGGGAAGATGAAGTCGCTTATTACTGAGTCCTTCTATCAAGCCAGAACAGCGGAAGCCAATTCCAACAATGGCATACGTCCTAGCTGCATCGTGTGTGATGAAATGGGTGCTTTTACCAGTTATGACAATTATGCGGCAATGATCTCAGGTCAATTGTCCGTGCGTAACCCTTTGAGATTCCGACTCACAACGGCATACGCGGTTGATGGATCGATCTTCTTGGAGGAGATTGCCTACATCAGAAAGGTGTACGCGGGCTTCATCGAGGACGAGAGAATGTTCGCCTTGCTCTATTACGCTGACGAAGAGAACCTCTGGACAGATCACGGTCTGTACATGTCCAATCCGTTACGCATCGAACAGAACTATGAAGAGATCAGAGACTCCAGAGCCAAGGCGATAGAATTGCCGTTACAGCGGGTGGAGTTTTTGACCAAGCACGTTAACCATTTCATGTCTGAGCAATCTGGTGAAGCTTACGTGGATATCAACGATGTCCGTAAGGGCAAGATCGAGGAATTCGACTGGACAGGTAGACAGGTTTGGCTAGGGATCGACTTAGCCTTGACCACAGATAACTGTGCCGTTGCCATGGTGACAGAGGAGGACATGCACATCTATGCAGATGTCTTTGCCTTTGTGCCAACACAACGAATCCCTGAGAAGAACAGGATGGAGAAAATCAACTACAACGATTTCATTAAAGAGGGCAAGGTGTTCTCTTGCGGAGAGGTAACGGTGGACTATGGCTTTATTGAGGATATGGTTTTGGGGCTTGAGAATAAGTACGGCGTTTCAGTTGTGGGCATTGCATATGACCGTTATAACGCATTGTCTTCTTGCCAACGGTTCGAGCGTTCTGGATACACATGTGTCGAGACGAAGCAGCACTCCTCGGTACTGCATCCACCCACCAAGCTTCTTCAAGAAAAAATCGTGAGTCATGAGTTCCATTACACGCACAACACGCTCTTGGAGATCAACTTCCAGAACTGTCGTGTGGTGTATGACAACAACTTGAACATGTATGTAAACAAGAAGAAAAGTAATGGTCGCGTAGATATGGCGGTGGCATTGATTAACGGTGTGTACCTACTCCAACAGGACGTTGTCTTCAACTCCGAAAGTGGTTGGGGAGCAGACGTTTTCTAAGGAGGGAGGTGAAATAAATGGCATGGTACAACTTTAGAAAAGAAGCACAAGTCGAAGTTCGTCAGTCCCTTGAAGACATCCTCTTGGCTGCGGGAATTGGTACGAACACGATCACATATGAACAGGCAATGACGATCCCTGCATTCTCTGCTTCTGTACATCTAATCTCCAATACTGTCGCATCTCTTCCTATTAAATTGTACAAGACGGAAGGTGATCGCATCGAGGAGGTCTACGATGATCTGCGGGTTGCCCTGCTTAACAAAGAGACAGGTGACACACTGGACGGTTTCCAGTTTAAGAAGAGTATGGTTGCTGACTTCTTGGTCTACGGCGGTGGCTATACTTACATTTCCAAATCTCGTAACAAGGTCAAATCCTTGCACTACGTTAGTAGAGGATCGGTATCGGTAGTATCATCCCCAGATCCAATTGTGAAGCGTAATGACATTCTGGTCAACGGTGTGTCTTACCGCGACTACGAGTTCATCAAGTTGCTTCGTAACACGGCAAACGGTGGTACAGGTTTCGGGCTATTGGTTGAGAACAACAAGATGCTTTCACTGGCATACAACACATTGGTCTTCCAAGAGATGTTGGTAAAAACTGGGGGAAACAAGAAGGGATTTTTGAAAGCCCAGAGTCGTTTGAGCAAGGAAGCGATGACCGAACTGAAGACAGCGTGGGCTAATCTCCACCAGAACAACAGTGAGAACATTATCGTTTTGAACAACGGATTGGAGTTCCAAGAGAGCAATAACTCAGCCGTGGAAATGCAGATCAACCAGAACAAAATCTCGAACAACCAAGACGTTTACAACATGTTTGGGATCCCTGTCGAACTGATGAATGGTAAGGCTACGGGTGGCAACGAGGAGATGTACAGTTCATTCGTGAAGTTGGCGATCCTTCCGCTACTAGAAGCATTTGAAGCTGCGGTAAACGCAACGATGCTCCTGACCGCTGAGAAAGAGAAACTTGTCTTCAAGTTTGACACTACTGCGATCCTGATGGCTGACATCGAGAAGCGATACAAGGCTTATGAGATTGCGATCAAGAACGGGCTGCTGCAGATCGATGAGATTCGCAAGATCGAGAAATATGAACCGATCGGTTTGGACTTCATCAAATTGTCCCTTGCAGACGCACTGTACAATCCGAAGACCAAGGACTTGTTCGTACTTAACACTAACTCGGCTGTCAAGTTGGGTGAAGGTGGTATTGAGCAGACTAACGATCCTTCTGCCAAAGGTGATAGTCCCAAGGCAGACACTTCCGACCCGAAGGAGGTGAAGAAAGATGAAAGTGGAGATCCGAAATAACAGCGTTCTACTTGACGGTTATGTCAATGTGCATACGCGAGATTCGAAAGAGTTACCATCCCCGCGTGGAAAATTCGTGGAACAGATCATGCCAAAGGCATTTGCTGATTCCCTACACAAACGTGCTGAAGTCGATCTTCTGTTTAATCACAGATCAGATCGCAAGCTTGGCAGCACTGGCGATAACCTTCAACTGTTCGAGGACACGATTGGTCTTCGGGCTATTTGTACTGTCACGGACGAAGAAGTTGTCAACAAAGCTAGAGCAGGGGAATTACGAGGTTGGTCGTTTGGCTTCATTGCTACCGAACAACGATGGGCAGAAGCTGACAATGGGCTACAACGTAGATTCGTAGACGGTCTCGATCTATTGGAAGTTTCGATCCTAGATTGTTCTCCCGCATATGTGTCCACAACGATTGAAGCCCGCGGTGAAGTAGCGGAACAACGGTTTGAAGAGGTTGCCCTAGAGGTGACAGTTATTGAGGAACGCATGGACGAAGTGGTTAATGAGACCCCTGTTCCAGATTACACAGTAGTAGAAACACAAATTCTGATTGACAAATTAAAAGGAGGATTTTAAACGAATGAAACATCTTATCGAAAAACGCAACGACCTCATCACTGAGATGGAAGGTCTAGTTTCCGTTGCAAAAACAGAGACTCGCTCTCTAGCAACTGAAGAAGTAACTCGCGTAGAAGAGATTCGCGCAGAAATCAAAAACATCGATGTGACACTTAAATTAGAGGAGGAAACACGCGCAATGGAAAAGCCAGTAGTAGTAGCACCGACAGAAGTTGAGGTTCGTCAAGCAGAGTTGGATAAAGAGTCCCGCGCATTTGTTGCGTACATTCGTGGAGATCAATCCGCTGAAACTCGCGCAGCTTTGTCCGTAGGTGGTCAAGGTGTAGTAATCCCGAAAGCAATCGCTGCTCAAATCGTTGACAAAGTAGTTAACTTGTCCCCGATCTTGTCCAAGGTAACAATGTATAACTTCAAAGGTGACCTTGTAATCCCGACTTACGATTACACTGCACACATCCCTGCGGGTTACTACACGGAACTTGCTACAATCACTGGTACGAACGCGGACTTCGGTTCTGTGACACTGACTAACAACATCGTTGTGGCAATGTCTTTGATCTCAAAGTCTTTAATCAACCGTTCTGATGTAGACGTAGTTCCTTTCATTGTGAATGCTATCGCAAAAGCTTTAGCCCACTTCATGGAAAAAGAGTTAGTCGCAACTGGTGTAGGCGCGGGTCGTGTGAACGGTCTTGCTACTTTGGCAGCGGGTCAACAAACTCTTGGTGCTACTACTTTGGTAATCACTCCACAAGAGTTGATCAACCTTCAATTGAAAGTGCCACAAGCGTTCCAAGGTGGTTGCTCTTGGTTGATGCATCCAACGACTTACGGCTACCTTGCAGGACTAACTGCGGGTGCGGGTAACAACACGTTGCTGCTTGGTAACACATTGGCTGACGGCTCTGGTTTCAGCTTGCTTGGTAAGCCAGTAATGCTTTCCGACAACATGCCTGTAATCGCTGTGAATGCTTTGGAAATCTTCTACGGTGACTTCTCCGCTGTTGCTATGAAGATTGTTAAAGACGTTGAGATTCAAGTTCTTCAAGAGCGTTATGCCGATCAGTACGCGGTAGGTGTTCTTGCTTCCCTTGAGTGCGATGCAAAAATCGTAGAGCCACAGAAGTTTGTAGCTTACAAAGGTAAGTAATCAAGCGGGGGTGTAAAAGCCCCCTCTTTTTTATTCACCTTTACCATCACGGTGAAGGAGGTAGTCCAATGCAAGTCAAGTTTCTACGTACTATCGTAACCAACTTCGGCAAATTCGACGCGGGCACTGTCCACGATCTTACCGATGAGCAAGCCAATCACCTTGTCAATCTCAACCCAAATGACATTGAGTTGGTTAAGAAGTCGGTGAAGTCCGATGTTAATTAGTCAAGTCACAGTCGCTGATCTCAAAGGTTATTCCAATGTGTATCACGATATGGACGATAGTCTGTTCCAAGCTATCTTGATGGGTGCTAAGGCATTCCTCAGTAACTACACAGGTAAGGCAGTCTATGAACTGGATCAGCATGAGGATCTTACCATTGCATTGTTCATACTCTCAAACGAGATGTACGACAACCGCATGGTTCACGTCGAATACCACAAGGTTGGGTTTGTGATTAAGCAACTGCTTGACTCACATGCTACCAACTTACTGTAGGTGACCAATGAAATTCACATCCAATGCAGGATCGTACCGTCACCCAATCACGTTCCAAAAGCAATCCACAACCACTAATGACTACGGTGAGAAGATCGTCCAATGGGATGACATCATCACAGTCAAGGCGGGGGTCTACCCCATCTCTGGTAAGGATTACATTTCTGCAGTCCAAGTCAATTCCGAAATCACACACAAGATCAGTCTTCGCTTCGTTCCCAATATCACTGCCGACATGCGTGTCAAGTTTGGCTCGAGACTCTTCACGATCATTGCAATCTTGAACTTCCAAGAGAAGGACAGAGAACTGCAATTGGTTTGTAAGGAGTTTTTGTAATGCCTAGACCACGGGTCATTAACTTTGAAGTCTTGAATGCTAGAGAGATCTCCGAGTACTTTGTTGAACTTGGACGTGTACCTCAAAAGTCAGTCAAGAAAGCAGCACGGGCGGGCGCGACATTGGTCAAACGAAGGGTTAGTTCTTCTGCTCAACTCCCTGTCAAGTATGGCTTCCTTCGGTCGTCGCTTGTGGCAGTTCAAGAGAAGAGAAGTGGTCGGAACACGGGATTGTCTGTATTCCAAGTTACGTTCAATGAGAGGTATAACAGCATCTTCCAGAAGGAGTACAAAGGTACACCAAGACGAGGATCAGCGAATCCCAAGAGTCAGTACTACTACCCCGCATCTATGGAGTACGGCTTTGCCAATCTCAAGGGCGGTGTGGGCGGGCATTACTTCTTGAAGTCATCTGCTATTGCCGAACAATCGAACGCGCAGGACAAGATGCTCGAAGTCATTTCCAAGGATATTGACGCAATTAAGAAGGGGAGGTAATCATGGCTAACTTCGAAAAGGCACTGACACAGGAACTCAAAAAGGTTCTTCCTGCTGTGTTCCCACTCATTGCTCCAGAAGGTACAGCTACACCCTACATTGTGTACATGTCATCCTATGGGCAACGAGACCACATGTTAGAAGGTTACACGGAACAAAGAGATATCGAGGTTACAGTTCACGTTGTCGGTGGTTCGTATTCTGACATGAAAGAGTACACCAACACAATGATAGATTCGATGATCATCCTGTCCACCATGGGCACAGATCTTATCCCAGTGCAGTCCGTATCTTACGAAGCACCTGACGAGATGATCGATCCAATCACGAAAGAGAATCACAGTTTTACAGAATTCAAATTCAGAATCTAACGGAGGTAACAAAATGCCAATCGTATCAGCAGCCGTATCGTCCCAAGGTGTGACGTTCAAGAAAAGTGCAGGGACAGCAGTAGCATTCCTAAATTCTATCGATGGTCTTTCCATTAAGGCAAATACGATGGACACGACAGCATTGGACGCAACAGGCGGATTTAAGACATTCATCAGCGGTTTCAAGGAAGTAGATGACGTTTCTCTAGGTGGGTTCTACTCTTCCAAGGATCATGACACATTCGTGACTGATCTATTGGCGGGTACATCTGCGACTTACGAAATCGTATTCCCGTTAGCGGGTGGAGCAACAACTGGTGCTAAATGGGCTTTCACAGCAATCGTGACAGGCTTCAAGCACAAGGCATCTGTAGACAATGTTGTATCGTTTGACGCAACACTCAAAGTAGTAGGCGCACCTACGTTCACTCCTGCTGCTTAATCTAATCGCACTTATCTGGAGGGGCTAAATACCCCTTCTTTTTTATTCCCAAAAACTCAAATCAAAAGGAGCAATTTCGAATGGTTAACAACAATGATGTAGTAGTAATCGACCTTGACAGACCGCGTGAATTACGTTTTGGACATAAAGCTTTAAAGACATATCAAGCAATCACCGGACAGTCCCTTGAGGATCTTGGTCAGGGTGGTTTCAGCTTTGATGACATTGAGAAATTGGTATACGCAGGACTACTGTCCGATGCCCGTGCCAATGGAGAAACGCTGACATTGGAAATCGTTGAGGATCTACTCGATGCCCACGATATCCAAGATACGATCACAAAGATGTCCCAAGCACTGGAAGCAGCATTCGGTAAAGCTGACCCAAACGCAGTAGCAGCGGCTCAGAAGAAACTGGGTCGCAAGTAACACCATGGGATTGGAACGAGTCATTCAAGCTGTCAAGGCAGATGGCTATACCATTGGTTGAGTATCACGAATTGACTCCCGCTGAATTGAGTGTTTGTGCTGCGGTCTTTACCGAGACACTCAAGAACGATCAAGAGACAGAAATGTTCTACTCATACATCAATGCCTACTGGCAGCGGGTTGAGACTCTCAAATCGTTCGATGAAATGCTTGGTAAACCGAAGCAAGAGAAAGTCATGTCAGCGGAAGAAATGCTTTCCAAGGTTATGGGCATCCATGCTGACATGGGTGGTGCGACAGAAGGGAGGTAAGAAATGGGTGTAGTCAAAAATATCGTGGTGCGGGCAATCGCGGACTTCTCTGGACTGATCACAGGATCACAAAGGGCATCGGACGCGATCCGTAACATGGGTAATCGTATAAACGGTTCTAGTACTATCATGGGCAATGCCCTAAACGGTATCGGTGGGAAACTCGCTGCACTGGCGGGTATCTATGTCAGCTTCGACTTCCTCAAGACTGCAACAAACGATGCCATCAAATTCGACGCTCAGATGGAAACATTGAACAATCGTATGGGTGCTTCGGCAGTCATGTTCAACAACTGGGCAGATACGATGGGCAGATCACTTGGCTTGTCCAAGATGCAGATTGCCGAGTACGGTAACACGTATTCCAATATGCTTTACGATGCTGCCAAGGATCAAGAAGATCTTGCCAACAAGACATCTAAGTTCTTGGAATTATCGGCAATCGTGCGATCCAAAACTGGTCTCTCTCAAGAAGAGGTTTCCAAACGTATGCGTTCAGCAATGAACATGGAAGCAGACGGAGCGGATGAATTGGGGATAAATGTCAGGGCTACCGCAGTTGAACAGTCCAAAGCGTTCAAAGCGTTAGCGGGTGGAGTAGAAGCTTTCTCGGATCTCAACTCTGGTACGCAGAAGGCAATCATGTACACCTACATTCTGGACGAGGTAACCAGACGTTATGGTACTTCCGTTTCAATGAATGCCAATACACAGACAGCGCAGTTTATAGCATCCTTGAAGGATCTAGCACTCCACTTGGGACAAGCTTTTCTCCCGATCTGGACAACGGTACTTCCCGCGCTGACCACATTGGTTAGTTGGTTAGACAGTGCTGCCAAAAAAGCAGCGGTATTCATGCGTGTCATGTTTGGTTACTCGGCAACGGATACCACAAAGTCTGCTCAAGATTCGACACAAGCATTCAAGGGACAGCAAAGTGCGGTCAACGGTCTTACCGATGCTCATAAGAAGCTTGCCAAAGCAAAAGCAGGGGTTGCAGGATTTGACCAAGTCAATGTACTTCCTGACAAAGCCGATGCAGATGCAGCCGCAGCCGCGGTAGGAGCAGGAGCAGAAAAACCAAGTAAAGGTGGAGGTAGCGCAGACGGTAATCACAGCGCGGGTGGTAACCAACCTGTCATGGACGATGTCGATTCTGAGATCGGTGCTGAAGGTTTGGCGAACAAATTCAAGAAGGCTGTCCAAGACATGAAGGATGCTTGGCAAGGTTTCAAGGATAGCATCAAGGCTAACAGCGACATTATCTTGATGGTACTTGGTGGGGTGGCTGCTGTAATCCTTGCACTGTCATTGGGTGCTATTGCAAACGCGGTAATAATGTCAGTTTCGTGGGTAGCATCAATGATCCCAGTTATTGCAAGTACTTTGGCATGGGCTGCTGCGATGATTATAGCAAACCTTCCAATCATATTGATCATGCTTGCCATCTTCCTATTGGGTGCTGCAATCGTGTGGCTCGTTCTCCACTGGAAAGAAGTCAAAGAGTGGACGCTCAAAGTGTGGGACGCATGTTGGGAAAAGATCAAGGAAGTCGGAAAAGGCATTGCCAAAGTATTCGATGATATGATCACGGCTGTGTCCGATTGGGGCATGGGTGTTGCCAAGCATGCTGCTGCTGCGTTCGACTCTGTTGCCGAAGCTTTCAAAGGTGCTGCAAGTTGGTTCTACGACAATGTCATCAAGCCAATCGTTGATTTCTTTGTGCAGTTTGCGCTCGATATTGGAGCAGGGGCTGTCAAGGTTTATAACGCTCTTTGTGAGGCTTTCAAGACAGCGGGCACATGGTTCAAGACCAACGTTATTGACCCAATCGTTACCAAGTTTGGTCTTCTCAAAGAAGAAGCTAAGACAGCAGCCAGCAATGCGTGGACTGAGATCAAGAACGTGTTCTCCGTAGTAGGATCGTGGTTTGGTACAAACATCGTTAATCCGATCAAGACAGCATTCAGTGGTATCGCAGATGGTCTTGGAGACGGTGTGGTAATAGCTTTCAAAGCTGTGTACAGAACTGTTGCAGGATACTTGAACGGTATGCTCGACATCTGGAATTCACTCACTGGAAGTAACCCATTGACATCATCTTTACAGATTGGATTCAGACTTCCTGCCCTCGCAAAGGGAGGAATTACCAATGGTCCGATGGCTGCTCTTATCGGAGACAACAGCGGTGGTCGTGAGGTAGTATCTCCACTTTCCGATCTGACTGGACACATCAGTACAGCCGTTATTCAAGCTTTGGCATTCTCTAACACAGGTGGTAACAGCAAGAATAACGACAACCGTGACATCATCTTGAACATCGACGGTAGACAGTTTGCCCGAATCGTTAAGCCATACATGGACGATCAAAACGGCAGCACAACCGTAATGTTGAATAGAATCTAAGGAGGTAGGAACATGGCAACTCTGTATTCAATTGGAGGGACGGCAATGCCTACCCCTTCAGATTTTCAAGTCGGTATCATGGACATTTCCAAGGCAGAACGTAACGCAAGCGGGTACCTGATCATCGAGAGAATTACAACAAAACGCAAATTAGCGATCAATTATGCAAACCTGACATCGGCTCAATTGGCAACGTTGTTACAAGCTATTTCCAGTACTAGCTTTTCGGTGAATTACCTTGATCCGCAGACAGGTGGGTTTAGAACATCCACTTTCTACAGCGGTGACAGGAACTTGGGCATGGTCAGTTTTATCGGCGGGATTCCAGTATACAAAGACATTAAATTCGATCTGATAGAGAGGTGACGTAGGTGTATCCAGTAACTCAGAAGTATAAAGATAATATCTATGCCACCTCTCGCTTGAACAAAGGGCGGGTCACTTTTGACCTCTCCGATGTTTCTGCTTCGAGTGACGTGTCAAGCATTACGACAACGTCAGAATCGGCACTGAGTTTGAAAGCACAGATGAACAACAACTTCCGTAGTTCGACATACCGACTTGCAACGAATGAAAAGGACAGGTTCGCACTGGACGGTTCGTGGTCATTCGCGGACGATACGCTTACCAACAATGGTGAGATCGGTTGGGTGAGTGATCTCATTGGTGACGGAACAGGTACTTTCACAACACCGCAACAAGTTACGATTAACTTCAATGCCAATCATACGTCCATCGGCTTGACGGTCACTTTTGATCCGTTAAACAATGAGTACGCAACTGACTTCACCATAATTGCCTATGATGCGGGTAATGCTGTGATCGCTACGTATCCGTACACGGGCAACACCCTAGTACAGGTCGCAGCATATGGGAACTTGGTCAACTACCGTAAAGTCGCGGTGATCATCAATAAGTGGTCTGTACCAAATCGTAGGGCGCGAGTTTCCGAGATTGACTTCGGGATCGTCAAGCAATACACGGGCGAACTCGGTCTGGTCAGCATGCAGTTGACAGAAGAGATGGATTTGACATCTGGAGAACTACCTTCACCTGAGTTTAAATTCACGGTGGACAATAGTTCGAGGGAGTTCAACATTTTGAATCCCACAGGTTTTTACAAATCGCTCCAACAGAAGCAGCAAGTCGTGGGCGAGATCGGACTTACCTACGATGACGGTACAATCGAGTGGATTCCTGTGGGTAACTATCTTCTCTGGGAATGGCAATCCGATGAAGGAAGCTTGACAGCTACGTTCTTTGCTCGGACACAACTGGATGTAATGGCGAGTGTCAACTACGAGAACCTCACAGCAACGACCAAGTCCCTGTATCAATTCGCGGTGGACATCTTTGCTCTGTGCGGAATCACGAACTACAGCATTGACACAGCGTTGCAAAGTATCAACACGAACTCTCTGGTCAAGAAGACGAACTGTAAGAATGTCCTACAAATGATCGCACTTGCTGCTTGTGCCAATGTCTATGTGACGAGAAGCAATGTCATCACGATCAAGGCTAACAAGACACGGAAGGTTCGGTATGTTCGTGACTGGCTGAACGGTAGTACTGCTAACACGGGAAATCACTGGATTGAAATACAGGCATCGGATGCGAGTGGAGTAAACAAAGCATTGGGTAAGACGGTAACGAGTGGTCAAGCAGGGAATCTTGGAGTGGTCACGGACGGTGACGTTACATCGAACAACTACGCGACTGCTCCTACGGGACTATCATCGGTGACGTTGGATCTGGGTGCGGTTTTTGACATCGCCAGTGTAAATGTTTGGCATTACTGGGCTGACCTTAGAACGTACCACAACACTAAGACAGAGATTTCATCTGACGGTGTCAACTGGACAACGATCTTTGACAGCAGTGTGTCAGGTGAGTACGCAGAATCTGCAGCAGGGCGGTCTTACCCTATGGAAACGGTCATCGAAACCAAACCCGCTGTGGACACGATCAGCATGAATGACCAGTATGCTGAACCACGGATCAACTTGGACACGATCACCAAACAGGTAGATGTCACGTACTGGACAAACCTTAGTACATCTGCTGTAACGAGTGCTGTGGCTGCGGGTGTGACACTGGGTGATACGTTCAAACTGGACGGCAATACATTGATCAACGATTCGACACGGGCTTCTGCCGTTGCCAACTGGCTACTTGCAAAGAAGAACAACAATCGTGCGATCTACAATGCCAACTGGAGGGGCAATCAGGCTCATGAGGTGGGCGATGTTGTTGCAATCGGGAACAGTTATGGTGCGAACATGAACGCTTATGTCACACGAACTGAACTGACGTACCAAGGTTATGTACAAGCATCAACAGAAGCGAGAGGAGTGGCGAACTAATGGCAACTTATAAAACGGATTGGTCGAGTTCGGACTTCATCAACTTCGGTGATTGGAACAGGATCGAATCAAACGTATTGGACTTGGCAACGTACTTGCAAGGTATTCAATACTCTGTTCCAACTCCTTCTGTTGTGATAAACCGAACGGTAGCGAGTATTGACTTCTTGTCAAGCATTAACCGTATAGAGAATGGATTAGGTGCTATACAATCAGCGTTCGGTATGACTCCCCCTAACTACCTGTCAAAGAAGACGTGGACGATCGGTATGGGATTCAGCTTCGATGATGTCAATCGCTTGGAGAATAACACACAGATTCTCAAGACGTATGGCGATCTGATTGTAAAGAGTTATAAGTATAGCGGGGCACTCACATGCGGAGATCAAGGAGGTCTTTATTAAATGGCAGATTATACACCAAGGGTTTGGCAAGACAGGGCAGTCTCGACTCCCAACACGTACACGAAATCGGCAGAGACATCTGGTTCGGTAACGCTAGTGGCAAATCCTGGCACTATCACTCAAGCGGGTACTCCAGTGAATGCAGCCAACTTAAACGCACTGGAACAAGGTGTGGCAGGATCATTGCAAAAGAGTGGTGGTACAGTGACAGGTGCGACATCCTTCACTGGCTACCAGAATGTTCTCAAGATTGCTCAACTAGAACTAGCTACGGACACACGTTCACTGACACTGTCATATACGAATGGTGACTTGACACAGGTTCTGGAAAAAGATGGTGCGACTATTGTGAGAACTACCAATCTCGCATACACAAACGGTACCCTAACAACAGTGACCGAGATCGCGGGTGGCAATACCGTGACCACGACTTTGGCTTACACAAACGGTGATTTAACAAGCGTAACCAAAACAATAGCGTAGGAGGAGATTACATGTTAGGAGCAATTTTAGGATTCGCAGCAAAGGCAGCAAATAAGAAAGCAACACCTAGTTGGTTGGCTGAATTCGATTTATTGAACGACGGTTCAGATGGGGCTTATAGCCCTGTAAGTAACCAAACTCTCGGCTCGGGAATGTACAGATTTTCTAGCTTAAACATACCCGTAGGGGTGACGATAACACCAAGCAATAGTTATCTTATTTTTCTTGTTAATGGCGTAGCTAATATAGACGGTTTAATTTCCGCTTCTGGTAAAGGTTCCGTTGGGTCTGTGGCGGGTCAAGGGAATATAGGATCAGGAGCAGGAGCAGGGGGAGGCGGTTGCGGTGCTGGTTCTTCTGGTTATGGCTTTGCTGGCGGTGGTGCGGGTGGAGCAGGTAACCAACAAACAGGAGGCGCAGCAGGGTCAGGTGGAGCAGGAGGTAGCGGTGGTGGTACAAGTTCCGTTACAGGAGGCGCGGGAGGTGTGAGTACGGCTGATTTTGCGTTAGCTTTCGGTGTGGAACAGTTCCGAAAAACATATGGTGCTTCAGGCGGTGCTCCACAAAGTTCATCTTTCGTCGGCGGTACTGGCGGTGGTTGTGTCGTGGTAATTGCTAAGTCGATAACGGGTAGTGGAGCGATTCGCGCAGATGGAACCGCGGGGTCTAACGGTACGATTGGCGGAGGTACTAGTTATGGGGGTTCTGGGGGTGGCGGTGGCGGTTGTGTGATTGTCTCAGCTAGTTCTATCCCTGTAACCGTATCGGCTAATGGCGGTGCAGGTGGCGCTGCTACACTTTATAACGGCGGTGCGGGTGGTAATGGCCCAGTAATCAAAATCTTAAAATAAAGGGGGAGTTTGTCAAATGGCTAGACTTATTGAACGCGATGGTAAAACTTTTTGCGTAGAAGTAGATGGTGTGGAATGGGAGTACACTCCTTCTGATATTGAGTCGCAACCAGAACCGAAACCGACAGAGGAACAACTCAAAATCGCTCAACTAGAGCAACAACTGGCACAGACCAACGCAGATTTAGCTGCTGTGCTTGAACTGATATTAACAGCTTGAACAACACAAGAGGAGGAATTTAATCAATGGCAACTCCAAACATCACGTTAGTAAGAACTTACGCAAGAAATGTTTATCTGTATGGTACGTATGAACTGCACAACAACAAGGGTGCTGCTGTACCAGATGTGAGACCTGACTACGTAGACGCTGTAATGCAGAATGCCCGTGACCTTATGACCGTGGATCAAATCACCAACGCACTGGCATCCAACTACATCACGCAAGCAGAGTTTGACGCGACAATGTTACTCACACCTGTATCGGCTTAATCAAACCATCTACTGGGAGGGGATAGTCTTGGAAGTGTACCTTGGAATCATCAGTACAGTCACTGCATCTGTGGTGACTTTTTTAATTGCACGGGGCAAGCAGCACACAAGTCGGGACATGTTCTACGAAGGCAAGATCACTGCCCTTATGGAAGCCCAAGAGAAGAAGATCACATTGCTTCAACAAGAGGTAGCTCGATTGACTACCATTAACCTTCAGTTGCTTGAGAAGGTAATCCACTTAGAAGGGGAGTTGTCCAAATATGATGCAAAAGCTAATCGTTCGATTGCAGAATAAGAAAGTCCTATTGTCGCTGTTCGCAGGAGTTATCCTTATCTTAACCAATACTGGTGTAATTGATGTATCCGCGTCACACCAAGCTGAAGTTATTTTCAACACGGTGCTGTCCATCCTTGTTGGTTTGGGTGTAATCAGTGATCCAGAAAGTCACGTAGAATAATTGACAGTCCCCTGCCATAAACGGTGGGGGTTTTTTCTTAGATTCGATGACATCTTAGGAGGAAAATAAAATGAACATTAACCCATTGAAACAAGGCGACACACTGGTATTGACCGTGAACCTCGACACATCCGTACAGGCTTCTGAATTGAAGTCCCAAGTCCGTAGCAGCACGGGAATCCTTCTGGGAGATTTCGTGATCGAACCAACGTCCAACGAGGGTCAATTCACTTTCACGATTCTTGACACAGAAGAATGGGACATAGGCAATGCTTTCATGGACATTCGGAGAACTTTCGGTGGAGTGGTCGCAACGTCTGACACGATTACCATTCCTGTGACAAAGGGTGTGACACAATGAGCCACAGCGAGATCACTGTAAAAATCTCCAAAGAAGTCCATCCCATTGAAGTGAACGTCACCAAGCATATGCCTATAACGATTGCTATAGGAGGTACTGTAAATGTTGGCGGCGGGGGTGGCAAGGGCGACAAGGGTGACCAAGGCGAACAGGGCGAACAAGGTATTCAAGGGATTCAAGGTATCCAAGGCGAGAAGGGCGACAAGGGTGACCAAGGCGATATTGGTTTGACTGGAGCAACTGGGACACAAGGTATTCAAGGTGCTACTGGGGCTACGGGAAGTCAGGGGATCAAAGGTGACCAAGGCATTCAAGGTCTCAAAGGTGATAAAGGTGACCAAGGCATTCAAGGGACACAGGGTACTCAAGGGACACAGGGTATTCAAGGTGTCGCGGGAACTCCTGCTTCTAGCTATTTTCACGTAGGCACAACCGCTCCGACAGATACTACTAAGATTTGGTTTGACACGAACTGATGGGAATTGTAACTGATGGATTAGTCGCCTATTACCACTATAAGCAAGGTGTCAACGGTGCTACGTGGAATAACATCGCCCCTGCAAATGTCGGCAAACTGAACGGTGCTATCGCGGGTGCTGTTTTACAGGCAAACGGCATGTACTTTGATGGATTGTCAGGAACGAAAGTCACCGTACTGAATGATCCACTTCTACAAATCACAAACAATATCACCATTGAAGTAATTTTCTCAAGTGACACATTGGCTCCCCGTACAAGCCTACTGCACAAGAACTATAACGGTGAATATTCCCTAGTTTGGGAGACCACGGGGGGACTTAATGCTTACTGGGGGACAACAGCTACACTCTACAATGTACACGGGATGGCGGGAGTGAATGCAGCTACCCTGACCACGGGTACATTCAGAAGGAATCTAGCAGCAACTACGGCAGGATGGGTGAAAAACGGAATACCCTATTCTTCTATCGCAGATACCAAGCCAACAGCAAGAACGACTACAGGAGACCTACTCATTGGTAACGGATATGTAGCGGGATTCAAAGGAATCATTGTCGCTGTCCGTATCTACAACCGCGCACTATCTGACGCAGAAGTTGCTCAGAACTACGCTGTAGGTAACGAGGTCGGTCTAGTAGCAAGTAAGATCGTTCGAGCCTATGACGGTGGTATCTGGAAGCCCGCTGTTGTCAGGAAATATGACGTTGGATCATCGACTTGGAAAGCAATCAAGATGGGTGCTTACGTCAATGGTTCATGGATTGAAAGCTAACAGAATAAAAAAAAAGACCCCGATCCATAATAGGAAAGGGGTCTTTTTTTGTTTGCGTTTAAATCGATCAACGTGGGCAAGTGGTTCACTCATAATATTTTGATCGATCTGAGGGCATCTGACAGAGGGTTTATTGCTTCGGTCTTCCTGACTCTTCGCGCACTCTGTTAGCAACGAAGTGGGTGTAGTCTTGGATTTCCTTGCTGCCGTCCATGTCGTGCCAGTACTTGCCCAGTACGGACAAGATGTAGTCAACCTCTTGCACACTGAGTTTCATTTCGCCTTCCTCCTCGTTCACTTTGTTTAAGAAGTCTTGCCATCCATTGGGACGAGCGCGGATCGTGTGTGGACAATCTTTGCCTGACCAATCATGGTGCTGCTTGACCACGTTCGGGATTCCCTTGGCGATCAAGTACTTGACCAGAGCAGCTGCATTGTCTTCAGCCAGTGCCTGACGGACAGGATCAGCGAACTCACATATCTCGATAGCAATGGTCGTAGCGTTACCCGCCTTGCCCGCGAGTGTGTTCCACGTTTCAAAGGCTGTGTCAATGTGTTGCACAATGTAGCGATCATCTACCGTGAAATGCCAAGATGCTTCCCGACCTGTGCCATTGTTGTTCTGAGTGATAGCACCGATGTGACCCTTGGCTGTAGCTTCTGGGTTACCAGTGTTGTGGATCGTGATTGACTGTTGGGTGTTCGGTGTCATCGGATTGACAACACCCTTGGGCAGGATTGCCAAGATCACGAAAGCTTGACCGAGTCTTGATCCATCACGGAGTAGCATCTGGATCCTCCTCTTCTTCAACTTCCTTTGGCTCGATCTGGGACAGGACTTTCACAAGTTCGACCAGTTCTGCTTTCATTTCTTCGAGGTCTTTACCTTCAATGGCATCCCTAAAGTGTGCGTCGATTACCGCGAACTGTTCAACAGTAAGTCCTGCTTCATCGATATCAATATCGATACCAGTTACGTGCAGGGTGTAGGCAAGGATCATGAACCTTTCTAATAGAAGTTTCATCGTTGTACCGCTCCGTTCAATGCGTTCTCAAGTACCGCAAGAGTTAACTCCAACGCAACATCCTCTGGAACACCGTTCTCGATCAGAGCATTATAGAAAGCTGCAATTGCTTCTGCACATGAATACATACCTAATGCCATTTCGAATTTCATATTGTTTCCTCCTATTTTTTAATTAGATTTACTAGCCAAACTGCTGCTCCCAACAAGAACCATACAAGGTAATACTGTTGAGTCGTGAAGCCCAATGCGTTGTCGAACAATGTGTCCAGTCCTACTAGACCTAATAAGAACCCTGCCAACAGTGCGAATAAAATGTTTAACATGTCGTTTCCTCCTAATCTGCGATTAAATTTACAAACGCTACTACTGCCAATACCACTACTGTGATGATTCCGATAACCGTGAATACAATCATGGGCAACCTCCTATCTCAATTCGTTTTCTTCGATTGGAGTCATCTCTGTCCAATCCTCTGGTGCGTATCTGATCAAGCCACTTTCCAACTTCTCGCGGAAATAACTATCTGTGATGTAACTGAAATCATACTGAGCATTCCACTCCTTATCTGTTTGATTTACCACCTCATCCTGCTCCTCTCTGGGATTATGTCTTTCTACTTATCTAATCCCAGAAAGAGTGGATGATTCACAATGGCTTACAAACCAAATTGGATGGCTAACTCTTTTATCTTCTTCATAGTATTTTTCGGTGTGTTTATGCTGCAGCCTACCATATCGCAAATTTCATTGTTACCATAACCTTGCGTTACTAGGTCAAGTATTTTGCGTTGTTGGGCAGACAAAGACGCTTGGAAGTCTGTCAAAGTGTTTGACAGTTCCATGTCAGCGCGGTCAGGGATTGTTTCTTCGTATGTAGATCCATCTTCATTAACTGTGAAGCCTAGGGTCTGGTTCGGCATAACATCACGGGCAATGTGGTTCATGGTACGTTGCTTGATCACACGTCTGATGAAACACATAGTGTGGAACTTCTCTTCCTTCGCTGAAACGATTCTCCAAGTGTTAGCGATCAAGAACCCTTCAAGGTCTTCCATGTTACCCGCGCCATACTTACGAGCAGCACGTTTGGTAGCTGCCTTGCATTCGGACATGATTGCTGCAACCAATTCGTCAGTGGAAAGAACTTTTGTGTCAGGGTTGCAAGACTTTGTGTCTAAGTTAAGAACCTTTGCGTCAAATGTTTTGCTGTTGATGGCAGAGGAAAGGGATGTTGCGTCAAGGTTGCAAGACTTTGTGTCTAAGTTAAGAACCTTTGCGTCAAATGTTTTGCTGTTATAAGTAGAGTTAGTCATGATAATTTTGCTCCCTATGTATATATGTATTTCGTGTCGAACATTGGTACAAAATGGTTCAACCCGATAACAAAGGATACCATGCAAAAGACTTTGCTGTATACTGGTTTCTTATTCCTGCGTTCCCATGTTTTAGGTGATGTATAAAGCTTACAAACCGCATGGTTGTGCGATTGTTACCAGTTGGTCATAATTGGAAATGCGAACAGCAGATATAGCAAAGTCTTTGTCATAAAACGCTAGATATAGGTCAATATATGGCAAAGAAGTTGCGCAATTCCGACAATTGGTGTCCACAATTTGGACAAACCTTACCTTTTCAAAAATAAGGTAAGCAAAAGGTAATGGATCAAAGCCTTGCCCAGTAAGGGTTCTTACTCTATTACCTTTCTTACTCTTTTTTTTAAAAGTATATATATTAAGAGAACGCTGAAACGGTAGAGAGACAGAGGGGAGATTCTTTGGGTCGGAATCGGGTAATTTGGGAAGGTTCTCTGAAACGTAGGCGGGGTAAGGGTTTGCGGACTTACCTAAACATTTTGCTTACCTTTCGAAAAAGGTAATGGACTGCTCTGAATAAATCGCTTCATCTATATGTGATTCATCCACTTTTCTTGGGATTAGATTACCGAGGGGGTGAATCTATTGGATCACAAAATTATATCAACAGGATCGAAAGGCAACTGTGTCATCATCGATAACGTCATGATCGACTGCGGAGTGCCGTTTGCAAAAATCAAAGAGCATCTTTATTCGGTGTCCACGCTGCTGCTAACACATATACACTCTGACCACATCAAGGAATCTACTTTGAAGAACATCGTAATCTTGTTTCCTCATATAAAGATCTTTGGCAACTACGAAGTGTGTCAGGTGTTCAGTGAGTATCCGATCAACTGCATTAATGAGGGTGTCCCATTTGAGGACGATGGTATTGATTTCACACCGTTCAAAGCAATCCACGATGTACTTACCTACGGGTATACATGGGTCAATGCTGAAGGTGAATCTATCATCTATGTGACAGACACTGCCGATCTTAGGAACGCACCTGTCCAAACGTATGACCATTTCTTTATTGAATCCAACCACGATGAGAAGAAGATCGATGGTATGAAGTTCGATACTAGATTTGGCTACAACGTATATGCGGGGGCAAAGCGACATCTGAGTACGCAAAAATGTAAGCTGTTCTTCTATCTAAATAGGAGATCGTCTGACAGCACGTTAACAGAGTTGCACATGTCATCGAGATTCTATTAAAAACTTTCACCCCTTGTTGTGAAAGATCCAGTTATTTTGGGATTAGATAAGTGTAAGGCACGAAGCACAACAAGGTGGTGAAACATGAGCGAACTGGTAGTAAAGCAACCGTTCCTAGATTGTCAAGTTGGGCAAGTGAACTTCTACAACTATGAAGAGATGCTTGAACAAGCCACTCACCTAGCTGAACTGATCCGCACTGTCGAGGTAGATGAAGAATCTATCAAGGGTACGAAGAAGCTTCTGGCAGAAGTGAACAAGCGAGTTGACGCATTGGAAGCAGAACGTATCCGAATCAAGAAGGAACTGCTCGAACCCTACATGGCATTCGAAGCAAAAATCAAAACGATCACAGGAGTGGTCAAGGAGAGTGATAACGAACTACGAGGTAAGGTAAGAGCCTTGGAAGAGTTGGAACGTGAAGAGAAACGCAAGGTCATTGAGAACATCTTCCATAAGAGGTTGGACAAGTACCCGCGGTTATTCTTCCTGACACCATCACACTTCATCAATCCATCTCACCTAAACAAGACTACGGTGTTGAACAAGGTCGAGACAGCAATGGCTCAGTTTTTTGAACAAGTCAGTCGAGAGTTTGAAATGCTGTTGGAACAAGATGGCGATCTCAAGCACTACGCTGACACACTTGACTTCATTGGGTCTATGCCTAAGAAGGTCGAGCCTATGGTGGACACACCTAAAAACGAGTGGGTTGCAATCTCAGTTCCTGAGAGCGAACTTCCACAAGTACATTTATTTTTGAAGATGAACCGTATCCCGTACAAACAAAACTAATCGCCCAGAGTGGCACAGAGGAGAGCGAATATGAAAATCGTTAACAACATGCCGAAAGCACCAAAAGAGAGACCAATAGCAGAGGGTGATATCGTCATAGGTGCTAATTCTGGTGACTACTATTTGATACTTGAGAATGACAAGGCTCTGAATCTCAATGACATGCGGTTAACTGGTGGTACAGTCCACTTGTCGTTAATACGTACAAACATCACTAAAGAAAACATCACAATCACTTTCGAATAAACCAAAAACTAATCGCCCAGAGTGGCACAGAGGAGAATATTAAAATGACAAAATTAGAACAGCTTGAATTGGTAGAAGTAGGATACAACGATGCTAAGGTAACATTGACTTTCTTGGATGTCGCTGCAGGAGAGATTCGTGAGGTTAACTTCAATAAGAAAGTGTTCGACAAAGACACGCAGAAGTTCGTTGCTGACGATGAGAAAGCTGTAAAGGTTGAAGCTGCACTACAGGAACACTTCGGTCTAAGCTTTGACGCTATGGAGCAAGCCGTGGGGGTGAAGAAGGACATCTATTGTTACGAGAAGTTCAACTCGCTGACAGAATCGACTCAACGTGACATTGCAAAGTTCACTGCTGATGATGTAGGACAGATCCTCTCTGGTGAGATCGTTGAAGTCGCTCTTGAAGACGAAGGAATCCGAATCTTTGTTGAGTACGAAGGTCTAACGTACCGCAGTAATATGGGGTTCAGCAAGAAGGTTGGGGATGTGTACTTCATCGATCCTTTGAAGAAGCCGAAGCAGATTGCCAAGTTCGAAGAGAAGTTTGGTGTCAAAGCCGAGGATGGGGAGTCGTTGGTTGGTAAGACGGTAATGTTTGAGGTCAAGAAGATGGGTGGCAGTAACGCTATCTATATCGAGATCAAGCCGTTCCCTAAGAAGAAGGTGAAATAACATGGTCATCTTCACAGTGATCGGAGTCATCGTGGTGGTTGTGCTGCTCTTGGCTGTAATTTCAAATTAATCAAGCGAGGGGTGTAGCAGCCCCTCTTTTTTATACCCATTTTGAGGAGGATCACTATGCAACTAACTAACAAATTCATTGTCAAGGCAATACACAAGAAGACGAAATCACGATTGTTCCAAGATGTCAAGGTAGGGGACGTACTGGACATGAGCATGACCATCCAGAACACAACCAACTATGGTCGCGGGAGTTATGCCACCACCATTTACATTGAGCGAACCTCAGATGGACAAGGTTCTCACTATTCACAATCCGAACTGAACGGCTTGATCAATCGATGCTTCACACTCGAACTATACAAGGAGGAACTACCCAATGAAACTATTCAAAACTAACCCATTCAAAATCAAACGTCCATTGACACACGCTGAACAGCTACAGTCAGCACGAGTAAAAGGTGATTCTGCTTTGACCCTGTTCAAGACTGCTCATGCCCAACTGGACGCAGCCAATCAAGACCTGAGTGCTTTGGTCGCTGACGCACAGAACAAGGTGGCTGAACTTAACAAACACGCTGAAGCTGCCCTTTCTGAGATCTCTATGAACCTTGCAGTTCAGAACAGGTTAAAAGATTTTATCAACTGATTGTGAAAATGATTCACCATCGGGGATTAGATACATGAGAGGGGTAGCCAATCCCCTCTAACACAAACAACATGGAGGTAACACAATGACAACAATACTTACAGGATTCCACAGAAAGTTGTACCAAACACGGTACGCACGGAAAGCGAAGAACAAACTCGCTGAGTTAAAAATTGGTTCGAACGTAATCACCTTGGTCAAAGACGGTAAGTACCCTGTCCGCGAGACTGCAACGGTGACTAACATAAATGGCAATCAGATCGAGATGACCTTGACCTCTGGTATGGATGCGGGAACGACATTCACACAACGTATTGAACTGGTCGATATCCTGCTCGAGAACGAGTACTCAGAAACGGCACAGCGGGTTGCTAACTTCGTTGCTTCTGTTGAGAAAGAAGAAGTACGCACGAAGGTCGCAGGAGATTTCCACAGCATCATCTCAACCTTTGACTTTGTACCATCTGGACGAATCCTTGCAGGAGCAGGGGACGATGCACTGGTCACACTGTTCAACTGCTATGTAACAACGATCAACCCATCACCTGTAGCACCTCACAAGGGTAGCGATTCACGGGATGCAATCTTCAATCATATGAGTCGCCTTTCAAATATCATGGCACACGGTGGTGGTAATGGAACATGCCTTTCAACTTTGAGACCACGCTTTGGTCGCCTGTCAACTACGAAAGGTGAATCAGCAGGGTCGGTATACACTGGCAACATGTTCTCATCACTTACGAGTTGGGTCAACCAAGGGAACAGACGTGGGGCACAAATGTTGACAATACATGACTGGCATCCTGACGTTTACTACACGAACGATCGTAACGATCCAGACTACGGTCAAGACTTCATCGGTGCTAAGACGCAAGCGGGATTCATGGAAGGTAACAACAGTTCGGTTCTGATCTCGGATGATTTCATGCATGCAGTTGACAACGATCTTCTCTGGGACTTGGTATTCCCTGACACAAGCCACCCTGCTTACAACAGCGAGTGGAACGGTGACCTTCAGCCTTGGAGAGACAAAGGGTATCCAGTGGTCGTACACAGCACGGTCAGAGCCGTTGACATGTGGAACAAGCTTGTCAAGTGTAATTGGTTGTCAGCAGAGCCGGGAATTATCTTCATTGATGAAGTGAACCGTATGCACCCTCTCTGGTATCTGGGGATCATCAAGACAACAAATCCATGTGGTGAGCAGCCTTTGCTCGACAAATCTACGTGCAACTTGGGAGCAGTTAACTGGGGTCACATGATCAAAGCTGTTGGCAAAGATGAACACGGTACGGTCTACGAGATTGACTGGGACAAATTCCAAAGAACTATCATTATTGCCCAACGCTTCCTTGATAACGTGATCGATGCTACACACTACTTTGAACCTGACCTTAAAGAATGGCAACAAGGTGAACGTCGAGTTGGTCTTGGTCTCCTAGGTCTAGCTGATCTGTTGATTGCCATGAGACTTCCTTATGGTAGCAAAGAGTCCATTGATCTTGTTGAGAAGCTGATCGAATTCCAACGCAACATTGGCTACATGGCTTCCGTTGAACTGGCAATCGAGAAAGGTAGCTTCCCATTCTATGACAAAGAGAAGTACATGCAAGGTGGTTTCTTCAAGACTCTTCCTGACTACATCCAGTACGCAATCGAAGAATATGGTATCCGTAACGGCACTAGCATGACAATCGCACCAACTGGTACAACGGGTTCAATCACTCCAAGTCTTCTTGATCCTGCGGGTTCAGTGTCCACTGGTTGTGAGCCACATTTCGCGATGAAGTATCACCGTATGTCACGTATCGGTAACACGATCCAATATGCGGGTGTCGCAGCAGCCTACATGGAACAGTTCCCTGACAGAGAACTTCCGAACTGGTACGT
The DNA here is from genome assembly GCF_001427935.1 of Paenibacillus sp. Soil724D2. Classification (NCBI taxonomy): domain Bacteria; kingdom Bacillati; phylum Bacillota; class Bacilli; order Caryophanales; family Paenibacillaceae; genus Paenibacillus; species Paenibacillus sp. Soil724D2. The sequence goes on from NZ_LMRY01000058.1 coordinate 196,826, forward strand.
AGGTGCAATGGACTTGAGTCCTGCTGATCACATTGCGATGCAAGCTGTCCTGCAGAAGTACATCGATACATCAATCTCCAAGACGGTTAACTGTCCTGCAAGCTACACAGAGGAAGATGTTGCCGAAGTTTACTTCCTTGCACACCGCATGGGATTGAAGGGAACAACGATCTACCGCGATGGTTCACGGGATGAGCAAATCCTGTCCAACATTGACACTGAGAACGAAGCACCAGAAGCCCAAGAGATCGATGTGACCACGCTGTCCGACACTGAGCCGAAGACGATCAAGGTCAAAGGCAAGTATGACGATTGGGTATGTGAGTCATGTGGATCCAAGAAGTTCACCATGGTAGAGAATTGCCCACAATGTAACGACTGCGGGATGCAAGCTTGTTCAATCGGTTAATCGAGGGGGTCACTCCCCTCTTCTTTTTAGGAGGACGTTATGACAAAAGAGAACTTCATTGAACTACTGAAAGACCTGTACTGGGACATTGCAGATATCTCAGATGAGGATAGTTTGAAGGCTGTGTTAAAACGATTGAACCACGACATTGAACAGTTGGAAGAGAGTGAGCCGTTGCGTTCCCACTGTAATGACAAATAGGAGGACTTATGAAAATCATCGAACCATCAGTAGAGTTTATAGCAGCCACCCCTAACATCGGGCAAGTGATCGAACTGGGTGCAAGGAACTGTTACAAGTCTGAGGACAAGATAGGGGAAGGTACGGATGAAAAACTTTTTAACCAGATTGTCAAACAACATCACCACGATTCTGTTGTGGAACACGGAAGTATTACTTTACGTGTGGTTACTGATCGCGCAATGCTTGCACAAATTACTAGACATCGTCACTTCTCGTTCTCTGTAGAGAGCCAACGGTACTGTTCCTACGCCAAGAACAAGTTCGGATCTCAGATCACAGTCATCAAACCACATGGACTGACCAAGGGTTTTCCAGTATGGCAGTCAGCTATGAGACAAGCTGAACACCATTACTTTGCAATGATTGAAGAAGGTTGTAAGCCCGAAGTCGCCCGTTCTGTTCTCCCGAACTCGACCAAGACTGAAATCATTATGACAGGGAATGTCCGATGTTGGAGACAGTTCTTGTCCCTTCGACTGGCAGGACACGCTCAGAAGGATGTCCAACATCTTGCCCGACTCATGCACGAAGCTATCATTGACAATGGTGTCCCAGAGTACCTGTTCGATGACGTTGTGAACCCTGCCAAATAGGTGGGGTTTTTTCTTTTTGTGGTCGTTGTGAAAATGGATTGGTTTCTGGGATTAGATCTATGTAAGCCAAACATAAGGAGTGACCTACATGGAAAATCAAGACCTATTATTTTACGACATCGAGTGCTACCCACACAACGCTTTTGTAGTGTTTAAAGATATTGACAAGAACTTTCTCGCAATCTTCAAGGACGATGACGGCTTCGAAGGGTTACGTGCTTTCGTTGGATCCCGCACAGTCGTTGGGTTCAATAACTACTGGTACGATGACCACATGCTGAACGCAATGATGAAGGGGTGGAAAGCACACCAGTTAAAAGAACTGAATGATCTGATCATCGGTGGAGCAAAGCAGTACCCGCAAAAGGGTTTCAATTCCCTAGACTGCTTTCAGCAGATCGATGTCGGGTTTCCCAGTCTGAAAAAAATTTCAGCGAACATGTCTAAAAACATTTTCGAAACTCCAATCGACTTCAATCACCCGACTCCATTGACTGACGAGGAGTACGAAGAGGTCATCAGTTATTGTAGTTACGATATTGACCGAACCATTGACGTATACAAGATGCGAGTGAACAGTTACTTCCAACCAAAGGCAAGTCTTGTTGAAATGAACGGACAAGGGCAGCGTTGGAACACGACAACTCTTTCCGCGAATGCATTGCTTGGTAACTTGACCTTGCAGAAGTGGAGCCAGATCCGACTGAATGCTGATGACTTCTCCGACCTATCGATGCTCGACCTAGTCCCTTCCGAGGTACGTGACCTGTGGCTCAACAGCAAAGATGACAAGGGCAAGGTGACCATCACTGAGTTCGACAACGACATCGAGTTTGGATTCGGCGGGCTACATAGTGTTCACAAGACTGAGAAACGATTCGAGAACGTGGTTCTGCTTGACGTAGCTTCCATGTATCCGAACATCATTCTCAACATCAATGCACTGGGTAAGGCTACCGAGAAGTACAAAGCCATCTTGGAAGAACGGATTGCCATCAAGCACAAAGATAAGGTGAAGTCAGATGCTTTGAAGCTTATACTCAACAGCGTTTATGGGCTTTTAAAAAATCAGTACAGCCCCTTGTTCAATCCTAAAGCGGCATTGTCCGTCTGTGTGTTCGGTCAGATCGCACTGTACGAACTGGGCAAGCGATTGTCCAAGGTTGCTAAGATTGTTCAACTGAATACCGACGGTGTTGCGTTCATTCCATTCGGTGACTACAAAGGGATCTGGGAGCAATGGGAAGAGGACTTCAACATGAAACTGGAAGCCGATACTTTCAAGCTACTGGTTCAACGTGATGTCAATAACTACATCGGTGTGTCAGAGGATGGCAAGATCAAATGCAAAGGCGGGGACACATCCCGTTACGCTTATGACGCATTCTTCAAGAACAACAGTGCGAGAATCCTTGACATCTGCTTGGTCAACAAAGTCGTTTACGGTCACTCAGTGATAGATACGCTGATTGAGAATCTTGATAAGCCACAATTATACATGTACGTACTCCAAGCGGGTCACACGTACAAGGGCACGTTTGATGACACGGGCAAGAAGTATCAGAAGGTCAATCGAATCTTCCCTACTCGCAAGGGTGAAGTCAGACTCTACAAAAAGAGAGAAGACGATGGGCTTGTATCGTTCCCTGACAGTCCTGAGAAGATGTTCGTCTGGAACGACGATGTCTCCAAGCTTGAACGCTTTGAACGGATCGTAGACTTGAATCACTATGTGCAAGTTGTGGAAAAGAGGTTGGAGAAATGGATGTAAGCTGCTACTGTGCTGCCAAGTTCAATGTCCACACTGCCAACTGCTTGAAAGATCGGTGCAACACATACCTCATCAACAGCTTGCGTAAGTCATTCCTAATCAATTCATACCTGTACTATCATCTGGACAAGTCGTTGATCTCTGACAACTTGTTCAATGCACGGGCAAAGCAACTGGCTGCACTACACAAGCAATACCCAGAGATTGTCGGTGTCTATCAAGAGTACTTCGACAACTTTGACCCATCGACTGGCTACGACATTCCCGTTGATGACTGGATCATGGCAGAAGCTGAGAGGAGGTTGTCCAAATGATAGCAGGACTATTTGTAGCTTTGGTAGTGGGAGTTGTCTTCGGTGGACTCCCCATTTACTTGATGTTGGACTATTTTGAAAAGGAGAAGAAGAAATGAAAAAGATACTTCCTTGGATTTGCTCAAACTGCGGTAACAAATGGGTGGATAGTTTGTTCGTCACTTGGGAGGAATGTCCTGAGTGTGGGGGATTTGCACAACATGAATCGGTAAGGGAATGGAAAAAAGGGGATGAGTGGTACGAATGATAGCCAAGCGAGTTTGCCCACTATTTGAAAGCCATCCCAAAGCATGGGACGAAAGCGAGAACTGCGGGTCATGTCTGCACTACAAAATGGTCAATACCGTGACCGATGCTTGCAAGATCAAACCAACACTAATTCAATGGATGGAGGAGAATGAGACAAATGATTAAACAAACAGTTAGATTAGAGGACAATGTTGTTGCCAAGATTGTGGATGGATTGCGAACAGGTGCTTACGATATCACCGAGGTTAATAGATCGGGAGAAAGTCATGGACACATGGTATTCATAGAGACCACCACAGTGAGGTTGGTTGTGGGCGGGTTCAAGATAGAAATCGAAGGAGAGAAGGTCAGACCATCTAAATAGGGTGGTCTTTTTTTCGTCTCGTTTCAAACGGTTTTTGCCCAATTCAAAAAAGCTTCATAAAAATTTTTCAGCCGATTGTGAAAACGGAAGGGTATCTGGGATTAGATCTATGTAAGGCACAAATCGACTCGAAGGTGGTAACCAACTATGTACGTAGAATTTAAACCAGACCAGAAATTTGCTTCCGTGATCGCTGACAAATCCCCAATGCACGAATCTTTCAGAGACGCGGGCTACTGCCTGACTAACGATGACCTGATCGTTGACATCGATTCCCTTCCTAAGACAGCAATTGAAAAGATGATCCAAGCTTTTGACATTACAACTCAGATCGTATGGACAGATCGTGGAGCGCACTTGTACTTCCAGAAGCCAAAAGGTTTCCGCGGCACACGCAATGTGAACCCACTAGGATTTGACTGCGAATACAAACATATCAGCAATACCAAGGCAATCACGATCAAACGTGGTGGAATACTTCGCCAGATCGATAACATGGGTAACCGTCAAGAACTACCTGACTTCCTCTATAGTAGAACGAAGCTAGAGTCCCTTGAAGGATTGGACAGCGGCGATGGTCGTAACCAGAAGCTATATGCCCACAAATTCAAGATCATGGCAGTCCAGAACTGGAAGAAGTGTCTCAGCTTCATCAACAACTACGTGTTCGCTAATCCAATGGATACAGAAGAGTTCACAACGGTCTGCCGCGAGGAACAGATCCGTGCAGAGAAGGACAACGAGTATGAAGTATCGGTACAACTCAAGAACAAGCTGAAGGTTGTCAAATACTCCAATCGCTTGTACAACTACGATGGCAAACGGTATGTATCTGGGGATGACTTCACAACGGTTGTTGCCAAGCATTTACAAGGTCAGAAAATTCGCTATATAGATGAAGTAATAAATCAGATGGAGTACCACATCGAGAATGTACGCGAACCCGCGACAGGCTTTGACATCAAGTTCAAGAATGGCATTTTGAGAGATGGTCGTTGGATCGAAGTCGAATCAACTGAGTTCACACCGTTCTACATTGACTTGGAATATAACGAGGATGCTCCCGCTGTACAAGCTGTTGATGACTATCTCGATTTCCTGACAGACGGTGACGCTACATACCGCAAGCTAATCCTTGAGACGATGGCACACACTTTGATCGTCAGTCCTGAGTTCAAACGTCAACTGGCAAAGTTCTTCGTGTTCGTGGGTAACGGTGGTAACGGCAAGGGCACGATGCTGACAATCATGAGACGCATCCTTGGTCGTGAGAATTGTAGTTCACTTTCACCAGAAGAGATGACGAAGGAACAGTACTTCACATCCCTGCAAGGTAAACTCGCAAACCTAGGTGATGACATCGAGGACAAGGCAATCAATGAGAAGCAAATGAAAGCCCTCAAGAACATCAGCACATGTGACTACATCTCTTCCCGTGAACTGTACAAGCAGTCCAAAGAGGTTGTCGTGACCACATCATTGATCTTCGCCAGTAACCATCTGCTCAAGTCATTTGAGAAGGGCGAAAGTTACAAGAGACGTGTCATCTGGTGTCCAATGTTCGGGACAATCGCCAAGAAAGATCCACGTTTCATTACCAAGCTGACCACCGAGGATGCGTTGGAATATTGGGTCAAGCTGATGGTCGATGCTTACTACGATCTGTACGAGAATGCAGGATTCACTGAGTCCGAGAAGGTAGCTGCTTATAACTTCGCTTACCACGAAGAGAACAATGGAACGCTCATCTTCGTCCGTGACCACAAGCCAGAGGACTTCATTGGTCTGAGACCACCAGAGGTTTACGATCAGTACGAGATCTGGGCAGAAGAGAACGGTGTCAATGTACAGTCCAAGAAGATCCTGCGTGAGACTCTTGAGATCGAATTGGGGTTGGTAGTAGGTGTCAAGTTCGTTGCGGGTAAGACTGCAAAAGTCTATCAACTCAAGTAATGACATTGTCGGTATCTGCAAGTCATGTGGCGAGGTTTTGACATGGGAAATCTGTGTTGACCTCGCTACCTACACGGTATGTCTCGAATGTTACAAAATCATCATGGAAGACTTCATTGAAAGGGGGTGAAAAAAATGAAAAAGTTATTTATCCTATTGATGCTAGTGATGTCCCTTGCGTTTGCAGGAGTGGCTCAAGCTGCATCATCTGACGAGATTGTCTCTTATGGCAAGCAGTACATGGGATTACCCTATGCGTTCAATGCTACCAAGATCGTGGACGGTCAATTGATCCAAGCTGACTGCTCTGGCTATATACGCTTCGTCTATGGACACTTTGGTATCAAGCTGCCATATGGTAGCAAGAACATTGCCAAAGCAGGACAGTACGTTCCCCGTTCTGAGTTACGTGCAGGAGACTTGGTCTTCACTGACACGAACAAGGACGGAGTGATCAACCATATCTCGATCTACATCGGGAATGACCAGTTGCTGCACACGTACAAGAAAGGCATTGGAGTTACGATCACCAAGTTCAGTGGCTCTGTCTATTCCCGCACTTATGTTACCGCAAGACGAGTACTTTAGTTCGTAACCTTTTAAACTCCTTGAATTGTCCCTCACATTGCGTGGGGGATCTTTTTTTTGTCCTCGTTGTGAAAATGGATCACCGTTTGGGATTAGATCTATGTAATGCAAAAACGAGGAGGACGAACAATGAAAATAGCTTTGATGGGTTACGCAAGATCGGGTAAGGACACGGTTGCTGAGTTGATCGGACGCAAGGTGTCAAAAATCAATCCACTGGCATTCGGCACAGCGTTGAAAATGATGTACCACGAGACGTTCCCACTCATTCCATTCCTGCCCAAACCGAGAAAAGGGTATGAACGATTTGGTGAAGCAATGCGATCATTCGATGAAAACGTCTGGGTCAGGAAGTTGGAGAATCGGTACAAGCTGCTGCAATACCTGTCCGAAAACAATGGCAATTTCATCATCACAGACCTACGACAACCGAACGAAGCAGCATGGTGTAAGGCTAACGGATTCACAATCGTGTATGTCCATGCCCATGAAGAAGACAGAAAAGCAAGAGCAGCAGAGGACAGCGAGTTCATGTACGTCAACCCATCTGAGGAACAAATCTGGATGATTAACCGTGACTACACCATCTACAACATCGGTACAGAAGCCGAACTGGAACATGAAGTCAAGCTGCTACTACAGCAAATGGAGGAAGCACAATGATCAAGTTCTTTACAGGCACAATGAGGTCGGGTAAATCGTATGAGTTGATTCAAGAGATCAAGAAAGCCACGGGAAAGGCTCTGATCATCAAGCCATCACTGGACACGCGGGATGGAGACCATGTCAGATCACGGGCAACAGCGGACACGTATCCTGCCAACTTGATTGACGATACTGACCTACACGATATCTGGTGGGTGCTGAGTTCGCTCAAAGGGGTTGATTACCTGTTCATAGACGAGGTTCAGTTCTTCTCCAAAGAGTTCATAGAAGCTCTAATATGGCACTGCAAGTCCTTGAACATACAGGTCGTAGCGAGTGGTCTGATCAAGGATTTCAGAGACGTTAAATTCCCCGCGTCAGAGTATTTACAGTTGGAAGCCGACTATGTCAGGTTCATGCACGGCGACTGTGACAACTGTGGTAAACCATCGTCCGATCATAACATTCGTGTGGACGCTAACGGCAGGATGGTGACAGAGGGTGAGTCAATTGGTATCGAGGGTGAGTTCAAGTATCTGACGGTGTGTAGGCAGTGTAAGAAACATTTCGAGAGACCGCAGTTTGATCAGTTTCCGTTGTAGCATCTTGTTGGGAGTGGCACTGGTCTGCTCCCTTCTCTACCACGGTATTGCCACAGCACCCGAACTACCACCGTTAGTCACTGTCATACACATTCCCACCACTGAGACATCACCAGAACGCACTGTAGCAACACCAGAACACACTGAGACAACATCCCGTGCCACCACTGTTCCAAAGAAGAACGTGGGAGTGGCAACAGCCTATTGTAACTGTAAAGACACTATGAACGGTGAGACAGGTATCACAGAAGCAGGATACGATCTGGACAAGGGGATTACCTACAAGGGCTATCGTATCTTAGCGAGTGACGAGAAGTACAAGTTTGGAACATTGGTTGACATTCACTTGGGAAGCGGAGAGACCATTCACGGCATAGTACTTGACCGTGGCGGGACAGTCAAGGGTAACCACTTTGACATCGTGTACGAGAATCGAGACAAAGCGTATGACTTTGGAATACAAGACGTTACATTCGAAATCAAAGGGAGACTTGACATATGAGCATCGTAAATTTTATCCAGAATCACGCATTGGAATTGAATGCCAAGGGTATACTATCCCGCACACGGTTGATGTACGAGGTCATGAATGAGATGACGGACGAGGAAATGTACTCACTGGACACGGATCTCGTTGACATTGCCGAGAAGATCGAACACATCTTAGAGAAGGAGTTTGCGCTATGAGCCAACCTGTGACATTCGTTGCCACAAGCGGGGTCAAGGTCACCATTCCACACGATCCATCACCCGCAGCTTGTGAAAGATTCCTGAGAACGATCATGGATATATCAGCCAAATATCCCAAGCAAAAATAGTTGACGAATAGGGCAGGGTGGGTATTCCCATCTTGTCCTTTTCTGTGTTATATTAGTAGTGAAGTTGATAAACGATACCACGTTATCGGTAAATGATACCGCAGGAGGTAGCACCCATGGCAAGAAGTTCTGATTACGACATTAGACATGTTGCTTTATACCTACGGAAATCACGGGGAAGCAACGATGAAGAGATTGATGATTTGGCTCAACACCGTGGGCAACTGATCGGACTCTGTGAAGAGAACGGTTGGTCTTACACCGAGTATGCCGAGATCGGAACGGGTGATAAGATCGATGCCCGTGACAAGATGATCGAATTGCTTGAAGATGTTGCGATGGAAATGTTCGATGCAGTCGTTGCTGTCCACTTAGATAGGATGAGTCGTGGTGACGAAGCTGACCAAGCACGGATCAAGAAGACACTGGCTCGAGCAGAATGCTTATTCGTGACACCGTATAAGACATACGACTTCAATGATGAGTCCGACATCCTGACAGCCGAGATCGAGGGTCTGGGAGCGAGACTTGAGTACAAGCAGATTGCTCGTCGTTTCCGTCAAGGTAAGGCACGGAGAGCGAAAGCGGGCTTCTGGTCGAATGGCACACCACCGTTCCCGTATGTGTACAACAACGAGATAGGTAAGGCAGATCCTTCTGACGAACACAGGCTATCGGTATACAGACGGATGATCGATATGGCACTCAGCGGGTACGTAGCTGACGATATCGCATGGGAACTGAACAAGGATGGCATTCCAAGTCCACGGGGTCAACTGTGGCAACCCGCTGTTGTGAGAAGACTTCTATTAGATGAAGTACACTTGGGCAAGATCGTGGTCGGCAAGAAGAGGAAGCTAGTCGGGGCAGATGCCATTATACGTAAGAAGAAGGAAGAATGGATCACGTACAACAACTGTCACAAAGCGGTCAAGACTCAGCTAGAACATGAGAAACTCACGTACATCATTCAACGGGACAAAGAGATCCCAACTGCGGCAAGGGCAGGGGCAAACACTTTCTCAGGTCTGATCAGATGTGCCAAGTGCGGAAGCACGATGCAGATCCAGAAGAGAACGAACCGACCGTCCGATCTATTGAAGTCCTGTGTACATAAGGATCTGTATGGGACACGCTGTGATAATCTCGGTGGTTCAATGGTTGACATAGCTGTTGCAGTGAAGGAGTCCATCCTGCTCAAGGTATCTCAATTAGAAGATGCGATCAGAAACGGTGTTCAACTGGAAGACATCCGACACATGTTGGAAATGGCTGAACACAAGCTGACCGAGATCAAACTCATTGAGAAACGATTGGGCAACTTGAACCTCAGATACCTTGACGGTGACTACACCAGAGATGAGTTCATGCCAATGAAAGAGGGCTTCACAAATCAGATCGCAGAGTTGGAAAGCGAGTATCAAGTGATCCAGAATCAGGCTGACAACTCCAAGAACGCACGTAACGAGGATATGCTAGAGACTGTCAAAAGGGTGTTACACATCGTTGACAAGGAAGCTGATCCAAAGGATATCAATAGAGCATACAAGTCCATCATTCATTCAGTCGTATGGGAACGGGATTCACTTGATAATACAGGCAGCGTAATCGTAAATTTTCTTTAGGGGTCTAGTGCTATACACGGTATCGTTTACGAATTCCTCATGGTAGTGTTATCATGCCGATTTCCAAAGTAGGTTTCGGTTTTGCCGCAGGCGGCAGCGAATTCGTGACAGATTCAGAAATTGAAATCGAAGGCGGCACTGTAGGTAGAAGCGATGCGCTGAATGCGAAGGTTGCTCTTCCTTTCGGCGGCGGTAGCGGCGGCGGGGTATCTATAACACCTATTGCTTTCCTCGTCGTAGGCAAGAATGGCGTGAAGGTTGTTCCGCTGGACAACCAAACACATATTCTTGAACGCCTCATTGACTCGGCACCGCAAGTGGTAGACAAAATCCAAAGCATGATTAAAGGTTTTGGCGCCAAGACACCACCTGCTGGTACTGTAGGTGCGACCGGGACAAATGTAACTAATATCGAAAATCAAAATTTCATTGTTTAGCTGATTGGCCTTCGTTTGAGCTGTCCTTTGGGGACAGCTTTTTTTAATTTTGAAATTTTATGTTTTGGATTAGGCGATGTTGCATTTTCTACAACAATCCACAAGCCAAAGGGCTATTTCGCAACTTGAAGTTGCAGTTTGTACAACATTTTGAACCCATTTGTTACGAAATGGCCTATATAGGACCAAATTCGGTCTAACCCCCTAATACTGGACACTAGTCGACTAAAGCAACAGATTACTTATTAAATTGCGAGTTTAAACGGCTTTACTTCATTTTTCTTT